>JAOAAX010000001.1:0-89412 GCA_026418675.1 Chthoniobacterales bacterium | reverse complement strand
TATAAGAGACAGGGGAAATCAATCCAAGCTTCCAGGTGGGCAAGGGTTTGCAAAAGCTGTTGGCGTAAGGAGGAAACCTGACGTCCTAATTCCCCCTCGAGTTGATTAGCGGCGGCTTGGAGTGCAAGTGGAGTTTTTGCGGAGATGAGGTCCATCACGGCTTCGGCTTGCGTAAGGTCTAGCTTGCCATTAAGGAAAGCGCGGAGGGTGAATTCGCCAGGCTCTGCAAGCCTTGCTCCAGCAGTAAGGAGTAGTTCTAGGACACGCGAAACGAGAAGGGGGCCGCCGTGGCACGAAATTTCGACCATATCTTCGCCCGTATAGCTGGCTGGTTCGGCGAAGCGGACTGCGAGAGCTGTATCGAGGATTTTGCCATTTCTATCAACAATTTTTCCTAGCACGACTTGGCGTGGAGGAGCTTGATTCAGCGGAACCTTGGAGCGAAATACTTCCGATGCAATTGAAAGACTATTGTTCCCGCTTAGGCGAACAATGGCGATTGCTCCTGTTCCATTTGGTGTGGCGATTGCCGCAATTGCTGGCAAGCCCTCATATTTAGACATAAGAATCTATTTTATATTGGGACTAAAGTATTTCCGCGTGGGGGATTTTTTTCGAGAACATCCGCGAGTGCCTGGATGAAAAGCTGGTTTTGCTCGGGTGTTCCAACCGAAACTCGGATCCATTCTGGCAGTTTATAGCTTTTCATGGAGCGGACGATGATGCCTTTGCGAAGGAGGGCTTGGAAAACGGAATCGCCATCGCCGACTCTAACGAGGACAAAGTTGGCATGACTTGGAACATATTCAAGACCGATTGCAAGGAAAGCAGCCTGGAGGTAATTGCGTCCCTCGGTAATTATTGCTCGAGTTTTTGCGATGTGGTCGCGGTCGCGGATACCAGCTGCTGCACCGGCTTGTGCGATGCCATTTGCGTTGAAGGGCTGGCGAGTTTTTTGAAGGATTGAGGCGATTGTTTTCGGAGCGATTCCGTAACCGATACGGAGATTAGCGAGTCCTTGGATTTTGGAGAAAGTTCGCATGACAACGACATTTCTTTCCTCGCGAACGTATTTGAGAACATCTGGTGGGTTTTCCAAAAACTCGTAGTAAGCTTCATCAAAAACGACTAAGACGTCGTTTGGTATTTTTTGCATGAAGAGGTCTATTTCCTTTTGACCGACCATTGTGCCGGTTGGGTTGTTGGGATTCGCAATAAAAATGATCCGAGTTTTTGGTGTAATGGCATTAAGCATTGCAGGGAGGTCATGGACGAAGGCGGGGTCTTCTACTTCAATTGTTTTTGCTCCGAAGAGCTGAGCCATGAGGGAATAAACTGCAAAAGCATGGCGGGCGGTTATGATTTCGTCACCAGGTTTTAGGAAGGCATGACCAACGAATTCGATAATTTCATTTGAGCCATTTCCGAGGATGATATTTTCGCACTCAAGACCGAGGACTTCGGCGATAGCATTTCGGAGGTGGAAACCTCCGCCGTCGGGGTAGAGATGAGCGCGCTCGATGGCTTCGTGCATGGCTTTGAGAGCAAGTGGGGAGGGACCGAGTGGGTTTTCGTTGGATGCGAGCTTAATAATTTTCGACTCTGGTATTCCCATTTCACGAGCGAGTTCCTCGATTGGCTTGCCCGGTTCATAGGCAATGAGGTCACGGATCCAGGAATGAGCTGTTTGCCACATAGACTTGCAACTATTCCAAAGGCCGACGAGGATGCAAACTTTCGTTTGAGGATAATTCGGTATGCTTCTCCGGATAGCAGTTCTCGCAGATACCCATGATTTTTTGCCGGAGGGGTTGATTGGTGAAATTTCGTATGCTGACCGGGTTTGGCATCTTGGAGATGTATGTCAACCGCGAACTTTAGCTCCGCTTCAGGAGAAATTTGGTAGCCGACTGCTTGTGATTCGAGGGAATAATGACCTCTGTGACGATTGGCCACAGGAGGTCCGGCTAAAATATGGACAAACACGTTTTCTTTTAATTCATTCGCCTCCGCTAATTGTAAAGGACGCGGAAGTGGTTCTTTTCGGGCACACGCATATACCCTGTTGCATTCGAGCTGATGGAATCCTTCGGTTGAATCCAGGGACGATAGGGAAACCCAACAAAGGTCATGCTCCTGGTTGGGCTTGGCTTATACTGGATGAGGGGAGTGGTGAGTTTACTTGGATTCCAATGCCGTTAAAATTCACGGGTTGACAAATTAGCGGCTGCTTCTAAAGTTATACTGATTCTAAAAATTTTTTTAGAATTATTCTTGAAAAAAGTTTGAAGTTGTAGATATTTTGTATACTAGTCTAAAGACAGAGATGAAAAAAACGACGCTCTTGAGGAATAAAGAGGTTGAAGATTTGACTTATGAACGTGCGCTGGTTGGAGGAGGCCTACGTTTGACTCCTCAGAGACGGCAGGTTTTTGATGTGCTCATGGAGAAGAGAGATCATCCAACGGCGGTGGAGGTTTATGAACGTGCGAAAGTAAAGATGCCCTCAATTTCTCTCGCAACGGTTTATAATTGCCTTGAAAAGTTGGTGGATTGTGGGTTGGTTCGGCAGGTCCACATAGAAAGGGAACCTGTGCGGTATTGTCCTAATTTGAGCAATCATGCACATTTTGTTTGCACAGAATGTAAGAGGGTGATGGATGTTCCTGTAAATGAAGAGCTTTTGAATGAGAAATTTTGGAAGTTACCGCGAGGTTTTCGGATTCGTGCTGTCGAGACGACTATTTTAGGTGTTTGTGCTCAGTGTTCTGCCAAAAAGATTCAGGAGTGAATCAAAAGAAAAGGAATTCCGGAAATTTTTTTGAAGTTTGTTATGGAAAAAATGAACTGCTTAAAAGTAATTAACCTAAAAGCGAAAATACACAATCAAGAGATTCTGCGCGGTGTGAATTTGGAAATTCCCCGTGGGGAGGTTCATGCAATCATGGGAAAGAATGGCTCTGGGAAGAGCACATTGGCGAAGATTATGGCAGGCCATCCGGCATACGAAGTTACGGAAGGGCAGGTTTTGTTGGATGGGCAGTCTATTTTAGAGATGGAGCCGGATGAGCGGTCACGCGCTGGGCTTTTCCTCGCTTTTCAATATCCGGTGGAAGTTCCTGGTGTAACAATTGCGAATTTCTTGCGGGCTGCCTTGCAAGCACGTTTGCCAGAAGGTGAAGAGATTGAAGCTACGGAATACTATGCCCGTTTGTATGAGAAGATGGATTTGCTGAAGATTCCGCGGAATTTCACATCGCGATCGGTTAATGAGGGTTTTTCGGGCGGAGAGAAAAAACGATGTGAGATTTTGCAGATGGCGATGTTGGAGCCGAAGTATGCAATTTTGGACGAGACTGATAGCGGGCTGGATATTGATGCGTTGAAGATTGTCGCGGAGGGAGTTAATTCGATGCGTTGTCCGGAGCGGGGGATGTTGGTGATCACGCACTATCAGCGATTGTTGGAATATATTGTGCCAGATCGTGTGCACGTGATGGTTAATGGGCGTATCGTATTGTCTGGAGATAAGGATTTAGCTTTGAAGTTGGAGAATGAAGGTTATGAGTGGGTTGAACAGCTCGAATCAGTAAGTTCTTAGAAAGGAGGAGAAAATTATGCCTGTTGAAGAGAAACCAGTAATAGATATTGACCGTTCGATCGGAGATTTTAGCTATGATATTGAATATGAGTATGATGCTGGATACGGACTAACGGAGAGGACAATTGATTACATTTGTGATGTAAAGGGAGATCCGGATTGGATTCGCGAGTTCCGGAAGGATGCTTTGAAGAAGTTTTGGGAGAAGCCGCTTCCAACGCATTGGGCAAGCAGAGACTTAGAAAATATCGTTTTTGAGAAAATCCGTTACTATCTCGCTAAGGACAAAATGCCCAAGCGCTCGTGGGATGAGGTTCCTAAGGAGGTGAAGGAAACATTTGAACGGCTCGGTATTCCAGAGCAGGAGAGAAAATTTTTAGCAGGAGTGGAAGCACAATTTGATAGCGAAGCAGCATATTCGAACATTAAAGCTGCGATAGCAAAGCAAGGTGTCATTTTTGTTGGGAGCACAGAGGGGTTGCACAAGTATCCGGAAATTTTTCGGAAGTGGTTTGGGAAGGTTGTTCCTACGGGGGATAACAAATTTAGTGCATTAAATAGTGCAGTATTTAGTGGTGGGTCGTTTATCTATGTTCCGCCAGGAGTGAAAGTGAAGCATCCCTTGCAGGCCTACTTTCGTATTAATGCTGAAAGCTTTGGTCAATTTGAACGGACGTTGATCATAGCAGATGAGGGATCTGAAGTAATGTATATGGAAGGATGCACGGCGCCACGGTTTGAAACTTCCACCTTGCATAGTGCAGTAGTTGAGCTTGTTGCGCTTCCCGGGGCTAAGATTCAATATATTACGGTTCAGAATTGGTCGAATAATGTGTTCAATTTGGTTACAAAACGTGGATTAGCGTTTGAGGAGGCCGAGATTAAGTGGATTGATTGTAACATTGGTTCACGATTGACGATGAAGTATCCTGGTGTAGTGATGAAAGGACGTAAAGCGCGTGGGGAAGTGATTAGTATAGCGCTAGCGAATGTGGGGCAACATCAGGATACAGGAGCAAAAATGATCCATGGTGCGGATGAGACGACGAGCAATATAGTGTCAAAATCTATTAGCATAGGAACAGGACGAGCGACGTATCGGGGTCTAGTGAACATCCCGCGCCATCTGAAGGGTTGCAAGAACAACACGGAATGTGACGCGCTCTTGATTAATGCGAATAGTCGGACAGATACTTACCCAGCAATTACAGTTCGTGGACAGGGGAATGCCTGCCAGCATGAGGCTTCTGTCAGCCAAATTAGTGAAGAACAAATTTTCTACATGCAACAACGAGGCTTGGATGAGGGGCAAGCGATGAGTTTGGCCGTTAATGGTTTTGTCAACGACTTAGTCCGTCAGTTTCCGATTGAATACAGCGTTGAGCTTAAACGTTTAATTGACCTCGAAATGGAGGGGTCTGTGGGTTAAAAATTTTTTATAATTTTCTCTATGGAAGCCACAGTTGATTTAGAAGAAAAGCAACAGGAAAACTTTGGGGCGAACTTTGAATTTCATTCTCCGCTTTCTGAAACAGGATGGCCACGTTGGTTTGAATTGGAAAGGTCATTGAATTGGAGAAAATTCCTCGAGCAACCTTTCCCGAGAAGGACGGATGAGAATTGGCGGTTTGGGGATTTAAGAGCAGTTCGGTTGGATGGTTTTCGAAGCAGCTCTTTACCGAGGTCAAGTTCTACAATCCTTGAGCAGTCTAAAGGTTTTCCTAACATTGCTGCCCGAGTTGTATTTGGAAACAATGTTCTGCTTGATATGAAGATCTATGATCTTCCCTCGAATGTTGTAATACAGTCCTTAAAAAAGGCGGCGAAAGAATATAAAAGTTTAATGCAAGAACATTTTTTGCGAAATTCTGTGGATTTAGGGTCGTCGAAATTTCGTTATTTGCATGTTTCCCAGCTAAATGATGGGTTACTGATTTATGTCCCCAACGGAGTAAAGGTTGAAAAGCCTATAGAGGTTTTTTATTGGGTTGATGGTGAGAACTCTTCTGTTTTTCCTCATACTTTAATTTTGATGCAAGAAGCGAGTTCTGCTACGATTATTGAACATTTTCGGAGTTTTGATGGAGAGCGAGCTTTGGTTTGTGGAGTTAATGACCTCCATGTTTCAAAAAGGGCAAATTTACAATATTTTGCAGTTCAGGAATGGAGTGAAAAAGCTTTGGCATTCCACTTAAATACGACGCATGTTGAGGAGGAAGCAAGTGTTACTACTTTGTCGTTAAATATTGGTGGTGGTTATGTGCGTGGGGAGAATGTAAGTCATTTACGAGGGGAGGGTGCGAGGAGCCTGATGTTGTCAATAAATCCCGTTTCGGGCAATCGTGTAGTGGATCAAAGAACCCAACAAAATCATTTGTCGCCTGGGGCATCGAGTGACTTATTGTATCACAATTCGCTTGATGAGCAGGCGAGGACAATTTTTGCTGGTTTGATTAAAGTCGCGGAAGGTGCACATCGAACGGATGCCTATCAAAAAGTGCGAAATTTAATTTTGAGTGACGAAGCGGAAGCTAATTCAATGCCGGGACTGGAGATCAATGCGGATCAGGTTCGTTGCACCCATGGAGCAACCTCTGGTGAAATTAATGAAGAGGAGCTTTTTTATTTAGTGGCTAGGGGAATCCCTCGTTCAAAGGCAAGACGGATGATCGTAATGGGTTTTTTTAGGTCTGTTCTGGAGCGGATAGAAGATAGTTGCCTTCAGGATTATTTTGAGGAACTCGTCCAAAGTCATCTTAATTTGAAATAAAAAAGCGTGAAGTTTTAGCTTCACGCTTTTTTTTGTTTGAAAATTTCGAATAAAATTTATTAGATGCGTCTAATTAAACTTCTAGAAATTAAAAGAAACAAGGAAGTTTATAAAAATCAGCTTAAAGCCAGGCGGACTCTTTTAGGCTTTCCTTTTTGAACAATTCGTAATTTACCGGAGGCGAATAGGTCCATAAGTGCGGCAGTTGCTTCTTCTGGGGTTTTTGCGACTGCGTTGAGGACACGCACTAAGTCGCCCAAGCAATATTTTTTGCTGTTGATTTTGCGGTAGATGTTTTTCATGGCTTTCACCTCACTTTACGAATTAAGACCACAGCAAGTTGCGTGCCGTTCAAAAAAATTGTGCCCCAAAATCGCGGGCCGCTAATTTTTAACTAAGTAAATACGAAATAGATATAATGATACTATCGGCTTTAAAAAATCAGATATATAAAAGATAAATAAATCAATTATAAACTGGATATATTTATCTGTTTACTATGATTCAAAGATATTAGGATTTAATTGTTTGTAGGAGAGAACAAACTCATAAAACCCTTGAAGGGACGAGACTTTATTCGTGTTCTTTACCCTCACTTTCTTCCTCCTTTTCTTCGTTTTTAGGATTTGTCAGATTTGAATCTGTTTTAATCTCAAGAGATTGATTTTGTGAGATGCGAAAATCGGGACGGCG
Organism: Chthoniobacterales bacterium; assembly: GCA_026418675.1. Classification (GTDB taxonomy): domain Bacteria; phylum Verrucomicrobiota; class Verrucomicrobiia; order Chthoniobacterales; family DYNR01; genus JAOAAX01. The sequence goes on along the minus strand of JAOAAX010000001.1, from coordinate 82,348 downwards.
AATTTTGCCACCGGAATCTGCGATCCAAATTCCACTTGCACAAGCTAAAGTGCATGTGATGATAGATATGAGAGAAAAGATTCGTGAAAAGTGGGGCAGGAAAATTAAGAGGATGAGAAGCAGAGTTGAAAGAATGGCAGCTGAATAGATTGGAATAACTCCGATTTCAGCCCGCTCCTCGTGAATTTCGAGGTATTTTTCTGCATCTTTATCAAGAAATGTTTTAATTGGTCCTTCCTCGTATTTTGCGTAGGCAGCCTTACCGGATTGAAAAGTGAGAGGTGTAGTCCAAGTGGTCAAGGTAGCAATGAGTAAGCCAACAAATACAACATGCCTGTTGGCAGTTATAAGACCATACAGCAAAGGAATCACTGCAATTCCTGCACCGATGAAGGAAATATGATTAATAGCAACATGAAAATGTTCTGGTGTCATCTCTCTACTATAGGGAATTGGAAGAAGGAGATAAAGATTTAATTATAAGGTAAAATTACCAACCCAGTTGGTGTGAATCAGGTTGGAGGACGATTTCGTTCGCGACGAGATGGGGAGGGAGATCAATAATCTTCAGAATCCATTCCGCTGCAATATTTGGAGAAATCATTTTTTCTCGTTGGGGTTTTAAGGCAAGATGATCCCAAAAAGGAGTATCCACCCCGCCAAAATGAAGTAAGGAAAAACGGATTCCATCGCGTTGAAATTCAGCGGCAAGGGCTCGGATAAGACCCGTAATGGCAAACTTGCTGGCTATGTAAGCACAAGCATTTTTCATAACAGCTTTTCCGAGGATGCCGGGAATTGTGATAAAGAGTCCGGTTTTGTTTGGCAGCATAGCACGAGCTGCTGCTTGGGCGAGGAGGAAGGTCGCGCGAGTATTGACGTTCAGGATTCGGGAAAATTCGGCGTCTGTGGTTTCGAGAGCGGGTTTAATTAAGCCGATTCCCGCACAATGGATGACGCAATCTATCTTTCCGAGTGAGGTGATTGCATTAGTAAGCAACTTTTCGGCTGCGCCGGTGCTTGTGAGGTCGGAGGTTTCGTAAAGCAGACCCTCGGTAGTTTTGAAAGCTTGCAGAAATTTTTGTTGACTTTTTGCGTGGAGGTAAACTCTTTTTCCCTGTTCCAAGAGTTTACGGGCAGTTGCTAATCCGATGCCGCTGCTTGCACCAGTGACAAGTAGGTTCGTCATACAAAGAAAAACGCGGCAAAAAGTTTTTTGGTTGCAAGTAAAATTAAGAATGGAGGTTTGGATTGAAGATTTGCCAAATCCAAAGGAAGAGAAAACTTAAAACGGAAGCTAATTTTAGAAGAGCTGTAAGTTTTGGGTTTGATTTAAGGAGTTCTGATATTTTTACGAAAAAACTAGGTTTTAAAAGAAAAAAGATTGAAAGAAACCAAAATAAGATTAAAAAAAAGGAAATTATAACTGAAGCAGGATTTAGTAGGAAAGCAAATTTAAAGTTTCCTTTTAATAAATGTGAAAGCGCGCGTTGGATACCACAAGTAGGGCATGGAATACCTGTAAAGCTAAAAAACCAACAGGTAGGAAGTGGTAGATGGTAGGTCAGACATATAGAAGCAGTTAAAAAAGCAACAGGGAAAAATAAAGTCCAAAATAAAGATAATATTTTGATTTGGTTTTCTATTATTGTATTTTTTTGCAACTTATTTTATTTAAAAATGTCACGGAATGGGAATGATGTTAATAAAAAAATTAACCCAAATACACAGAATCCGCAACAGAGAATCAATGGAAAGAAAACAGCTAGAATTACGCGCCAGAGGTTTGTATTGTGGGCTTTCCAAAGCGCGGAAACTGTTGAAAATAGAGCCCAGAAAGATTGCAAAATACCTCCAAAAATTGGAAGGAGGTTTAATGCGAAAGTAGCACCATGAACATAAAATATAGCTCTCGTCGTTGTTAAGAAGTTTTTATTTGCTGCTCCAAAAATCCAAAGAAAAAAATGAGTAATGAGTGAAACTATAAACAAATAAGTAATCATCAGAATAGGCATACCTATTATCATCAAAAATATTAAAATAGTCCAAATAAGAGGATGGAGGTTTTGAGCTTCAGGGGGCAGTTGATTGGGAACAAACGAATACCATATAAATTGATAAAGGAGGTTTACTAACATTGCAACCAAGAAGATAAGTATGCTAAAGAGGATGGGGTTAATAAGAGAACCTTCTTGGGAAAAAGATTCGAAAGTTTTGGCTGGTTCTAAAAGGATTTGTCGGATTGTTTCGATTGCTGAGCGGAGGATACCAAGTTGTTTGTAATTTTCCCATGCTGGCTGGAGTTCTTGGGGAGTATTTGAGGAAGGAAGGGGTGTTTGAGAGGATAAGGGATGTGAGGTTGAGAATTGGGATTCTTCTTCCAGCTCCAGAAGTTTGCTTAACGGCATCCAACTTGGCAGCCCTTCTCGCCATGCCAAATCGTCCGGTAGGAATTTTCCCTTGGAAAGACCAGTTCTGACTTCTTCGACGTCGAAGGCCCCAATTTGTTGGCGATTACGGGCGATAAAGATTTTCTTCATTTTGGAGCACGTTAACTTTGGTAATTAGATTCGTCAATTGTGTAAGCTTGCCCTAATTGGAGATGGGAACGATGCTTTGTGCAGTGCTTTGATTAACAGGTAGAAAACATGAAGTGTTCAGCGAGAAGTTTGCTCTATTTGGTGGGATTTCTTTTAGCGATTTTTGTTTTAGTTGTTTTAATCTTAAATTTATTAGTTCAAACTCCCTCCTTTCAGGCTGAAGTTCGGAAAGCTGCACGGAACTTTCTTGGAGGCGAGATAGAAATGGGGGAGGTTCGATATTTGCCTCCCCTTGGTTTAGTTCTGGCCAAAGTTTCCGGCAGGATCAAAGGCAGCGGTTCTGAGGACTACATAGATTTCAATATAGAGGAGGTTCATGTCCGGTTAAGCCTTGTCGCGCTTCTTGATGGACAGTTTCTTGTGGATTCTATGATTTTGAATCGTGCTAATTTTTCTGTGGCTAGAATCGAGGAAGTTTCTTTTTTGTTGTTTTTTTCGGAGAAAGAGAGGACAAGGATGTCCCAAAATATGACCCACGATGGGATGGTGCTGCCTTTAGAGGAAAGGCCTGCTGAGGAGGTCAGAAATAGTGAGATAAAAGAGGAATGGAAAAGTTTTGAGAAGATAAGGCGGCAAGAAAATTGGGCATGGAAGATACGATCTCGGCTTCGTGAATTACGGATAGCCGAAGGCAATCTCGTTGTTCAAGGCTTGTTGGATGGAGGTGAATTAAATGCTCGTGGTGTTCATTTTGACGCCGTGATAAATGACGTAAGGGGATCAGCGGAGGGCAAATTTGGAGTTGAGTTTGTTGAACTAGGGAATTTTCCACATGTATCGGGGTTGCAAGGAAATTTTGTTTATCGGGAAGGAGTTTTGGAGTTGCAAAGGATTAGTGGTGAGCTTGCTGGAGGGAAGATCTCGGGGGATGTAATCTTTCGAACTTTGAAGGACGAGTGCGAAATGAAACTTGAAGTGAAGAATGGAAAGATTGGTTTGGTATTGGAGGAATTACGAGTTCTTAAGGGACAATCTAAAGGATATTTTCATTCAAAAATGGATATAAAGATGGAGAATAAAAAATATTATGGCGATATATATGTCCAGTTTGTGGATTTTGAATTTGAACCTGAAGGGGAAATCCGTGATTTTGGAAGGATTTTTCGGATTCGGGAATTTGAGAGATTCTGTTTGCCAATAGCAGATACCTTAGTGGAACTTCGTGGTGATGTAGGTGAGCTGGAACGGTTTGAAGTTGGGACTTCGGATTGGCGGGTAGAGGCGAAGGGTGAGATAAACTTAATAGATGGAAGTTTGAATTTCCCTGCTCATTTGTTTGTTCGGGAGAGTATTTTGCAGCGATTAGGGAATTTTGTGCCGGAGTGTTTTGAAACATCGGAGAGGGCAGGATTTCAAATGGTTCGGTTTAATATATTTGGGAACCTGCGAAGCCCCAAAACAGATTTGTTGCAACGGCTAGGTCTGGAAGGAAGCAGGGGACCAGTAGAGAGATTTTTGCGTGGTTTTTTAAGGACTGAGAAGGAGAGGTAGGGGGGCAAAGGAATGACTAGTGATGAGAGTGACAGGAGGAATTTTTAAAGGAATTCGCTTGCAAGCTCCATTGGCTCCCGCAAGGGCTACTACGGACCGGATGAGGCAGGCGATTTTTTCTTCAATTTCGGAGTTAGTTTGTGATGCAGAAGTTTTGGATTTGTTTGCTGGGTGTGGCTCTCTTGGAATTGAGGCGGTAAGCCGAGGAGCAAAAAGAGCTACTTTTGTTGAAAACGCCAAGAGTTCTTGGAAGGTTTTAGAAGAGAATCTTCGGAGGCTTGGTATTGGCGATCGAGTTAGAGTTTGTAAAGAGGATGTGGGAAAGTTTTTAGAGGAGACAGCAAGGAGAGGAGAGAAGTGGGATTTAGTTTTTGCTGATCCACCTTATTTTACAGGGCATGTTAGAGAACGTGAGCGTGATTTTGCATCCGGGCTTTTGAGTGATTTAAACTTACAAGCTTGCTTACGGCATGGCGGTTTCGTTGTGTTGGAGACGCGCGCTAATTGGGTTTATTGTGGAAGTGAGATTCCGTGGGTCGCCAGAGTTTCGGGACGTCGGCATGGAGACTCGGCTTTTCATGTGTTTCAAATTCGACCGTAGAGCATGAAATTGTTTCTGTTGCTGTATAATTTGGTTTTTCCGTTTGTGCTTTTGTTCCTTCTGCCGGGGGCGGTTTGGAGGATGATTCGGCGGGGAAATTACTCTCATAAATTTGGACAGAGGTTTGCAATTTATTCGCGGCGGACGCGGGCAATTCTAAGGCAGAACGGAGGAAAGTGGATTTGGGTGCATGCTGTAAGTGTTGGAGAGGTCTTAGTTGCGCTGAAGTTTATTCACCTGTTGCGGCGAAAGTGTGGCTTGCCGGTTCTACTTTCGACCACGACAAGCACAGGTTTTGCAGTGGCCAACTCACACCGATCTTCGGGTGTGGAGGTAATTTACCATCCGGTTGATTTTTTCCCAATTGCAAAGCGTGCGATCGAGCTAACACGGCCAGTGGCGTTGGTTTTGGTCGAAGCTGAGATATGGCCGAACTTGGTTTGGCATGCTCGTCGCTTTGGGGCTCGGATCATGCTTTTGAATGCCCGGCTTTCTGATAGGTCGTTAAGGAGGTTTCGGATGGTCAAACCTTTGGCTAGCTATCTATACCGCATGCCGGAAGTGCTTTGCTTACAAAACAAGGAGGATATGGGACGCTACCTAGAGTTAGGAGCAGAAGAAAGGCGGATTCGGGTTACGGGAAGTGTGAAGTTTGACCTGGAAACGGATTTTACAACCATAGACAACTCAAAGCAAAAGGGCTTGCTTGTTCAGTTGGGTTGGCCTCAAGAAGCAAAAATTCTATTGGGGGCTTCGACCCATGCAGGAGAGGAGTTCCTCCTCGCTAAAATTTTTGTGAAACTAAAAAAGGATTTTCCAGAACTGCGGCTTATCTTAGTTCCACGACATGTTGAGCGGGTTGGTGAAATTTTACGAGAAATCAAAGAAATAGGGATTCGGGCAGTAGTTTCCCATGGGGCACAACTACAAGGCGCTGAAGTTATGATTATAAATACAACTGGAGAGTTAAGAAATTGGATTTCTTTATCTTCAATTGTTTTCATTGGAAAATCCTTGACTGCTAATGGTGGACAAAACCCAGCTGAAGCAATTGCCTTGGGGAAGCCTGTGATTTTTGGACCAAATATGCAAAATTTTGCTGCATTAACTCGGATGATTCTGGAGAACAACGGTGCAAAAGTGATACGGGATGAAAATGAGCTTGAGACTTCACTTCGCCAACTTCTAAAAGATCCGACTGTAGCAGAAGATATGGCGGAACGTGCCCGTTTGGCGCTAGAACCGCATCGTGGAGCTACGGAAAGGTCATTAAAAGAATTATTAGCATTAATTGGAGAAAAATGTCCTTAACTTCATATTTTTGTGAAGGGAATAAGAGTTTTTTTGTTTATATTTATATCTTTTTGTTGGTTGGCGCTGTGCCTGTTTTGGCAGGAGAGGAGCAGGAGCATGGCTTAATTTTTGAAAAGTGGATACGTGACACTTTCTTTCAAGGGAAAAAGGTTGGATACACAGATAAGTGGGATATTCCTGGGGAATGGAATCATGAACGAGGGGGCTATCCAGTTAATCCCAAAGCAATTCGCTGGGGAAGGGAAGTGGACATGGGAGATGCTTTGCGCCAGTATGATATAAACGAGCCTTTTTGGCTTGTGATTGGTTATTGGGAGCAGAGAGGAGAGGAAAAATGGATGGTTTCAATTTTTTACCGACTAATAACTCCAGAAATTTGGAGGTCGCTCTGGAGGCCAGTGAAAAGGGAAGATCTGGAACTTTTGGACGCTTTGGTAAAGGATCGAAGTTTGTCCACTGAGGAAGTTCGCAAGCGTGCACATGCTATGAAGAAAGAAAGTCCTTTCCGGGATTCAGCGATCCGTTTGCATCCGAAAATTGATGAAAAAGGACAGCGCCGTCTGCAATGTGGACTGCCATTTGATGTGGTTTTTTTGCGGCTGGGGAGTGGTCAGTTCCCCAAAAAAACTGATAGGCCAGAGTTATGGGGGATGACATTTCCAAATCCCATACCTTCATTGCCAAGGGGAAAGAAGAGGCAGATTCGGGAGGGCACATAATTTATCTGATTTTTTTCTGTTTGTCTTGCTTTGGTAAGGCGAGGAGTTTTTCATTTTTGCAAAAGGTTTCTAAGCGATGTGTGCAGTTTTGCGCTGGCAAGGGCGCGTTAGTCGCCCAGGGAAGAGGGTTTTGGCTTTATCTAAGGATGGTATGATAGAAGGGTGGTGGATAGGTTTTGCGCGTGAGGAAAAATTGGAATGGTGGCTTTCTAAGGGTTTTGAACCAGTCGACGTGTTAGTGGATGAGTTTGCGGAGCGATCCAGGTTAAGCGGCAATCTGGTTTGGGATAGCGTTTTTGATGGGGAGGTAATCTATGGGCTGTTACAAAAACTGAATCAGCAAAGATTTTTGCGGATCCTAACACGTGGTTGCTCAAAGGAAGAAGCTGAGGAGTTTGGCCACAACCGTTTGCCTTTGATTGGTGCAGCACGGTTTGTAAAATCTCTGAGGAGTGTTTCCTACTTAAATCAGTTATCTTTACCCTTATCTGAAGAAAATACGAAATCCTTATAAAGAAACGGAGGCAATCTAATGAGCGAGTCAAACCAGAAAAGACAAAGGGATTTGGAAGATAAGAAAAAAGTTTGGCAGCGACCGGGTGAAACAGCTGAAGAAGATAAAATTCCGATTCACGAAAAAGCCTTATATGGTCTAGGGAGTCCTTCCTTAGGGTTGGTGGATCAAATCATTCAATATCAAGTTCAACAAGTTTTGGTTTATGGGATGGGGATGAGCCCGATTTGGAAGGGTATTATCATCATGATTTATCGGATTTGGGACTCACTTACCGATCCGATTATGGGATGGATTTCCGATAATACTCGCACTCGTTTTGGCCGACGTCGTCCCTATATGTTTTTAGGTTGCCTGCTAATGGCTTTATTAATGCCATTCGTTTGGAGGTTTAATGAAAATTGGGACATGCTTTGGATCGCGGTTTGGTTCACTTCATTTGGGATTTTAGTTTCTACTGCTACTACGATTTACAATATTCCTTACCAGAGTCTAAAAATGGAAATGACTCCGGATTATAATGAGAGGACAAGTGTTAATGTTTATGCTGGAATGATTGTTACGATTTTTAGTTTTTTAAATCCTTGGGTATGGAAACTGACACAACAACCTATTTTTACTGGACAAGCCCCTGGGGAAGAGCCAAATACCCTCTATGGGATAAGAAACGTTGCAATTCTTTTTGCCTTCATTGTTTTATTTATTGGACTAATTCCTACATTTGTTTGTAAAGAGCGTTACTACTCGAAAGCTCAAAAACAGAAAAAAGAATCACTTCTAAAGAGCTTAAAATTAACGTTTCGCAGTAAGCCTTTTCTGTTAATGTTGCTGATTATTTTAACGATGAATTTGGAGGGATTAGTTATGGGTATGGGAGGTTACATAACGCTTTACTATGTCTTTAACGGAGACAAAGTTTTTGCGGCAACCTATACAGGGGTTTCTGGAACGATGGGAGCAATTTTGGGACTTTTTAGCATTCCTTTATTTGGTGCTCTCGCAAAAAGATTTGGAAAGGAAAGGTCGCTACTTTTGGTTACATTAGGGCATATTTTAATGGCACTCTCTATTTTGGCTTTTTATAATCCGAGCTTTTTGAAATCGTTAGCAACTTTTATTGAGAATTTAATTCAAACGTTTCTATCCCCTCTTGGGACACAGTTTAAATTGGATTATCGCTGGTTTGCAATGATTCCTGGAGTTTTTAATGGATTATTGATGTCGGGCTTATGGACGGTTGTTCCAGCAATGAAAGCGGATATCGTTGATGATGATGAAGCACGCACTGGAGAACGAAGAGAGGGATCGTTTGAGTCTATTTTCTCATGGTTTCAGAAGTTTACAGGCACTGTATTTCATGGTTTGTCGGGTTTTATTGTTGTTCTTGCTGGCTTTGATATAAAGTTAGAGGTTAATCAAGCCGAAGGAGTTTTCTCCAGAATGATACTTATGATGTCATTGATTCCTACTGCTCTAGGGGTTCTGCAATGCTTGATTATTTTAAATTGGCCTCTATCACCAAGGAGGATGGCTGAAATTCGGGAATATTTGGAGAAGGTTCGCGGAAAAATTAATGAACCAAAAGCTAAAAAGGCTTGAAATTCTCGCCCAATTTTAACAGTTTTCCCAATTAAGAAATAGGGAAAGGGTCTTTAGGGTTTGCCAAGTAGCTTTAACATTGTGGACGCGGAAGAGGTGTGCACCGTGGCAGCTTGTTGCCACGATAGCGCCGATTGTCCCGGGGTCTCTAAGTTTTGCTTCTTCTGAATTCAACGCACGTCCAATAAACCCTTTTCGTGAAAGTGGCAGTAGGATTGGACGTTTTAGTTTTTTTAAATGAGAAAAAAAAGCGCAGATTTTTATATCATCTTGAGGTTGCTTTGCAAAACCAATGCCAGGGTCGAGAATGATTTGTTCAGAAGACAGACCTTGTTGGTTCAAAGTCTGGATTTTTTCTGAAAAAAAGTTCATAAGTGTATCAAGAATTTCGTTGTGATGGATATGAGAATGATTTTGCTTGGGCAAACCAATTATATGCATAAGCAAATAGGCACACCCGCTTTCAACACACAAGCCAACGTTTTTTAAATCTGAAGCTCCTCCCATGTCATTTAAAAGTTCACATCCATTCTGAATGGCAAATTCTGCGACTTCGTATCTCCATGTGTTAACAGAGAGGATTGGGGGAAAGATTTGTAAGTTATCTCTGGGTTTTATTTTATCAAAAAAATCATTTTTCCACTTTTCAAGAAACGTGCTTAGTCTTTGAATTTCTTCTTCAACGGAGATTGGGGAACGGTTTGTTCGAGCACTTTCAGCACCGATATCAATAATATCTGCTCCCTCTTCGATCTTTTGCTTAGCGGTTTTGAGAGCAGTCGAAGGGTCAAGAGTGCCATCTCCTGAAAAGGAATCATCATTTATGTTTATGATTCCCATGATGAGAGGACGGCGGGGAAACTCAATTTTTCTTCCCCGAAAATTTACTAGAATCATTTGGTTAATGGGAAAATTCTGCAAGCCAACGTTCTGCCTCAATTGCTGCTGCACAGCCCATTCCCGCTGCGGTGATAGCTTGGCGGTAATGGCGATCAGCGACATCTCCGGCTGCAAAAACACCTGGCAGGCTAGTTCTCATTCCTTCTTTGAGAACAATATATCCCTCCGCATCACATTCGACTTTTCCCCGAAAAGGTGCAGTGTTTGGCTCATGCCCAATAGCCATAAATACACACTTTACTTCAAGCTCAGTTTCTTCGTTCGTTTTTACGTTTCTTAAAACAACGCCCCGCATCTTCCCTTTTTCGTCAGGAAGGTAACGAATTACAATCGAGTTCCAGATTGGGTATATTTTTGGATTTGAGAGCAAACGATTCGCCATGATTTTTGAAGCACGGAGCACGTCGCGGCGGTGAATTAAATAGACTATTGAAGCAAAGCGAGTTAAAAATAAAGCTTCTTCGCAGGCGCTGTCGCCACCTCCAACGACGCAAACCGGCATGTTCCGGTAAAAAGCTCCATCGCAAGTGGCACAGCTTGTTAGACCATGTCCGATTAAGGCTTTTTCATTTTCAAGACCTAACCACCTTGGGGAAGCACCGCTGGCAATTATCAATGCTCGAGACTCCAACCATTTTCCGTCAACTTTCATGCGCTGGATAGGCTGTGTTGGGGAAGGAATTTGTTCGAAGTCTTCGACTGTTCCAAAGTCGAAGCGGGCCCCGAAGCGTTCGGCTTGTTGGTGCATTCGTTGAATGAGTTCAGGTCCATTAATTCCTTCAGGGAAGCCGGGAAAATTTTCCACTTCTGTTGTAGTGGTGAGCTGGCCACCAGGCAAATTTCCCTCTAGCACGAGGGGACTTAAGTTCGCCCTAGCGGTATAGATGGCTGCAGTAAGTCCTGCGCAACCTGTGCCAATGATAATGACGTTTTCCATTTGGCTAATCTTTTTTGTATGAACTCAATTTACCAATCAGCAGGTTTGCCACGGGTATCAATGTGAACAAAATCAGCGTATTTTCCAACTCCTCCTTGAAAAAATCCTCGTTGTCTTAATTCTCTAGCAAGGTTTGCAACAATTCTTGGGTGGGAACGGAAGCGCAAGTCGAGTGCCATGTTCTGAAGATGATAAGAATTTCCAACAGCTCCTGGACAACGTGCATTGTAAGCTGGGGAGCGATAAGCTGAGATAACTTCAGCCACAGGTTCCTCTAATTCTTCAGCTAAACGATCTGCAACTCGTAAGACAGAACGGATTTTTTTCCAGAGTCTCTTTGGGGGGAGAGTGTTCCGGACACCGCTACGAACTTTGTAATGGGAGGCAATAACCTGTTCTACACTAACGTTTTTTAAATGAAGGCGACTTAAATAGTTCCCGTAGTTCTGAACCTCTTCACCCCAAGCTTCAATCCAATCGGGTGAGACATTCCATGAAGATTCCCTATCGTAATTTTTAGAAAAAAATTTCTCGAAAAAAGAGAGACTCTCAGCTTTTGCATGGGGAGCAAAACAGGAACTCCCAACTAACAATAGCCCCAATTTTAGAAATCCGCGACGGTTTATTTTAAGACTAATGTTACATTCATGATTAGGAAACAAACTTCGTGAATTCATCATTTGACTTTAATTTCAAAATTAATTAACTTCATTATCTAAACAAAATACGCAAGAGTCAAGAAGATTTCAAAATCTTGTAGAAGCTAAGTTAGAAATTATTCAAACTCAAAAGATGTTAACTCCTAAGGGTTTTTTTCTCGTTAAACAGGAACCAGCGGATTATCCTTGGGACAAATTTGTTGCTGAACGCCAGACGGCATGGACTGGAGTTCGGAATTTCCAAGCCCGCAATTTCCTTAGGCAAATGCGAGTGGAGGATTTAGTTTTGTATTATCATAGCGGAAAGGAAAGAGCGGTTGTGGGGGTGGCGAAAGTCATCAGGGAAGCTTACCCTGATCCAACAGCTCATGAAGGAGATTGGTTTTGTGTTGACTTACAAGCTTTACTCCCCCTTCCTCAGAAGGTTTCGCTTAGTCAAATCAAATCGGAACCCACTCTATCAAAAATTCCATTAGTTAAACAGTCAAGGTTGAGTGTGATGTCACTATCGAGGGAAGAATTTGATAAGATTCTTCGATTAGGGGGAATAACTTTGGAAAATTTAATTGGGTAATTTCATATTTTTCCTTGGAAATTTAAGTTTATTTGGAAAAAACCTTTCAGCCAAACTTCCTACCGACTAAGTAGATCCAAGACCCTATCCACTTCTTCTAATGTATTGTAGAAGTGAGGGCTAAAGCGAATCCATTTTTGCCCTTTTCGATCTGTTCGCAAAGAAACAACAATACCGTTTTCAAGTAATCTACCGTAGGCGGATTTTGTATCATGGTTTTTTGGGCGAGTAGTTACGATACCTGAACGTAGCGGTTCCCAACGTAGAGGAGAGAGAAATTCCCAACCAAGTTTCTCCAGCCCCTCCTCCAAAGCATCCCTAATTTTCAAAATTTGTTCCTCAATTTTTGATAAACCGAAACGTTTTAGAAGCTCGATTGCAGCGGCTAATCCCCAAATCCCGACAATATTTAAAGCTCCCGGCTCATAGCGCCGAGCAGTAGTTTCAAATTCGATCTCTTCTTGAGTTAGGAAGTCCGGACAGCGAACGTTCCAAGCTCCCAATAAAACTGGACGGCATGTTCCAAAATTTTTCTGCGAAACAGCCACTATTCCAGCTGACATTGGGCCGAGTAACCATTTATGGGAATCAGCACTCACAAAATCCACATCGGCACAATTTGTTGGGAAAGCTCCAAGCGTCTGAATTGCATCTAAAGAAAAGAGTATGTCCCTTTTTTTTAATTCCTGGGCTAGTTTTTCAGTCTCGATTCTCCAGCCAGTTAAATAATGGCACGACGGTAGGGCTACAAGCCGGGTTTTCTCTGTGCAGAGCTGCAAAACATCATCCACCAAAATTCTGCCGACAATCTTTGGTTCTACGGTTTTTATGATAACGCCTTTGGCTCTTAATTCCAACCAAGGATAAACATTGGCGGGATAATCATCTCGATAAAGGATAACCTCATCCCCTTTTTCCCACTTTAGTCCATTGGAAAAAAGGCTTAACCCGAGCGATGTTGGTCCTAATAAAGCCACCTCCTCTGTTTTTTTTGTTAGAATTTCTGCAGCCAAATGCCGGGCATATTGGACAACTTTCCAAGCCCCCTCAAACTCCTGGGCTTGCTTGCTTGCATCTTTGAGATAATTCGCCATAGCTTCCGCTACAGGAGCTGGGAGTGGCGAGACCCCTGCATGAGCAAAAAAAATCTTCGATCGAACAACAGGAAAAATTTTCCGCCGTTCTTCCTCGGCCAATAAATTCACTTTTCTTTTTCCTCTCCTTCCTCAATTAGTTTCCAAAAACCGCCAGCTTTGGAAAGTTCGCGGTCCTCTTCGTCCAATGGCAAATTAGAGCGAAACAGAAAATCACGTAGTGTGTTTTTGTGCAAAACACGGTGCACGAGAATAGAGTCGGGGGTAACCTCAAAGTAGATACGATAGTCCTTTGCTCTGAAACGATAGAGCCTTCTCCCCTCTCTTTCAACAACTCCGAACCGATCATGTGCGAGAGCTCCTATGTCTTCAGGCAAGAACTCAAATTCTGCCAGCAATTCAAGTTGCAGTTCTTTAGGAAGAGCAGACATTTCTGCTGCACTGACCTTATTGAAAATAATTTGCAACATATTCCCACTTTAAATGTTTAACAAAATATTTCCATCCCTTAAAAATTGATATTTAAGTCTAATAATCAACCCTTTTTTATTTATTGATAAAAATATCTTTTTTTATTCCTGTGTTTATTTGAAGTAAAAAATTTGGAAAATTTTTCCTAAAGTCTCCTGCTTTTATTTGAAATATTCTTTTAAAAGAATCTTAGTAGTATCTTATAAGTAATTGAATATAAGAATTATATAAAATAAATTATATTGATTGGCACGGTGTCTGCTTTGTTTTTTTCAAGGCTTGCAAGAGCTTGCCACGTAAACCCTAACCTAATCCAAGGCCATGACACTCTCAATCAATACAAATCCAGCGGCAACAGTATCAGCAACCAATCTAGCCGCGACTAACCAAGCGTTGCAAAAAAGTTTGCAACGGCTCTCGAGTGGATCTCGAATCGTTAGTTCTTCTGATGATGCAGGTGGGCTGGCGGTTTCAATGAAGTTGGGTGCCGCCTTACGCAGAACAGAGGCAACCAACATTAATCTCCAAAATGCACAATCATTTCTTAAGACACAGGATGGCGTATTATCTACTGCCCACAAGGTGCTAATGAGAATGGCAGAGTTGGCAGTTTTGGCTCAAGACGTTACCAAATCTTCTGCTGATCGCCAAAACTATCAAACAGAATTTTCCTCACTCCAAACTCAATTAATAAACTTATCCTATGAAAAGTTTAATGGAGTGACCCTCTTTGCGACGACGTCATCCTCGGCTCAAACAATAACTGTTTATACCAACGAAGATTCAACCATAACGACGAGCCTTACACTGGATGTTTTCACTAGCACAACTACAGGCGTTGGTAGTGCAGCGAACTCAAGTGTGACGATTCTCGAAATTACAAGCGCTGCCAGTGCAACATCGGTAATCAATAGTGCATTACAGAACGTTGCTACTATGCGGGCAAGAAACGGCGCCGAGTCCAGTCGCATTAATTTTGCAATGGAGCAGTTGATTACAAACCGTAACAACCTCGAACTCGCAAATAGTCGGATAGTGGATGTGGATGTTGCTGCTGAAAGCACGCAACTTGCGCGGTTTACAATTTTGCAGCAGGCCGGAACAGCTATGCTTGCGCAGGCCAACCAGTCCACGCAAGCAGTCCTCCGGTTGCTGCAGGGTTAGCGTTAGAGTAACGGGCAAGCTGCGGTTTGCCGGCGCCTTCCAGTCGGAAGGCCCGGCAAGCCGACAAGCAAGTTAGTTATCTAACGCAACTTGAACTTTTTTCTAAATCTATCTTTTAAAATAATCAAAGCGCGGAGGCGATAACATGAATGCTCAGATTTTAGAAGAATACTCAAAATTTTGTGACGAGTTAGAAGAGCTCATGCAAGAAGAAAATTCTTCTCTTCGTCACACATCGGAAGATGGGACCAATTGGGTAGAAAGAAAAAAAGCCATGGTTACACGTGTAAATGAACTCCTGACGAAACTACGTTCTGAATCAATTCGTAGCACACTTCATCCTGGACCTGTCACAGCTCTTCGGGACCTTGTCATGAAAAAACTTATGAAGCTACTTCTACTCTCTCGCGAAACCGAGCAATTGCTTCTAAAAAACTCTTTTCCCCGTAAGCCGAACGCCCCATCCGCGATTCCATTACGGGCCATCCAATCCGTTTACAGCAGCGCTGCCTGAAAGATTTATTTGCCAGAAATATACTTTTTCTTCAGATTAGTTATTACAAATCGGCCACATTGAGCCGTTTTTCTTTTTTTAAAGGATCTTGCGTAAAAAAACATTAAGACGTGAGTGCTTCTGCTGGTGACTCTTCTCTTCAAACAGGAAAAAAATACCGGTTTATTGTTTCCAGCGCACAGGAAGCGGCAAATGCTATTCGTGAAAAGCTTGGCCCGAATGCACGGGTTCTTTCTGTTCGTCAAATTGAAGGGGAAGGCCTTGATCGTTTCCTGAAATCCCCCAAGCTTGAAGTTATTGCCCACATTCCCCCAGAGTCTGTTTCCTCTCAGCAATTGCCATCAGTTTCTCCCTCGCACGATTCAGGGGATGCCGCTCTAAAACTTCCTTCTAAAGACATTTCCACCTCACCAATCCCTTCTAATAATCTCCCTCTAGAATACCCGAAAAATATCCCTGTTTCTTCCCAACTTCAAAGTTCACATAATTTATCCTCGTCTTCCCCCCCAATTCTTCCTCAGGTTTCAGAAGCTCAATCCGCGTCGGTTTCCAGCCAAAATCCGCAAACGTCTAAAGTTATTCCTCCGGCATCGCAAAAATCAAGAGGGGAAAGCGTGTTGAATCGTATTCTCATTCGTGCTGGACTTCCTGAATCTTTTTTACTTCGGTTTTCTGAGGACCGCGAATGGCGAGAACTAGAAGAGCTCCCCATCGCTAATGCATTTCCACGTGCTGTGATTTATCTCCGAAAGGCCATTCCCCAACGTTCCATTCCTGCTGCGACACGCCGTGTTGCCTTTTTCGGTTCTCCAGGAGCAGGAGCCACGACTGCCCTTTGCAAGCAACTTGCGAGTGAAGTTTTCCTTCGGAATCGCCGAGCTTGTGTCATGAAACTTGACGGCGACGAGCCAAACTCTACTGAAGCTCTGGCAACATACTGCGAAGCCCTTGGAATTCCTCTTTTGCGCTCACCTGCCGAATTGCTTGAGGTGCCGGCAGAGACCACCGTTTATTTCGACATTCCAGGTTGCACAAACAACGAAAAAAACCGTTCTCGTTTGCGAAAAATCCTTACAGACCTTGCTATCGAAACGCGTGTCCTCGTAATTAACGCAGCTTATGAACGGCAGCTAATTCAGCACTTTTACCAGCACTCTACGGAACTTGCCGCAACCCACGTCGTCTTCACTCACTTAGACGAGCTTCATCACTACGGCAAACTTTGGGAGTTTATGCTTGATCCTGGCCTTTCTCCTCTTTTTGGAAGCACAGGTCCTAATCTAGCCGGCGACTGTGAGCGGGACCTTGCAAGTTTTCTTGTCCGTAAAACCCTTTCATCTGCGACTCATAGGTAGTAGCCATTTGCCACAAAAAGATTCTTTCTCTCATCGTAAAATCATTCTTGGTAAAAAAACTCACTCACGCGTTCCCCCGTTTCGAAAACTCTGTCGCCTTGCTGAGCAAGAACTCGACAATACTTGCCACCAACTCCCTTTGCCGCTTCAAGAGGCCCTAGCAAAGCTTTCCATCCACCTCGAGTATTTCCCGTCTGTTGAATGGCTCAAGAGGGGAATAACTCCCGATCAACTCGGTTTGTTCGAAGGAGTTGGAGCCGAAGATCCTATGAGTTACCAAATTCCGCGCATTACCCTCTGGTTAGGCAATCTTTGGCTTGTTGCCAACGGTGACATACCTGCATTCCTTGAAGAAGTCCGTATTACCTTTCTCCATGAAGTTGGTCATTACCTTGGTTTGGATGAAAACCAGCTTACAGACCGCGATCTCTATTAGTTCGTTCCCAATTTTTCAGATTATGTTATCTTTTTTTCAAAACTTGCCTCATCTTCCAGCCGTTAATAACCTCTGTTTGCTGTGAAAGAAGAGAAACAAAAACCATTCCCCTACGAGCCAGACCCCCAGCGGACGGTTAAACCCCAGCGTCCACTATGGTTAGTCATTTCCATTGTAGTTGGCTGCCTGCTTTTGCTGGTATCCATTTTCTGGGCTGTGGATACTTTCAACCGCACTTTTGCAGAGAAGCGCATGACCGGCACTATCGTCGAAAAAAAATTTACACCTGCTCCTGCGGAAGAATTTACCCTCAATCGTCGAGGCGGGCTGCAAGTAAGAAATGTAAAAGGGGAATTTACCTTCACTGTCCGTGTTCCCGAGGACGAAGGGAATTCTCGCGATTTTACCGTTTGGGTTCCTGAGCATATCTACAACGCTTACAATATTGGTGATAATTTCGACGTCGGGCCTTACCTCGTTCCAACAAACAACTAGCCCCAATTCCCAAAAAAGTTTGAACTTTTTTGCTCGAGCTTTGTCATTCCGTTTTGGGCAACGCCTAATTTGAATTCTCACAACATTTCCAAGCAAATTTCATTAATATTTGATAAAAAGGTCCAATTATGTATTCATCTACCTCTGAAATAACCCGATTAGTCGAAGAAAACAGCCGCTGGGTCAAACCGCTCCTTGAGGAAATTTCCAAGGTTATAATTGGCCAGCGCGTCCTTCTCCAACGTCTTCTCACTGGTCTTCTTACTAATGGCCACATTCTCTTAGAGGGAGTGCCTGGACTAGCCAAAACTCTTTCCATTCGCACACTTGCGGCTGCTATTCGCACAGGTTTTTCTCGCCTTCAATTTACTCCCGATCTTCTCCCCGCCGACCTTATCGGAACGCTCATCTACAATCAGCGCGACGGAGAATTCACCACCAAATTCGGTCCCATTTTTTCAAACCTGATTCTTGCCGACGAAATCAACCGTGCTCCAGCGAAAGTTCAAAGTGCCCTTCTTGAAGCAATGCAGGAACGCCAGGTCACCATCGGTGACAAATCCTACAAACTCCCTGATCCGTTTTTAGTTATGGCTACTCAAAATCCCATTGAGCAAGAGGGCACTTATCAACTTCCGGAAGCCCAACTCGACCGCTTTCTTCTCAAAGTTAAAGTCACTTATCCTACTCGACAAGAAGAGCGTGCCATCCTTGATGCAATGGCAACCTCCTCCCCACGCCTTGAAATTTCACCTGTTGCAGCCCCGGAGGATATTATCCGCGCACGTTCCGTTGTTAACGACATTTACATAGATGATAAAGTCAAAAATTACATTGTGGATCTTGTTTGGGCAACCCGTGAACCATCCGCCTTCCGTCTCAATTTAGATGGATTGATCCGTTTTGGTGCTTCTCCTCGCGCAACAATCTCCCTTGCACTTGCGGCCAAAGCTAACGCTTTCCTAAATGGACGGGGCTACGTTACCCCTCAAGATGTCAAAACTATCGGCATGGACGTCCTCCGCCACCGCATCGGTATCACTTACGAAGCGGAGGCTGAAAATATTTCTCCTGAGGCAATTATTGATCGGATCTTCTCTACGATTCCTGTTCCATGAATCTCCCTGATTACCTTTGTTTTTTTGGGCCAATCTTTCTTTCTCTCCTACCGCAAGGCCCTTCCTGTCAGAAAATTTCCCTCATCCGGTGATTGATACGAAGTCCATTCTCAGCCGCCTGCGGCATATCGAAATCCGCACTCGGCGCCTTGTTGATACCTCCTTCGCTGGACAATACCACAGCGTTTTCAAAGGTCGCGGAATGAACTTCGAGGAAGTCCGAGAATACGTTCCCGGAGATGACACTCGCTCCATTGATTGGAACGTTACAGCCCGAATGGACAAACCTTTTGTTAAAAAATTCACGGAAGAGCGCGAACTTACCGTGATGTTGGCTGTGGACGTAAGTGCTTCTGGGAACTACGGGAGCGTTCATTCAAGCAAACGTGAATTAGCTGCCGAGGTAGCAGCTATCCTCGCTTTCAGTGCAGTAAAGAATAATGACAAAGTTGGCCTATTGCTTTTTACCGACCAGCCCGAACTCATCATCCCACCTCGAAAAGGTCGCCAACATACACTCCGTCTCATCCGCGACATGCTATACTACGAGCCAGTTAGAAAAAAGACCGATCTTTCGAATGCCCTGACACTGCTGAACCGTCTCTTAACTCGCCGCGCTGTCGTTTTCCTCATTTCTGATTTTCTCGACCAGCACTTCGAAAAAACCTTAGCCGTTGCAAGCCGCAAACATGACCTTATTGCAATTGAAATCTGCGATCCAGGCGAGTTTGAGCTTCCCGAAGTGGGCCTTGTGACCCTCGAAGACGCAGAAACTGGGCGCCAAATCGAATTCGATACCTCTTCCCTTGCAGCGAGGAACGCCTTTGCTGCTCTCGAGGAAAGACGACGTTCCGAACTTCACCGCCTCTTCCAAAAGAGAAACATTGACTGTATCGTTCTTCGAACTGACCGCGACTGCTTACCACCCCTACGCTCTTTCTTCCTGACACGAGAGCGCCGCCTTGCCCCTTGATAGAATTCCCTGATTTAAAAAAACTTGCAATTTTCAGTATGCCTGGAAATTCTGCTTTTCAAGGTATTATCCCTTCAGCAACTCCAGCTCCCATTCACGATATAATTGATGCAAGGGGGGTGATGCTCATTCCGAGTTGGTTATTCCTCCTTATCTTACTACTTCTTCTTGCTGGTTTAGTTTCCTTGGTTTGGTGGTTCCTTTCTCGTCGCAGACAAGGGCCTCCGCTTTCCCCACAGGCCAAAGCAATTGCAGCGCTAGCTTCACTCCAAGCAGAGAATCTCACTGCATATGAATATGCCCTTAAAATCTCTGCTATTCTTCGCAGTTATCTCGAAGAAGCATTTGGTTTACGCGCTGTTTCGGCTACTTCCCTCGAGTTCCTTGAAAATATTCGCAATCATCCGCTCTTTACCAGCGAAGAGCGTGCAAGCTTACGCGAATTCCTTGAGCTGGCAGACCTGATTAAGTTTGCCAGAGTCGAAGCCTCTAGCCAAGAACTCCAAAAACTCTTTCAAGCCGCAGAGACATTTGTCCGCAAACCCCTCTTTGTTTCTGCCGAAAAAGAAGCGGTCCGCTCTCAACTACAAACCCACCCTACGACGGTAGCTAAAACATGAGTGATTGGACGTTTTTCGGAATTAGCTTTGCCGAACCTCGTTGGCTTTTGCTCCTCCTTCTTATACCAATTCTTTCCTTCCTTCGCGGACGTATAGGGAACGCACCTGCTATCCTCTATTCTTCAACTTCAATACTCGAAAAAATAGGAAAAAGGCGTCTATCGCGAGTGGGTGACTTTTTGACATCTTTATCCTATTTTACTCTAGCTTCGTTGATTGTTGCACTTGCTCGGCCGCAGCTAGGGCAGACCGTTACCCGCACCCATTCCAGCGGGGTGGACATCATGCTCGTTCTCGATGTCTCCCGTTCGATGTTAGCTGAGGATTTTACTCTCGGCACGAAGCGAGCAAACCGCTTTGAAGCAGTCCGTATGGTAACGGAGAAATTCATCCTTTCGCGTCCGAATGACAGAATTGGAATCGTGGCCTTTGCTGGAAGGCCATACCTTGTAAGTCCTCTTACTCTCGACCACAACTGGTTAGCTTACAATCTGGAGCGCTTGCGAATCGGGCTCGTAGAGGATGGAACAGCAATCGGCTCTGCTATTGCTTCCGCTGCAAACCGACTCAAAGACAAACCTTCCAAATCCAAAATCATGATCCTACTTTCCGATGGCGACAACAACGCCGGTTCAATTCAACCTCTGACGGCTGCAGAAGCTGCCAAAGCTCTTGGCATTCGAATCTACACCATCGGCGCAGGCTCCAGAGGGCCGGTCCCTTATCCCTTTCAGGATCCCTTCGGACGTATTTTCTATCGGAACGTAGAAATGGGATTCAACGAAACCGTCCTTCAACAGATTGCAAGCATAACCGGAGGTAAATATTTCCGCGCTACTGATACCCGTTCCCTCGAAGCCATCTTCAACGATATTGACCGGCTCGAAAAAACAGACGTAGAGATCGAAAAAATCGCTCTCCACCATGATCTCTTCGGATGGTTCCTACTGGCTGGCTTCAGCCTACTTTCCCTCGAACTATTGCTTTCGCTAACTTTATGGAAACGTTTGCCATAACTCTTGGCCAGCCTGCTTGGCTTTTTGGTCTGATTGTTGTTCCCATTTTTGCCCTGCTTTTTCTCTTGAATCATTTTCGGAGGAGGAAACTGATTGATCGCATCGTTTCGCCTCGGCTTCGTGCTCTTCTTGCCGGTTCGGTAAGCCCAGTCTTGCGAGCTTTTCGCGCTTTGCTCGTTTTGCTCGCTTTAGCATGTATCGTTCTTGCTTTAGCAAGGCCGAGGACTGGCTATTATGACATAAAAGTAAAAAACGAAGGGCGCGATGTAATCCTTTGTGTGGATGTTTCACGCTCGATGTTAGCGCCAGACCCACCTCCTAGCAGACTAGAGCGTGCCCGTTTACTCTGCCGTGATTTGGTCAACCAATTGCGCGGCAACCGCTTAGGTATCGTAGCTTTTGCTGGTTCCGCTTTCCTCCAAGCGCCTCTGACCCTCGACCGAAATGCCTTGGAACTGACAATATCTGAGCTGGATCCCACCATTATTCCGCGAGGAAGCACCAATATCGCTATTGCCATCCGAACTGCTGTTAAAGCTTTTACAAGTGCGGAGAGTTCAGAAAAAGCTATTATTCTGATTAGCGATGGCGAGGAACTGGAAGCGGATGCTGTCGGAGCTGCACGGGAAGCAGCACAGCAGGGAATTAAGATTTTTACCGTTGGTGTTGGTTCTGCAGATGGTTCCCTCATACCGATTCAGACCCCAGATGGACGTCAAGATTTCGTGCGCGGACCCGACGGAAAACCTGTCCACTCCCGCTTAGATGAAATTCGCCTACGGCAAATAGCTCAAACAACAGGTGGCTTTTATCTCCATCTTGATCACGATACAGCCGAACGAATTGTGCGGGAGGGTATTGAACCGCTCAGAGCAGCAAAGTCCGACGCAATGGTTATGCGAATCCCCATCGAGCGATACCAGTTGCCCACCTTAGCCGCTGTTCTTTTACTTGTTCTGTGGCTCCTTCTCCCCGAACGCCGTTTCTCCTTGTTCCGTTTAAGATTCCGCAAATCTTTCCAAAAGGAACCATCATTATCTACAGAAACTTCAAATCCCTCGTTACCACAAATAACAAACGTCGTTCTTATTCTTGCTTCGGTATTTGGTTGTTTGCTCTTTCCTACAAAAACCTTTGCACTGTCAGAATTACTCGACCCATCAATCCAAAAATACCGGCGGGGAGAATTTGCCCAAGCGCTGGATGAATATGAGCGCCGCGCTCACGGACCCTTCAACAAAGCCGAAAATTTCTTTAATGCCGGTGCTGCAGCCTACCGGCTTGGGCAATACCAGAAGGCAATAGAGAACTTCAGTGAAGCAATCCGAATTGGCGATAAGAAACTTCAGATTCAGTCTTACTACAACCTTGCTAATTCCCTCGTCCGGGCCGGAGAAAATGCTGACAAAATCGAAAGGAAAAAACGCGACTGGCTTGATGCGATCGAAAACTATGAAGCTGTTCTTGCAGAGGAACCCAACCATCAACAGGCAAAAGAAAACATCGAAGTTGTAAAGAAACTTCTCGAGGAGCTTGAAAAGCAGCAGCCACCTCCCCCGCAAAACCAACCTAACCCGTCACAACAGGAGAATTCTCAGAAAAATCAGGAGGAATCCTCACAACTACAGCAAAATCCTCGCCAAAATTCCCAGAATCCACAATCAAACAACGATAAACAGCAACAAAACCAGCAAGGACAAGGAGCTGAGAACCAAAACCAAAACAGCCAGAGTCCGCAAGACTCTCAGCAGCAGGAAAAATCTCAACCCCAATCTACTACAAATAATCAGGAGCAGAATTCCCCTGATCAGCAGCAAAGAGATGAGCAAAGCCAACAAAGTTTTGATCAGAATGAGCGCAAAAGCGATAGGGATCGCACAAGTTCCTTAAACCAAAGTCCAGATTTTCATCTACAGGAAAAACAGGAGAGAAAGGAAGGTGAACTGGAGCAAGATCCGAATGAGCAAAAACAAACCGGATTGGAAGAACAAATACATCCCGAGGAAAAACCTGCATCCATGACGCCTAAACAAGCACGAGCTTTGCTCGAAGCTTTGCGTAACGAAGAAGAGCGCGTAAGGTTGTTGGAACGTGCCAGAGAAGAGCAAGTTTTGCGCGATTGGTAACCTGGAAAATAAATTGTAGATTTATGAGTCAAAATTATTTTTTTCAGCAAATTCCCTTTTCTGCCCGAAGACGGAAGACTCTGGCAAAGTATAAACACTCAACGTCTTGGGTTTTTAGAAACTGGTTACACGGATCCTTTACTTTGACGATTTTTCTATCGGCATTTTTTGCTTTATTCGCACCGATAATAGCTTACGGGCAGGCACCATCGGTTCAGGCTAAGCTGAACCGCGAGCAAATTTCAGTTGGGGAGGTTGCTATTCTCGAAATTGTGGTTTCTGGTTCGACAAATGCGGACATACCTCCTCAAATCAACATTGATGGGCTAGAAATTCATCCACGTGCTCAATCTACTCAGGTCCAGATTATCAATTTTCAGTCCAGTATCCGAGTTAGCCGGAGCTACGAGGTTCGTCCGTTACGGGAAGGGGATTTTGTAATCCCCTCGATAAGTGTTCGGGTGGGGCGACAGGTGTTGCAGACCCAACCTCTTCGGCTGCGAGTAATTAGACAAAGTCCCTCTCAGCAAGCCCATAAGGGTTCAGCGATACAAATTCCGGCGCCTACTCTGCCGCCGAGCCAGGGTTATCCGCCTTTGCCACCTGGATTACAGAGCCCTGGTCCTCAAGTAGGCAATCGTTCCGGTAACGAGCAGAGTCGTCCTGTTTGGATGGAATTAATCCTGCCAGAGGGTCCTCTCTATGTTGGGCAGAGGGTGCCAGTGGAACTCCGCATCTATCTAGATCAGCGCTTTCAATTCGATGTTCATGAGCTTGGTCAAATCATGGGAGAAGGATTTGTGGCAGAAAAGTTTTCAGAACCTCAGCGAAGGACAGAAGTCCGGAATGGCATCTCCTACGAAGTAGCCTCCTTGCAGACGACCTTATCGCCTGTAAAAGCAGGCAATCTCCAGATCCCTCCAATACGAGCCAAAATGAGCGTAATTTCGTCGGGCCAGTTCCCTGGCTCGTCAATCTGGGAAGACTTCTTCGGCTTTGATCCTTTCGGAATGTTTGACACCCTTTTAGGACAGCGACGGGAATTTGAAGTGGAAAGTAATGGGGTTTCTCTTGAAGTTCATCAACCTCCCAAGGAAGGGCAACCTCCCGATTTCACAGGGGCTATTGGACAATTTCAAATTCGGCAGCGAGTTGAGCCAGCTCGCTCGGAAGTAGGTGAGCCTATTAAACTAATTGTAGAAATCACAGGGAGCGGGAATTTCAATGCCATCCAACCGCCTGAACTAGAGGAAACGGATGGTTGGCGTGTTTACAGCGGGTCCGATAATTTCCAGCCAATGGATTCAGTAGGATTTAGCGGGAAGAAGACGTTTGAGATAACGATTGTGTCCCTGCGGGAAGTTCAACTTACCCCATCGGCTAAGTTTACGTATTTTGATCCTACCCAAAAAAAATACGTTACACTGCGGGCCGATCCCCAGCCAGTGTTAGTTCGTGGTAAGGATCAAAGACTCCCATCTGCTCAGCAGCCCCCGCAGGTGGCAGTATCGCCAACTCCTCCCTCTCCAACGGTAAAGAAAGCCGAAGATGCGAAAGAGGAAAAAAAAGAGGAACAAAACAAAAAACTGGATCTTTCCTTTGAACCAGCGCTTGTTTGGAGAAAGGAGTCCTTTGTCCCGCTTCCCTTTCGCACGGAATTTTTGATTGCTAATTCTGCCGCGTTGCTTTCGGCTCTAGCATTTACAATTTTTTTGCTCCTTCGAAGAGCGGCGAATAGCGAGTCCGCCCGCATTGCAAAGATACGGAAAGAGCAACAAAAAATTTTATCCCGAATTTCGCGAGAACCAAAAGATACACGTATCTTCTTGGGAGAGGTGTGGGATTTTCTTCGTTTGGAATCTGCATTAAGGATGAATTTGTCTGTTGATTTGGCCGATGCTCATTCGCTTCTAGAGTCCACTTGTAACTTGCCTGCTGACCTTGTGGAGGACATTCGAAGAATCTTGAGTGCATGTGATGAAGCAAGGTTTGCGAGCCGTGCACCCAAAATTTCTGGACTGGAACATCAGCAAATTCTTCAAGCTTTGCGCCGTTTAAACCGAACCCAACTCCCGTTCCACTTTCGTAAGGAGAGATCACAATTCAGCAAAACCATTCTTTTAGTGATAGTTGGCTCAACTTTTCTTTTCTGTTCTGTTGTTTGCCAAAACGTTTTTGCTTCGGCGGAGTCGAATTCAACGAATGTTCCAACTCATCAGACAAGTGCTAGCACACAATTGCCCGGCTCTGAAATATCCCAAGATGGCAATTTCCTTTTTGAACAGGGATTGGACGCTTATGCGAAAAATGATTGGGAGAGTGCTAAAAAGTCATTTCTCCTGGCAAATTCTATGCTGGGACCCAGTCCAGAAATATTCTACAACCTCGGAATTTCACAGGCTTCGGCTGGAGAAATCGCTGCGGCAGTGGCATCGCTCTTACGTTCGCAGATGCTCGATCTTTCCTTTGCGCCTTCGCGCTTGGCGCTCGAGGAACTAGCGCGCCGTTATGAGTTTATTCTGCCAAAGCGAAATTTGGGTGAGGAAATAGCGCGTATTTTAGGAGTCAAAGTATTGTGGATTTTAGGGTCAGTTTTTTTCTGGACTTCAATATTTTTAATTTTGTTTGGTTTATTGTGGAGGAAAAAAGGGTTAGTCGCTATAAGTATTGCGGCTTTAATTTTTTCTGGAGCTTTTTTTCTAGGCGCTGGGGTAGGGGACCCATTGATGGCTTGGCGCAATTTCGCAGTTGTTGAGTCTGTGCGCCCTGTCCCTTTACGGATTACTCCCAATGAAAATGCTGGGGGAATAGAAAATTTGCCAGTCGGGAGCATTGTCCGCGAAAATTTGCGGAGGGGGAAGTGGGCGTTCGTGGAAACAATGGAGGAGAAAAAAGGTTGGGTTCCTACATCTACTCTCCACTCTGTTTTATCAAATTAACTCTAATTAAAACCTTCATGTCTATTTTAATTATGAGACATGAAGAATGGAATTTTTAAAATGGCAAAATAAATTAGATTTGTTTGTCTAATTTTTATTGATTTCCAACATGATTAGCCCGCACCACCCAGTAGAATAGGTTTCATAACCGGGGGAGAAACCATAAGCAACGAGATGTCGCTTGCCTTGGTATTCAATTATCTTATAACCACGTTTTGTTTGAAGAATATCGAGCTCGCGCACAAAAGGGAGAGTATCTCTGGTCGAGGCGCGTTTGGTATCGGCCAGAATTCTGCCCTGTAGGTCAACAATGCAAACGCGAGCAGCAGCTTTTTCATCATCGGCAAGAGGTGTTTGGTCAACAATTGTAAGGGCCAGAGAGTCCCAATTGAAAAGGATGCCTAAAATGCCGAGGAGTTCCCCATAAGAGTTGCCGTTTTGGCGAATTCCACAGGAGTAAGCAAGAATCCGTTTGCCGTTTACAAGGGGGGAATTGTGAACTCCCTCGAAGCCAAATTCGTCACCAGAGGTAGTGCGGAGTGCAGTTTGAAACCATTCGTTTTTGGAAACGTCTAGACCAATTGAACGGTAGTCAGCTGGGCGGCCATTTGTTAGGATTTTTCCCTCCAAATTAGCGACAACAATGTCGTAATAAACCGTGTAAGCCTTTAGAATCGTAGCGAGTCTTGACGATGTAAATCGAAGGATTTCAGGGTTATTTGGGTTTGCTGCTGCTTCGACGACGCTGGCGTCTGTAGCCCACCAGCGAACATCACAGGAACGCTCGTAGAGATTACGGTCAATCAGCTCTATGTTCGTGTGAGCAAGATCGGACAAACGTCTCCCTCGAACATCTGTCGACAAACGTTGGCTGATGTCATAAAGTTCTGATAAAGTTTCTTTAGATTCCTTAGCCAAGGAATCCGCAACAGAAGCTGTCTGCCTTGAAAGAGTTCCCATTTCCGATGCTACAACTGAAAAAGTTTTACCAGCATTTCCTGCTTTAACTGCCTCTATTCGAGCGTTGAAGGAGAGGAGCCGCGCTTGCAAGTTTATTGCCTCAATTCGCGAGAGATACTCTCCCATTCGGTCAATAAGTTTGAGGGAAATTTCGCTAATTCGTTCGGGGGTTGCTTGAATAGCCATTTTTGAAATTTTAAATTTTTTAAAATATCTTACAAAAAATTAAAATTATCAAGAAAAAACTCAAAAAAAAAGTTGATTTTGGACAAGGAAAGTGATAATAGGTAATAAATAGCTGAGTGGCTGTAGAAATTTGGCATGGATTTGCATCGCATACTGGTGGTGGATGATTCTCCCTTAATCCGCAAGACGCTTGAGGAGCGTCTTCGTAATAAGCGCTATGCGGTTGCAACCGCTGAAACCTTAGAGGAAGCGGAACGGCGGCTAGCTACGGGAGTTTATGATCTAGTTTTTTTGGATGTCCAGCTCCCTGATGGTGATGGGAGGGAACTGCTTGAAAGGATTAGTGAGCGTGTGCCTCGTCCGATTGTTGTGATGATTACCGCTAATACAGCGATCGAGGCAGTAGTCGAGTGTATGCGAGCCGGCGCGTTTGATTACATCACGAAGCCATTCTCAATTAGTCAAATTGATATCGCCCTTAAAAAAGCTGCTGATTTCCAAAAGCGCGCCAAAATTACCGACTTTCTAAACCGTGACCGAGCCAACACACGCGAGATGATCGGTAACTCGCCAGCAATGAAAGCCTTGCGAGACATTATTCACCGCGTTGCAAGGACGAATGCGACCGTGATGATTAGCGGCGAAAATGGAAGCGGAAAGGAACTCGTTGCTAATGAAATTTTCTTGAATAGCAACCGCGCGGATAAGCCCTACATTAAAGTCAACTGTGCAGTTATTTCCGAGAAACTCATGGAAAGTGAGTTTTTCGGCCACGAAAAAGGTGCATTTACAGGGGCAACCGAGCAGCGCGATGGGCGTTTTGAATTGGCTGATGGTGGAACTATCCTCCTGGACGAGATAAGTGAAATCCCGATTCAGCTGCAGGCTAAGCTCCTTCGCGTCTTGCAAGAGCGGGAGTTCGAACGCGTGGGCGGGAATAAAACCATCAAGGTTGATGTTAGGGTAATCGCCACGACCAATCGAAACCTTATTAAGGCAGTGGAGAACGGAGATTTCCGCGAGGATTTATATTATCGTCTCCATGTTTTTCCTATTCACGTTCCCCCCTTGCGTGAGCGGGTGGAAGATATTCCCTTGCTGGCTCAACATTTCTTTGAACGTTCTTGCAGGCAAAATGGTGTAAAACTCGCCGGTTTTGCTCCAGGGGTCATTGAAGCCCTATGCCAACACCGTTGGCCGGGAAATGTTCGTGAATTACAGAACGTAATTGAAAGGGCGGTTATCCTCGCGGAGCCAGGAAAGCTTATTACCCTTGAGCATCTCGGCATTCCAAGGCCTGGCCCTGTTGTGGAGATTGCAAGTCAGCCTCAGCAAACATCGGTTAAAGAAAATCTACCTGAAACTCCAGTTTTTTCATCTGTATCAACTTCTGTAACAGCAACTAAAGAAGAAGTAGCAGGTTCATCGGGTGGACTTTCAAACTTTGATCTCGTTCAGCCTCTCCATTTGCTGGAAAAGGCCGCTATCCTTCGCGCTTTAGAGGTAACTGGTGGCAATCGAACAAAAGCTGCTGAGTTGCTACAAGTAAGCATCCGCACTTTGCGAAACAAACTCGCAGAATACCGCGCAGAAGGAACCCTGATTGACGGAGATTAAGGGAATTGGATTCAGATATCTTTTTTTAAGTTATTCAGTATAGGGGATTTAATTTTTAAAAAAATCCCTTTTGTTTTTTAACAAGAAAGCTTAAAAAGAGAGAAGTGTGAAAGTTTCCCCCAAAAATTTTTAATTCTATAATCAAAAGAGCTTTTTTTTATTTCTGAAATTTCAATCATAAAACCAAATTTTTAATCATAAAAAAAATTTTTGAACAAAAACCTGAAAATAAAAATCTAACCAAATAGAAAGACAAGATGAGCCAAGAAAGTAGCCAAAAATTCATTGCCCGGAACCGGGCGCCGCGAGTCCAAATTGAATATGATGTTGAGTTGTATGGGGCGGAAAAAAAGGTTGAATTGCCATTTGTCGTTGGAGTTTTAGCTGATCTTTCCGGAAAGCCTACAGAGGAATTGCCCCCGGTTGAGGAGCGCAAGTTTCTTGAAATTGATCAGGACAATTTCGATGAGCGTTTAAAAGCGGCAAAGCCACGTATAGCGATTCAAGTTCCCAATACCCTCACAGGGGAGGGGAATTTGTCGGTTGAACTTACGTTTGAAAGTATGGAGGATTTTTCTCCCGCGGCAGTAGCAAGGAAAGTCGAAGCTTTAAATAAACTGTTAACGGCTCGTCAGCAATTAGCAAATTTGTTAACCTATATGGATGGGAAGAGTGGAGCCGAGGAATTGTTGGCGAAGATTTTGCAAGATCCGGCGTTGCTTCAATCTTTGGCCGCTCAAGCGAAAAAGTCCGAGCAAGTTGCTGTTTCGGAAACGGAGACATCGAAATAGCAAAACTCTAACAAGTAAATAGCACTTTTAAAAATAAAGGATATGGCTGAACAATCTACTTCAAGTTCCATAGCGCCAGAAGTTGCGCCTACGACAACCACTACTCTCTCCGATTTCGATGCACTCCTAAGTAAGGAGTTTAAACCAAAGACAGAACAAGCCCAACAAGCTGTTCAGAAAGCTGTTCAAACACTTGCAGAACAGGCACTTAAAACGGCTGTTTTGGTGCCTGGAGATGTGGTAAAAACTATTGAAGCAATTATTGCTGAGCTTGATCGTAAGCTTTCCGAACAAATTAATTTGATAATTCACCATGAAGATTTTCGGAAGCTTGAAGGAACATGGCGTGGTCTTCATCACTTAGTGAGTCATACAGAAACGGATGAAATGCTCAAGATTCGAGTATTGAATATTTCAAAAAATGAAATTGGGAAAATTTTGAAAAAGTATAAAGGAGTATCTTGGGATCAGAGTCCACTCTTTAAAAAGATTTATGAAGAGGAGTTTGGATCTCCCGGAGGTTCTCCATATGGTTGTTTGATAGGTGATTATTATTTTGATCATTCTCCTCCGGATGTCAGCATATTAGCTGGGATTGCACAAATTGCGTCGGCAGCACATTGTCCGTTCATATCTGGTGCTTCGCCTTCGCTTATGAATATGGAAAGTTGGACAGAGCTGGGCAACCCACGAGACCTTGCGAAGATATTCCAGACTCCAGAATATGCTAGTTGGCGATCACTGCGTGAAAGCGAAGATTCACAATACATAGGGTTATGCATGCCACGTTTCCTTGCACGTTTACCATATGGGCAGAAGACTTCTCCTCTTGAGGAATTTGATTTTGAAGAAGATACTGCCGGTGGGGCAGAAAACTGCTATTGTTGGGCAAATTCTGCATATGCGATGGGAGCCAACATTACGCGATCCTTTAAGCTCTATGGGTGGTGTGCCCGGATACGCGGCGTGGAGAGCGGAGGAATGGTAGAGGGTTTGCCAGTGCATACATTTCCGACAGATGATGGCGGTGTTGATATGAAATGTCCGACGGAGGTTGCTATTACAGATCGTCGGGAAGCTGAGCTTGCAAAATGTGGATTGATTCCACTCTCACACTGGAAGAATACCGACTATGCTGTTTTTATTAGCGCAAACTCTCTGCATAAACCCGCTGAATATGACGACCCTGATGCGTCAGCAAATGCAAAACTTGCTTCGCGTTTGCCCTATTTATTTGCAACTTGCCGTTTTGCTCATTATTTGAAGTGTATTGTTCGTGACAAAATAGGTTCGTTTAAGGAGCGAGCGGATATGGAACGTTGGTTAAACAAATGGATTAGCAACTATGTAACTTCCGATCCCAATGCTTCTGAAACAGTTAAGGCCAAGTATCCACTGGCTGCTGCAGAAGTAAAGGTCGAAGACGTTCTTGGCAATCCAGGGTATTATTCGGCGAAGTTTTATCTTCGACCTCACTTCCAACTTGAAGGTCTGACTGTTTCCTTGCGTCTTGTCAGTAAATTACCTTCTGCGAAAGGAGGAGGATAAAATTTTGCTTCTATGCAAACGAATTTCTTGGATAAAAGTATTCCCGGGATGCTCTTATTCATGAAAAAAAACATGAACATAAAAATAAACATAAACAACAAACTGTAACCATAAAACATAAAACATAAACGAAAGGAGAAAAACTATGGCATCTGATTACTTCCTAAAAATTCAGGATATTGAAGGTGAAAGTCAGGATTCGGCCCATAAAAACGAAATTGATATAATTTCGTTTAATTTTGAAGCGGCGCAACCAACAGCTGGTGGCACGCTGAGTGGTGTTGGAGCAGGACGTGTTCAGGTTGGCACGTTTAACTTCGTTTCTCGTCAAAGCAAAGCTAGCCCAAAACTTATGCTGGCTTGTTGTGATGGAACACATATTCCGACTGTTACCCTTACTATCCGCAAGGCGGGTAAGGAACAGCAGGAATTTAGTGTATATAAGTTAAGCGATTGTATCATTACGTCTTACAAAGTTGAGTCGCCAAATGACGACAGTGGTATTCCACTGGATACCTTCAAAATTGGTTTCTCAAAAATAGAACACACTTACAAAGAACAGAAAACTGACGGCACACTTGGTGGCAGCGTTCAAGCTGGTTGGGATGTTAAAGCTAATAAAGCCGTTTAAAATAAGAAAATTATCCTAGATAATTAATAATTATATTCAAAAGCCGGGAGGAGTTTATCCTCCCGGCACACTTTCAGGCGATAGGAATGATAGAGGAATTAATCAAACAAGGCATGCTGGATGAAGCAGTTGCAGAGGCTAAGAGCAGGGTTCGGAATTCGCCCGCAGATTCTTCTGTGCGAATAATGTATTTTCAGCTTTGTTGTATTCAAGGGTTATGGAACGAGGCGCTTAAACAGCTCGATATCTTGTCTCAAATTGACTCATCTTCGTTATTGTTTGTCCAAATTTTTCGGGATGTTATAAATGCCGAAAAGCAGAGGGAGTTAGTTTTTTCTGCCAACTCAAAGCCCTTACTTCCTAATAACACCCAGCTGTGGCTGCAAGAGTTAATTGAGTCATTACATATTGGGATTAAAGGAGATGCAAAAAAAGCTGAAGAAATACGCGCGAGAGCATTTGATGCTGCAGAAACTTGTCCTGGAACTTTGAATGGTCAATCTTTCCAATGGTTGGCTGATTCTGACACACGTTTTGGGCCGGTGATTGAATATATTGTGCGTTCCGAATATCGTTGGGCCCCGTGGTCAGCTTTTTTAAAAATCAAATGTGAAGCTCCACACGATTTGCGTGATTTTGTATGGTTGGCTGCTCAGTTTTTGCTACCCAATGGCGAAATGTTCAGTGGTTTTATACCAGCACGCTACCCCATCGTAAAGAAGGAAACAACAAATCATAAGATTTTGTTAGGCAAGATTACAGAGTGGGAATGTGGCTATGGAAATACTGCTCATGGTCATGGACGACGAATGCTCGTTACTGATCAAACAGAACTTTCGCTCCTCGAGGTTCGAGAAATTCAATTTCAATGTGCCACCTAAAGCAAGTTTAAAGTTTGAAAGGTAGAGACAGATAGAATTAAAAAGAGATTTTTGCTATTTATCTCTTAAACGATAAATAATATGCAAAACAATTCTCAAATAGCAACAGAATCCATCCTCCCCTGTTTGCTAGACCGTCTCTGTGATGAAAATCCTGACAAATTATCTTCCAGTGATAACATTGAAGCGTTTACTCAGGCCCGCTATAAACAAAGTGTTTTACGTGATTTAGATTTTCTTTTAAATTCCACATCCCATATTTCCCCACTTGAAGTTACTGAATTTTCTGAAGTTGCTAATTCAGTATTATGCTATGGACCACCGGACCTAACAGGAAGAAATATAGGTTCTTTAATAAAATCGGAGCTTGAAATTGCTCTTAGGGAAACTATTTTAAAGTTCGAACCACGTGTTATTCCAACTTCCTTGGAAGTAAAATTGATTCCTGATGTTCAGCCAGGAAAGCCGAACATAGTTCAATTTGAAATTCAGGGTTATTTGTGGTCGAATCCAATGCCGGAGAGGTTTATGGTAAAGACTTACGTTGATTTAGATACCGGTCAGTTTGAGATTTAATTTTATTGAAAAATTTGAATAGTTAAGATGCAACGAGAGTTCCTACATTTCTACAATACGGAACTCCAACATATTCGTGAAATGGCTGGTGAGTTTGCCCGGGAATACCCTAAAATCGCCAGCCGGCTTTCTCTGGATCGCGAGGGCAAAGAAGTTTGTCCTGATCCTTTTGTAGAAAGACTCATCGAGGCATTCGCTTTTCTTTCCGCACGTGTTCAACTGAAATTACATTCGGAGTTTCCACGATTTACGGAAGCCTTGCTCGAGACAATTTTCCCTACCTACCTCTCTCCAATGCCCTCTATGGCGATAGTAAGTTTTGTTCCGAACTTGTCAAACAAAGCTCTTGCTGAGGGATTTGTTATTCCTAGAGGGACAACTCTGCCAACAATAACCTTGAGGGAAGGGCTTGGACAATGTTTGTATCGCACGGCACATACCATTAAAATTTGGCCAATTACCTTGCGGGAAGCATCTTATCTTGACCGAGAGGCAGCAAGTTTAGAGTTGCCGATTCGCCGCGAGGGAGAGGCTGTTCTCCGTTTTCTTTTGGAAACACCGCCCGGTATTCCTTTTTCTCACCTAAAACTTGATAGTTTAGACTTCTTTCTTCGCGGAAGTGATGACGTTCCAACTCTTCTTCTCGAAGCTATTCTAACTGCAGGTAAAGGTTTTGCCTTCCGTTCTTACTCACCGACTTCAACTTCAAATCGAAGTTTATCGCATGAATGGATAATTTTGCCCTCCGATTGTGTTAAGCCGAGAGGTCTCGACCCATCTGATGCTCTATTGCCTGTTCATTCAGTAGTTTTTGATGGATATAGGCTTTTAATGGAGTATTTTGCTTTTTGGAAACGATTTCGCTTTTTTAGTTTAACGGGGTTTGAATCAGTCCGTTTCTCTGATACAAACCTTTTAGAAATAGCGATACCTGTTGGGGAGCCGAATTCTCGGGTGCGACCTTACGTTAACCCTTCCTTTTTTGGGCTTTATTGCACTCCAGTTATAAACCTTTTTCCTAAACGATGTGACCGAATTTCACTAGATCCTCCTCAAGTTGAATACCACATTGTGCCTGATCGCACCCGTCCTCTGGAGTTCGAAGTTTACTGTGTTGAAAAAGTTATAGGATACGGAAAAACTGCATCTGAGCAAATCGAATTTCTTCCGTTTTACCATACAAGGGATACTGTTGAACCTACCCAAGCCTTTTATACTTTGCATCGGCGTGCTCGGATGCTCTCAGAGAAAGAGAAAAAGTTTGGACGATTGAGTTCCTATCTTGGTAGTGAGGTGTGGATTTCTCTTGTTAAGATTTCTCCGGCTAATTTCCGCAGCCGTCTCCAACAATTAGGGATAGAAGTTTTATGCACAAATCGTCATCTGCCGCTCTTTCTTACCCAAGGGGATTACGAAGGGGCTTTTGTTTGCGAAATTTCAGGACCAATTCAATCTATTCGCTGCCTTGCTGGGCCAACGCCCCCAAGGCCTTCGTATGCGACAGGGGAGTTCGCTTGGCGCTTACTAAGTCATCTCACTTTGAATTATCAACCATTGATTAGCGGGGACATGCGAAGAGCGGTAAGCTTTTTGCAAGAGATGCTCATGCTCTATGTGGACCCAACCGACAAGGGGATGCAAAAGCACATTGAGGGATTACTCAGTGTTGAGTCACAGCCGATTTTTCGCCGTATTTCTCACCCAGGAATCATTTCCTATGTAAGGGGTCGAGAAATTCGTTTCACGTTTGATGAAGACAACTTCACTGGTGTTGGGATTTTTCTTATCGGGATGGTTTTGGAACGTTTTTTTCGCCGGTATGCTACAGTGAATAGTTTCGTAGAAACGATTTTATGTTCACGACAACGGGGACAAATTTACCGTTGGCCAACCTCTACCGGCCTGCTCAGTCCAATATAACTGAATGCAGCTTTTCTGAATTGTGCAACTTGCTGATATAGAGAGTTTGCTTAAAAATTATCCACTAGTAAAGTGGGATTTGTTTGAGCTTTTGCGAAGCGTTGAAAATGCAGCAAAAGCGTATCCCCGACTTGGCACTTCAGTAACCCCCCGACATGATCCAATTCGATTATGCCAAAACCCTTATTTAGAGTTTTCGTCAACAACTGTTGAAAGTTATGAGCCAGCAACAGCTGAGAGACCATTGCGTTTATACTTGCGTTGCTTTGGAATTTTTGGCCCAAACGGAGCTCTCCCTTTAATATGGACAGAGTTTATTCGGAATCGTTTGCGCCATTATCGAGATGGCACGTTGCGAGGTTTTTTAAATATTTTCCAACATCGTTTTTACTGTTTGTTTTATCGTGCTTGGGCTACTGCCAACAAAGCAGTTGATTTTGACCGTCCTGCTGAATCCCGTTTTCGTTTCTACCTTAGTTCGCTCATCGGTGACATACCTACTAAGGAATCTGAGGAGAATTTTGTTGGCTCAGGGTATGCTCCTATAGACAGTTTACAACTTGCAAAGCTTTATTTTGCCGGTCGACTAATTGCGAAATATGCACAACCAGAATGCTTAGAAGCAATCATAAGCGAGTATTTCCATATTCCAGTTAAAATCCAGAATTGGGCGGGGCATTGGTTGGGGTTGCCAGAAGGGGAACGCTGTAAACTTGGGAGACAAAATCCGACTGCTCAACTAGGTGTTGGCGCTCTTTTGGGAGAAAGGGTTTGGGATGTAGCTTCTCGTTTTCGGGTTGTGCTAGGGCCAATGAACCACAAACGCTTTCGTGACTTTTTGCCAAGTCAACGCTCGCGTCGTCGTTTGGAATTGATTCTGCAGTATTTAACTGGGGATTCTTGGGAAATTGAGATACAGCTCTTACTTGAAGGACCATTAACCCCTCCGTTTAAGTTAGGGGAAACTGGTTTTTTAGGTTGGGATACATGGTTAGAAACAACCCATCCACAGAAACCTCGAACTGAATGTATTTTTACAAACTGATTTATCAAATAAGTGATTTGATATGTTAATCATTTTTGTTTATGGAAATTCGACGCAGCAATCTATTTAGTAAATTGGGAGCAATTCCCTTCCAGACCATGGAAAGTGCCGTGAATTTATGCAAATTTCGTGGCAATCCCTACGTTGAATTGGTGCACTGGTCGAACCAACTACTTCAGCAGCCAGATTCAGATTGGCATCGCATTTTGCCTCAAGCGGGAATTAACTTGTCCCGACTTGCCGCTGACCACACCAATTTTCTTGACCGCTTGCCCCGCGGAGCAACTGCTATTAGCGATTTTGCTCCCCAATTAGAGGAAATGGTTGAACGCGGTTGGGTCTATGCTAGCCTTCTCTTTAATCAATATAAAATTCGCAGTGGGCACTTACTTGTTGCTCTTCTCAAAACTCCTACTCTCCGTTCGGCTCTTTTCCAGATTTCCCGCGAGTTTGAAAAACTCCGTCCTGACACAGTAACAGCTGAATTCGATGCTCTTACTTCAGGTTCTCCTGAAGCCAAAGAAGCGACCCCAGCAGTTACAAGTTTAGCTGCTGATAGCGGTGCAAGCGAACTAGGAATATCTGCTGGTGGTGGTAAAGCTCTTGCAAAATTTGCTACCAATTTAACTGCTAAGGCAAAAGCTGGAGAGCTTGACCCTGTTCTAGGTCGGGATGAAGAGATTCGGCAAATCATTGATATTCTTATGCGGCGCCGCCAGAACAATCCCATTTTAACCGGTGAAGCAGGGGTAGGGAAAACTGCCATCGTTGAGGGATTTGCGCTAAAAATCGCCGCAGGAGAAGTGCCCCCGCCCTTACTCTCTGTGCAACTGTGGAACCTCGACCTTGGTCTTTTGCAAGCTGGCGCTGGTGTGCGTGGGGAATTTGAAAATCGTCTTAAACAAGTGATTGAGGACGTCCAGAATTCTCCCGAACCTATAATTCTTTTTATTGATGAAGCTCATACCCTTATTGGAGCGGGGGGACAGGCAGGGCAAGGCGATGCCGCAAATCTTCTTAAACCTGCTCTTGCTCGCGGCACTCTCCGCACAATTGCAGCGACTACATGGGCTGAATACAAAAAGTATTTTGAGAAAGATCCTGCTCTTACCCGCCGCTTTCAAGTCATTAAGGTTGAAGAGCCCAGCGAGGAAACTTGTGCGATTATGATTCGCGGGTTGGTTCCTGTCTTGGAAAAACATCATAATGTTCGCCTTTTGGATGAAGCCCTTGTTTCTGCTGTGAAACTTTCACACCGGTATATTCCCTCTCGTCAATTGCCAGATAAGGCCGTAAGTCTTCTCGATACTGCTTGTGCTCGTGTAGCTATTAGCCTGACGGGCAAACCACCAATTATTGAAGATACAGAACGTTTACTTATGGCGCGTTGCACAGAAAGAGACATCTTGCAGCGTGAAATAAAAGCAGGAATTGACCACAAAGCACAACTTGATGCACTTGAAAAAGAAATTGAAGAGTTATCATCTAAACTTGCTTCACTTCAAAAGCGCTATCAACAAGAGAAATCTTTAGTTGAACGTATTGCTGAGTTGCGTAAGCGTCTTGAAACTGAAGTGAACAAAAATTGCACGCTCTCTACAGAGGATGTTCAGTCTTCTCATCATCCTCATGTTCCAAACACCCAAGAGAACCTTGCTGTTTCAAATTTGACAGATTCAAAAGTATTACTTGAATCAGTTGAAGATTCGCAAACGGACTTGCTCTGCCAGCTCCGCACTTTGGAGGAAGAACTTCAGAAACTCCAAGGCGATCAGCCGCTTATTCACCCTCAGGTGGATGCCGAATCCGTAGCTGCTGTCGTAGCTGATTGGACTGGAATTCCTGTTGGTCGCATGGTTCGAAATGAGATTCAAGCAGTTTTAAATCTGGCGGATATATTAGAAAAGCGGGTTCTTGGTCAACGTTATGCTCTTGAGGTTATCGCAAAACGTATTCAAACAAGCCGAGCTGGATTTGGTGTCCCTAGCAAACCTGTAGGTGTTTTTCTTCTTGTAGGCCCAAGTGGTGTTGGCAAAACAGAGACGGCTTTGGCGTTAGCAGAGGCTCTTTTTGGCAGTGAACAGAATTTGATCACTATCAATATGAGCGAATTTCAGGAATCTCACACTGTAAGCACTTTAAAAGGCGCTCCTCCTGGCTACGTAGGTTATGGTGAAGGAGGAGTTCTTACCGAAGCAGTTCGCCGGCATCCTTACAGTGTTGTTTTACTGGATGAAGTTGAAAAAGCTCATCGTGATGTCCATGAAATTTTCTTCCAAGTTTTTGACAAAGGCTGGATGGAAGATGGAGAAGGAAGATTCATAGATTTCAAAAATACGATTATCCTTCTTACCACAAATGTTGGAAGTGAGCTTGTTATAAAGCTTTGTGAAGATCCGGAATTGGCCCCGTCTCCGGAAAAATTAGCAGACTCGCTTAGACCTGAATTGCTCAAAGTATTTCCCGCTGCTTTGCTTGGTCGTTTAGTAACTGTTCCCTACTATCCGCTTAGTCAAGACACATTAAAAGCCCTTATTCACTTGCAGCTTAGCAAAGTCCAAAAGCGTTTACGAGAATCGCAAGCTATCACACTCACTTACGATGAATCAGTTCTGAACCTCATTGCAACGCGATGCACTCAAATTGAAAGTGGAGGAAGAATGGTTGACGCAATTATTACTCAAAGTCTCTTGCCAGAAATCAGCCGACAGTTTCTCTGTCGTTTGCTGGATGGTGAGCCAATCAAAGCCATCCGGTTGAGTGTTGCTGATAACGATTTCCATTTTCATTTTGAATGATTGAGAAGTGTGAAGAAGGATTTTTCTCAAGCTAATCGTCCCATTCAGCTCCTTACTCCATTAGGAGACGACTTTTTACTTCTTCAAAAGATCCATCTTCGAGAATGGGTTGGGCAACCATTCGATCTCAGGATTGTAGCTAGAAGTTCTAACTTTGAAATTCGTCCAGAAGTAATCTTAGGACAAAAAGTGACCGTTGTTCTTCATTTACCCAAAAACAAAGTTCGATACATCAATGGAGTGGTTTCAGACTTTGTTCGGACAACCGAATCATCTGAAGTTATAGCTACCTATGTTCTTAGAGTAGTGCCGTCGTTGGCTCTTATGGAGTTCGGTAGTGATTGTGCAATCTACCAACAAATGACCGCTCCGCAAATTTTATCAGAGATTTTAAAGAAAAATTCTATCTCCGATATATCGTTTCATTTGCTGAAAAACTACAACTTGCGAGGAATTTGTGTCCAATATCGAGAAACCTTTTTTAATTTTTTTCTAAGACTTTGCGAAGATGAAGGTATCTTTTATTTCTTTAAGCACTCGAAAGATAGCCATACTCTTGTCGTTGCAGACGATAATTCCGCTTTTGGAAAATTTGATGGTTGTGAACATTTGACTTTCCGGCGTGTCAATAATTACAAAACGGACTTTGATATTCTGCTTACCTTGGAGGAAACGACAAAACTCCATACAGGGAGAGTTTCCTTAAAAGATTACGACTATATGGCTCCCAAAAAAAACTTAACCGCCTCCTCGAGTTCAAACCTCAACTACTCCTCCTCTTCACATGAGATATTTGAATTTCCTGGCGGTTTTGAGGCTCCGTTTGATTACCAACACTATGCTAAAATTCGACAGGAAGCGATATGCTCGGAAGCCCATGGTTTTTTAGGGCGAGCTCATTCTTGGGGCATATGTGCTGGAGCAAAAATTTCTTTTCACAATTTGCCGCGTGGGTTTCCAACTCAAAATTTTATTGTTCTCAGCACGAACCTAGTTGCTGAAAATCCCGATTATCAAACCAACCAACTTCCAAATTCCGAAACAGGAATTTGCAAATTTTATGCTATTCCTGAAACCCTGCCCTACCGGCTATCACGAAGAGCTTATCGGCCAAGGATTTATGGTGTTCAGACTGCTATTGTTACAGGGCCTGAATCGCAAAATTCTTCAATTCCCTATGTCAGTCCTTTAGGAAGTATCAAAGTCCAATTTCATTGGGATCGGTATGGAAGTAAAAATGATAAATCCAGTGGTTGGGTGAGAGTTGCCCAATTTTTTGCTGGTTCTGGTTATGGCGCGATTTTTTGCCCTCGAATTGGTAATGAGGTTGTTGTTGTTTTTGAAGAAGGGGATCCTGACAGACCTTTGGTTATAGGAAGTGTTTATAACGCAGAAAATCTTCCGATCCTGTCGTTACCAGAAAATGCTCAGCGCTGTTACATATGTGATGATGGAGGAAATGCAATGTGTTTTAATCCGATGAAAGGTTCGGAGTCCCTTGTCATGTATTCCCCTCATCAAGAACACATGCATGTTCTAGGTGCGAGCAACGCTCCAGGCTATCAGAAACCTTTTGCATCTATATTGAAAAAATAAAATTTAACCTAAAATGTCAGAAAACATATTCAATCGTGTTGGAGATAAAATTCAAGAATCTCTTAAAAAAAGCTATGTTCCACCCAATTGGTGCTTTAACTCCGATTCTTCGTCCTACTTTGGCACTAGCACAAGAACTATTTATGGGATGGAATCTAAAAATGTTTTTGGTTTGCAATTGCAGCAATTTCTTATTTCTCCACTTTCTATACCTATTGCTATGGCTGGTATAATTAATGGCGTTCTTACTCTCATCTATTTTTTTCTCGGAAAAAACCCTAAGCCACTCTATGAAAAAATCTTAAAATTATGCAATTTTTTCTATACTCTTCAATTTAGGAATGAAACCGATCTTACCAAAAGGAGAGGAATCTTGGCTATGCAACGTGGTATTCCATCAAGAGTAACTTCTGTTTATGGTGCAGATAGCACTTTTGTTTCAGGGAATCAATTCTTTCAATGCGCTGGTGCGGTGAAGCGCCTAATTAATGGAGAGGAGCTTACTAACTACGCTGACCGAATTGCTTTTTATGAGGCAAATAGCTACGAGTTTTTCCGGGGAAAAGCTTATAAGTTAGTAGCCAACGATCCAAATGTTGCTCAACTAAATCAAACAATAATTGACGAATATACCCATGCACGCAATATTGTGAATGATGTTCAGAATGAAACTGTCAGAGCTAAAAATTATAGACTTATTGCAAGTCGTGTTGAAATCAGTGCTAATCTTCCTCAAGGTGAGCAGCAAGGGGGGGAACAACCAGGTTTTATTTCTCTATTTGCCGATCATGGACTATCATTGAATGCATCTCAAACAAGCTGTAATGGAAATAGAATGATCCTAAATTATGAAAGTTTTAATGGCACCTTTGGACAGAATACACTTAACGTGCAAAACAATAGTTGGGTGCTAAACAGTGGAACTTGTCAAATCAATAGCAATCGGATCGCTCTCGTTGGACAAGTTGAGATAGGAGGGATTCCTGTCAATCCGCCCGTAAATATTAACCCCCAAATTGACCAGCAAGCTCAAGTAGCTCAATTTGAAGCAGATCAACTCAATAATGAGTTAAACCAATTAGAAGAACAGATGAACCAATACGATAATTTTATGTCGTTTAACGATTGATTTAACAAATGAACTTAAATTAGAACGAAACCCAATGTCAGTAAATTTTACCCAAGCTAATCGGCCAATTACTCTCACTACTCCGCTTGGCAAAGACGTCCTGCTATTACAGAAAATTTTTTATCGAGAAGCATTGAATAGCCCTTTTTGCTTGCAAATCTGGGCGCGTAGCACTGATTTTACGATTCAACCCAAAGATATATTGGGGAAGTCTGCAACTGTTTCGATTGACTTACCCCGAGGAGGGAAGCGTTACATTAATGGGATTGTGAGATCTTTTTGTCAGGAAAACTCATCCAGTTTACTTGCCAATTATCGGCTAGAAGTGGTTCCGTGGTTAAAATTGTTGGAGCTTGGCACAGATTGTGCCATCTATCAAAAACAGACCGTCCCGCAAATCCTTTCTGACCTTATTAATTCATTGGGTTATAGGAACCAAGTGCAGTTTAAACTCCTTACAAACTATAATACCCGAGGAGTATGTGTTCAATATCGTGAAAGTTATCTAAATTTTATAAATAGACTTTGTGAAAAAGAGGGAATTTTCTACTTTTTTGCCCACACTGATAGATCCCATACTTTAATTTTTGGCGACGATAATTCCACTTTTCAAACTTTTGGTTTATATTCAGAACTGAATTATTTTCCTTTAGATGCACCTGATTCTCAAGAGTATTTTTTCAAATGGAATTTAGAAGCTGAACTTTTGCCAGGGAAAGTAACACTTTTGGATTACGACTTTTTGGCTCCTAAAAAGTTTCTTCAATCTACCGCAATATCTTCATCTGAAACGGATTTCTTGGCTAAACCAACAGAATTTGAGAATTTTGATTATCCAGGGGGGTTTGAAGTGCAGCAGAATGTATCCCATTATGCAAATATGCAACAACAATCCCATCAAGCCGCCGGACAAATTTTGGAGGGAGAAGCTTTTTGCCTTGGTCTATGTGCTGGCTCAAAAATCTGTCTTACAAACTTTCCAAATTCCACTCTTTCAACAGACTACATTATCACTGCAACGGAGCTCACTGCCCAGAATGCTGATTACATTACCACTCAATTAAATGAAAAAGAAGCATTTCGATGCAAATTCCGGGCTATTCCAGCAAAAGTCCCTTACCGTCCTCCTCATCGCTCCAACAAGCCTATAATTTCTGGAGTGCAAACTGCCGTAGTCACTGGTCCCTCAGAACAGAATCCCAAAGTGCCTTACGTTTCCGAATTTGGTAGTATCAAAGTTCAGTTTCACTGGGATCGGGCCGGACAAAAAAACGATAAATCAAGTGGATGGGTTCGAGTTGCACAAATTTTTGCTGGAGAGGGGTATGGTGCTATGATCTGCCCAAGATTGGGAAATGAAGTAGTTGTTGCTTTTGAAGAGGGTGATCCAGATCGGCCAATTGTCATTGGTTCCCTTT
The DNA here is from genome assembly GCA_026418675.1 of Chthoniobacterales bacterium. Classification (GTDB taxonomy): domain Bacteria; phylum Verrucomicrobiota; class Verrucomicrobiia; order Chthoniobacterales; family DYNR01; genus JAOAAX01. The sequence goes on along the minus strand of JAOAAX010000001.1, from coordinate 39,023 downwards.
ACAATGCCGATAATTTGCCTGCTTTGCCTCTTCCTAAATTCGCTCAAAGATGTTATATTACTGATGATGGTGGAAATGCTATTTGTATGTCTCCAGAAAATGGCTGTGAATCAATAGTTCTTTATTCTCCATTTAAAAATACTATGAAAGTAGTAGGAGCTTCGGATAAATCGGGATACCAAAACGTCCCAACTTTACCAGGCTTACCTTAATAACTAAATCTCAAAAACGAATTAAAAAATATGGGAGAAAATCTTGATAGTTCAGATAACCTAGTTAATAAATTTGAAAAATTGGGAGTTAAAGTGTGGGCCTTTGAATTCGAGGGTATTCTAGGAGCTTCCACAGAAGTCACATGTGGTTGGGAGGCTAGTGCAACGCTTGGTTTGGAAACGTCAGTGCACTGTAATATTAATCCTCTTGGTGGAGTCTCTTTACCTCTGGCATTGGGTGCGGCTCTCACTCAAGTCTCTTGTGCTTCTAGTGAAAAAATATTTAGTGGTTTGATCAAATTAGGCAATCTAATGTCGTTTGCTAGTCCTGTAAATATTACGGACGTTGTCCAACGTCCCGGAGGACTCTTTTCAATTCCAGCTTCAATAGAGATAATTCTCGGAGCTGAATCAAATGTTACCTATGGAAATGAATACAATTTTACAACTGGCTATCGTCGGGAATATTTAAATGGGGAATTTATTAGGAACTTTGCTGATAGTGTAGAATTTCTTGAAGCGAATAAGTATGATTTTTTAAAAGGGATGGAGCTAAGTTGTGAATTGGAGGACCCTACAGTTTCAGCTCCAAATCCAAATCTCACACGCTACATCCAAAGACAAAATAGTTATTCTGATATTGATAAAGAGCAAAAAAAAGCAGATGAAATGATTTTGCTTATTGAGGATAAGTTCAATCTTACGGCGAATACTGCTGGATTAGTTACTAATCAAACCTTGTTTCTTGGATCCCAAAATTCTATCCAACTTACAGCGACACAATTATTAAAATTGGTTTCAGATTCTATTGATATTTATGGAGGGACAAGTGTGCAAATGGAGGGAAAAACTATGAAATTTGATGCGACTAATCTGGAAATTAATTCAACCTCTACAAAAATCAAAGGGAAACTTGAATTAGGCATGCCTGGATTTCCCGAAGCAGTGAATATTACGAATTATTTATCTAAATTGTCAAGTGATCTTGCTACGGCTCAGGCTGAAATTAAACAGTTAGAAGAAACGACAAATCTAATAAAAGGAAAGTTTAACTCCATTTGATTTTTTCTTGTGTTCCTCATCTCGAATCAACCACATCTTAAAGTTGGATGGTTTTTCACAGGTCCACCTCCCCATTCGGGATTAGCTCCCAAGACATGCGTTTGGCATTTGTTTTGTAAGGTTACAGCTCGCTTACGAGAAAATGCTCCAGCAGAAATAGAGACAGATCAGCCGGAATTCCCTAATGGGGATGTGCCTCATCCATTAGGAGCAAATCACGGCCTTCTCCGACCCTCCGACTTTTGTCCTCGCAAAGCTTATGCAGAGTTTACGTTATCAGGGACTGCATATCCTCCATCAGGAAGCGAATCTATTCGTGCCTTCCCGGTAGAGGTTCAAGTCGGAAGTTTACGTAAAGTTCTCCGTGTTTATGGTGTTCGGAAATGGGAGCCGAATGGGCATCGCTTTCGAGCTGGTCAACCCGCTCCTGCTTCTCCTATTCCTCTAACATGGGCAAATAGCTATGGAGGGCCTGAATATGATTGGAATCCTTTGGGTAAAGGTGTTTCCGGATTGGAAATGCACCAAATTGATTATGCACAAGCACCTATTGATCACCCTTTACCAAATTTAATGCCTGCAGGATTTGCTCCAATTCCACCCCATTGGAAACTCCGTTCCCGTTATTTAGGCACATTTACAGAAAATTATGTCGCAGAGAGTTGGCCGTGGATGCCGCCTGACTTTGATTGGAGATATTACCAATCTGCACCACAGGACCAATGGCTTTCTGGAAGTTGGCAGGGAAATGAGAATATAATGCTGAATGGTTTTTTTCCGGATCAACCCACGATAAGAAATTTTCAGCTTCCTTGTGGATTTGTTGCTTGTGTGGTTCGTTATCATCCGAACTGGACTTTGGAGGATAAGACACCACGAGAGTCGTGGCCTTTGGTGGCAATAACAATGGCATTAGATTCCCTCCATATTGAACCTGATAACAAGCAAATATTTCTCGTATGGCGTGGCTGGCTACCTGTAGCAAACATAAAATGTCCGAACGTAGCTGCCTTGAGTTTGGATTGGTTTCAACTCAATTCCGTAACTCAAGAACAAGCGACTCAGCATTGCTTATCAAGACTTCTCAACATGGAGGCAGTGCAAATGCAGATGGTGAAGCCTCCTCAGCCACCTCAACCCCAGCAAATTTCCGAGCTCCCTCAATTGGAATTCCCTGAGTCACCTTTGGTCAAGGCCGTAAGGCAAGTTGCTGCCGACATTATTAAAGTTTTGGAATATGAAGCAGAAGAGAGAAATCTCGGCAAATACCAGCAGGACCCTACAATTCAAAACGTTCTTGAAGAAATCGAAAAGCTAAGTCAGCAAATTTCTTCGGCAACTAGCTCCAAATTCTCATCAGAGCAAGTAAATCAGGAGTTGCAAAAGAACCCAGAATTTTTAAACAAGCTCAAGGAGTTGCTCCAAACTCTCCACGAAAAAGAAAATCCTGGTGTTCCGTTTGACCAATCTTCGGTTGAAAAGTTCGCTGAAGAGATTTCAAATGAAAATTCCTTCGATTACAGAAAATATGCAGAAGAACGCCTAAAAAAAACTTTGGATCAAATCGAAAAGCTTCAGTCCAAATATCCTAAGCCTTTACATTGGAAAGACTTTTTGAATGAAGATGGTTCTGTTAATGAGAAAAAACTTCGGAGCACTTCCCTAAAGGGAGCAGATTTTAGTGGAGCCCAATTCCTTAATGCCAACCTTTCCAAAATTAACTTTTCAGGAGTAAATTTTACAAAAGCTAATTTACAAGGGAGCAATTTTCAGGGGGCAATTTTAAAAAACACAGTTTTTACTGAAGCGAATTTAGAAAATGTGGACTTGCGCCATGCGGTCCTTGAGGGGACTGATTTTACAAAATCTCAAGTTAGAGGGGTGTTTTGGGAAGGAGTTATGGGGACACGCCCCAAATTTTCTCAGCTCGAGCTTGAAGAGGTGGAGTTTAAAAACATTCGCCTCCCAGAGGCAAGATTTGAGTTCTGTAATTTGAATCGAGCAAAATTAGAAAATGCTTTGCTTCTAAACGCTGACTTTGTTTCCTGCAAAATAGAACAAGTGAATTTCCGGCGAGCCATCCTCTCAGGGGCAAATTTCGAATTTTGCTCAGCAAAAGGGAGCGATTTTTCTTTTGCTCAAGTTCAGAAATTGCGTCCCAAACCTTCCAGTGATTTTTCCAAAACGGTTTGGGAGAAAGTTGATGCTTCCGGTATAATAGCAGAGGGGGCTCAATTGCATGAAGCAAACTTTTCTCAAGCTTTGCTCAATAATGCCCGTTTTGTAGCAGCCAAATTGCTTAAGGCGAAATTTTATCGTTGTCGTATGCGTAATTCACTTCTCGAGGATGCAGAATTAGATGGCGCCACATTTCTTGAATCCGACCTTATGCAGTCAATTTTTGACCGTTCCTTGTGCCGCTACGTTTGCTTGGATCGCACAAATCTTTATGGAGTGAGTTTTTGGCAAACGAATTTGCTTGGTTCAACTTGGCAGGATGCTTATACCCCTCGTGCCACTTTTTCCCTTGCAAAAGAACTCCAGCAAAACCGTTAGAGAATCAGAAGTAGGTTGTATCTATGGATTTGAGTAAATCTCATGATTCAGCAAAATTTGAAGAAGCTGCAACAAAGCCAATCACACAAGGACCAGAAGGCCCTAAACAAATACCCCAAAATGAAGCAGATGCTTCGAAAGAACTCCCAAAAATTATCGAAACGATTTCCGAACTTGATGATCTTCTCAATACAAGAAATAAATTAATAAGGAATTGTTCGTTACTTAATTTGGATTTGGAAGGAAAATCTTTTACCGACATTGAATTTGTTGATGTTACTTTTGCAAATTGTATTTTTAATTCAACGAATTTTAAAAATTGCATTTTAAAAACTTCCAGTTTCGGTTCATGCAAATTCGAAAATGCTGAATTTGCTGGCTGCGAATTTCGAGAATTAAAAATTGAGAACTGCGAATCAAAAAAAGTGTTATTTAACAATTGTAAATTTTTTTACCCACATTTTGAGGCATTACAATTTTTGGGATTAAGTCTCATGGGATGCAAAGTAGAATATCCCTTTTTCTTTGGGTGTGAAATGGAAGGAGCGGTTATTCAAAATTCCCTTTTTTCGGGTGGTAAGTGGATAAATTGCCGTGGAAAATCCGCTTTGATTCAGAAGTCCCTGTTACAAGATATGCGATTACTTGAAGGAACTTTTCCTAATCTTCGCACCCCTGAAACTCATTTTCGAAAGGTGCTTTTTTTGAACTTTGAAATTACAAATTGGCAGGCGCAAGGGGCAACGTTTCTGGATTGTGAGTTTCAGGGGACTCAGTTTGGTATTTGGCATGCTGTGGACGCAAAATGTTACCAAAGCCGATTTTGGGGATGCAATTTTGAAGCAGAATCTTACTGGCCGAGAAATTTTGGGAAGTTGCAATTAACAAACTGTAAGATGAAGGGGTTGAATTTCAGCAAATTACGCTTTTTGCAATGTAGCTTCGATAACTGCGAGTTGGAAGGGGCGCAGTGGAAGGGTTCACGAGTATCTGATTGTAATTTTTTCGCCTGCAACTTATCCGAGACCAATTGGGAAGAAGTTGATGGATTTAAAGTTAGCTTTGCAGATTCCTCTTTGATAAAAGCAGGGTGGGGGAGAGTCCAGTGGACTTCTTGCGAATTTGACAGAGCAAAACTTTTGGGAATTACTGGAATCCCTTTGAAATTCTTAGATTGTTCTTTTAGGCTGGCAGAGATGGATCGCGACTTACTCGATCGCTTAGGTTCCGAAATGCAAGCTCTAAGATTTGAAGGTCAAGATTTCACGGCGGCAGATTGGCGTGGTCGCGATCTCTCAAAATCCGTTTTTTCTCGGTGTAAGTTGCTAGGGGTTAATTTTTCGTCTTGTAATTTAATCCAAACTTCGTTTCTGGAGTGTAATCTCGAAGGGGCAAATTTTACTGAAAGTCAATTGGCGGAGGCACGTTTCAGCAAGTCATTTCTGAAAAACGTAAGCCTCCGACGATCTCAAATTTACATGTCGGATTTTTCTGATGCAAAACTGGAGAACTGCGATTGGACGGAAGTAAAAGCTCAAGCGATTTCCTTAACTGGAAAGATGCTTTCCCAAAGTCAGCTTAATCAAACGCTTTTTTACCTTTGTTCTCTAGATGGAATTGAATTGCCGAGTAGGGATTTACGCTCGTGTGCATTCCCCCAATCCACTTTTTCAAAAGCAAATTTGGTTCAATCTAATCTCAGCCAATGCGATTTGCGGCAAACAGACTTTTCTTATGCAAATTTGCAGGGTGCGATATTAGCTGCTGCAACTGCACCGTCGGCTATTTTCGCATCCGCTAACCTAAAGGATGCTGATCTTGAAGGAGCGATTCTTGAAAAGGCTTTCTTTGGCGGGGCGATTCTTGAACAAGCGAAGTTTACAAAAATTAAAGCACCAGAAAGTGTCTGGGATGGAGCCCAAGCACAAAAGGCGGTTTTTATTGGCGCCAATTTGATGTATGCTATCCTTACCCATGCCAATTTTCAACAAGCCAATTTCTCTTGTGCTAACTTGACTTTGGCAAATATTCATGGTTCGAATACCACCCATGCAATTTTCGACTCTACCATTACGAAAGACCTCCGGACTCATGATCCCGAGCTCTTAACTGCCGAACTTTGGAAAATTCCTGGGGAAAATTAAACGTATGTTTGCCAATCTTGTCTGAATTTTTTGGGATATTTTTAAGGATAGAAATTTGCATTTTAAAACTTAGGAAAGCTCAATTATGAAAACATCTCCATTTCAGGATGATAAGTCCCAAAAAAAGGAAATCGCTATGAATTTTCAAGCGACTATTCCCCCATCTGCTTTTGAGGGTTTATCACCATCTTTTTTGGGACCAGCTCGTGTAATCGAAGTGAAACATGGGAAGGTTTATTTAGAATGTGCCGATGCTTACGCTTGGGCTTATGTTGCAACAGCGTTTTTTTACTTTCCAAAGCCAGGCGATATAGTTCTAGCGATTAGCAATGAACGGGATTGGTATGTTATCGGGGTTTTTGCGTCGGTGGGACCAACCCAACTTTGCTTTCCCGATGGGTTAGAAATAACTGCTCCGGCAGGACCTATTCGCTTCGCTACTTCCAAGGAAATCGAACTAAAAGCAAAAAAAATGCGTTTTTTAGGTCAGGAAATTCAATTTTATGCGAGCTGGTTTTGGCAACGTTGTAAGGAATTCGTCCAGAAGGTAGCTGGGTGTTGTCGTATGGAATCGGGCCGAGTTGAACAAAATGTTGCTGGGGAATTGCACCAAGAGGCGGGTTCGATTTTTCAACGAGGAGCTACTTCGATAAAGCTTCGTAGCCAATCTATTGATTTAAATTAATTATATGCAATCTAAAGTTTTGAAAGATACAGCTTTGTAATATGTTTCCTGCATCCACAAATAGTCCGCAAGGGATATGCCAAGCAATTCCGGATGTGTGTAAAACACCAACACCCGCAGGACCAGTTCCAGTCCCTTATCCGAACATTGCAATGCTCAATCAATGTAACCCTAGCACCTTAGCCCAAACAGTGAAAATTTGCGGTTTTAAAGCAGCAACAGTTTTAACTCAAACTACCATGAGCAACGGTGACCAGGCGGGGACGCTTGGGGGAGTTGTATCAAATACAATCATGGGCCCATGCCAGTTTAAACTCGGTAGCATGACGGTAAAAATAGAGGGAGCTAGCGCTGCTTATCAAGGTTCTATTGTTGCCCATAATAACGTTTCCACTCCCAATATGCCGGCAGGGACACAAGTAGCTCCCAGTCAAACTATGGTTACAGTAGGACCATAAGTTAATTAGTTGCCGATTTTTTATCGAAAAAATAATAATTACAAATCAGCATTATTGGTTTTGGGTTGGTGTTTCTAACAAGGTTTGCGACATTGAGGGAGAAGAAACTTCATGTTGGAAATTCCAAGTAAATTCGTATCGTTTACCAGATGTTGAGCGTGCACGCACAAGGATAGTAACGTTATTGCCGTGGAGCCTCTGTCGTAATTGGTAGGAGATCTTTCGTGCTGTGGAATCAAATTGAAGTGGGACGGAACCAATTCCACTTATCCGCATCTCAATTGATTTTGGATCAACATCGGGTATTGAGGCGATGTCTGCTTGGATGAGTGGGAAAAGGTCGGAGATTGTAGAACCGTTTGAAGGAGTTACATTAAAGTTGGAGTTAGAGTTTGCAATAGAAATTGTTGTGGGGCCAAATTTAAGTGCTGAGAGAAAAGTTTCGGGTTTGTCACTCTGGACAATAAAGCGACCAAGCTCATCTGATGGTGTTTCGCGGGTGATGTGTTTGCCAGAGACGGTAAAAAGTGCAGTGTAGCCAGTTGCTAATCCCATTTGTCGGACAGCAGCGTTGTGAACACCGTAGGGATACGCAAACACTAGGGTTTCAGTGCCAAGATGTTCGCGCAGTTCATTGCGGATTTGTGTGAACTCATTTTCGAGCCAGAGATCATAATTATCGGGTTTTGTTCGTTTGGGTTTTGTCAGAAAATCGTGAGAAACGCTATGGGACCCAATAGTTACGCCTGCTTGTTGCATCTCACGCAATTGTTCCCAGGTGATGGAACGCCCACCTTTGTTGATAAAGTTTGAATAAACAAAAAACGTGAAGGGATATCCAAATTCACGAAGGATAGGCCAAGCAACATAATAGGTGCAATTGAAACCATCATCGATCGTTATAAGCGCAGAACGCTCAGGGATTTCTTTTTCCCTACGACGCCATGCTAAGAAGTCTTCCATTGAGATAACTGTAATTCCACTGTCGCGAATTTGTTGGAGTTGTGCACGAAATTGTTCGGGTGTAATTGCCAGGGGATCGCGTGCTGGATTTTCAAAACGATGATAACCAATGACGGCAACTTTGGAGTTAGAACGACCCGGATTTTGAGGCGGAAATAAAGTAGTATTTGCGTTAGGAGCCGAAGTGGCAGAATCGGGTTGGTTTGCAAAAGTTGAAGAAGCTAATACTAGAAGTGTAAAGGAGAAATTGATGATATGACAGTAAGAAAAGTTTAGAAAGGGCATTTTCATTTTATCTTAGTTTTTTATAAGCTGCCGTTGATTCCGACTTGGATAAATTTTTCTTCAATATGAGCAAGATGAGGTTCGAGAGAACATGCGTTTTGAATTTCCTCTTGTGTGAGGTAAGAGGCAATAAGAGGTTCGAGAGAAGCCGATTCTGCGAGAGGAATTTTTTCTTTCCAGGTTCGCAGAGCGGCTTGCTGGACTGCTTCGTAAGCAGGTTTGCGCTCAACGCCACGTTTTGTTAGAAGAAGTAGTAAAGATTGGCTGCCATACAATCCATGAGTTAGATTGAGGTTGCGAGACATGTTTTCTGGGTAAACATGGAGTGTGGTAATGAGTTCATTTAGCTTTTGGAGCATGTAGTCCAGCATGGTGCAGGAGTCTGGAAAAATTATTCTTTCAGCGCTACTGTGACTAATGTCGCGTTCGTGCCAGAGTGCAATATTTTCCAGTGCAACAAAAGCATTCCCCCGCAATACGCGGGCTAGTCCGCAGAGACGCTCAAAAGTGATTGGGTTGCGTTTGTGAGGCATTGCCGAAGAGCCTTTTTGCCCTTGGGAAAAATATTCTTCAACTTCAAGCACTTCGGTCCGTTGTAGGTGACGAAATTCAGTTGCCCATCGTTCAACACTAGAACCAATTAAAGCAAGAGTAAGAAGGAATTCTGCGTGACGATCGCGTTGGAGAATTTGGGTAGAAAGAGGGGAGGGGACTAACCCTAATTTTTCGCAAACATATTTTTCTACTCTTGGGTCGAGGTGAGCATGAGTGCCAACGGCTCCACTAAGTTTTCCTACTCTTATCCTCTCGCGAGTCTGCACTAGCCGTTGGATTGCACGTCCAAATTCGTCATACATTAAGGCTAACTTTAACCCAAATGTAATCGGCTCAGCATGAACACCATGACTTCGGCCTATCATCGGGGTGAATTTATGTTCAACAGCCCGTCGAGCTATGGACTTTCGCAGATTATCCAAATCTTCGAGGAGAATTGCACAAGATTCGTTCATCTGAACTGCTAATGTCGTATCTAGCAAGTCAGACGATGTCAGACCATAATGGATCCATCGAGAAGGAGGACCGACATATTCCGCTACATTTTCTAAAAAAGCTATGACATCATGGTTTGTCCTTTTTTCAATTTCATGAATGCGCTCAAGGTCAAACTTGGCTCTTGAACGAATTTCTTTAGCATCTTTTTCAGGTATGATCCCGAAATTTGCCATCGCTTCGCAGGCCAAAATTTCTATTTGAAGCCAAATCTGAAATTTTCGTTCTTCAGACCAGATAGAGCGCATTAAGGGAAGTGTGTAGCGGTCAATCATTGCGAAACGTGTTACGTAATTATTGTTATGTTACTAATTTGGTTAAATGAGCGCCTCGGGGTTTCTTTTGTAAACTAAGATGAGGAGATTACGACTTCACAACCATCTTTCCGACATAAACAGAGAAAATGCTTGCGGATCAAATCTTGAACTTCTTCATCCGAAAGAAAGTTGAGACGTTGTAGGATTTCAGATTCGTTACAAGAGTCTGAAAATGACCGCAGTGGACAATCAGGAAGGTGGTTTTGATAAGCTGGGCAATTTAATACGAGTTGAGTTAAAAATTTTCTTTCTTCCATTGGAATGTTCGTGTTTTTAGGGAGATTTCCAATTAATGTAAAGTTCCTCACACCATTTTTGTGCATCTTTGTAACCAGCTCGCGCAGCAGTTGCCATGATGGACTCAGAACGTGCCGATTCTCTTCCCCACAAAACGCGTCCTAATATATACGAAGCAGGCAAAAACCCAGCTTGATGAGCTTTTTCGAGCTCATCGAGTGTATCAGGAAGGAGACCCATTCTCAAAGCTTGTTCATGGGGTAAAAGGGATTTTATGTAATCTTCGAATTTAGTGGATATATTTGGATCATTTGGTGAAGATATCCAAATCTGCAACCATCGAGGTATCGCAGAACCTGGTTGACCCGGTTTGTCCATTGGCCATTGGGGAAGCGGCTCTATTTTAGCAGAAGTTGAAAATTGTGATAGCGTCGAATTTGGTGAATTCGCTTTTGAAATTGGGGTTGTTTGTGATGGTTTGGGAATCAAAAAAGCATTTGCTGCAAAGGCAAAAAAAGCGACACAACACAGGAATGTTATAATTGAAACTGTTGTAGAAATTTTTGATGCGAGAGAACCTGGTGGTGGGGGGCGTCGTTTGCGGATTCGTTCAGATTTCTCACTAGGTTCATCAAATTCATCCGGTTCGTCAGATTTGGTTTTACGAATTGCTGGAGAGGAACTAGATAATGGGAGTATTGATGGTAAGGGACGGGTTGGAAGTGGAGTTACATGGACCGAACAGAACTCTCGGAAGCTTTGTAATGTAGGAGAATTGTGGAATACATAACTGTATGCTTGACGAGTGGCCGGCGGAAAATTGAGTAAGAGTTCGGGGGAGTAATTCTCAGGAGGTTCATTATTAGTTGAGAGATAATAAAGAATATCCCGTAATTTGCCTGGTAGTAAATCTTCTGGTGTGGAAGGGTGAGCGGGAAGGGGAATTGGGAATATAATAGGGCGAAGTGCGTTTGGCTGAACAAGAATTTGGTCTATTCCTAGTGGCGGTAATGGGAAATGATTTTCTTTTAAAAATTGGATTGTTTCAATGATTCTTGTAAATAAACGTTGTAAGTTATCACAACTAAAATTTCCTTCATTTTCGACACGTTCCCGCAAGGAGGGAGCAAAGACATCTTCTCCGACAATATATTGAAAATTTTGAAATTCTCCTACATCCCAAATTGAGTAAATTCCAGAATGGGAAAATGAGCGGAGGGTATGAACCCATTCGATTAAGGTTTGAAAGTTTTTTTCGCTTAAAGAAAAAAACAAAATATTGCAGCTTTTTTGAGAATTTGTGTCCAGCGCCCTAAACCTACGTTCACTTACCCATCGTGGAATTCTTTCGAGGAGTTTGTAACGTCCAGCGAGCAAAATTCCAGAGCGAAGAAAATCAAGATTTGAAGAAGCCATAGCGAAACTCTTTGATAATTATTCGGTAACTGCAAAACGTTGAAGTTCTTCAAGTGAGACAAATTCGAGTGCAGCGATGTGCGTAGCTTCTAAAATTACTTTGGGAGCACAACCTGCGTCGTAGGCTTCTTTCCACCGGCTTGCACAAACACACCATCTGTCGCCAGGTTTAAGCCCTGGAAACTGGTATTCGGGTCTGGGTGTAATTAGGTCATTGCCCATTTTTTTTGAGAAGAGCAAGAACTCTTCCGTCATGATAGCACAGATAGCATGGACACCAACATCTCCTGGACCAACACGGCAATAACCGTCACGAAAAAAACCGGTCACTGGATCGAAACAACAAGGCAGGAGTGGGCCTCCTAAAACATTAGTTGGGCCTGTGTGAGGATTTGCATTCATTTTGAAATCGAGTAAAATCGAGGAAAGCTAAAATCGGGATTTAAATTGGCTTTGCAGTTTTGAAACCATCGCCTCCCATTGTTATTTTAATTTTTTGATCCCAAAATTTTATCTGTTCTGAAAAATTGGCAAGGAGAAAATTTGGATCATCAAGGGGAATTATTTCGTGAATAATGTCGTTGTATTGTATAACTTGAACTACTTCTATTCCCTTTGTTACTTCACCAAATAGAGTATGTTTGCCATCCAACCAAGGTGTGGATGTGCGTGTTATAAAAAATTGACAGCTATTTGTATTAGGTCCGAAGTTTGCCATTGAGACTTTTCCTGCACAAGAGTGAGAGAGAGCAGGACAAATCTCATCTTCGAAAAAGTATCCAGCATTTCCAGCTCCATTACCGATAGGACATCCTGTTTGAATGATAAAATCACGAATTACACGATGAAAGCGAAGTCCGTTATAAAAGCCTTTTAAAGAAAGATTTATAAAATTTGCAACGGTAAGGGGTGTTTTCTCAGCAAATAGTCGCATAAAGATTTCACCCTGGGAAGTGCGCATGAGCACGTTCAAATTTTCCATATTACTTTTTACTCAATAAGTATAAAAATAATTTTTTCACTATGTCAACAAAAAATTTTTGATTTGCTATGATAACAAGACTCAGAATAAGAAGAAAATTGCGAATTATCCAAGTTTCAAAGGAATTTGTAGTAAGAAATTTTCCAAAACAAGGACAACTTGAAAATCTTTGAGTTGAGGACAAAAAAGTATATCCGATTGTAAAAACAAATATCAGAGATGCTCCAATGTATGATGATAGATTTAATTTCCACCCCGTCATAATCCAGATTCCTAATATGAATTCAATGATGATGATGATGCATGATAAATAAAATGTAAAATAAAAGTCAAAAATATTGAAGCTTAACATACGAACAAAAAATAGTTGGAAATCATTTAATTTTAAATAAGCTGCAATAAGAAATAGAAATGCTATGAATAATCTGAAAAAAGTAAACAATACATTTAAAAGAATTAATAAAATTTTCTCCATTTTGTTTGTTAAAAATATATTATATTATAAAAAGTTGAAAAATATAATTAAATCATAGAATTTTTTTGATGAAATTTAGTCTAATAAAGTCTTTTTAATTTTAAATTTATTATATTCAGCACTCATTTTTAATTTTTGTTTGTATAATAGTAGAATAATAAATAAAAAATTTTTTTGTTTTAATCTTTGAAAATTATTCTTAAATATTTGAATATTGAATGAAACTAAAAAATGAAAATATCAAATTATTTATTTGGCAGAAATAGATTCTAAATTAGATTTTAATTCGTATTCTATAATTTAAAATTTTTTTTATGCTTAAGAAATTAAGAATTCATACTTAATATCTAAATAATGAGCAATGGTATTTTAAGGTGAGCTTAGTCGATAAAGGGGTAATTTTCCGTAGAGTGATTTTTACTTGGAGGCTTTTTTTGTGAATCTGTTGGGAGGCATACACGGAAAGGACCGTTTAGGTTAGAAAGCGTTGAAGGTTTCCCTTTCTGGGTAAGTAAAATTTCTCCTCGAGTTGCCATTTCTTTTAACACGGGTAATAAGGTTCTTAAGGTTGTTCCTAGTTTTCTGGCTAGTAAACCAGGACACATAGTTGTTTCTGGCGAAAGTTGGCTTAAAACAGTAAGGATTTGTTTGCGAAGTTGGGAAAAACGGAGCGATGAAAAAATCATTTTTCTGTTATGTTATTTTACTTATATTCAATTATCATAGCTTTTTTGTGCGAGCTTATGTTGGAATGCTTTCCAAATACCAATAGCTTGAGGAAGTTTTGCCAAAAGTGTTAGCAAGCCATATTCCAAAGCCCATGAAAATTTGCGGGCTTTGGGTTGGATATGAAGGACAATTTTCGTGGACTGAAATATGAAAAGGCATGTCAAGAAGACAAAAAGCAAAAAAGCTAAGGTTCTGGAAAGAAGAAGTGACGCGAGAGATATGGAAATTGTGCCTGATATTAATGTTATCCAAAGAATAGGGCTCCGGACTTTGTCTCCAAAAAGTATTTCCTTTCCTCGCGTTAATTTCTTGGAACGGGTGAAGACGTCGAATGCTGCAAAACCTGCACGAACGTTACGTTTCCTCCATTGTTCCATTCGTGTAATGTTTGCATCGTGCAGTGTCATATTTCAGGGTAGTCGCCAGATTTTTGAACCAGCTAGGCGAATTCTTAGGCACAATTCAGGTTTTTCCTTGCGATTAGTTCCTCGGTAAATCCGCCAACTTGGAGAAGGATTGGGACGCTGTAAATTGCATCACCTCCTGTCGCTTTTGTTTCTCCGATTAGGGTGTTCCATTCGATATCACAAAGTCGGTTAAAAATTGAATTTTCAGGGAATTTTTCCAATCTCCTTCCCCAGACGGCAGAAACTTCAGGATGTTTTTTTTAGGAAATCAAGAGCATTTTCAATCCATTCAGGGTGCAATTCGCAGTCACCATCAACAAAATGAACATATATGTATATTTGGCCATTTTCTAAGAGCCGAATGAAAGCCGGCATTTCTTTGCCCTCGACATATTGAATGGGCGAGCGTCGTCAAGTTCGTGTTCCACACAACCAACTGACCACGCCCATTCTGGGCTGCCATCACTTGAGCCTGAATCAACGTAAATTATTTGATAAGAGTAAGGGAGAATTGACTGAATACATCTTTGCAAACGAGAACTTTCATTTCGTCCAATTATTACAAAAGCCAAATTACTCATCCTCTATTGCTTTTTCGATTACTTTTTGAAAGAAATCGAGATATTCCCTAGCTATTTGCTTCCAAGGTAACTTATTCATTTGAATTCAGATTTTGGGCTTGTTGGACTGCAGAAGCAACAGCATCAAGGTTTGTTGTATTAACGTAAGTTGCTTGGTTTTCGAGAGTCCATCGTGTTACTCGTCGGTCATGTGTAACAATCAGTAATCCACTGGCAAGAGCTTTTATGTAAGCGTTTGCCGATGATTCTTCTTAACTCATGTGTAGAAATACATCTGCAGGCTGGTAAACTAATGGCATTTGGGAACGAGGAAAACTTTTAAGATGGAAGCGATTGCCTAACAGATTTTTTACCCTGTTGTTGAATATGTTCTCTCCTAGGTCCATCTCCACAAACCAATAAATGAAAATTAGGAATTTTTGATATTGCCCTAATTCCATTCTCAACACGCTTTGAGGGAATCAGGGCACTGACCATTAAAGCCAGTGTGACATTCTCTGGTAAGGAAAGTAACAATCGTTGGGCAGGGACGGGATGAAAAACTTCCGGATTAACCCCATGTGGAATTAATTTACAAAAACATCTTGTTTGATTGCGCTCGTAGTCGTCGGAATTGGTGCAAACTAAGCCATCGCAACCAAAAAAACGATATTCCCGTTTTCGGGTAGAAGGAGCATAATCCCCATTTTGCGTTACGAAAATGTGGGCAGGTGATTTCTTTCTGCGCAAAGCCCTTAGAAGCCAATTTAAAAACGGAAATGAACAAGAGACTGTTATATCAAACTTATTTGATCGATAATCTCTTAAAAAACCTGGTAGAAAAGTAAACTCTTCCCAGACATATTCAGATCGAAAAAATTGGGATTGGTTTCCATCGCACAAAGAAGCTTCGATCTATGTTCGGACAGTGAAAAAATTGGTATGTTACTTCTTTCCTCGGAAAACCAGAACCGAATAGAACGACTTGGATTCCTTCAAATTGTGAAAGTTCCTCTGCAAGAGATTCAAATGCATCTTCCGCTCCACAACAAACTCTATGGAGCCCTGGTAAAACAAAAGCAATTCGCATTTATCAATTCCATGTTGGCTTAATTTCGCTTAATACTTCCAAATTTATTTTTAATTCATTGATCTTGTTTTTTTCCATAGGGAAGCGCCTCTTTAGCTTCAAAAGTTTGAGCGAATAAGAAAGGTAATAACAAATCCAAACAAACAAGCTGCCTAAGAACCATAACATTTACTCTGAATTAGTAACCATGCATGCCAACGATATTTTAGTTTTGTTCGATCCAATATTTTGCTGGAATTCGAAGAACTGCCTCCAAAATGAGTGATTTTACTTGAAGGATGGAACCATATTTTCCATCCTTTTTTTGAAGTCTAAAGCACCATTCACAATCTTCACCACTGTAAAAAAAGAAATCTGTATCCAATAAACGTGTTTCCATTAAGGCTTTTGAGCGTGCTAAAAAGAACGCTCCGCTAATTCAATCAACTTTACACGTATCCTTTTTTGCTGGTCCCACCCCATATCTTCAAGGTCTGCCCAATCAAAAAGCCAATGCAGTTTCCAAGGTAATCCCAAAGCACAAGCAGCTTCTCTTAAAGGTGTCGGAAAGCGGCGGCATATATTCTGCACACTTCCATCACTATTTAAGAGCAAGCAGGTTAACGTTCCTGCTTTGTTTAGTCTTCCTATGGCTTTAACAGAGGATTCGATGCACCCTGGATGGACGATTGTATTGCTGTTTAGCAAGAGAAAATAAGGGGGAGGGGAGTTAAAGATGCTCTGCAAGAATCAAATTGTTACCTCCTGCAAATCCTAAACTTCTGAATCCGACATTTCCCAATTTTTTTTATCGGAATTTTTTGATAAAATCTGTTCAAGTCGTGCGATACGGATTTTCGCATTGTAGAGATTAAGAAGCCAAGTTCGGAACTATCCATGAAGTGTGTTTTGGCCAAATCCGAGACTAATTTACGAACATGTGGGCTCTTATCCCATTCATCCTGAATTTTTTTTGAACAAACTCCTATTGTGTCAACGGTTAACCTGGGAGGCATTTTGAGAAGCAATATATTATCTGAGTCACCATGAACGGCTCGAAGGGTCTGTGAGATAACTTCCTTCGAAAAAGTTCCATAGCCTCTTCAATACTTTGAACGATAGGGAGAACTCTCCTCAGTCGCGTTACTTCCAAAATTCTTCCATTTTTGGTGAAGGAGTGAGCAGGCAACATGTCTTGTTTGCAGTCCATGCCCTCTTTACCATTCTCAGGAGATGCCAAAGTCCACGACTATCAACGCGCGAGATTCCTGATAAATCAAAGACAACCGGCTCTAAAAAATGAGGAATTGGTAACAGGTGTTTGTTCGATTTAGTTAACTCTCCACTTCATACGATATATTGGATTTTAATATCGTTTTTATCTTTTTGTTTTCATTTGTTGGAAGAATTGGCCTGAGTGGCAATTCTAAGGAGAGTTTTTTACGGACTGCTGAATACTCGCGAAAAGACCGTTTTAAAAGGAAACACATGTCTTTCCAATAACGGAGTACCAAACGGGTTGGTTCTTGTGTCAAGCGCCCCACATTCCAAGCCGAGTTTTCCAACCCATTTTGGTGCTCATACAAACTTACCTGCCAAAAATTCGATAGGAGCTCCTACACTAATGCTCAAGGGGACGCCGATTCTGCGATAATGCATATTAATCCACTTTTCCTGCTTCGGGCACCAAAGTGACACGAGTAAAATATCGGGCCGAAAGTCTAGTATCTTTTGAAGAATCGTTGCATTATCCATTTCTTGGAGAGGCGCAAATGGAGGATAGCCCCCCGAAATCTTTCAATTTTGGATAATTTCTTCGAAGATTTTCCAGAGCCTGTTGTAAGCTTTTCTCTGTTCCACCAAGGAAAAAACAAACGATAGCCTTTTTCCTGCGAATGTGCGGCTAGACGTGGCACCAAGTCGAAACCTGCTAATCTTTCACGGAGCGGACGTCCCTGAATTTGCGAGAACCAAAGTTAGGGAGCCCCGTCGCACAGGACTTGATCGGCTTCTAGCAGAATTCTTTGAAGTTCAATATCTTCACTTGCCTGTTTAGCGAAGTCTAAGTTTGCAGACACAAAATAATTGGGCTGCCGGCTGGATATGATGGCATCAATTCGCTCCAAAACTTCCACCATTCTAAAATCATGAAAAGGCACCCCTGGTAGAACAACTGTCCTTGGCTCGGTCATGGATATCCGTGGATTAATTAAGATAATAGTTCTAAGCCTTGTTGGTAATCTAAAAGCCTATGGTGAGTGAATTCAAGCGCAGGAAGGACAGATATTATCTGATATGTATATCAATAATATACCTTATACAAAAGTATAGAATACAACTATATCTTTTTTATATTGTATGTATAAATCTTTAATTAAGGATTACGGGTTGACTTGTGACACCTGTTTTCAAAAAATAGAGTTTTGGATGAATTGGTGACCGTAGCTCAGTCGGTAGAGCACCAGATTGTGGCTCTGGGTGTCGCGGGTTCGAGTCCCGTCGGTCACCCCAAAGTTTTTTCTACGATATTGACCGTCGAATCATTTTTGTTCCAAGTAAGCCTTGCGAGAAAAAATATAAAAAACTTATGCAGCATATCTTGTTATTTTGTGTATGAAGATAGTTATAGCTTACTCAGGGGGGTTAGATACTTCAGTAATTCTACTCTGGCTCAAGCAGCAATATAAAGCTGAGATTATAGCTTTTTGTGCGAACATTGGTCAGGAGGATGAGCTTGTAGGCCTTGAGGAGAAAGCATTAAGAACTGGGGCCTCCAAATGTTATATTGATGATTTGCGAGAAGAATTTGCCCGAGATTTTATTTTTCCCATGATGCGGGCTGGGGCAATTTATGAGGGACAATATTACTTGGGCACGAGTATAGCTCGTCCACTCATTGCAAAACGCATGGTGGAAATAGCTAAGGCTGAGGAAGCAGATGCTATTGCCCACGGAGCTACGGGCAAAGGGAACGATCAGGTTCGATTTGAACTTACAGCAGCAGCCCTTGCGCCGAATCTCAAAGTGATTGCTCCGTGGCGGGATGAAAATTTCCGCAGGCAATTTCCGGGCCGAGCTGAAATGATTGCCTTTGCGGAGAAGAATAATATTCCCATTACTGTTAGTGCACAACGGCCCTATTCGACAGATCGCAACTTGCTCCATATCAGCTATGAGAGCGGTATCCTTGAGGACCCCTGGTTTGATGCCAGCTCTCCGGAAAATAAGGACATGTATCGTCTCAGTGTAAGTCCTGAGGACGCTCCCAACGATTCTGAGTTAGTCGAACTTGAATTTGAACGAGGCAATTGCGTTGCAATTAATGGGAAGCAGCTCACGCCGTTGGGTGTTATGCTTGAGTTAAACGCGTTGGGGGGTAAGCATGGTATTGGACGCGTGGACATGGTGGAAAACCGGTTTGTAGGGATGAAGTCTCGTGGGGTTTATGAGACGCCCGGGGGTGCGATTCTTCATTTTGCACACAGAAAAATCGAGTCCTTAACTATGGACCGTGAAGTTATGCGGCTTCGGGATAGCCTCATTCCAAAATACTCTGAACTCGTCTATTATGGTTTTTGGTTTTCCCCTGAGCGTTTGGCTTTGCAAGCTTTTGTGGAGGAGACGCAGCGGAATGTAAATGGGACAGTTCGTTTGCGCCTCTACAAAGGAAATATTCTATCAGCGGGTATAAAAAGCCCCACGGCATTGTATCGAACGGAAATAGCCACAATGGAAGCCGATCCTACCGATTCGTATGACCAATCCGATGCAACTGGCTTTATACGCCTGCAGTCATTACGAATACGGGTTGCTGCAGAAAAGGGACTTCTTTTTAACTTGCAAACTTAGAAATAAACGTTAAAATTTTAGCTTACCAAAAACAAAATCAGGAGAACTAATATGCCATTTGAACTACCACCATTACCATATCCACACGATGCTTTAGAACCCTACATTGATGCTAGGACGATGGAGATTCACCATGGGAAGCATCATCAAGCTTATGTAACAAATCTCAACAAGGCTTTAGAAAGTTTTCCCGATATTGCTTCAAAAACTCTAGAAACAATCCTTGCTGACATTCCCTCTTTACCGGAAAACATCCGCACAGCAGTTCGCAATAACGGAGGGGGGCACTGGAATCATACATTTTTCTGGAAGATTCTCGGCCCAGGCAAAGGCGGACAACCGAGTGGTCAACTTGCCGAAGCAATAACGAAAGCATTTGGTTCATTTTCCGATTTTCAGGCAAAGTTTGAAGCAGTTGGCGTTTCTCGTTTTGGTAGTGGGTGGGTTTGGCTTTGTGTTCATGACGACAAATCTCTTTGCATTTGCTCAACTCCCAATCAGGACAATCCTCTAATGAAAGGAGTTGTCGAATGTCCAGGGACACCTATAATGGGTGTAGATGTTTGGGAACACGCTTACTATCTTCTCTATCAAAATCGTCGTCCCGATTATTTAAAAGCCATTTGGAACGTCATCAGTTGGGATATTGTTGAAGCCAATTATTTACAAGCGGTAAAAAGTTAAGATATTTAAAAACACTTTATTATCTATTACCGAACGCTATGGGTTAACTCCCAAGGCGTTCGGTTTTCTTTTTTATGCACCTCATGCACCGTAATAAATTTGTTTATTATTTAATTCTTGGATCTTTTTTATTAGGGGTATTTGTCATTTCTGGCTGTGCTTCAGTTAGCATTTCCAAGTATAAACCAATTAACTCTCCAAACTCAAAACCTCAAAAAATTTTTGTTCGGGATTTTGACGTTCCCGCTAATGTTTTTTATGTTGACAGGGAGGGGAGTGAATTGCTCGATTTTCGGATTGAGACTCAAGATAGGCTGACTCGCCAATTGGTCCGCCGTCTGAGTGAAAATGTTCTGCCTGCAGAAAAACTTGGGCTTCGCGAGCCAATTCCTAGAGGAAAATACTGGATGTTAGCTGGCACTTTTCATCGTGTCAATCAAGGTAGTCGGTTTTTGCGAATGGCTATCGGATTTGGAGCTGGCGCAACGAAAATGGAAACCAAGGCAATGCTTTATGACCTTTCGACACCTAATCCCCGACCTTTGTTAGCGCTTTCAACAACCGGGGGGTCGAACGCTGAACCAGGAGCAATATCGGCTTTTAATCCAATAACCTTTACGTTTGTTCCAGCTGGCGCAGCTCTTAGTGCTGCTGGAGGAGCTCTCGGTGGTGTAACCCTCGATTCAAATAGAACCGCAAGGGAAATTTCTGCTGCAATAGCCCAGTATGCAAAAGAGAACAACATCCCCATCAAAAATCCCTCACTTAAACCCAAGATGAAAGGGGAATTTCCCAAAAAAATCGAAATAAGATTACCGTTTCAATAATAACGTAACATGTAACATAACATTTTATTTTAAGACCTTAAATGTCTTGACTGATAATTGAGAGAAGAGTAAAGTCAAAAGAGATATGACAAATTTTTCGTTGCAAAAACTTGGCCAAAACCTTCCAGCTTCTAGCCTTACAGGGATTTCTCAGGCATTTCTTGGTATAGGAGCGGGCTTATTCCTTTCAAACTATTTAAATCAAAGAACACGGGATAAGCTCGCATTGGGTTTGCTTGCTGCGGGGATTGCGCTTACTTTGCCGATACTGGCAGGAATTGCCGTTCGGATATTGGATAACCCTCAAGCTTCTTGGAGAGTTCGAAAACAGCTTGAGAGTATTCGTCGTGATTCGGGCTTTTCTGAGCCCTGCGATTCAGAGGATGTTTAATAGATTCGATTATAAGGAGATTTAAGATTTTTAAAGAGGATAAACACATATTATATATGACATACATTGTGTGATGTTATATGTTATTCACACTATCAGAGGCAAATATTCTATTGTGAAAAACTTTGGGAAAAGTTTTGAGGGTAGTTGTCGTGGTTTTTGATTTATTTTTTAAATGGTGAGCAATTGTTATGAAACAGGAGGCATTGCGAAAGCCGTTTTTAGATTACAAATTGGCTCAGGAAATAGAGCAGAGTTTTGGAACTCCTTGCTTTGTCTATGATCTGGATCGTTTAGAAATTGCTGCTCGACAAATGCTGTCATTTCCACATGTATTTGGATTGACGGTTCGGTATGCAATGAAAGCAGCTCCTACTGCTGCAATAGTAAAATTTTTTGATAGATTAGGTTTATTTTTTGATGCGAGTTCTGGTTTTGAAGTTAAAAGGCTCCTAACTTTAGGGATTGCCCCACAAAAAATAAGCCTTAGCACTCAGGAATTGCCCGATGATTTTCCTGATTTGATGGATATGGGGGTTGAGATCCATGCTTCTTCTTTAGAGCAAATAAGGAGGATAGGTTGTGCAAGACCTTCATCCCGCATTGGCCTTCGGTTCAATCCTGGTCTAGGTTCTGGGAGCACTAATCGCACGAATGTTGGTGGTGTGGCCTCTAGTTTTGGGATTTGGCATGAAAAAAAGGATTTGGTATTAGAATTGCTTCGAAAGTTCCGTTTGGAAGTTTTTCGTATCCATACTCACATTGGATCGGGAAGTGACCCGGAGGTATGGAGGAGGGTGGCTCTTTTAAGTTTACAATTAGTTGATGAATTTCCGACTGTAACTCACTTGAATTTAGGAGGAGGGTATAAAGTTGCGAGAGTTTCTGAAGAAAAGGCTACGGACTTGGAGCAGATAGGTTCTCCCGTTTCTCAGGAAATACAAAAATTTTTTGAGAGGACAGGACGAAAATTGCATCTCGAGATTGAACCGGGGACTTTTCTCGTTGCGAATGCAGGGGCTGTTCTATGTCGTGTTCAAGACATTGTTGATACTGGGAATAATGGTTTTACTTTCCTGAAGTTGAACACTGGAATGACCGAAATTCTAAGACCCTCTCTCTATGGAGCCCAACACCCCATATTTCTACTTCATCCGGAAAACCGGCAAGCTGAAATGCAAAATTACGTGGTTGTTGGACATTGTTGTGAGTCTGGAGATATATTAACCCCCTCCCCTGGAGAACCGGAGGTAATATCAACGCGTAAGTTCCCTCGGGTGGAAATTGGGGACTTTTGTTTTATTGGTGGTGCAGGAGCATATTGTTCAGGTATGGCAACCAAAAACTACAATTCATTTCCCGAAGCGGCCGAGATATTATTGGATCACTCTAAACGTCCCCACCTCATTCGTAAGCGCCAAACTCTTGCTCAGATTCTTCAAAATGAGATAGTTTCAGAAGAATTTTTTTTATTAAAAAATAATTTAATTTATTGAAAATTAATTAAATTAATTTTTTTAATTTAATATTTTTTTGAATGGAATAATAGTTTAAAACTTTACTTGAAATATGTAAATCTCTTCTAGATACTAGATTTATGAAAAAAAATTATTTGCTCTTTAATTTATTCTTGTTGTTTTATTTTTTTAGTTCATTTGCTATTTTTGCTGAGTCTCAAGAGGAAATTATTCCTGCCAGCGCGACGAGTCAATTAAGGGAATTGATCGGGAGAGTTGTGACAGTGGAGGGAGTAGTTTCCCGGATTGGAGTAAGTCGGGATGGCTCTGCGTTTTTCGTTAATTTTGATGGGAATCGGCGTGGGGTTCTCGAGTTGATTCGTTTTCCAGATTTAGAAACTAATGAGTATACCGAAGATCGGGTTCGACTAGAAGGTTTAGTTGGCAAGCGGATACAAGTCGTTGGGACTTTACGTGAATACGAAGGGAAACTCCAAATTGAAATAAAGAGTTGGGCACAAATTAAGGAGCAGTAGCTTTTTTTGGAGGAGGAATGGTGGATGTATCTGCAGAAGAAAGGAGCTCTGATACAGTAAGGAAACGGAACCCCTTTTGAATTAAACCATCTAATGTAGCCGGCATTGCGGCAATAGTAGTGGGATGGATATCGTGGGATAGGATGATGTCTCCTGGTTTTGTATAGAGAAGAATTTGATTTGTTACGCGAGATGAATTTCGGTAGCGCCAGTCTTGTGGATCAACACTCCATAGGATTGTTAAAAGCCCAAATTCTTCTAAGAAACGACGATTGAGTTTTTCGTTTGTTGCGCCGTAGGGAGGGCGAAGTGTTTGAGGCAGAATTCCTGTTGCATGGCGAATGGCTTCTTGGGTTTTGTTTATTTCTGCTGCAACTTTTGCGGGAGATAAACGGGTTAATGCATAATGGGAATAGGAATGGTTCCCAATCTCATGGCCTTCTGCAACTATTCTACGAACAATGTCGGGATACGCCTCAACGTTTTTTCCGATTAAGTAAAATGTTGCCCGAATTCCTCGTTGCTTAAGGATATCTAAGAGTTTTGGTGTTAATTGTGGATGAGGTCCGTCATCAAATGTGATAGCGATAATTGGTTGGGTTGTTTGAACAGAGTTGTATGAATACTTCAACTTTGGGTTTTGATATTCCTGGAGATGTTGTCCTTCCCCCACCCCACTAAAACTTTCGCCTTGCTCTGGATGAATTGGAATTTCTTCGGATTGCTCCCCTACCCCATTATAGGGAGAATTTGGTTTAATGCTCCATTCCTGAGAAATGGATAAAGGATAATCTCCAGTGGGATGATGATTGGGTTGGAGCTTTTGAAGTTCGTAAACTTTGCCGTTTACGGAATTATTTATGGAATTTGATGTGGGAGAATAGATTTGAACGCCGAGAGGGTTTTGTGAAAGCTGGGCTGAACAACCGCAAAGAAGCGTAAAAATCAATAATATAACATTACATAACAACATAACAAATTAACCAAAGCGGTCCAACAAAGGAGACAGAATCCTTATTCTCGATAATGTCCATTTTTCTCTAGGGGTGATAATTGCTTTATCGAGGGCAAAATGTTCTGGCCAGTTAGGCTCATGGGGGATTTTAAGAATAGCACGGAAAAGGATACGTTTTGCGTTAGCGATGTTGGCTTGCAAATGTTCGATGACTGCTTCTGTAGTGACGGGTTCTTCTTCTAATTTCCAGCAATCATAATCGGTGGCGAAGGCGAGTGCTGCGCATGCGATTTCTGCTTCGCGAGCGAGTTTAGCTTCTGGGGCATGGGTCATACCGACAATATCGAACCCCATTTTGCGATAGAATTCAGATTCTGCACGAGTAGAGAAGGCAGGACCGTCCATTTGTACATAGGTGCCTGCTTCGTGACAGCGAATTCCCTCCTCTTTTGCGCTTTGGATTAAGATATGCCGGAGGTTTTCGGAGTAAGGCTGAGCCAGACTTACGTGGGCAACGATCCCTTCGCCGAAGAAGGTGTTTTGAGAGGGGCGGCTGGTTCTGTCGAAGAATTGGTTAGGGACGACCAGGTCACGTGGATGGATTTCCTCGCGGAGGCTTCCAACAGCGGTTACACAAATGAGCCAACGGACACCGAGCCTTCGCAAGGTTAGAATGTTGGAGCGGTGGTTGATTTCATGGGGTGCGATTGTGTGTTTTTTTCCATGTCGTGGGAGGAAGCAAACTTCTCGGTCATGGATTTTGCAAAGCAGGACTGAGCTTGAAGGGAGACCGAAAGAGGTATCAAGAGTGAGTTCGTCAATTACTTCGACTCCGGGTAATTCATAGAGTCCACTTCCTCCGATTACCCCGATTCGATATTTATCTGCATTGTAAAATTTCATTTTGCTTTACCCTGGTTAGCAACGGCATTCATAGCAGCAGCAATTGCTTCCGGATCACCTAAGTAGTAGTGCTGAATGGGGCGCAGTTGGTCATCCAGCTCATAGACGAGGGGGATACCTGTTGGAATATTGAGTTCTAGAATTTCCTGGTCGGAGAGATTATCGAGATGTTTAACTAAAGCTCGGAGGCTGTTGCCATGAGCAGCAATGAGGACTTTTTTCCCTTCCATCACTTTTGGGGCTATTGCTTGGTGCCAGTAAGGGAGCATTCGAGCGACTGTATCTTTTAAGCATTCAGTCAAGGGGATTTCCGACTCACTTAAATTAGCATAACGAGGATCGTTCCCAGGATAACGAGGGTCATTTTTTTCCAATGCAGGCGGAGGAACGTCGTAACTTCTGCGCCAGATTTTTACTTGTTCTTCACCGAATTTTGCGGCCATCTCGGATTTATTCAAGCCTTGCAAAGCGCCGTAATGCCTTTCGTTCAAACGCCAACTTTTTTCTGTTGGAATCCAGAGCAGGTCCATTTCGTCCAATACGATGAAGAGGGTGCGCAATGCTCTTTTGAGAACAGAAACGAAGGCATAATCAAAGAAGTAGCCTTCTTTCTTGAGGAGTTGACCGGCAGTTCGGGCTTCTTCTCTACCCTTTTCAGTCAAATCAACATCAGTCCAACCCGTAAAGCGATTTTCCCGGTTCCACTGACTTTCACCGTGACGTATCAAAACTAATTTATGCATAACGTTATGTAATATTTTGCTCTTTTGAAATCGAATAGACTATAACACGCTTATCCGAAAAAAGTCAATATTTCAAGAAGGAAAAGAGTCGAAGTGAGGTATTATCTATGCGATTCTCACAAAGTAATGTGTCGTGAAGTAAAGAGAGAACTTTGCGCTTCCAAATGAGGAGGGGGCGAAGGTATTTTTGATGAAAACGCTTTTTCCTGGAGAGGAATGAAAAAGAAGCCTGGAGATGCTTTTCGATTTGTGAGTTGGAATGTGAATGGTCTCCGTTCGATACTTAAGAAAGGCTTTTTGGAGTTTTTATTGAGGAGTGAAGCGGATGTGATTTGTGTTCAAGAAACAAAAGCAAAGCCGGAGCAAATACCGGGTGGTGCGATTCCCGATGAATGGGAGATTCACTGGAATTCCTCGCAACGCCCTGGATATGCTGGAGTTGCGACCTTTATGCGAAAACCGGTCCAAGTGGAATCATTTAAGGGAATAGGAGTTGCAGAACATGACAATGAGGGGCGGGTATTGCGGACAGAATTTCCGGCTTTAACACTTGTGAATGCATACATTCCGAATGCGCAACGGGATCTTTCTCGGTTGGGCTATCGCTGTAAGGAATGGTCTCCGGCGTTTTTAAAGTTTCTTTGGGGTTTAAAAAAGAAGAAGCCGGTTTTGTTGTGTGGTGATATGAATGTGGCTCACAAGGAAATAGACTTAGCAAGACCTCGAGAGAATGTTGGCAATGCTGGGTTTACGCCAGAAGAACGTGCATGTTTTGAGGATGTTTTAGGGTTGGGTTTTCTTGATGCTTTTCGATTGTGGGTTTCTGAGGGTGGTCACTATACTTGGTGGAGCTATCAAAACCAATCCCGCCAGCGAAATATTGGTTGGAGGATTGATTACTTTCTTTTGACTCCTGAACTTCGCCCTTATCTGCTCGATGCTTTTCATTGTCCTGAAATTCTAGGGAGCGATCACTGTCCTGTTGTGGTGGATTTCGCTAAAGAGGCTGTTTTTCAGCAAGGGGTGGTTTAATTTCCGGGTTGCATTCTCCCTAATATTTTGTAGATTATGGGATGTTATTTTAGCTGAGACACTCAAGTCTGGATTAGTTATAACTAAAATGAAGTTTCGTAAGAAGAGGGAGGGGGAACAGCACCGCAAAAGAAATAAATGACAAGTTTTTATCAAAAAAAACTCATAGAAGTTGCGTTCCCTTTAGAGAAGATTTCAAATGTGTTTTTTCGCACTAATCGTGAGGCGGCAGGACGGAGAGGGCGGGACATACACGTTTGGTGGGCACAGCAACCGCATTCGGTTGTTCGAGCTATTCTTTTCCTGCAATTGGTGGATGATCCTGCAACGTTGAGTCAGCTTAACCTAACAATTGAGGAACAACGGGAGCTGCGCCGACGTTACTATGAAATTGTGGACAAACTGATTGATGAGGAAGTATCGGAGGGTTTGCTACTGGAAGCTCGCAAGGAGATACTTTTGAGCTGGGGTGGACAGTATGCTCCTACGCGGGAAGCTTTTCTAAATTCAAAGGAGCAAATTTTTAATTATATTGAAAGTGGAAAAATTCCCCCTATTCCTCCGCTACACGATCCATTTGCCGGAAGTGGGACGATTCCCCTAGAGGCTCAAAGGCTTGGCCTTCGGTCTCGAGCGAGCGATATTAACCCGATTGCTACTCTTTTAAACAAAGCAATTCTGGTTCTTCCCTCTTTAGTTTGTGGTTTACCTTTTGGGGATTCGCAGTCTGACCAAGTGCAGCCTCGAGAATTAACCCAAGCTTCGACAAAGAGCGCAAGCTACGGTTTCCCAAGTAATTCTGGAGCAAAAAGTTTGTTATTTGAAGCTCTGACTAGGTATGGCAAGAAGGTATTTGGGGAGGGGAATGAACTTTTGTCTCATTACTATCCCCAAGCGAAGCTTCTAATTACGAGGGAGGGATATATAAGGCATGCAACCCATGAAGAAGTTTTAAAGGACTCACAATTGCCTGTTCCTGAGAGGCGGATTTTCGAGCTTCCAATATTGGCATGGATATGGGTTCGCACAGTTCGAAGTCCACATCCTCTATTTCGTCACGTTGAGGTTCCTCTTGCGACATCTTTTGTTTTGTCTTCACGAACGGGTGAAGAGACGTGGGTTGAGGTTCAACCTCATCAATCAGCAAAAAGTTCGCGTGTTGGCCCTCGCGCCTATGATTTTGTTTTAAAGAATTCCAAACTTCATGGGCTGCCCAAATCTCCAATCTCGAGAGGAACTTTTTTAGGAGAGGAGTCGGGCTTTGAATGTGGAATGTCTGGAATCCCTATACCCCTTAGTTACATCAAGTCAGAAGGTCTCGCTGGAAGAATTGGATTAAGGCTAATGGCGATTCTTGCATGGAAGGACGGAGAAATTGTTTTTTTGCCACCGAGCCCTGAGCAAGAAGCTGTGGCGAGGAGTGCCAAGCCTCGGTGGCGTCCTGTCCAAAATCTTCCCGACAATCCGCATATTTTTCCGCAATCTGACTATGGGTTATCAACATTTGCGGATTTGTTTACCTCTCGTCAACTTCTGGCATTAACGACTTTTAGTGATTTGCTGACGAAGTTACCTGAGAGGATCGTTGCCGATGTGGGGTTGCAGTTTGGTGGTGAGGAACAGAAAGGGAGGCGTGATGATGAATTACATGATTTGAAAGATGGGTCCCCTCCCCTCCCCTCCCCTCAAAAAGTTGCTGAAGCTGTAACGACGTTTTTGGCGTTGTGTTTGAGTCGGTGTGCAAATTATTGGTCAACGTTATGTGAATGGGAGTCGGCAAGCCATACGGTTCTTCCTACATTTCGGGAAGCCAAGCTGCCGATGGTTTGGAATTTCGTGGAGGTTAATCCATTTTGTCTCTCTCCGTATGGCTGGCTATCTCAATTGCAGGGGTTAATGGAAAACCTTCCTCAGAATGTTTGCTTCGATTCAGCTACAGTTGAACTTTCACCTGCACAGAACCAGTCTTTTGCTCACGGGGCAATTATTTCAACCGCTCCACCAACTTTTGACAACATTGCCTATGCTGATTTATCGAATTTTTTCTATGTTTGGCTTCAACGCCCATTGCGGAATATTTATCCGGAGTTATTCTCGTCGTCGGTTATAGCTTCTAGTAAAGAATTGGTTGCAATACCCTATCATCACGGGGGCAGAGAAGCAGCCAAGCGTTACTTTTTGGAGGGATTGACGCAGGCATTTGTGCGGATGGCCAAGCAAACTCATCCCTCATTTCCGATTACGGTTTTCTGTCACTATCATTTTTATGATAAGAAAACCCAACCTGAACCGAATTGGGATAAATTTATTGAAGCCATTTTGAGAGCTGGACTTTCGATTTCTGCAATTTGGTCTCTTTATCCTGATCCGCTATCCTTTTATAACAAAAAATCAGCTGCCTTACCGAACGTGTTTTTGCTTGTTTGCCGCCCACTCCATTCTGAACGCTTTTCGACTCGTTTGGAGGATTTTCTAACTGTTTTTCGTTCTGAGCTTTACACTTCCCTTTCTGCCTTGTTTCCTGATTTATTTTTGGAGCAAGAAACTTCTGAGAAGGAAGCGTTAGGGATTATTCCGCCCGATATTCTTAAGCATTTTTCGGAGTATGCACCCTTGGACTTTAATCAGATTGCTCTCAATCAGGGGGTTAACGTTTACAGCCGCTATTCAGAGATTCTTGATCCCGACGGGAAGCCGATAAATTTCTATCAGGCTATTACGCTAATTAAGAAAACCATCCAAGAAATGCTGCGGGCGAATTGAGCCCTGGGGGGGACTAAGGGAAGAGTGGAGCGGGTGAGGGGAGTCGAACCCCCGCATGCAGCTTGGGAAGCTACCGTTCTACCGTTAAACTACACCCGCCGGATAAACTAGTTGATTAATATTAATTTAAAGTGAGCTTATAGGTCAAGTCGGAAAAATGGAGGGCATTAGCGAATTGTTAAAGTGTGAAAAAAGGACATTAGCATCGAGAGATGCCGAACGAGCGTCGAGAGATGTCGAGGGGATCAAGATTGATGATTTTTTCTAAGCAGCGGCGAAATCGCGGACGAATTATTTTGCTGCATCGTCTCGAGCAGACTGACGATGATACGCGAAGTAGCGAGTTAGCGCCGGAGATGAGACTCATGTGTGTGTTGGCGGTCCAGAGCTTTTGTTCAGCTTTCAGGCAAATATCTTCAGAAAGTTGGCTTTTTATTGAGAGTTGCCATGGAATAGACATGTCAGTTAAACGGACAAAGAAATCGTTTGTTAAAACTTTAGAGCTTTCGTAGGGACACCATGTGGAGGTGGTAAGTGACCCCGTGTGCGTCATTCTACCAGGGAACCCAGTCATTTCTGTGGCGGAGAGGGAGAGAATTTGGCCTTTTTTCACAAGGAAACTTTGGGCAGGGTTTTAAGGTCTTTGGTGGTAAAATTTCGGAAGCGATCGGCTAGGGGCCGTTAGGACGGCATGAGAATCTATATCTGTTTGTTATTTAAAGAGGAGCGTTCCTCCTGCCGGAGTTTGGAATTTAAAGAAATAGGTAAAACTAGCTTATGCTGCGGAATTTTCGCTTGCGGCGCCTCCCTCCAGGATGATGAAGTATGCCGGAGAGACACGTTATACGTCAGTATTAGAGGAAGTGAATTCAGTTTGAATATTCGACAGTGCGTTAGGTGAGTTTGGAGGTTGTCAGTTTCGTTCCCCCCCCTCTGATTTTTGAGGAGCAAGCGGATGCGAGCACCGTTAGCGAGCACCATGAGGCGTCTCCCTGTTTATCGAAATTGCGGGAGATGGAAGCGTGCCGGGCTAACTGAAGTGAATCAAATCGCGTTGGAGATTTGAGAAATTTGATGTCTTTATCTTCAATTAGAGGTTGGTTGAGCGCTGGAATTAGTCTTACAAATTAAGCTTTTATGAGAGACTTTTGGGCCGAGGTAACGGCAACGTTGGCTTATGTGGTGATAAGTTATTTTGAACCATGGCCGAGCGGAGTGTTGGCTTAGAGGCGGAGATTTCGGAGCTATTTATGAGTAATTTTTTGCAAAGCGGATGATAACAGATTTGGAGGTTTTTCGTTAATATTGTCGGATGGTGTTTTTGCTGAAGCGAAGGCATGTGGGACGTTTTCTGGACGTATAATTTTATTTCTGGGGAGATTTTTGCGATCCATTGCCAAGCTCCAGCTGTGCTTTTGATTAGCTCCCCCTCCTAGCAGATGAAAAAAGTGGACCATAATGTCAAAAAATCGCTTTTCAGTAACTGTGGGAATTGGTCATAAGGTTTGCAAGGTCACGTTTTAGTTCCAAGGTAGTGATGGAGAAAGATTTGTATGGGTGATTGAAATCAGGGTTCCAGGGAGAGGATGGCGGGTGTGTTTCTGGAGGACGTAGAGGGATGAGGCGTTTGGCGATCAGATGCCGCTAGTGGTTCCTGCTGTGGCTATGGTTTGAAGGAAAGGTCATAAGTGGACTGCTTCTTACTTTGCGATGCTTTTTAGAGGGAAGGAGGGCAGTTAATTAGAAACGTGTGGTGGGTTTGGAACTATTTTTGGGGATGAAACTTTTGTTGGAGGTAAGAGAAGAAGAATAGCGCGAGGAGGAGGAGTGCGGGGATTTCTTTCCACTGAGGAGCAGATGTGCTGTGGGTGGTGGATTGGGCGATTATATGAGTAAGTTGGGGAATGTTATCCAGGAAGAAGGCGAGCGTCCAAGTGGTGGAAAGGAGGGCGAGGATGGTGATGAGGAGTGCGGGAATTCCGACTAAGCGAGAGAGAGTAAAAAGCGAAGCGATGCTAATAGAAGGTGCAGCGCAGAGGAGGATGAAAGCTGAACCGATGGGGAAACCTGCTGATAGCATGCCAAAGGCAAGTGGGATTGCACCGGTTGAGCAAACATAAACGGGAAGTGCAAAGATCGTAACACCGAGGTAGATGCTAAATTTGCCGCCAGGGATTTGTTGGAGGTAGTTCGGAGGGATTAGGAGGATAAGAGCGGAAGCGAGGAAAGTTCCGAGGAGAATGGTTGGACCGATGTCTGCGGGTAAGCGTAGGAAAGCGAAATGAGCTGCTTCGTGGGACGTGGAAGTGATGGGGAATTGTTGGGTTTGTGAACTTTGAATTGACGAGGATTCGAATTGTTTGTTGGAGGGGGAGCAAGAGCAGAGGGAGCTAGTTTGCGGGCAAGGGGAATCCGATTTTGATGAAAGAGATTGAGGGTTGGGTTGTTCTGGAAAGAAGGGTTGATTAATGGATTGGGAAAAAGTCTTGTCCGCTAATGCCACGAGAATACCGGCGAGGGTTCCCGTTATGAAAGCAGCGAGGACGCGGAGGCATGCGATTGGCCAACCCAACAAGCCGCCTGTTGCAAGAAAGCTATCAACGCCTGTTTGAGGGGTGGAGATAGCAAAAGCACAAACTGCGGCCCGACTTGCCCCTTGGCGGCGGAAAGTTGTGGCGAGAGGGAGGATACCGCAGGAACAGAGGGGGATGGGAATTCCAATCAAAGTGGCGTAAAAAACGGAGCGGATGTTTTCGGTTCCCAGATAGAAGCGGATAAAGTCTGTGCGGATGAAACGACGGAGGAGGAAGGCAGCGAAAAAGCCCGCCCAAAGGTAGGGGGACATGTCGGAAAAGATGCCCCAAAATTTTTGAAGTAATTCGCTAAGGAGGGACATTGAGTTGTGGAGCTAGTAAGTTTGAGGTTTTGTGGATTGCTCGATATCCTTAACAATTGCATTGAGGGCGGCGACGGGGTCTGGTGCAGTGTAGAGTGGGCGTCCGATAACAAGGTAGTCGCTTCCGGCTTGGAAAGCGGAGGCAGGGTCGAGGGTGCGTTTTTGGTCAGCCAATGAGCTACCTTTGGGTCTAATACCTGGAGTGACGATGAGGAAATTGTCACCGAAGAGGTGGCGGATAGGACGTATTTCGAGAGGGCTAGCAACTATGCCGGAGAGGCCGAACATGTTGGCAAGTTTAGCAAGGTTGAGGCAGACGTTTGTTGGTGAGGCTGTGTAACCGATTGCCCTTGTTTCGTTCTCATCCATACTAGTGAGGCAGGTGACGCCGAGTAAGGCGATGTTTGCTTCTTTTGCTGCACTGACGGCTGCGTCTAACATGGAAGGGCCACCGAGGCAATGAACGGTAAGCATTTCGACGCCGAGGTTGGAGATAGCCTGGATTGCATTGGTAACGGTATTGGGAATATCGTGGAGTTTAAGGTCTAAAAAAACTCTGAAACCGCTTTCGCGAGCATCACGAACGACTTTTGGCCCTTCGGCACAAAAGAGTTGGAGGCCGATTTTGACCCATGAGATTTGGCCGTGGAACTTGCAGAGGATTTCACCGGCTTGACGGCGATTTGGGACGTCGAGAGCGAGAATTATTTTTTCCTTTACTGCTAGGGCCATAGTTTTGAGTGGTTAAGAAGGAGTTAGAAGATGGTTGAACGAAGAGAGTTGGTTATTCAAGCTTTCGCGAAGATGAATTTGTGGTTGCGGGTTGGGGAGAGGCGGAACGATGGATACCATGAGATACATACGTGCATGGGGCTGTTGGGAGTGGCAGATGAAGTGCGGATTGAATGGGAAGAAGGTTTGGGAGTGGGAGGCGTTGAGTTTCGTTGTGAGCCGAATGGTTTTGATACGGGGCCGGATGAGGAGAATCTTGCCTACCGAGCGGCGGAGGTTTTTCTGCGGCGTCTTGAATTAAAAAACGGTGAGAGGAGGGGTTGTGCTAAAGTGGGATTGAAGATTAACCTGGTGAAGAGGATCCCATCCCAAGCTGGGTTGGGCGGAGGGAGTAGTGATGCTGCAGCAGTTTTGCGAGGGTTGCAGGAATTGGCTAGGTATCCGCTTGGTGCTGAGGAGGTTAGACAGCTTGCGGCGGAGTTAGGTTCGGATGTTCCGTTTTTCCTCCTGCAGCGTGGTGCGATTTGTTTGGGACGTGGGGAGGAGGTAATACCTGTGGAATTACCGTGGAGGGGATGGGTTCTGTTAGTTAAGCCTCCGTTTGGTGTTGCTACGGGATGGGCATATGGGAGATTGGCGGAACGGAGACGGGAAGGTGCAGAATGGGCTGCCTCCTGGGAGGAAGGTATGCTTAAGGAGTTGGAGTGGGGAAAGTGGCTTTGGAGGAATGACTTAGAAGATGCTGTTTTTGAAAAGTTTTTGATTTTGCGGGATTTGAAGGAGTGGTTGAGTGGAAGGGCTGGGGTGGAAGCTGTAATGCTAGCAGGGAGCGGTTCTACTGTTGCGGCTTTTTCGAGAGAAAAGGGAGCATTGTTTACCATAGTGGAAGAGTTGGAGAGAGAATTTGGAAGGGTATGGGGACCGGCCGCTGGAGGGATGGCTTGTTTAGATGGAGAAATGGGTTTTTGGGTAGCAGTTACGGAGTTGTTTGGGTAGGCCAGAGTGTGTGATTATTTTAGGTTAGTTTGTGAAAGTTTAGGGGGGAGGATTTTCTTCGATGAGGATGATGGAGAGTTTTTTGGGGCCGTGGGCGCCGAGGACGAGGATTCGCTCGATGTCACCAGTCCGGCTGGGGCCAGTAATAATGGAGATATAGGGTGGAAGGTTTGAGCCGTATTTTTGTTGGAGGAAGAGGAAGGCGTCGGTGAGGTCGCCAACGAGTTGGGAGACTTCGGCGAGGACGACGTGATGAGGAGGGAGGACGGAGAGGTTGCGTCCGCCACAGTAGGTTGAGCTAATAAGGACGCTTCCGGTTTGGGCGATGAGGCATTCACAATTGGTAATGCTTGCATCGGCGGTAGCCAGGGCGTGTTTGTCGTAATGGGGGTGAGTTGAGAGAACGTTCGTAGTGGGGAGGATGGTGCTAAGGGTATTTTTCCACTCTTCGGAGTGAGTGTAGATGGTTTTCCAGTTTTCTTCAGATGCGAGTTGCTGGAGTTTGGATTTGGCTAATGAATAGGTGGGACAAAGTTGGAAGTTGGTTCGAAGAGTTTGGGAGAGGGATGCGAAAAGGGAGATTTTGCCAGGTGTATCTTGTGGAACAGGTGGGAGCCAAAGGCGGTGGTTTGATAAATGGGGGTGAAGGTTTTCCTTTGTATTCTTTTTTTCTGAACTTTCGGAATCTTCTTTGTAGGGATGTTCAAGGTTCTGTTGTGGATACTTGAATTGGGGACTATCAAGGTTGCAGTGATCTTTCAGGTGGCGTTTTGGAGCAGGGATGCGGAGAGCTTCGCGGATTCGGCAAAGAATTTTTTCGCGTGATCCTGGAGGGTAGAGATAATGGTTGGTGTTTGAGTTAGGAATCATGATTGAAAGGAGGGTGGATTTTTTTTGCGTTGGCGCCAGAGTTCTTTGAAGGATTTTGGAGGTGGTTGAGGGAAATCGCGGGTTTTAGTCCAATTGCGAATTGGATCGAGTGGAGTTTTGCGAAGGAGAGAAAAAAATGGGGTGAATAAACGGTTAAGGGGTGCCGCGAGGTTGTAGAGAAATGGGGATTGCATGAAGAGATTGAAGGCGAACCAGAGGATTTTTTCGAGTGGGTTGGGTTTGAGGTGGTAGGCGTTGCGGCGGTTGTGGAGGAGGTGGTGATGGAGGTCAATTTTAACGGGGCAGGTTTCTGAGCAAGCTCCACAGAGGGAGGAAGCTGCGGAGAGGTGTTTCCAGGTCTGGAGGTCGCGGAGGTGAGGTGTGATGACGGAGCCGATAGGCCCCTGGTAAGTTGTTCCATAGGAATGGCCGCCGATGTTTTTGAAGATTGGACAGACGTTGAGGCAAGCGCCACAGCGGATGCAATGGAGGGCGTCGCGCTGCTCGGCGTCGGCAAGGAGGGTGGTTCGGCGGTTATCGAGGAGGATAACGTGCATTTGTTCGGGACCATCTGGTTCGTTGGTTTTGCGTGGTCCGCTAATGAGGGTGTTGTAACCAGTGAGGTGTTGGCCTGCGCCTGCCGTTGCAAGCATGGGGAGAAGGAGAGCGAGGTCCTGGAGCCGTGGGACAATTTTTTCAATTCCGAGAATGACGACATGGATGGGTGGTAAGCCGACGGAGAGGCGGGCGTTGCCCTCGTTTTCGGTGATTGAGATCATGCCTGTTTCTGCGATAGCGAAGTTTGCACCGCTAATACCCATATCGGCCTGGAGGTATTTTTGGCGGAGTGCGGCGCGAGCAATCATGGTAAGTTCTTCTGGTTCGTTGGATGGGGGGCTACCGAGTTTCTGCTGGAAGAGGGAACTAATTTCGCCGCGGGTGAGGTGCATTGCAGGGAAGACGATGTGATAGGGAGGCTCCTGGCGGAGTTGGACGATAAACTCGCCGAGGTCACTTTCGACGACTTCGTAACCTTCGTTAGCAAGGGTTTGGGAGAGGTGTATTTCCTCGCCGGTCATGGTTTTGGATTTGATGATGCGGCGGACGTTGTTCTGGCGAGCGACGGCGAGGATGTATTGGAGTGCTTCGGATCCATCCGAGGCCCAGAAGACTTTGGCGCCGTTGGCCTCGATTTTGTCAGCGAATTGGACGAGGTAGTGGTCGAGGTGGTTTATAGCTTCGTATTTGATGGAAGCGGCGGCGGTGCGAGCATTTTGCCAAGAGGAGAAGCGGGCTTTTTGTTCATCGCGTTTGAGGTAATATCCGCCAAGGGCTTTTTGGATAATGGAACGATGGTGGAGGTTTCGGGTTATGTGGTTTGCGGAGGTGTGGAAGAGTTTTTCTGGGTTTTGTTTGTTTGAAGAGGGATCGTGAGGAGGGGCTTGTGGAGCCTGAGGGTTTGTGGACATAGGAATTGGTTATGAGGGGATGATTGGGAGGATTTTTTGGGTTATTAAAAATTTTTAAAATTTTGAAAGGACTTGAGCGATGTGGAGGCAAGGAATGAGTTTGCCCATGCGGTGGAGGATGCCCTGGATTTGCATGAGGCAACTAGCATCGTTGCTGATGACGCAATCTGCGGAGGTTTCGAGTATGGAAGCGCACTTGACTTCTCCCATAGCGGTCGAAATGTGAGGGAATTTGACGGCAAAAGTTCCTCCGAAACCGCAGCAGGTTTCGGCTTCGGACATTTCAATAAGTTGGAGGCCGCGGACGTGCTTGAGGAGGGTGCGTGGGGCTTGCTTGATACCGAGCTCGCGTAAACCGTGGCAGCCGTCGTGGAATGTAGCACGGCATGGGAAGGAAGCGCCGAGATCAGTAACTCCGAGCTTATGGACGAGGAAGGTAGAGAATTCCCAGACACGGGGAGCAAGCTGGCGGGCTTCAGCTTCATATTTGGTTCCAGCAAAAAGCTCCGGATAAAAGACGCGAAGCATAGCGCCACAGGAGCCGGAGGGGCTGACGATGAATTCGCTGTCGCGGAATTGGCGGATGGTGTGTAGAGCTGCGCCTTTTGCTTCTTGCCAGTAGCCGGAATTGAAGGGAGGCTGTCCGCAACAGGTTTGGCCTTCGGGATAATGGACTTCGTGGCCTAGTTTTTCGAGAATTTTGACGATGCTGAGCGCAGCATCGGGGAAGAACTGATCAATGAAGCAGGGGACGAACAGGCTGATTTGCACAAGTGTGGAGGGATTGTTGAGATAGTTTGAATGAGTAGGTTGGTTTTTGAAGAGATTTTATAAAAGAGATTTCGATTTTTTAAGGATGTTCTGGTAAAGAATTTTGGTTACAGGTTTGGAGAAAATTGGGAGCATTGTTAAGTTGGAGATGATCGGGGTGAAGGAGGCTAAGCTGGCCACAGGCGGCGGCAATGCTGTGTCCTTTTTCTCTGCGGAGTGTAGCTTTGACGTGTAGGGAACGGAGGGTGCGGAGGAATGACTCTTGGACATCTGGGGTTGGGCGTTGCCAAGGAAGGCCTTGGACAAAATTGTAAGGAATGAGGTTGATTTTGGCACGGAGAGGTTTTGCAATTTTGGCTAATGCGACAGCATCGGAGTGGGAGTCGTTAAGACCTGAAATAAGGATGTATTCGAAGGTTAGGAGTTGTTTTTTGTGGCGGACGTATTCCGCGCAAGCGTCGAGGAGTTCGGAGAGAGGATATTTGCGGTTGATGGGCATGATTTGCGAGCGAACTTCATCGGTGGCGCCGTGAAGGGAGATTGCAAGGCGGATTTGGCGTGGTAGATGAGCGAGTTTGCGGATAAAAGGAACAAGACCGCTCGTAGAGATGGTTATATGTCGTGCGCCGATGTTACGGCCCCACGGGGCAGTAAGGATGTCAATAGCTTTGAGAAGGTTTTGGAAATTAGCGAGAGGCTCTCCCATGCCCATGAAGACAATGTTGTCAATGTTGACATTTTTGGAAGATTCAATTAAGAGGATCTGAGCGACGATTTCTTCTGGTGATAAGTTACGTTTCCAACCGTTGAGGCCGCTTGCACAGAATTTGCAAGCAAAGGCGCAGCCGACTTGGGTTGAGACACAGAGTGTGAGACGGTCGCTGGTGGAGCCATAGAGGGCCGGGGAAGCCGGTATGAGGACAGTTTCGATGAGTTGACCGTCGGTAAGCTGGAGCAGAAACTTTTGAGTTTTGTCTGTGGATGCAGTAGCGAAGAGGAGTTTTGGGAGAGAGAGGTTGAAAGAGGAATGGAGGAAAGAGCGGAGGTTTTTGGGAAGATCGGACATGGCGTCCCAGTTCCAGATGCGTTTTTTGTAGAGCCAATGGGCGATTTGTTGAGCGCGGTAAGGGGGTTGATTGATCTGTGCGAGGAGTTGAGCGATTTCGTGGATGTGGAGACCGAGTGGGTTGGGTTTTGGGTTTATAGGGTGGTCCTTGGGAGGAAGTGTGGAGGATTGAAAGTGGATGGGTTGTTGGGGGGTCATGTTTTGGGGATTTGGGTATGACTTTCGATGAGAGCGTAAGCATTGTGGTTGTGGATGGACTCGAAGTTTTCGGCCTCGACGCGAAACCACGTGATTTCTGGGTGTTGGGAAGCACGTTGGGCTACATTTCGGACAAGGTCCTCAACAAAAACGGGATTTTCGTAAGCGCGTTCAGTGACTACTTTTTCATCGGCTCGTTTGAGGAGGCTGTAAAGCTCGCTACTTGCTGAGGATTCGACGATGGAAATGCTGTCTCTTATACACATCTGACGCTGCCG
>JAOAAX010000019.1 GCA_026418675.1 Chthoniobacterales bacterium | reverse complement strand
CCCCATGGCCCCTCCTCTCCCTCCCCCATCACCAAATGAACAAACTGCTTCGGAATCAAAAACCTCCAACCCATACACACCCCAAACCTTTGCGCAAAACCCTTTTGCAACTCATCCCCAAACGTTCTCGACGGCACCACCACACCCCTTAAATCAGCTCGATTTACACCCCCACCTCGAACCCATTCCCTCATGCTGCTCAAAACGCTCTCAAACAATTCTGAAAAACTCCCACTGGCTTGAATCTTCATTTTCATTTTTCTCATTCCAAAAAATTTTACTTTTCCGTCTTCCCTCCATGCTCTGATTCGCCTGATATTATGAATTCTATATTAAAAAAATCAACTATTTAACCAAAAAAATTTCAACCATTAAAAAATGCGATAATCATCATCAACTTCCCAAAACATATATTTTTCTCTTCTATCCGGAAAAACCTGACATCATCCGCCAAACACACCCTTTTGCTACCACAAACTTTCCTCTTTTGTTCCAATTAGAAAAAATCTGCCGCGTTTTTGGATGTTTTTGTAAAATAAATTTAAACCACAAAATCCACATTTTTACCCTTGGCACACACAGAAAAACCATGATAGGATTTCGACACACTGCAATCCCCCCTCTCTAGGAATAAGCAAATTTAAATACTTTCTTTCATTCTTTCATTCTGCTGCTCCGCACTAAGCAAGGGACAAAAGAATGCCTTTTGCTTCGCAGGAGCAGTTTTCAGCGGGCAAGCTTTTATCCTCTCTTCCTTAGCTATGGCCCCCTAAGCACAGTTACATTTTGCTTCAATCCTCCGCAGTTTATAGCTACAACGACTTGCACGACCGCGAAGCGAATCGCCTTCATCCTGTAAAAAAACACCGCCCCCTTGCAAGCGGGGCTGTTTCGCCTAATCAAGCTCTGATTATTGCCTTTTTCTTACTTATTGCAACAGCTTTATTCTGGCTTTTTCTACCTTCCTCTAAAATCTTTTGCCTCGGTTTCTATTTCATTCTCCAAGTTGCCTATTCACTAGGATTGAAAAAAGTCGCCTTGCTCGATGTCAGGTTAATCGCTTTAGGCTTCGTTTTACGCCTCTGAGCAGGTGTTTGCACCGTCTCAAGAACTCCCACTTCTTGGATCACCCTTTCCACCTTTTTCCTCGCTGTGTTCCTAGGTTTTTGTAAAAGATACGCTGAACTCGTAACTCACCCCAAAACAGCAAGGAAACGTTATCGTGCACTCGCTTGCCAATCCCTCGCTAGTTTTCAGTCCTTCATTTCCACTTTTGCTTTTATCACTGTTGTCTTCTAAGCCCTTTGTGCTGTCCTTTCAGGCAAAATTCAACCCTCATTTTAACTGTCCCTTTGGTGTATTTTGCCATCTCACGTTACAAATCCGACGCTCTCAGTCAATCTCAACAGGCAGAAGAACCCGAAACCATACTTTTATAGGACAGAATCCTTCTTGCAACTCTTCTCCTTTGGCTTATTCTTTATTTTCTTATTACAAGTAGCAATGTCCTCCTCTTCCTCTAACACCCCTCTGTCAAGTCCTACCACCATCAGCCATCTTCCTTCCACTAAACAAATCCTCGCAGTTTTTGACTTCGATGGCACCCTTACAACGTGCGACAGCCTTCAACTTTTCCTCAAATTTGCATGCGGCGGCACATACCCTTTCCTCCTAAAACTCCTACTTGGTCTCCCTAAACTCACTTTAGCCGCTATTAGAAAACCAACCCGCGATGCCTTAAAAGAAACTATTCTCTCCATCTTCCTTCATGGCAAATGTTACCAAGAACTCCAAAACCTCGCAGACCTCTTCGCTTCTGCCGTCCTCCCCACCATTGAACGCCCACAACTCATCTCACGCCTTCATCACCATCTCAACGCACACCACCGCGTCATCCTCCTTAGTGCTTCCCCAGAACTCTACCTTCTGCCTTGGGCACGTAAACACGGCATCCAAGAAGTCCTCGCTACTCGTCTCAAATTCAACTCAAACGGTGTTTTCATTGGCCACTTCGACGGCCCAAACTGCCGCGGCCGCGAAAAGCTCCGCCGCCTCCAAACATACCTCGGTTCACTCCAACCCTACCATCTCATTGCGTATGCCGATTCCCATTCCGACCGCTTCATCATGCAACATGCCCAGGAAAAATTTTACATCAATTCTAACAATGATTCCTTTCACTAAAACTTTTATTCATCTTAATCCTGATAACCTTTACAACAATATTTGTCATTCTTAAATCCAATCAAATGTTCCCTAATTACCTAATTCTCGCAGTCCTTAAATCTTATTCCTTTCGCCTGTTCTCTATTAAAGTTGCTTCTAAAATATTCAAAAGTTTTCAATTACTTTCTTTATCTTACTCTTTTTCCTTCTTATTTTGCGCTATTTGTCCATTATGGAGAATTATCATAATCCTAATCGAAACATCCAATTTTCCTTAACTTTGCGGAATGGAAATGGAATCATCAAATTAGCTGTCCGCAGATTGGTTTCTCTCTATTATTTCTTAGCTCAATCCAACCCTGCGCTTTATAGTAACATCTTCCATTCAGTTTTAACTCCAAAAAAGTTCTAATTCTATTTACTCAAAGGTTTCAAAAGTCAAATTGAATTATTGGCCCAAAATTGCTAGAGTTTTCGTTTCCGATTAATTCTTGCTCTCAACATGAATGGAAAGAGTTTAATGAATTTATTGACTAACTCAAAACTTCCTCTCGCTCATTTACATTTTTAGTTTCCATGTTTTTTTTTCGAAAAAACGCAAAACAGAGCATTCTGAACTATCAGCGAAAAGATTAAAAAATTTTTATGAAAAATATAGATACTTTTCAAAAAATGTGGTAGCTTATTCTTACATCATCACTGATTTCTTTACAAATCGGAAACTTCCAAACAAAACAAAATATTTCATTACTTATCCTTAAAAAAAATAATTCACTATTTTCTTGCGCTTTGCATATTTTAGCTATCAACCTACTCCTTTTTGCTTTCCTGCTCAAAGTTACAGGAATTAAAAATTCTTCGATAAAATACATTGTATCTAACCTATTAGTGAAATTTCGAATTTTTCCTCGAACTTTGCTCAGGGAATTTTCGCGGCTTTGCCAAAGTTTAGCAGCTCTTGAAATTAATGATTAACCGTTAGCTTTTCAATGAAAATGCTTGACATCAAAATCCCCATACATGATTTCCTCATTATTGACAGTGGGCCAGTCGAAGCTATCAAGACATGCATACTTGCTGAAGCTGATAAGGAGGTCCTAGTCCTTGAAAAAGGCCCCACAGCCGCTAAGTGCAATTGCCAACCATTTTCTCCCGCCGAGATGGCTCTTCGTTACCGCAACGGTGGCATTACCCCCGCCCTCGGCCACCCCAAAATTGCCTATGTGGAAGCATGTTGTGAGGGAGGTGGGAGCGAAGTCACTAGCGGCCTCCACCACCGCACACCCCCTGAAGTTCTCGCAAAATGGCAAAAAGAGTTTCTACCAGACGACGCAACGGAAAACAGGATGTAACCTCATTTTGAAGCAGTTGAAAAAGACCTCTCCTTCGGTCTCTGTCCCATCGAGCTTCCTCCAGCCTCTCAACAGCTCGCAGAATGTGCAGCAGCTTTAGAATGGAAATACCTCGAATTTTCAACGCTGGATAAAGTAGGGAAACGAAACGGCATTCGCCAGACCATGAGCCGCCCTAACCTCCCCAGAGCTCTCGCAGCTGGAGCTAAGATTCTCACCGGCTGGCGTGCCCAACGGATCCAAAAATCTCGCCTTGTCTGGTCCATCGAAGCACGCCAACAAAACGGTGAACGACGACTGTTCCTAGCTCAAAAAGTCCTCTTGTGCGGTGGTGCCATTCAAACTCCCTTGCTCCTCCACCGAAGCAGTATCCGGGGATGTATCTTTGCGTTACCGACTCTTTTGGACGCATTCATGGTTTCCATTACCTCTTTATTAACAATGCTAGCCCCCTCACAACAGCACCTGGCGTTAATCCACAAAGGCCCTTTTTGGCTTTTGCTAGAAGAAACGCTTTCGCTCTCTTGGAACGTCTTTACCTTAGCTCGCCTTCCTTCTCTAGAAAACTTCATATTCCATTTATCTTTCCCAAAAAATGTGAATTTAACTCAACCAGCACCCTCTCTTATTTCCAAAAAACTTAAGTTACTTAGCTCCCAATTTCCTTAAAAAATAAAACTTTTAATTTCCGATCACATCTTTATCTTTACTGAACAAAATGCCTCCACCTTTTACCCTAATCCTCACCTGGACCCTCCAGCCACAAACCAAAGAAAACCTCGCTCTTTCTGATCCCTTCCAGAGAACGATAGCCCATCTCGAGGGACTCCTCGCTTGGCTCCAAGAAGCAGACATTTCGCATATTTTGATCCTAAAAAATTGCTCAGCCAAAATACAACAAGAATCCTTCTCCAAGCTCGCAGCAGAATACAATAAAGAGATTCATCTCTTTCAATGCTCACCTTCAAATAAGGTAAAATTTTACGGAAAAGGATATGGTGAAGGAGAAATGCTTGCTCAAGCTATCGAAAAAGTGCAGTTATTATCCTCACGTCCTTTTATCCTTAAATGCACAGGTAAGCTCTTCAGCCCAAGTTGGAAATCCCTCCTTCATAATTCTACTTCTTTTTGGATCACCCCTAATCCAAACCAAAAAAACGGCTTACTTCCTTACAAAGCTTTTCGATTACCCTTTGTTTATTGTTCGCTTGACATTCTGCGGCGCAGGTTGCACATCCCTTGGAATTTCGTGGCATGTATCCCTCCTGAGATCATTGATACCCGAATGTATTGGTGTTCCTTGTCTTTTTATAAAAAAAATCTCCTCCGCTCTTATTTTATGGTTCGGGAATCTTTAGGTTTAAATCTAGAAGTTGCTTTCTACTTTCATCTCATACAAATAAAAAATCTTAATTTCTTAAAAAGTGAACCTGTTTTTTTTGGGCGTTCAGGCACGTTCGGTAACTATGCAGCTCCTTTTTCAGAACAAATTCAATCACGCGCTAAAACACTTGCAAAAGAAATTCTCCTTTAATCTCTTACATGAAAAAAATTTCCTCTAATTCCAAAACCATTTTTATTTTAATCGCAGCTGTTTCAACATATTGGATCGCAATCTTTGTCTCTCTTTCCCTAATTCCAAGTTTAACACACCAAAAACTT
Organism: Chthoniobacterales bacterium; assembly: GCA_026418675.1. Taxonomy (GTDB): domain Bacteria; phylum Verrucomicrobiota; class Verrucomicrobiia; order Chthoniobacterales; family DYNR01; genus JAOAAX01. Next base: position 28,290 of record JAOAAX010000019.1, on the reverse strand, counting down.
TTGCACCTCCTAGGAGTTCCAGCGCTCCAAGACTGGTTTGTTGACCTCTACGGCCCAGTTGCTTGGATTGAAATCACCAAACACGGTCTCTCCCCATTCAATACCATTACTGAAATCCATTTTCCCTCAGGCCAATCCTCTCGTTCTTTCCCAATGAATTACCCCTCTATCGTCTTGTTCCTCGGCAAAATCGGTCTGCACAACGAAACTATTCCCCTCTGGGGAATAACATTCGCATCTTTTTTCTATTTAACTTTGATTTTTTTCTTAAAACATACCCCAAAATACCAAATACCCATCGCTATCCTATTTATTCTTTCTCCACTCACAACTCTTCTAATAGAACGGGCAAATCTCGATATTTTACTTTTGATACTTCTCTTACTTGCTATTTTATTAAGCTCTTATCCAATTCTTCCTAACCTCCTTCCTTTCCTTGGTTCAACGATTAAACTATTCCCTATTCTTGCCCTTCTCCCCTCCCTCCAGCCAAAACGAAAAGAATTTATCGCCGCCCTTTTTTTCCTCTTAGCATTTTTTGCTTATCTTCTCATAATTCACAGTGAACTCAGATATATATCTTCCGGCCTAAAATCCGCAACCTCCTCCTCTTTTGGCGTAGGCGTAATTTCCAATTTAATTCAATCACATCTCTCCCTCTCCGACTCAATCATTCTTAAAACAAAAAACTTAGAATTCCTTTTCGCTCTCATACTATTCTTTTCTGCAGCAATCGCGGGAGCAATCTACTCCAGAAAAGAAAATTTCCAGATTTTATTTTCCATAGACAAACCCTTATTTGGTCTTATCACCGGAAGCAGTATTTACTGTTCAGCCTTTCTCTTTGGACCTCAAATGGATTACAAATGGACTTTCCTGTTACTCTGTTTGCCAGGAGTCTTAACCTTAGCTCACCAAATTCCACCTTGGTCTCACTTAGCTCGTTGCTGGTTAATTTGCGCTCTCCTCTATGCTTACTGGTTGTTTTTTTCTTCAGAAACATCTCTCCGCAATGCACTTTTCCGTCAAGCTTTCTCTTGGTCTCTCTTTGGATTAAATTCTATCCTAATTGGACGTTTCTGGCTTTCAAATTGGCTTGCTGTGATTCTGAAGCCGCCTGCCATAAACAAAAACAAAACCTCCCTTACCTGTTGACATGTTAAAATTAACCACATGCTAAAAATTCCCTCTCTCTTTTTTTCTCAAAGCCAAACAACTTTCGCCGCATCCAAGTAACTCCACCACTCGTGCTTTAGCCAAAGTTTCCTCCCACTCTTGTTCCGGCACAGAATCAGCAACAATCCCTGCTCCTGTGCCGTAGCTTGCAAACCCCTCCTTCACAACGAAAGTCCGTATTGCAATATTAAAAACTGAAATCCCATCAAATCCAAAATAACCAATAGCCCCAGTGTAGATCCCACGCGGTCGTCCCTCCAATTCTTCCAAGATTTCCATCGCTCGAATCTTAGGCGCCCCAGTTATTGACCCACCTGGAAAACACGCCGCTAGCGCCTGTGGATGTGTGCAACTATCCCTCAACCTCCCACTAACAGTCGAAACCAAATGTAAAACATGCGAATAACGTTCAACTCGAAACAACTCTTCTACTCGCACAGTTCCATACCGACATACTTTCCCAAGATCGTTCCGTTCAAGGTCCGTGATCATTGTAAGTTCAGCTCTCTCTTTCTCCGATGTAAGAAGTTCCCTTGCAAGCTCAGCGTCAGGTTTTAAACCACGCTTCCGCGTCCCCTTGATCGGTCGGGTCCAAATGCTATCACCAGCAATCTTCAAAAACATCTCTGGAGATGCCGAGAGAACTTGAAAACCCTCAAAGTTCATGTATGCCCCATAGGGAGCAGGGCTTAATTGCCTCATTCTTTTGTAAAGCTCCCACGAATTCCCTTCAAACACCCCAGCCCAATCATAAGTTAAGCATGCTTGGTAAATATCACCTGCAGCAATGTAGTCTTTTATGGCACCAACGGATTGCAGAAATTTTTCTCTTCCAACTATGGGTCTGAGTCGTAAGGAATATCCACCCTCAAGTGAACAATCTTGGATCATTCTATCCGAATTGACGCAAGACTCACTGAAAAGTTGACTTTTCCCATTATAACCCACCAAGGGCTCCCCTCTTAACCAAACGCAACGCGCTGTATCCCAACGGTAAATAATTTCATACCAATAAAACTGATAATTTCCCTCATAGTCAAAAAAACCAGCCATCCCACCAAGTGGAAATTTTGCTTTCCCCTCAGCTAAAGCACACTCTAAATCTTGGACATCCGGCAACTTGCCCCTCACCAAAAATAGCGGATGAACGCAAAGCAAAGAAACGCCGCCTACCTCAGCCAGTGCAGAATCAAACCAAATCGTCCCCGGCAAATTCGCGTAAGCATCCACCTCACACGGAATTGCCGTCGCAAGCAAATTCCCTTCCGATCCCTCATTTCCTCTCGCCTTTCGCTCGCTGCTTGCAATTCCACTTAATTCCTGTTCTTTATTGGTAACCCATACCATAAATCCCAATTTACTCATTCAATTCCCATGAAAATAAAAAAAATTTCATCGCCTGTCCTTTTCTCCATCTCCCTTTTTTTTGCAGCTTGTTTCTCTGTAGCAATTCTAAATGCTCAAAACTCCCCTCCAGACGAAAATCTCATTCCCCCTGCACCTGTCGAACAAATCCAAAAGGAAGTCATTCTAATTGAAGAAATTAACCAAACACCCACTCCTCCTTCTCCTTCTAACTCCCCCTCTCCTACCCCTACTCCAAGTTCAAAATCTCCAGACTCTTCAAACGAATCTCCCCACACAGAAAACCAAGCAACGCAAACTTCCCAAAATCCTCAATCCCTCCTCGAAATCGAAATTAACCAAGAAAATCAAGAAATCTCTCCCGCAGAACCACGAGACGAAGATTATTTACCTCCTCCCTCCGAACTCACAGACGACCAAATCCCTGAAGAAGAAACTACAACAACAATACAGGCCCAACCATCGCCCACACCTGTCCCTCCACCACCAACTCAGCCAATGCTCGCTCGCTATCGAGACCTCCGAATTAAAACCGAAAAAATACCAACAGTTGCAGAACTTCGAAAAAAAGCCGAGCGTGCCAAAACCCTCGAAGACTATCGCGCAGCCATGCGTGCCTATTACCGGGAACTTTTCCGCCGCATGCGTAAAGCCGACCCTTCCCTTAAACCGCGAATAGATGCAATGGAAAAAGCTTATCTCGAAAATCTCGCTCAAACCCGCATTGAACCAACCATCCCACTTTCCCCTCCTCCAACACCAGAACCCCTCGAATAATTCCCCACCTTAACTCATTATCAGAATCCCCTCCACACCATCTTTCGTATCCTCATGCGTGAAGGCTAACGGCTTTGAATTGCTCGTCTCCAACCTCCTCGAAAGGTGCCAAACTGGTAACCTCGTAATCCTTACCCCTGACGGTCGCAAAAAAATTTTCGGCGGTCTCTCCTCTTTCCCAAAAGCCCAAATAATCATCAAATCCTCAAACTTTTGGAATCGCTGTGTCTTCGCAGGGGCAATCGGCTTCGCTGAAAGTTTCATTGAGGGCGAATGGGAAACTCCAGACCTAACCTCCACTATCGCCTTCTTTATCCTAAATTCAGCCGAACTCGATGTTTTCCGTAAACCCAAACAGCAGAAATTAACGCTCCTCGGTATTCGACAAATCGCCGACAATCTCTTTCTCAAACTCCGTAAAAACACCCCCAAAATGGCACGTCGTAATATCGAGGAACATTATGACCTCGGTAACGATTTCTTCCGCCATTGGCTCGATCCTTCCATGACTTACTCCTGCGCCTTCTTCGATCCCCCCACCTTATCCCTCCACGAAGCTCAACTCCGCAAATACGATCGTTTATGCCAGAAACTTCTCCTCACCCCTAAAGACCACATCCTCGAAATCGGTTGCGGCTGGGGAGGTTTCGCACTCTATGCAGCAAAAAAATACGGTTGCAAAGTCACAGCTATCACCATCTCCCCTTCTCAGCTCAATGAAGCTCGCTCCCGCGCCCAACAGGAAGGTCTTTCTAACCGCGTCTTCTTCGAACTCCGTGACTACCGGGACGAACGCGGAATCTACGACAAAATTATCTCAATCGAAATGATTGAAGCCGTCGGAGATGAATTCCTAGAAGATTATTTCGAAACTTGCTCACGTTGTCTCAAAAAAAATGGACTCTTAGCTCTACAAATGATTGTTTGCCCAGACAGGCAATACCAAATCCTCCGATCCGGAGCAGATTTCATCCAAAAGCACATCTTCCCTGGCTCCCTTCTGGTTGCTCAACACAGGATCACTAAAGCTATCATGCAAACTAGTGACTTCAACCTTCTCGATTGGGAAGACCTGGGACCACACTACGCAGAGACCCTCCGTCGCTGGGCAGAAAATTTTAATACCGCAGAGACTGAAATCAGAAAACTCGGTTTTTCGGAAAAATTTATCCGAAAATGGAAGTATTACCTCGCATACTGCGAAGCGGCTTTCTCTATGCGCCACATCAGTGTTGTTCAAGCTCTTTACTCACGCCCAAACAACCTCAGCCTCGGCTTCGGCCCCCACAAAAAATTCACTCTAAACTAAATTTTAGATAATTTTATCGTTTTATCTCAGTCATGAGTTTATAATTTCTTTTACTCCACAAAAACCGCTAATTCTTGAGCAAAATCAACTGCCTTCTTTCCAAGTCCTTTCCAAGTCATCGTTGGTAAAAACGAAGCTTGGCCTTCTCTCGCGCATGGCGAATCCAGTCCGCAAAAAGAATCGCTCGTTTCGCATCCAACGCGTTTGCTGTTAAAAGTGGCTCTTTCTGTTTTTTGATTTCTGGGTCTAGTGGATAACGACGTAACAAATGGAGAAAAGCGTATCCATCAGGTCCCGCAGCAATTGGACTCGTTTCTCCAGGATTCATCTCGGCAGAAACCCTTGCATAGACAGAACTCAAATCGAGCGATGTTTGCCATGGCTCAAGCTGCTGATACTCCTCAACTTCAAGCCCTTTGCTGCGCGCAGCTTCGGCAAACGGAGTCCCCTTTCGATTGGCTTCAATTACTTCACTCCGAAGTCTGTTGGCTCGGTCCCGCTCAGCAGCATCAGCCTTCCTCTGCTTAAGAATGCTTTTAACTCGTTCGCGACATTCCTCCAGTTTCTGTTGCCGCTCAGGCTCAATCTCCTTCAGCCGCAAAACAAGAAATGCTTCTTGGTCCTGGATAACATCGCTAACTGGCGAATCCTGCGTTAATCGAAAAAGTTCTTTAACAGCAAACGCAGGCAATCGATTCTCCTCAGAACTATTTTCCTCTCTCCCACTCAGGCTTATTGGCCTTTTCAAGGTAATTTCTGCTCCACTTGACTTTGCAAGTGCAGCAAAGTCACCTTCCCCTTTAGATGCCACCTCCTGAAACTTCGATGCCCGATCCGCTAGTTCCTGAAGCGCCTCAACCTTTGATTTCCCCTCCAACTTCCTTTGTTCCGCGTCCAAAGTAAAGGAAGCTACCTCTGCAACCCTCCGTTCCGGAATTTGAAACATCTCTCGGTTCGATTCATAAAATTTTTGGATCTCTTCCTCCGTTGGATCAGCAAGCTGAGTAGCATTTCCAGGAGGTATTTTAACGACAATAACGTCCGTTTTTTGATATTGCTGCAGCGCACTGCTAATGTCAGCCAACGTAACTGCAATCGGGGAGGTTACAATTTTCCAAATCCGATCGAGACAAAGCGAATCACGAATCAATTGCTCAAGCTGTCGTTCTGTAATTCCTCGGGGGGCAAGCTGCTCTTGAACAAAGCTGAGATAGCGTCCCCGATCAAAAGTCCCATTTATTTGCAAACTAGGAAGGCTGCGAATAGCCTCTACTATCTGTTGGCTTGTCGGCTCAATCCATAGCTCCTCACTCTCATGTCGAAGAACAAAATAATTAATAATAAATTCGTTAAGTGCATCCTGCTCGGAAGATGCGGTAAGACTCAATGAGGCTAGAAATTTGTCTAATCCTAGCACTGCAGCAAGTTGATAAAGCCGAACAATCCGATCCACCTCCGGCTGATAAATCGTCCGCCCATACATCTCTGCAACCCGGCTTAAACCAAGCCGACGCAAATCCGTATCATTGTAGAGCCAGGCAAACGCAACAATTGTTACGATAGCTATAACCAAAAGTAACCAACGCTGATGTCTTCTTAAAACGTTAATCATACACCTTATCTGCTTCCTCCAGGATTCACTATTGCACGTTAGAGCAACTTTGGTTAAATAAAACATCGAATGAAGGCAAAAAAATTCCCCACCGGAGCAAACTTATTCGCTATACAAGTCCTTTTTGTATCTTTATTCATTTTTTCCCTATGCCCTTTGCTCCCACTGACGGCTCAGGATGCTGTAATCCTTAAAGACGGCTCCCGCAGGGAGGGCACAGTCCTTGGCTTGGCTGACAATGTCGTTCGTCTCGAAACTGATGTAGCTGGCCGCGGCAAAATTCAAGCCACAGTTCCAGTCGCTGAGGTAAAGGAAATTCGCATGGAAGTCCCCGCCGCTCTGGAAAAAGCCACCGAATTGCGCAAAGCCGGTAAAAACGCTGAAGCGGTAGCTGTCCTCGAGCCAGTTGTCAAACAATTCATCGGTCTTCCAGTCGAATGGATTCAAAGAGCAACCCTCATGTTAGTAGATGCTCAAATCGAATCCCAAAAGGTCGCTGATGCGGAGCAAATCCTTGTCAGCTATCAAAAGGCTTACCCCGATGATTCCTCTGCAATCGGCTTAATCCGTGCTAAAGTAGCTGCTGGTAAAGGTAATTTGCTCGGCGCTCGTCCTCTCATATCACCCGTCATCGAAGCTGCCAAAGCTACAAAAATTCCAACCACCTCTCAAGGTGTCCTCTTCGGCCAAGCTTACTACCTCATGGGACAGATCAATGAAAACGAGAAAAAGTTCGCTAATGCCCTTCAAGACTACTTATTCGCAAGCACCATCTTTTTCACCGATGAGCCAACCGCCGCAAAAGCATCAGTCCGAGCTGATAAGCTCATCAAGGAATACAATGTAAACGTCCCCTAACTTACTTCTTTTATAACTATTTTTTAGTAAAACCCTTATAAATAATACACATAAAAAACAGAATCCTAAAACTATAAAACTATGCAAGGCCATTACAAATTCTCCAACCAACTTATCAAATCAACTCTCCTAACTTCTCTCTTCACTCTTCTCGCAATTACAGCAGGCAATGCTGCTGAAGGAGCAGAGCCTCAGTCCATGAGCATTATCGAAACGATCATCCATGGCGGCCCAATGATCATTTTCATCTGGCTCTGCATTGTCGCCACTTCTGTCACCATGGTCACTTTCATGATCCAACTTTTCCTTATAACCCGCAAAGAAGAACTTGCTCCCTCAGCCCTTCTCCAAACTCTTAAAGCTTCCATCGACTCCGGCAACTACCAGGAAGCTTGGCAGATCTGCAAAGCAAACAAAGCCTATATAGCTAGAGTCCTCGGTCCAGCCCTCGAGCGCCTTGGCCGCGGCAAAGAAGCCTTTGAGATCGCTCTCATCGAACACGGCCAACGCGAAGCGCAAGTTTACAAAACCAAAAACAGCTACCTCTCCGTTATTGGAGTCATTGCTCCTATGATCGGTCTCCTAGGAACGGTTATCGGAATGATGGGTGCCTTCGCAGTCCTAGGCACTTCCGGTGTCTCCGATCCACGCCAACTTGCCCTTAGGATCGGCGAAGTCTTGATGGCAACCGCAAGCGGTCTCTTCTTGGCTATACCAGCATTCATCGCTTACTACTACTTCCGCAACGTCATCACTAACGTCGTCCTTTATGCAGACGACAAATTAAATCGCCTTACCGAAGACATTCCATTCGAGGAACTTTCCGGTATCAAAATCGGAGAATCTTTCGAAGCTGGTGGTAGTGCTACCTCCCAATCCAAAAGCTCTCACCGTGTTTCCATGGCATTGTCAACAAACTGCCCTGTTTGCGGTGGCGCTATCCAGCCAGGTCAAAACCCCTGCCCCCATTGTGGAGCTACGTTGGACTGGAGCTAATTTACCTCGACCTTTCTCACCTTACCCTAAATGTCGGCTGATATTCCAAGACGCGGTAAGTCCCATTCCAAGGTTCGTCCTCCAGAGCCAGAAGCCGACCCCGAATTCCAAATCGCCCCCATGATCGACATACTCCTCGTCCTCCTCGTCTTCTTCATGTCCATCAGCTCAACCGAGGTCCTTCAATCCGTCGAAGGAATTAACCTACCTGTTGCCGCTGATGCCAAGGAGGCCAAATCAAATCCCGGTCAAGTAATTATCAACATCTCCTACAACATGATCAACAACGCCACCGTCATTACCATTCAGGATGTGAATTACAACATCCCCGATCTCGTCCCCTTGCTCCAAGCTCAGGTCTCCCGTAACCCACTCGTCCGCGTCCTCGTCCGCGCAGACCGCAACGTCCGTTATGAATTTCTACGAAGGGTCCTCGAAACTGTCGGACAAGCAGGCGTAGGAAATGTCACTTTCGCTGTTGTAGATAAAGAAATTCCCAAGTAATTTAAATAAAACCAGACAAACAGAAAGGAGATTACACTTATGGCAGGCAGTGTTGGCTCAGAAGACGGCGATGTTGGTTTTCAAATTGCACCCATGGTGGACGTTGTTTTCGTCCTCCTCCTTTTCTTCATGGCATCTGCAGGTTCTCAAATTGTCGAAAAAGAACTAAATATCAACCTCCCCAGCGGCAGATCAGCCAAGTCCCTTGAGGCAGGCCCGCCACCAACTCCCATCATTATCGAAATTTCTCCCGATGGCTCTGTCTCTCTTAATGGCAAACTTTACGACACTCCTACAAGTAAAGAGCTTCCCCAGCTCCGCGGCTGGCTCAAAGATACCATCGAGCGTTTCGGCGATAAAGACCCCGTTATCATTAAACCAGACCTCGACGCCCGCCACGAACGGATCATGGACGTCCTCAACGCAGCAGCTGCAGCAGGTGTCCAAAACCTAACTTTCGGATAATTTAGTCCTAATTTCAATGTCCGATTATTTTTCGGACAAAAAGGTATTTGTAGCGGGACACCGTGGAATGGTTGGAAGTGCCCTCGTTAGGGCATTACAAAAAAGACACGGTGTTAAAATTCTCACCCGCACCCGCCAAGAACTCGACCTTCGTAATCGCTCCGCCGTCTTCCACTTCTTCCACGAATCTCGTCCCGACATTGTCATAGACGCCGCAGCAAAAGTCGGTGGTATAAAAGCAAATTTTGATTACCCAGTCGAGTTTCTAATCGAAAACCTCGACATCCAAAATAATCTTTTCCTCGCCGCCGCAGAAACTGGAGTCAGTCAATTTCTTTTCCTGGGCAGCTCCTGCATCTACCCAAAATTCGCTCCCCAGCCCATCCGTGAAGATTCCCTTCTCACTTCCTCACTCGAACCCACAAACGAAGCCTATGCCTTGGCAAAAATCTGCGGCGTCCGCCTCTGCTCCTATTACGCTCGCCAGTATGGAAAAAATTTCTTCTCCGCCATGCCTACAAACCTTTATGGCCCCAACGACAACTACGACCTCCAAACCTCTCATGTTCTCCCGGCTCTCATTCGCAAAGCCCATCATGCAAAATATTCAAACTCACCCTCTCTCGTCGTCTGGGGAACCGGAACCCCCCGCCGTGAATTCCTTCACACCGACGACCTCGCCGACGCTTGTCTCTTCCTTCTTGAAAAACAAGTCCCCGCAGGCGAAATGTTTAACGTCGGTTGCGGTCAAGATGTAACCATTCGCGAACTCGCAGAACTTGTTTGTAAAATCCTTGGCTTTAAAGGAGAAATTATTTTCGATCCCTCAAAGCCAGACGGGACGCCGCGAAAGCTCCTCGACATGTCCAAACTCTTCTCCATGGGATGGAAACCCAAAATTCCCCTCGAAGATGGCATTCGTTCAGCTTATGCGTGGTTCCTTGAAAATAGAAAAGACCTTGCTGAATCTTCTCCAGTGTAAAATTTATCCACTTTTTCATCAAATCAAGGGTTTTAATACCCACGATTTGGCATCTTCCTTTACTACCTAAGAATTTCAAGGATGTATCCTTTTAAGTAATTTGTCTCCGGAATATGCACTAAAACAGGATGGTCAGGAGGTTGAGAAAGCCCACGCACAACTCGCGCAGTTTTTCCTGCATCCCAAAGCCCTTCTGCAATCGCCCCAAGAAAATCTTCAGCACCAATATTCTGCGAACAACAGAAAGTCGCTAACAGCCCACCTGCTGTCAGCAATTGCCCAGCACAGCGGTGAAGATCCCGGTAAGCGCGCAAAGCTATTGAAGGAGAAGTGCCACTCCTAGCAAAAGGAGGAGGATCAAGAACAATCAAGTCATACACCCTCCCCTGACGAGCTTCACGACGCATAAAATCAAACACATCCCCCTCCTCAAAACGACAACTCACACCGTTCATCCCCGCATTCTTTCGAGCCAACTCGCACGCAACTTCCGACGAATCCACTCCAACCACCTCTGTCGCCCCTCTCAATGCACAGAAAATCCCAAAACCACCACCGTTACAAAAGCAGTCCAATACCCTTTTACCACAGGCAAATTGCGCAACTTCGGAATAGTTCTCAACCTGATCCAAGTAAAAACCTGTTTTTTGCCCGCGCAATAGGTCTGCCTCAAATCGAACCCCATTTAGCTCAAAATCAACTTTCCCTTCCTCCATCCCATTATCCTGAACTATTAGCGGTCCGGCTATGCGTGGCAAACCCTCACTCGCCCTACCCACGGCATCGTTCCGTTCAAAAACATTCCGAGCGCCAACTACCTCCATCGCCACCTCCGATATCAACCGCTTTTCCCGTTCCACACCAGCCGTCAACGTCTGGAGAACAAGATTCTCCCCGTATTTGTCAAGAATCAGTCCAGGCAAACCATCCGCTTCACTCCAAAAAACACGACAGGGCCGCCCATCCACACCCGAACGTTTCCGTAACTCCCAAGCCCTCACTATCCGCCGCCGCAAAAAATCACTATCCAGTCGCTGCCTCGACCGCGAAAACCGCCGAACCGCTATCGGCGACTTCAAACTATAAATACCACTGCCGAGAAAATTATCCTTACCATCCCGTATCGAAACCACATCCCCATCCTCTATCTTCCCAAAAGTCTTAACAATCTCCGACCGATAAATCCAATCGTGACCATGCAAAATCCGCGAACGCGCTCGAACTATAACACCGCCCATCCCAAATAAAAAATAGATGACTATCCTCTATTCTTCAAAATAACAATCCTTGTGATTATAAGGAGGTGAGCAACAACATAGAAAACGCAATGCTTCAATGGCCTCAATTTGATGCCATGCACCCGGAGGAATCAATACACAATCCCACGGCCCAACCTCGCGAACTTCCCCATCCACCTCCATCTTCCCCCTCCCCTCAAGAATAAAATAAAATTCCTCACTCAACTTGTGATAATGCCTTGCCGTAGCCTTCCCAGCTTCAAGCGAAGCCTCCGCAAGGCTCTGATTCCTCACAGGAGCATTCGTGCGATCCAGAATACTCCGTATCTGCGAGCCATCTAGTGTCGTAAATGGTTTTTGGCTGGTAAGATTTTGAACTATCATCAATAAGTTCACTTTGTATGAAATTTTTCGAAGGTTGCACAGCGCTTATTACAGGTGCTTCTTCAGGCCTCGGTGTAGAATTCGCCCGCCAACTCGCACCTCTCGCCCATTGCTTAATCCTCGTCGCTCGACGCGAAGACCGTCTTAACTTCATCCGCAATAACCTCATCGCCACTTACCCAAATCTCGATGTTCGTATCTTTAAAGCTGATTTATCCCAAGAAACTGACCGCTTATCCCTAGCCCAATGGCTTCAAAGCCAATCAATTCTTGTCAATTTCTTAATTAACAACGCCGGTCTGGGCGATCATGGCCCCTTTGCAACCAGCGACTGGAATCGTGTCCGCCAAATCCTCGATGTCAACATCACAGCCCTAACCCACTTGACCCACCTTCTCGTCCCTTCAATGCTCCAATCAGGCAGAGCAGCCATCCTAAATGTCAGCTCCATTGCCGGCTTCTTCCCAGTCCCCAACATGGCTGTCTATGCCGCATCAAAAGCTTATGTCACAAATTTCAGCGAAGCCCTACGAATGGAACTACGCCCACTTGGTATCTCCGTAACAGCTCTTTGTCCAGGACCAGTTCCTACAGAATTCTTTGCTGTAGCTCAGCGCCCAGGTTCCGACTTCCAAGAGTCCCCATTTACAACACCTGAATTCCTCCTTACTTCTGCCGCAGAAGTCGTAGCCGAGGGATTGCGTGCGGTTGCAAACGACCGCCCCCGTTCTATACCAAACCCATTTCTATGGTTGCTCATTACCCTCGCACTGGCACTCCCCATTTGCCTTCTCAGAATCCTCATCTCATGCTACATAAATCGAAAAAATAGATAGCTTTATACTTTTTTAATACTCATCATCTCCTTAAATTATCTCCTTAAGATGTCGAATCTCCCTGCGGCTGAAATCAAAAGCCTCCTGAAACAAAGGCTTTTGCATGCTCCACATTCACCCGGAATCAGTAGCAAATCCGAATACCTCCGCGCTGTCGAACTCGTTAGAGAAAATTTAGACAAAGTTGAACAAACGATCCTAACGCAGGCACAGAAATTCGACCCAAATGTCGAAGAATATGTCCGCTACGTTTGCGAAAATGGTGGAAAGAGACTGCGCCCCCTCTTAGTCCTTCTCTCAGCAGGAGCAACAGGAAAAATTTCTCCCGCACATCTCGACCTCGCCGTCATTCTTGAAATCATTCATGTAGCCACCCTTATCCATGATGACATCATAGATGGTGCCAAAATTCGCAGAGGCAAACTCACCGCATGGGCTAAATGGGACCATACCACCTCCGTCCTTCTCGGTGATGCTCTTTTCTCCCACGCACTCCGCTTATCCACCCATTTCGATAATTCAGAAATTTGCAGAAAAATCGCAGATACCTCCGTTGACGTTTGTTCAGGCGAAATTTTGCAAACCCGCCGCCTTTTTGACACATCCCTTAGCCTCACCGAATACTTCAAAATTATCGAACTAAAAACTGCAGCCCTCTTTGCTACTGGATGTGAGCTCTCAGCAAAACTCAATCACTCCCAAACAGAAATTTCCCAAAACCTCCATCTCTTCGGGCTACGCTTAGGTTTAGCTTACCAAGCCTTCGATGATTGCCTCGACATCGCCGGGTCAGAACCTTCCGCAGGCAAAACCCTCGGCACCGACCTCAAAAAAGGGAAATTCACCCTCCCTGTCCTCTTATACCTCCAGGATAATATCACCAACAACAGCATCCTAAATCACCTCCATGAATTCTCTGACGGCAATTCCCCTGAACTAATCAAACAGTTCGCTAAGGAATTACGCGAACAGGGATACCTCCAAAAGTCCTGTTCAGTCGTCCATAATCTCCTCGAAGAAGCTGAAAACTGTCTCAAAGTCCTTAAAAAAAATCCTTACACTGATGGTTTGCTTGCTGTCGCAGCCTATATCCGTGGTTTGTCCTCAGAACTTCTGTGATTAATTCCTCCGAGGATTTCACCCAAGTTTCAGTTCAATTCGTCCGCAGCCGGAATGCTCTTCTTCTTACAGCTAGTTTTTCAAATCTATTTGTGGATATTATTCTCCATTTATCTAATATCGGTCTCAAATTAAATCAGTTCCATAACAATCAATTCCAAGCAGCATTAGCATCCCTTTGCCTCTACGCTTCAACCCGCCCACCAAACGAAAGCATTGCTTGGACGATGCACTTTGAGCACCCCCCACACAACATCTTCATCGTCGCAGATAATTCCCTTCACCGCGTCACTGGAACTCTCTTCGACGAAAATATCAAATCTCTCGGCCGCGACTTACTCTTCTGTGACTGGTTGCTCCCTGGCCGACAAATCCGAAGAAGCACCGTAGAAATCCCCTTCTCTAGTAGCCAAACTCCCCGCGCCATGCTGGGAGCCCAAGAACTCATGCTCCAAAGCGAACAGCGCCCCTCACGATATTTCTCCCTCCCCTCCGACTATTTCGCATTGATTACCGCTCAACCGGATTGCGATTTGAATTGGCTCCACACTCTTAAAGAAAAAGACATCCCTTCGCTTCCATCTACAGAAGACATTAAACTCCTGGAAATTCGTTCATTCCGCTGGGAATGCGGTTGCAACCAGCAGAAAATTCTTGAAATTCTGGGGCCTCCCCTTTCAAAAAACCTCGATCTTTTCCAAAACGGCAATTCTGTCCAGGTCCGTTGTCCGCGTTGCGGTTCTCCCTACACAATCGAACGCTCAGAACTCGAAAAACTTACCAATAACTAGTTCACTCGTGGATTTTTTTATCCTTTTTCTGCCAAAATTAATTCCTCCCAAGCGTCGAAAAAGCTTGGGAATTGCGGTTCCCACCCTAACGTTCGCATCTTCGCATTGCTAACTCGCTTGGAGCTGTTCCCCCTTTTGCGCTCGATTTGCGTTTCCACCGCAGGCGGCATTGGCATATCTAACCGTCTCGCCATCTCTTGAAAAATTTCCCCTTGAGTCATCGGTGTATCATCAGCAACGTTGAAAACCTCTCCCTTTGGACGAACACGACACAGCAACACTACTGCCCTTGCCGCATCGTCAACATGGATCTGGTTAATCCATCTTCGGCCCCTCATTTCAATCCTAGCCTCCCCTTTTATAAACTTCCTCAAAAGCACCGATCGGCCAGGTCCATATAAACCCGCAAGCCGAGCAACACCTCCCCCTGCTCCAACTACCAGCTTCTCAGTTTCAAGCAAAACCCTCCCGCTTTCCTGCGAAGGTTCCGTTGTCGAATTTTCCTCAACCCACGAACCATCTGTTTGATGATAAACAGATGTGCTCGAAACAAAAATTCCATACGCAAGAGGAAATGCCCTCAATAACCCACTCACACCTCCGTAGTAAACACAACGATACATCCCTACATCCCCACCACGTGTGCTAGCACAATGAACCCAAACTTCCGGCCCTTCCTCACCAGGAAAAAAGACACGAAATTCCCCTTTCAGCCGAGTCGAGAAATCTTCTGTCCCAATGTCAAGAGCAATGACTTCAACCCCTCGCTCCCGAAGAGACTGACGGGACTCCTCACTCCGCACTACTGCAAATCCCTTCCACCCTAATTCCGTCAGCAAACGATATACCCTCAAACCTAAATAACCACACCCCAAAAGAACAAACCTCCCCCTCCCTGCAGCATACTGAAAACTACCTTCCTCCACGGTGCTTCTCATTAGCACCGTCAACTCCCCCTCATTTCACGGACCAAAATTAAAACGAATCTTAAGTTTCGCCCGTTTCGCATTTGTCTTCGCCTTGCGGCGCGCTCGTTGTGCAGGTGTCTCATACGCACGCAACCGCCTCACTTCATCCAAAATTCCTTCCATGTCCAATTTCGTTTTCAACCGCTTCAGCGCCCGATCTATCGGCTCTCCTTTTTTAACTACTACCTCTGTCATTCTTTCTCCTTAAGATTTTGTTTTTTGTAGCCGAAAAAAATGCTAACCTTCTTAGAAAAAGTCAATTCCGTTTTTCTGGCTTGTGTATTTATTTTCAAGCGTTGATCCCTATACAAACCAAGTCCCTAAAACCTCGAAATTACAACTCATAGTTAAATAAATAGATAAAAAAGTCTTATTTATTTCCTCCCCACTATCACCCCATGCAAGCAAACACTTTAAATCGGGAAAACAACAGTTTCTTCTCCCTTCTCTTCGCAGCTTTCTTGCTCTCAATCCTCCTTCACTTCGCCCTCCTATACCTTGCTAGCAAATTCGAACCTAGTAAATACGGCGAAAAATACTATGAACAACTAGTGCCGAGAAAATTTCAAGTAGAGAGGGTCGAAATTGATCCCAAGCTTTTGGAACAAGATGAGGATACTAATCGAAACAAAGAACCCCTCCGTCCAGAAATCCAATTACCACAGGAAAATGTCTCTAATGAAAAAAATTCCTCCCTCCCCCAGGAACCTCCTAAACTCGAACCCACACAAATCCTACCCAACCTACAAATTTCAGCAGATTTCCTAAGAGATTCATTTCCCCAATCCCAAATCCCAAAAGAAAACCTCGCCAACGAGCTAGAAAAACTTCGCGACGAACTCCTCGAAACTAGTTCCCCTTCTTCCAATCGTCCCATCCTTCCACTGCCTGAAATCAATAACGATTCCAGCCCTCCGACAAAACTCGGTATGCGTTTCGGCTCCCTCGCCGGTTATAGTGAATTGGACGACCTTCTACAAAAAACCGGCCCACTCGAAAAAAACACCGCACCAATCTTTATGCCCGGAGACCTCCTTTTCGACTACGATAGTGCTGAATTGCGCCCCGAAGCCATCGAATCACTGGCCAAGCTCGGAACTCTCATGCTTCGAAACCCAAATGTCCGCTTCCGGATAGAAGGTCATACTGACTCATTCGGACCCCCCGACTACAACCTCAACTTAAGCCTCCGCCGCGCAGAAGCTGTAAAAGCCTGGCTCATCCAGCATATGGGTGTTCCATTAGACAATATCGAAACTCGCGGTTATGGAAGCTCTCGCCTCATCGCCCCAGCTACTGGCTCAATCGAAGAACAGCAAATCAATCGAAGAGTCGAAATAGCTCTAGAATTCCTCAATTAATCCAAATTGACAAACCCAGACTCAAAACTCTTCCGCTCATTCGCATGGAATGAGCCTGCTTACGAACAATCCCTCGAGAAACTTCACCAAACATTACTTTCATGGAATAACGACACACCGCCTATTGCACCCTTCAAAGAGTGCCGCAACCGCTGCGAGCAGAAACTTCACCAAGAACACCAAGAGGGTGGCAGCGGTGTTGAGCTCTGCCGCAAACGTTCAGAAATCGTTGATTGGCTCGTTCGTGAGCTCTTTGAATTCTTAGCTCAAAAGTTAACTGCACGTCGTTATCTCCCCGGTCTCTGCCTCATCGCGTTCGGCGGCTATGGCCGCAAAGAACTTAACCCCTACAGCGACATTGATATCATGTTCTTAGCAGAGTCCCATATCGCCAATTCAAACGAATTAAAAGAAATCGTCCGCAAATTCACCACCGCTCTCTGGGACATCGGCTTCAAACTCGGCCACTCCGTCCGAACTCTCTCTCAGGCCATCGAACAGGCAAATTCTGACCTCAAAACAAAAACCTCCATGATCGAATGCCGCTACCTTCACGGCGACCGTAAAATCTTCACCGAGTTCCGTTCCCTTTTCGAACGCTCCTGTATCAAGGGAAAAGAAGTCGAATACCTTAAATGGCGTGTAGAAAACTTGCGCCAAATGCACGAACATCACGGCGGCACTGTCTTCGTCCAAGAACCCAATGTAAAATGCGGCGTGGGGGGCCTCCGTGATTATCAGAACCTCTTTTGGGTTTGCTACATGAAGGAACGCGTCCTCTCCCCTTCCAAACTCGTCGAGCTTTCTATCCTCCGCGAGCAAGAATTCCTTCAACTCCAAAAAGCCCACGACTTCCTCCTCAGAGTTCGAACACAAATGCATTACTCCAATGGTCGCCCCATCGACAACTTAACACTTAGACTCCAAGGCCAAGTCGCTACTGCTCTCGACTACCCTCAGAAAAACATGTTGCGTCGCAGCGAAGCTTTCATGCGGGATTACTACCAACACACCCGTAACATCCACATCATCTCTCAGACTGCCATCGAGCGCCTAAACCTAACACCTCTTCTCCGCCGCAGAAGCCTCCTCCAGCTTTTCCGCCGCCCATCAACCGGTGAATCTTTTGATGGTTTCATTGCAAAAGACTCCACCCTCTATCCTCAAAACCGCCAAATCTTCGACGAGGATCCAAGCCGTTTAATTCGTCTATTCCAATATGCACAAATTAAGCAGCTCCGCCTCTCCTACGAGCTCAAGGATCTTATCCGCCAAAAACTGAACATCGTAGATAAAACCTTTCAATACGCCAGGGTTAACCGCGAAATATTTCTCTCTATCCTTTCTCGCAAAGGTCTCGTCGGCAGAATCCTACGCGAAATGCACGAAACAGAATTCCTCGGCCGCTATTTGCCAGAATTCGGCGCATTAACCTGCCTCGTCCAACATGAATTCTTCCACCGCTACACCGCTGATGAGCACACCCTCGTATGCATCGAAAAATTAGACTCTCTCCTTTTTACAAATGAGCCCCGTTTCGCAGGCTACAGGTCAATATTCCAAAAAGTAGATGATCCTTCTATCCTTTATTTAGCCCTGCTCCTTCATGACACAGGCAAGGCTCTCAACCGTCGCCATCACGAGGAAGCAAGCACAGAACTTGCACTCCGTGTCGCTCGTCGCATGCAGTTAAGCTCCGACCGCCGTAAATTCCTCCTCAATCTCGTAGATAGCCACTACCTTCTTTCTAAAACAGCTCAGTCTAGAAATTTGGATGATCCGGTCACCATAACCGAATTCGCATCCATCATCCGTGACCGCCAGACACTTGATGCTCTCATGCTCATAACCCTCGCCGATGGTATGGGCACAAGTGCCGACAAATGGTCTGATTGGAAAGAAAGCCTCGTTTGGCAACTCTATCTCGAAACCGCCCACTACCTCGAAGAAGGCCCCACTTCCTTCGAACGTAAGCAAAAAGATCGCCTCGACCTAAAACGCCGTGTCGCTGACTGGCTACCCGTTAGCCTCAAAGAGGAAATCAACGCTCTCTTTGACCTCATGCCTGAACGCTATTTCCAAACCTTCGAAGATACCGAAATCCGCGAGCACATCCGCCTCTTCCATGACTTCTTTGCAATGCTCGACTTGCCTAATGCTAACCCCCTTCATCCTCTCCTCCGTTGGACAGACCGCCCAGAACAGGGTCACTCAGAAGTCTGGATCGTCGGCTGGGACCGCCCTGCCCTCCTCGAACGCATCGCAGGCAGTTTTGTCGCAAGCAACATGAACATCCTCAGCGCAGATGTCTTCACTCGCGGCGACCACATCGCACTCGACATCTTCCGCGTCTGTAACATGCGTCGCGCAGCCATCACTAATCAAAAAGATAAGGAAAATTTCCAAAAAATCCTCGAAAAGTCCCTAACCTCAACAAACTTCGACTTCAATCCCCTCTTCCACAAAACCTCTGGAATCAAATACTATAGATTAAGTCAAGAATTTGACATGCCCTCCAAAGTCACTATCGAAAACCGTGCACACCCAAACTACACCCTTATCGAAATTCAAACTCCCGACCGTCCCGGCCTACTTTACGACATTCTCCATGCCCTTAGCTCTATCGGCATTTCCATCGAGCTTTCCCGAATTACCACCGAAATGGATGTTGCCATCGACGCGTTCTATGTTTTAGGTCCAGACCGCCAAAAAGTTACAAACACAGACCTTTTGGATAAAATCCGTTTTCGCCTCCAAGAAGTTATCTCGCAAAACAGCATCCAAAAATCCTAAAACACACTTCCTCCAAATCTCTGTCCTAGTAACAGGGAAACTTCTCCCTTTCTTTACTCGTAAAAATTTTGATGATCTATTGCCTCGAACGCAAACAAACGATCCCAGGAAACTTATCAGACATCTGGTCCTTTTTCTCAAATCCACAAAACCTCCCCAAAATTACTCCTCCCGAATTAAACTTCTCCATCCGTTCCAATTTGCCAGAAAGAATCTACCCCGGCCTCATTATTGAATATCGGGTAACTCCCCTCTTTGGTATCCCCGTCACATGGCTCACAGAAATCACCCATGTCCGCGAGCCATTTTACTTCGTTGACGAACAACGTGTTGGCCCTTACGCAGTCTGGCATCACGAGCATTTCTTCCAACCTGCAACAGCCACTTCAGTTACAATAACCGACCGCATCCACTATGTTTTGCCCTTCTCTCCGCTCACTAAATTCCTCCACGGCCCCCTAATTGCTCCCAAACTCCAACGCATTTTCGACTTCCGTAAAAATGCCATTGAAAAAATCTTCACAACACAATTCTCATCCCCCTCCATTCCCAACCAATCCGCCAACTAGAAATTCCCACACGAAATTCTTTAATCAACTCTTCCTTCCTACCTCTCCTCCAGCCAAAGTCTAACTCCTTTTTCTTAATTACACTCCCCCTCTCCCTGTGCACATTTGCCAAGCTCTTAAAGTTATCCTAAAAATTCTCCCGTGATTGCCCAAATCGAGGGACGTCTTGTAAAAGCCCTACCCACTCAAATCATCGTGGACGTCGGGGGCATCGGCTTCCAGCTCACCATCCCTTTATCAAGTTACAACAAACTCCCACCCATCGGAAATCCAGTCCAACTCCTGACCCATCTCACTATCCGCGAAGATTCCGTTAACCTCTATGGATTCGCCACCCAGGAGGAACGCGATCTTTTCCTCCTCCTCGTCCAACGAATCCCCAATGTCGGACCTAAAACCGCCCTCAACATCCTTAGCGGAATGTCTGTTGAGGAATTCCGCACCGCTGTCATCTCCGCCGATGTAACCCGCTTGTCCAAAATTCACGGCGTCGGAAAAAAAACGGCCGAACGTATCATACTTGAACTCAAAGACCACCTCCCTGAAGCCACTAACGCACCCTCCCAACCAATATCAAATCCCTTCGCCTCCGACGCAATCCTCGCCCTCGTCTCCCTTGGTTTCAGACAATCCGATGCCTCTCAGGCCGTCCGCTCTGCAATCCTAGCTGGTCATTCCTCCTCTGCTGAAGAACTCGTCCGCCACGCCCTGAAATCCCTTTCCTAAATTTCAAATTAAATTCCAAATATGCTCCATGTCTCCCATCAGCAATCCTCATAAAGAGATAGATTTGTCACCTGCTCCCACCCAACTCCCCTTTAGTCTTTCCGCCAATACAGCACGTGAAATCGCTCTACGTATCCAAAATAAAATCCCTTCAGGGGGGCTTTTCGCCAACCACTCATGGCTAACCTCGCCCTACCCTTTTCCTCTCCCAGTTTATCTTGCCAAAGATCTCGAGAAACTCGGTTACAGACTTTGGAAATTCCTTAAAGCCTGCAATCTCCTCTACCACCTCAGCACCAAGGGAAAAGCCCCTTCCTGGATCGCGCAACTCCTCGATGCTGGCAAACCTCAAGAAATCATCTCTCTCGGCCGTGCAAAGCTCTTCCGCGAGCAAGTTTATGGAGTTATTCGTCCAGATATTATCCTTTCTGAAAACGGTTATTTTATCACCGAAATTGACAACGTCCCAGGCGGAATTGGCCTCACTGCATGGTTTAACGAAGTTTACTCAGGCGAAGGCTTTCCTGTCCTCGGCGGCCATGACGGCATGTTGAATGGCTTCTCCTCCATCCTCCAGGGGGGAGCAGACATCTTCGTCAGCAACGAAGCCTCCTCCTACCGTCCAGAGATGGAGTGGCTTGCCTCAGCTCTAACGAAAGCCAATTTCGGAACCTATCTCGTTCGCTCACAAGACTGGCAAGGTCCTTGGCAGCCAAAAATCTACAGATTCTTTGAGTTGTTTGATCTCCCCAACATCCCTTCCGCTCAGCTAATCCTTAACCAAGCAGCTCAGGGCAAATTTTTTATAACCCCTCCCCCAAAAGCTTTTCTGGAGGAAAAACTCTGGTTTGCTCTTTTCTGGCTTAAACCACTCGAAAATTTTTGGCAACGCGAACTCGGCAGCGGAATCTTCCACGCCCTCCAAAAAGTCATCCCACGAACCTGGCTGCTCAACCCTGAGCCATTGCCACCACAAGCTGTTTACCCAGGACTTGAAATCCATTCGTGGTGTGAACTCGAAAACTTTAGCCAAAAGAAAAGACAACTTGTCATTAAAATTAGCGGCTTCTCGGAAAAAGCATGGGGTGCCAGAGGTGTCGTCATCGGTCACGACATCCCCTCCCACCAATGGATTAAAAGCCTCCACAACGCACTCAATTCTTTCCCAGACCAACCTTACATTCTCCAGGAATACCGCCAAAGCATCCTCCTCCCTTGCCACTATCTTTCAAAAGAAGACGACGCAATCCATAGTTCTTTGATGCGGGCCAGAATTTGCCCCTTTTATTTCGCAAACGATAAACAAATCCTCCTTGGGGGAGCTCTAGTCACACTCTGCCCCGCCGATAAAAAAATTCTCCATGGTATGAAGGATGCAGTCCTCTGCCCGGCCACCACTTCCTCCCAGTAATCCTTATCCTTGGAAATAACGACCTAAGCTTGAATTTTACCCACACTCAGACAAAATTTTACAGGGGTTCGACAACCGGGCTGTAGCTTAGCTTGGTAGAGCGCTGCGTTCGGGACGCAGAGGCCGTGGGTTCAAATCCCGCCAGCCCGACCATCTAAACCTCAAGCATCATTCCTCCTCACCACTCCATTCATAACAGAACTTTTTGAGGATCCTTGTTTAATCCCCAAAAGGCCATCCCAGTCACTCAACCAACCTCTATGAGTAATAGCGCGGAAAACATTCAGTTACCCGAAAACATGTCCGGTTATGTCCTTGCTGCCTCACCAGTTTTGCTTGACCCTAACTTCCGCAAAACCGTTGTTTACCTCCACCACCACAGCCGCAAAGAAGGAGCTTTAGGTTTCGTTCTCAATCGCCCTTTACCTGTCTGCCTCGGTGAGATATCCACCGCAAAACTGGATAGCCACATTGCACAAACCCGTTTCTTTTACGGTGGTCCCGTCACTCCAGAGCAAATCATAATCCTCGGTATCCGTGTCAAACCCGATTCAGAAACTTACGAATTCCGCTTTTTCGACAACAAAATCGAAATAGAAGACATTCCTGAAGATTGGTCCCCTCACCTCCGTCTCTTCGTCGGCCATTCCGGCTGGGCCCCTGGTCAATTAGAAAATGAAATCCAGCATAATTCTTGGATCGTCCTACCACAGCTCCTCGCAGCTTTTAACCCTCAAGAACCAGAAAACGCTTGGCAAAAGTTGCTTTCAATCTTCGGGCCTAAAATGCAACTCATTTCCAATTGCCCAGATGATACCTCCAAAAATTAGCAATTTTTCTAAATAAAATTTCCATATATCCCCTCAGTCCTCCAAACATTCCAAAATAAAAGCCAAGCTATCGCACCCGATTAAACTTTATTCCTCTACATCGAAAACTTTACCAAACCATTGGCCAACTCATTAGAATACCGACTTATATACCCACAATTCATTGTTATTTAGACTTAAACGTCAAATGTCGAAGTTAAAAAAACGTCCAACTCTCCTCATAGTTGACGACGAAAAACACACCCGCGATGGCCTGCGTGCTATTTTCGAAAACGATTTCGACGTCTTCGTAGCTTCTAATCCCGAATCCGCACTCCAGTTGCTAACAGAAGAAAAAATAGACCTCCTCCTCACAGACCTACGCCTCGGCTCCTCAAGCGGCATGGATCTTCTCCAGAAAGCCCTCAACCTCGAATCTCCACCAATCTGTATTATGATGACTGCCTACGGTTCCGTAGATACAGCCGTCGAGGCCATGAAACGTGGCGCTTATGACTTCGTTACCAAACCCATTAATTTAGAACGACTCGAACTCCTCGTAAAAAGAGCTTTGCGTGAACGCGAATTGCGCAACGAAAACCTCGAACTCCGCCGCAAAGTCGAAAATCCCCGTGGCTTGGAAAACATGATCGGTCAGTCTGAAGTTATGGTTAGGGTTTTCGAAACCATCCGCCAAGTCGCCCCATCCCGAGCAACAGTCCTCATCGAAGGCGAAAGTGGCACCGGCAAAGAACTTGCCGCGCGGGCTATCCACGCTCTTAGCAACCGCGCAGACAAACCCTTCATCGCCGTCCACTGCGCCGCTCTTTCCCCTCAACTCCTCGAAAGCGAACTCTTCGGCCACGAAAAAGGAGCCTTCACTGGCGCCCTCGAACGTCGTATCGGCCGCTTCGAGCAAGCCGACGGCGGCACTCTCTTTTTGGATGAAATCGGCGAAATTGATTCCACTACCCAAGTCAAAATCCTCCGCTTCCTTGGCGAGCGCACCTTCGAGCGCGTCGGCGGCAATCAAACACTTCATGCCGACATACGCCTCATCGCTGCAACCAATCGCAACCTCCAGCAAATGGTCGCTGAGGGCACTTTCCGCGAAGACCTCTACTTCCGACTCAACGTCGTCCGCATCCGTATGCCACCTTTACGCGAGCGTCCCGGCGACATCCCACTCCTCGCTCAAGCTTTCCTCCGCGAATCCAGCCTCGAAAATGGTAAGCCACTCCGCCAATTCACTCCGGAAGCTATGTCTCGTCTCCTCTCTTACCATTGGCCAGGTAATGTTCGTGAACTTCGCGCTGCCGTTGAACATGGCGTTGTTATGGCCACCGGCTCTCGCATCACCCTCGCCGATTTGCCCGAGTCCTTGCAAAACCCCACCACAGTCTCTCCAGAACCATTTCATCCTACCAATTCACCCTCTTCAATCCCAACACTCACTCCTTCTCCTCCCACTACTCCAACTTTGAATCTTGACCAAAACGAGCGCTCGCTCATTCTACAAGCACTAAAACAAACTCGTGGAAACCGTTCGCAAGCAGCAAAACTCCTCGGAATCAGTCGCCGCACCCTCTATCGCCGACTCGAAGAACTTAAAATTTCCCCCCCTCACTCCTCTTAAACCCACTCTCTAAACCCTCACGCCTTTCCTTTCACAGGAACACCAAAAATGGAACTAACCGCACAAAATATCCTCCACTCAATAGAACAAGGCAAGCTTGAACCCTTTTTCCGCATCGCCGCACTCTTTGCACTCTTTCTCGCACTTGCTGCAATCTACTTCTTTATTCAATTCGCTGGCCTCCGCCATCCCGATGCTATGGACCAAGCCCAAATCGCTCGCTCCATAGCAGCCGGCAATGGTTTCTCTACCAAATACATCCGCCCTCTCGCTCTGTGGCAACTCGAACGCTCCGGCAAATCTATGCCACAAGGCAATTTCCCCGACTTCTCTCACCAGCCACTTGCTCCTTACATCAACTCCTTCTTCCTCGCCCTTGCCAAGGACCACTGGCAAATGAACCCTCTCGATATCGTTTATGTCTGCGACCGTCTCATCATCCTATCCTCCTTCATTTTCTTTTTACTCTCTGCGGTCGTTTTTTATTTCGTCGGACGCCTCCTCTTCGACGCTAAACTCGCGGCCTTGGGCACCGCAGCAATTGTCCTCACTGACCTTTACTGGCAATTCTCCCTCTCCGGCCTCCCACACATGATCGTCCTCTTTTTCTTCTCTCTCAACTGCTTATTCACGATTTTCGCCTTCAAAGTCCGCGAGTCCAATCCAGCTCTCCTCTGGCTATGGTTACCTTTGGCGGCCCTTGCCCTCGCCCTGGCCACACTCGCCCATGGCCTCGCGGCATGCCTTTTCCTCGGCTGGATCATCGCGGCCTTCTTCCTCTTTCGCCAAAATTTCCTTCCTCTCCTCCTCGGTGCGTTCCTCTTCCTCTGCGCTCTTACCCCTTGGCTCTATCGGAACTATCAAGTCTGTGGAAATCCTTTCGGCATCTCAATCTTCACTGCTCTCGACCCGGGCAACCAACCTGAACTTAAAATTATGCGCGAATTCGGGCTCGACCTTCGAGCAGGCGCCCGTGGCTTACGCTCCAAAATCCAAGACGGAATCATCAACCAAGCCAGCAAGCTTTTCTCCTTCCTTGGCTTAAACATCGCAGCGATTTTTTTCTTTGCTTCACTCCTCCACCGTTTCCGCAGTCCCATCACCGAGCACTTTCGCTGGTTACTCCTCGCTATGTGGCTGTCAATTTTCCTCGGCATTGCAATTTTTGGTGTGGGCGAAGACCCCGTCTCCCCAAACCAATTTCACGTTATCTTCATTGCTCCTTTCTCTTACTTCGGTTCAGCGTTCCTGGTTGTCCTTTGGAACCGTCTCGACCTCGATAGCTACTTCCTCGATTTCCTCTTCCGCTTAGGAATTCTCTTCCTCGTCGCTCTCCCCATGCTCTTCACTCTTATTCTCCTCAAACCCCCGCGCATCCATTGGCCCCCTTACGTTCCTCCTTTCCTTGCAGCATTCAGCCATTGGTATAAAGACCACGAAGTCCTTTGTTCCGACATGCCTTGGGCTATCGCCTGGTATGCCAATCGCAAGACAATCCTCCTTCCAGACACCCCACGCACACTCTCAAGAATCAACGACTATCGCGTCCTCGGCGAGCCGGTAACAGGTCTTTATCTCACGCCTCTTACAGGCAACCAGCCTCTCTTATCCCAAATCTACAAAGGCGTTTACCGCAACTGGGCCCAGCTTATAACTCGCCCACCAAACACACAAGGATTCTTCCTCAAATCCTTTACCCCTCTTCCTATCGCCGGCGAATGCATCCTCTTCGCAGACTCCGAGCGCTGGCTCCTCCGATCAAACCAGTAACTCAACCCATATAGAAACGTAAGCTCACATCCCTGCAATCCCCTCGATCCAACGCATTCCCCAGCTCCTCTAACCGCCCTATACCTTTCTTCCCTCTCCTCCCTCTACAATCCCAAAATCCTCAGTTCCTATGACGGAGAACGAATCACCCACCACAAACCAAAAACCTACCATCGAGGAAGCTCTCTACCGCCTCGAAAAAATTGTCCACACAATGGAGGAAGGCAACCTCCCTCTCGACAGCCTCCTCACCCTTTACGAAGAAGGTGCAGCTCTCGTCAAAATCTGCCAACAACGCCTCGAAGAAGCCGAACGCAAAATCCTCCTCGTCACCAAATCCCTTGACGGCTCCCCTCAAACCAAAGAAATCTCTCCACCAACAAGTAATCCCTCATCCTCTCTCCGCACACAAAAAGCATCCGATTATCCATTTTAACCACCACCTCCTCTTCCCTTCGCAACTCCTCACTCCTCTTCTCCAAGCAGGCACGGCTCAATAAGAATGACAAATGAACCTACGCCTTCCAAAACTCAAAGCACCCCCATCCTTAATTCCATCCACTCACCAGCCGATCTCAAAGCCCTCAGAGAAGATGAGCTCTCCACCTTAGCGGAGGAAATCCGCCGCGAGCTCATCCGTGTCGTCTCCGCCAATGGTGGCCATCTCGGCCCAAATCTCGGCGTAGTAGAACTGACAATCGCCCTCCACCGCGTCTTCAATACACCCAACGACCGCTTCATCTTCGATGTCAGCCATCAGGGCTACGTCCATAAACTCCTCACAGGACGTCGCAAAAATTTCCAAACCATCCGCCAATTCAACGGCCTGAGCGGCTTCCTCTCCCGTTCCGAAAGCCCACACGACTGCTACGGCGCAGGCCACGCCGGCACTGCACTCTCCGCCGCTCTCGGCATGGCCGCCGCTCGCGATAAACTCGGTGGCAACGAACATATCATTGCCATCGTCGGCGATGCTGCCCTCACCTGTGGCGTCAGCTACGAAGCCCTCAACAACATCGCCTCCACAACTCGCCGCCTCATCGTCGTCCTCAACGACAACGAATGGTCCATCTCCCGCAACGTCGGTGCCATCGCCGATTACCTCAACCGCATAGTCACTAACCCAGCCTATGCACACCTCCACGAACAAGCCGCCAACTTCCTCGAATGGATCGCCGGCAAACAGGCCCGCAAATTCGCTCACAAGGCCGAAGCAAGCCTCAAAGGCCTCCTCGCCCCCAGCGTCATTTTTGAGGACTTCGGTATCCGTTATTACGGTCCCATTGATGGCCACTGCATCCCCACCCTCATCCGCACCTTCGAATTCCTCAAAACTCAGAACGAGCCCGTCCTCCTCCATGTCCTCACCCAAAAAGGCAAAGGCTACCCACCCGCACTCGCTAAGCCCGATAAATTCCACGGACTCGGCAAATTCGAACCCTCAACAGGCGAAACTTTTCCCGCCACCTCCCCAACCTACTCCGAAATCTTTGCTCAAACCCTTTGCCAAATCGCCGAAAAAGACCCAACCGTCGTCGCCATAACCGCAGCAATGCCTTCCGGAACAGGCCTCTCACACTTCGCTGCCAAATTCCCATCACGCTTCTACGACGTCGGCATTGCCGAAGAGCATGCTGCCATCTTCGCCTGCGGCCTCGCCACCCGCGGCATCCGCCCATTCCTCGCCATCTATTCCACCTTCCTTCAACGCGCCTATGACATGCTAATTCACGACATCGCACTACAAAATCTTCCCATCGTCCTCTGTATGGATCGGGCCGGCCTCAGCCCCGACGACGGCCCCACACACCATGGCCTCTTCGACCTCGGTTACC
>JAOAAX010000018.1:11890-35140 GCA_026418675.1 Chthoniobacterales bacterium | reverse complement strand
CGGACGTAGGAAGGGCTGCTGGGGCTGAAGCCCACGCCGCGCGAGAAACTGCAGGCAATGCCCCTCCGCGAACTCCAAGCCCTAAGTAAAGAACTAAAGAATAAACTTACTAAAAGAAAATAATCTCATTAATTCAATCAGCATCCGTCTCGTTTTCTCCTTTTTAGGAAATTGCTTGTCAAAAAAATTTTAAGCGGTGAATGCTCTCCAGGAATCGCAGCCGCAGAAAACGGGGGGTTATATATAAATCTAATTTCTACCTTCGAATTCCTACAACTCTTTAAAAATTCATTACCCTCCCCAAAAAGTCCGGAGAAACTCACGCCATCTAATCCCTAATCAATATTAAAATTTTAAGAACCAAACAATTTCCTTTAATCCCTAGGAAACTCTGCTCATTTTCCTTTTTTTGAATTGGTTTTAAGCTTGGTAGTGTTAGGGAACGGCTTACTCAGGGCAGCACTCCCCTTGAGTCCAAATCTCCAGGGCAAATCCGTAGCTCGGCTAATTCCAACCCTTGGCCCCACAGAGACTTGGACATCCTGCTGCTCGCCTCCGGAAGAAGAAAAATAGATAGCCTTATCGTATTGCAAACAGATGTCCAAGCCATGGTGGGAGCGGTCAATCCGCAAAGTGCGCGCCAATTTGCCTGGACCGGCACAGGCGCGGGGGTCATCAAGCAAGTGAGTTAGGGCAGCAGGCGTGCGAACAAGTTCAAGCCCCCGAAAAAGGACAAATCCGTCACCTTTATCCCCTCGCACAAGCAAGTTAAACATCCAGTAGAAACCATAGTTAAAGTAAACATAAGCTGCTCCAGGGGGATGAGTAGCTACGAAAGCCCGTGCACTAGGCCGGGAAAAGGTATGGCATGCGGGATCACCCACCGCCGCATAAGCCTCAGTTTCCACAATCCTTGCAAAAAAACCCTCCCACTCCAAATAAGCGCCCACGAGCTGGCGCGCGCAATCCAGAGGAGATTGTCGGAAAAAATCCCGTTCAGCCCGAATCAATTTTTTTGTTTCCTCGACTTGCATTTTCCCACACGATGGGTCATCTTCAAACAACCTACTGATCGCAAACCAAACAAGAAAAATTCAACACCATCTCAGCCTATGCCACTACCAATAGGTTCCCACGCTCCCGATTTTACCCTCACAACAAAAGCTGCCGACGGCCTTCGCAAAGTCAAGCTTAGCGACAACTTTGGCAAACGCAACACCGTTCTCCTCTTCTTTCCAATGGCTTTCACGAGTGTTTGCACGGAGGAAATGTGCCAAATCAGCAAAGAACTTGAGGAATATGCCTCGCTAGACGCGGAAGTATATGGCATAAGCGGCGACAATCCTTTTGCGCAAGAAGCATGGGCCAAACAGAACAACATCACTGTCCCTCTCCTGAGCGACTACGAGCACTCTGTCGCAAAAGCTTACGGCGTAGCTTACGAATCTTTCCTCCCTCAACTCAACTTAGGCATGGCAGGAGTGCCCATGCGCTCTGCTTTCGTCATAGACAAAAACGGTATTATCCGTTACGCAGAAGCAAACGAAGACCCCAAACAACTTCCCAACTTCCAAGCCATTCGCCAAACCTTGGATTCTTTAAAATAAACTCCAAGCTCTTAACTAATCGTCATTTCTGCCAAAGGTTCTCTTTTTCTCGTTAATCGGCAAAAAAATAGGGGAAAATTAAGTTTCAAGAAAATCCCACTGCTCTCACCGTTAACCCCTGAGAGAACGTTTGCTTGAAACCTTAGTTATGGAAGCTTCCCCTCAGTTTTCAAAAATTGTCCCCTCTGATTGTCCTTCCTAAGTTTGTTTTGAACACCTAGTGCACCAAAAATAGGAATCTCTCAAAAGCAGCAAGTTTAAGAAAGACGAAGGCATTAGCCTACACTGCTTGGTCAGCGCTTAATTCTAGCAAAAAAGTAAAGTTTTGCTTTGTTTTTTCCCAGTCTTTTCTAAAGGGGAACTTTCTGCTTAAGGAGTGATAAGCTAAACGTGTTCCGACGGAGGAAGCAGGTTTTGCAAAAAAGCTCAATCAAGAGAATCTCGAGCAAATTGCTAAACACAAACCGATTCAGCATTCGTAGCTTTTCAGGCTCAAGATTTAAAAAATGAGGATTTTCAATCAATTGGGAGAAAGTCCTAAAGTAGGAAGTCGTTCGCAGTAACGAATACTAGCGATGGGTTAGAAGATTTTGCTCCCCGATTCTCAAGAACTTGCCTTAGAAACTATTGAACGTCAATTCAAGCTTCTCTATTGAAACAACTTCGTTCTGGCTAGACAAGAAAAGCCTCGTTTCGCATTCCAGTTGTTGGAAAAAAACGCCCAGCCTATCGCGTTTTTCTTCGATTTATTTGGAGCGGGTGACGGGATTCGAACCCGCGACATCAACCTTGGCAAGGTTGCACTCTACCCCTGAGTTACACCCGCAATCGCTTCACTAGTTGGAAAGAAGTCACTAAACTTATTAAACCACACTTTGCTACATGGCAAGTCTTCTTTGTCAACTCTTTAACATGATGCGAGGTGTGCGAAATTCAAAAAAATCGAGTTTTTCCTCCAATTAACATTTTTTCCAAAAAAGAAGGGGGGACCAGAGAAAGGCCGTTCCGCTAATTTTGGGTCAATGTTTCTGAATTTCCGGATTTCGGTTTAAGAGAAAGGATCTTTTCGAGGATTTCGTAGAGGCGTTCGTTAGGATCAGAGCTGGAAAGGCGGGGAAATTTTCCAGAAATTTGGATGAAATCCTCGTTTTTTTTGAGAATGAGTTTGTCTTCACGGACTGTGACAGATTGGACAGAACGTTCACCGGCAGCAAATCGGATGCGGGCAGTGAGAAGGAGGTTTTTGGCTTCGATGGGAAGCGGGCCGAAACGATCACGCCATTCTTCTTCGAGTTTCTGGATCTGAGCTGGTGAATTGGCTTCGTGGAACTTGCGGTAAGCTTCGATGCGAATGCGGCTGTCGCAGATGTAGTTCTGAGGGAGGAAAGCGCCCGCATAGCCGTCAGGTTCGGCAAGAAAGTCGTGTTCAAGGAATTTGACAAAGTCAAGGGAAAGACTGGCTTGCGGAATAGATTTGGGCTGGGTGCCGGAGAGTCTTTCAACAGCAGAACGAAGAAGTTTGCAATAGAGATCAAAACCGATAGCAACGATATGTCCGCTTTGGACCGTGCCAAGAAGATTGCCCGCACCGCGAATTTCGAGGTCGCGCATGGCGATTTTGAAACCAGAACCAAGCTCAGTGTATTGGCTAATAGCGCTGACGCGCTTGTGTGCGCTGGAGGTTGGCAGGAAATCGCGGGGAAGGAAGAGATAAGCGACGGCTTTTGTTCCGGAACGGCCAACGCGTCCACGTAGCTGGTAAAGGTCAGCTAGACCGAAGCGATCAGCGCGGTCAATTAGAATCGTGTTCGCATTTGGAATGTCGAGTCCGCTTTCTATGATTGTTGTCGAGACAAGGACATCTATTTTACCATCAACGAAATTGAGCATTATTTCCTCGAGTTTGTGATTTGGCATTTGGCCATGAGCGATAGCTATGCGAGCAGAGGGGTGGAGGTTTTGGATTCGTTTTGCGGTGCGCTCGATAGTTGCTATGCGATTGTGGAGAAAGAAGACCTGCCCACCGCGATCAAGTTCGCGCTGAATGGCATTACGGATGATTCGTTCGTCGTAATGGCATATGATGGTTTCGATAGGATGACGGTTGGCAGGAGGAGTTTCGATGAGGGACATGTCGCGTGCACCCATCAGAGCAAGGTAAAGTGTTCGGGGAATTGGCGTTGCAGATAGAGTGAGAACATCTACCAGTTCAAAGCGCTGCTTGAGGGTCTCTTTGTGAAGGACACCAAAGCGTTGCTCTTCGTCAATAATGACAAGACCAAGGTCGTGCCAATGGACATCGGGGGAGAGAATGCGATGAGTTCCGACAAGTATATCTATTTTTCCAGAGCGAAGGTCTCTGAGGATCGAGGTCTGTTCTTTTTGGGAGCGGGACCGCGTTAGAAGCTCGACCCGGACAGGGAATTGACTCACTCGCTCGGAAAGTGTGTGGAAATGCTGTTGGGCAAGAACAGTTGTTGGAACCAAGAAAGCAACTTGCTTGCCACTCATTACAGCCTTGAACGCAGCTCGGATGGCAACTTCCGTTTTACCAAAGCCAACATCGCCGCATATGAGACGATCCATAGGACGTTGGCTCTCCATGTCGGCTTTGGTTTCTGCGATTGCGCGAGCTTGGTCGGGAGTAAGACGAAAAGGGAAAGCGGCTTCGAATTCGCGTTGCCAGTCATTGTCGAGATGGTGAGCAAAGCCAGGTAAGGCACAGCGTTTGGCTTGGAGAGTGAGGATTTGGGTGGCATACGCGAGAATGGCTCTCTGGGCCCGCTGCTTGGTATTTTCCCATTTCAGAGAGCCAAGAGTGGAGAGCTCGGGAACCTTTTTGCCAAGGCCGATGTAACGAGTAACACGCCAAGCCTCCTCCAAAGGAACATAAAGACGCGCTTCGTTGGCATATTCGATTTCGAGAACCTCTGGCTCGTTAGAATCGAGACGAGTCGTGCCAAGGAAACGGCCAATCCCATGATCAATGTGGACAACATAATCGCCTACTTCAAAGGAGGTAAGGTCATCTATCGAGCGGGCCGCAACGAGGCGTTCGTGGCGAGATGCGAGACGTTGAGAGCGGCGGGATTGTCGTTTGCCAAAAAGGCTGCTGGAAGTCAGGACGACTAACTTAAGATGGTGGGAAACAAAAGCTGTATTTTGAAGGCCGAGAGAAAAAATAAGTCGAGAAATCTCAATGTTCTCCTGTTTCAGTAACTCGATAAGACGCTCCTGTTCGCCTTCTGTGGAACATAAAACAAGTATGGTCCAAGATTTTTCGATCCAACTCCGGAGATGGGTAAAAAAGGCTGCACGTTTGCCTTCATTAAGGACGAGGTCGCCTGCGAAAAATTCTGCCTCGTGACATGGGTAAAAGGCTAACGGAGAAGGAACGTTGAAATCAGTGGTAGAGCAAATGCACGAAAATCCATCTGAAAAATGTGCCGGGAGTGTTTCAGAATGAGCTATCCAGACTTTGTGATATTGGTTGAGAAGTGTTAGGAATAAGCAGCCGGTGTTAAGTTTTGGGCGAGGAATTAGAATGGCTTGCTCAACTCTGGAAATGGAGAGTTGGCTTTCTGGCTCAAAGGTGCGAAGTGAATCAATTTCATCACCCAAAAATTCAATGCGGATAGGAAACTCTGCCTGCCAAGAAAAAACATCAAGAATGCCACCGCGCTCAGCAAATTGGCCACGTTGGTAAACCTGATTTGAACGTTGGTAATTCCATCGAGTTAAAGTTTCGAGGATAATCGGGCGTTGGGTGCCGGCCCTAAGAATCAGCTCTTCGCAATTTTGGAGATCAGGGATTGGAATTGGATTTGTAATTTGCGAGGAAGTAAGGACAATCCAAGGCGGAGGAGAGGAAGAACAGATAAGTTGAAGTGCACGGATCCACTCAGCAAGAGAATCGAAGTCTGGTTCTAAACCATTTCCAGGAAGGATTGGAGTTTCTGGCACCAACAAACCACCTGGGTGCCAGGTTTCAAGGTCCTCTACAAAACGAGCTGCAAAATCATGCGAGGAGCAAATGAAAGCAATCGGGGATTTGAGGATTTTCCCTGCAAGTGCAGCAGCAAAACCCATTGCGGATTCATGAACGGAATACCAGTGGAAATGTGATTTGAGCAGAAAGCTCCGAAGAGAAGAAGTGCTGGAGTCTTTGATAAGGTTTTCTAAGAAAGCGCAATGTGGAGGAAGCTGCTGGTTACATTGCTGCAGAGGGAACTTTTCCTGATGAAAATTTTGTCTTTTGAATTGAAGTTCGCATTGCTTTTGAGGGGAAGTTTCGGCGTCAAGTGAAAGAATTTCAGGGGAAGAATTCGAAGGGCAGTTTGTGGATTTTTTTTGGATTTTTGGGTTATTTTTTTGTTTTTGCACAAAAGGAGCGGGCAGCTATTCGACAAGTTCGTGCAAGTGAATAAGAGGGAAAATATCACTACCCATCGCAGTTTTGATCAGGTAAGCTAGAATGAGAATAAGTATAGTTGCAATTGAGCCTACAAGCATGCCAGTGACAAAGAAGGCTCCATCCCACAATCGCGAGGGCAAAATTGCTTTTTCTGCGTTGGCTCGAGGAAGGTAAGGAAGCAGTTGTGAAGAAGCTTGAGTGGAAGACTGTTCCTGAGTTGAAAGTCTCTCAAGAGCGTCGAATTGTGCGATAGCCCGAGAAATGCTAGCAACAAGCTCTCGTTTGGAAAGAGGTTTCGAAATGTAATCGAAAAGACTCACCTCGCGCATCGCATAAAAGAAGAGATCTGGGTTGAGATTAGGAGCCATAAGGACGCGACGAAGTAACGGCCAGCGGTCTTTCGTCCAATTAGAAACATCAGGCCGGACTCGTCACCAATCGTGTCGGAGCAGAGAGGGACCTTGACGGGGAAAGCATCGAGGATTTTCTCTGTATTGGCTGATGAAGAAACTGTAAAAATCAGACGTTTAGCACCAAGGGAAGAGGTAACAATCTGCTGGGTGAGAGGGTCGGGATCGAGGATGAGAATTTGAGGAGGCATCGGAAAACCGGATTATTAATTGCTTAAGCTATCATCCTTAGTCGGATATTTTGCATTGGAGGGAAGCTTGCAGCAAATAGGATGAAAAAACGAAATGCTTTACGGCTTTTATAAAAAGATGATTTGATCGAATATGGAATCTTTAAATAAAAGAGAAGCTCCAGAAAAGGCAAAAGGACCTGTTGTTGGAGTTGTAATGGGAAGTAAGAGTGATTGGGAGGTGATGCGAGAAGCATCACTGATTTTGAAAGCATTTGATGTGCCTCATGAATGCAGGGTCGTTTCGGCACACCGGATGCCAGAGGAAATGGCAAAATATGGCCGGGAAGCTGTAACAAGAGGTCTGCGAGTTATTATCGCCGGAGCTGGAGGAGCAGCTCATCTGCCGGGAATGCTGGCAGCTCATACGACGTTACCAGTTCTAGGGGTTCCTGTTACAAGTAAAGCTTTGCAAGGGTTGGATTCCTTGCTCTCAATTGTGCAGATGCCAGCAGGAATTCCCGTTGGAACGTTCGCAATCGGACAAGCCGGAGCAAAAAATGCAGCACTGTTCGCAATTGCTATCCTGGCGTTACAGGATGAATCCTTGGCTGAGGCCTTGCGACAATTCCGCAAACGGCAAACAGATGAAGCTGCTGCATCTGAACTGACTTGAGCCTGGCGTGATGATCGCAACGGAAGTGCTGCATCCAGCTAAGGGCGAAGAGTTAACCGAAGAAGAATTGGCGCGGGTCGTCCGTTTGCTCCAACAGGGAGAAGTGGTAGCTCTGCCAACGGAAACAGTCTATGGTTTGGCAGCAAAGGCGCTGGATGTTAATGCTTGCAGAAAAATCTTTGAGGCTAAACAGAGACCATTTACGGATCCCTTGATTTGTCATTTCGACGGGCTCGAAATGGTAAAATGTTTTACTCATATTGAGGATGAGCCTGTCGCTTTAAAACTTGCTGAACTGTTTTGGCCTGGCCCATTGACAATTGTCGTCAGGAAAAAGCCCTTAGTGCCGGACCTCGTTACGGCTGGATTGCCGCGTGTGGCCGTTCGCATAAGTTGCCTGAGAATTTTAAATCAAATAATTCGCAGATTAGGCGAGCCTCTTGCCGCACCAAGCGCAAACCGATTTGGCAGGGTTAGTCCAACATGTGCTGAACACGTGCTTGAAGAACTCGGAGGCAGAATACCGCTTATAATAGATGGCGGAGTCTGTTATCATGGTTTAGAGTCAACAATCGTGCTTGTGGAAGGGGGAAGAGTGCGTTTGCTGAGGCGTGGTCCAATTCCTGTTCAGCAATTGTTGGAAGTCCCAGGCATTGAAGTTATTGAAGATGGTCGTGAAGAAGATATTGCACCTGGACGTATGGCTTGGCACTACGCTCCACGTGCAAGGGTAAAGCTGTTCGTGGACTTGCCAAATTTCGATGAAAATGTTGACGGTCCGAAACGAGGGTGCTTGTCATTCCAACAAAAGGTTTGCGGTAGGGGCTGGACAAAGTGCGAAGTGCTATCGGAAAAGGGCGACCTAGCCGAAGCCGGCCAAAAATTTTATGCTGCTCTGCGAGAGCTTGATCGAGCCGGTGTTGATGAAATATGGGCAGAATTGCTGCCTGATGAAGGGCTAGGTCAGACACTTAACGAGCGTTTAAGGAAGGCCGCAGCAAAAGGTTAAATACAGATATATTTATCTTTAATGAATCAAGGAAAAAGTGAGAGGGAGGAGCGAGTGAATGCTTCCGCTGCGGTAGTAGTTGGCATCGCGGTCATGTGTAGTCGTATTTTAGGATTAGCTCGCGAGGTAATTTTTGCAGCCTTGTTTGGTGCAGGTCGTGGCATGGATGCCTTTTTTATAGCTTTTAAAGCACCGAACCTCTTAAGGGATCTGTTTGCAGAAGGAGCGCTCTCAACCGCCTTTGTTACGGTTTTCTCGAAAAAAATTCAAAATGAAGGAGAAAGTTCGGCTTGGTCTTTAGCTTCAAAAATTGCAACGCTCGCGACGGTTTTTTTGAGTGGAATTGTTCTGCTAGGAATCTTTTTTGCAAACCAAATTGTTGGTGTGTTAGCTCCTGGATTCGATGCGGAAAAAGCTCGGATGACGATTTTGCTCACACGGATTATGTTTCCGTTCATTTTGATGGTTTCGCTCGCAGCGCTAGCGATGGGGATTCTAAACGCAAGGAATGTATTTGGTGTGCCGGCAATGGCTTCGAGCTTTTTTAACCTTGGCTCAATTGTGGGTGGAGTTGTTATCGGTTGGATTATTGATCCACAGTTTGGCCCACAGGCGCTTGTAGGGCTAGCTTTAGGAACGCTGATTGGTGGGTTCCTACAACTTGCAGTGCAAGTGCCCTCTTTAAGGAAAGTAGGATTTCGGTTCCGCTGGGATTTTCGTTGGAGAGATGAAGGTGTGCGGAGCGTTTTAGCTTTACTCTTCCCATCAGTAATCGCCGGAAGCGCAGTTCAGGTTAATGTCATGATAAATTCGATGTTTGCATCATTTTTGCAAGATGGAGCTGTAAGTTGGCTTCAATACGCATTTCGGTTGATGCAGTTACCTTTAGGCATCTTTGGAGTGGCAATTGCAACAGTAACTTTGCCAGCCGTTTCTCGCCTCTCTGCTTCTGGTGAAGTGACGGGTTTTCGCCGAACTCTAAGCAGTGCAATGCGGCTCGCTGTTTTTTTAACGTTACCGTCTTCAGTTGGGTTAGCTGTGCTAGCAACGCCAATCATCCGGTTGATTTATGAAAGAGGTAAATTTGGTCCGTGGGAAGCAGAACGAACGGCTGAAGCATTGCAAATGTATGCAATAGGTTTAGTAGGCTATGCTTGTGTAAAAGTGTTAGCTCCTGCCTTTTACGCTCTGAACCGTCGCTGGGTGCCAATGTTAGTAAGTCTAGCAGCGATAGGCGTAAACGTGGCCTTAAATTACAGCTTGATCATTTTAGCAGGTTGGGGACATAGAGGACTTGCGCTCTCAACCGCAATTTCGGCAACGACAAATTTTAGTTTATTATATCTTTTAATGCGATTCCAGTTGAGGGGGCTGGAAAGCTGGGCTTTTTTCAAATGTCTATTCCGATGTGCTGCTTCCGCTGTATTGATGGGGCTCGTTGTTTTAGCTTGCAGAAGGTTGGTGTTAAACTCCTGGGAGGGGAATTTTTTCGAAATTGCAATAATTCTCCTAATTTTAATAGGGGTAGGGGTTGTTGTTTATAGTCTTGGGTGCTGGTTTTTAAGGGTCGAAGAATTGAAAGATATCCTCCATTTAGTAGTAAAAAAACTTCAACGAAAATTTGGGAGGAAGAACTGAGCTAACAACAGGAGGAGATCTACTTTTTGCAGGGATCTATTTTTTCCTCAAGAGCAGCATAACCTTCAAGGGAACCTGATTGGCTCAGGACGGGTCGTAAATGCACACGGACCCAATAGCGGGAGCCTGACTTGTGATAATTGAGAATTTCGATCGTGGCAGGGGTTCGAGAAGCTATAGCACGGCGAAACTGAACAACTGCTTCAAAGGAAGTTTCTGGGCCTTGGAGGAAACTACCAGGTTTTTTTCCACGGATTTCTTCGAAAGAGTAACCACAAAGTTCCGAGAACGGTTTACTGATGGATAGAATAGCACCATCTTTATTCGTAACAACCCGCGGGTGAATTGAATCGGAAATTGCAAGCACGCGTTCACGAAGCAAATTCCGGGGTTTGGTGCGAGGAGCCATACTGAGGATAAGCGCACAAAAGAGCGACTGACTTGCTTGCTGTAAGCAGTTTCTGGTTGGTGGATGCAGTTGGTTCGAAACAGCTTGAAAGTAACTTTTCTCTGCGGGCTCGAGGAGCGCAGCTTCATTTAGGAGAAAAAGATCATTAATAATTGTTTTCTTCATTTTTCGAAACAGGTGGGATCTTGTGTGAGAAGAAAAGAATTAATTTTTATAGAAAACGACTCACACCGTTTGGTAGATTCTCATCTTTTTATAACGGAAGGAATAACCCCCCCGCTGTGAAGCTAAAATAGAAATGGGTCAAATTTCTCCAGCCCCTACATAAGTAGCTTGTATCGTATCGTATTTGGAAACAGTTCCAACCTTTGGTGCAGATTTAAGTTCGTAAACATCGTTTCCTACAAGCGCTTGGCGCTGTGTGTCGTAAACCATAACTGCACTTTGAGACTTATAATTCTCACTAGGGGCTGTTGCTACAGCGATGTAACGAGGAACTTCAATTGGAGCAGCTTGGGGTTGAACTCGAGAAGCAGCAATTTGACGGGCCTGTTCACGCTGAACTCGAGCCAAATAAGCTAAAGCACGAGCTTCGGCAATTCGTCGTTGTTCAACAGTTGCCTGATGCTTTGCAATAAGAAATGCTGTTGCTCCTGCAAGAACACCAGCTCCCGCAGCAATTGGAACTGTGATATTCGGATCAACACCTGCTAGAGCCAAGGGCACACCAACTGCAACTGCTGAAAGGCTACCAAACAAAGCTGCATTCTCTCCAGGTGTCATGTTTGAACAGCCAACACCAGCAAGAGAAATTGCAGTTGCTAAAGCAGTCACTTTAAAAAGAGTCGTTTTCATACTTTTTTTCAAATATGAAATTTTGTTGGACGTAGTCAACCAATTAAGAAAAGTTCAAATAAGTAAAAAAATTGACTTTAGAAATAGTTTCAAAAATTATTAATGTATCAATTTTTGCTTAAGACATGGCAAAGGATGACTTCATCCAAAAGTTTATCGAGAAATTTAGCAACTCCAAGGAATTTGCTATCTCGTTCATTTTACATATCTTTTTAGTCTTTGGTTTTGGAACGGCAGTTCTGTTTGAAGCTGTTAAGGAACCTCCAGACTTCGAGGGTGGCGAAGGCGGGTTTGTAGCTCCTGGTGCACAAGCAGCAGCCCCTCCTCCTGCTCAACAGCAAATCACACCTCAGGAACAGACATTTCAGGTTACAACCGCCGTTCCTCAGCAAACTACAAGTCCAGTCCAGGCAATAACAACAACTGCAACAAATGCACTAAATTTCGAAATGCCTGTCATGATTATGCCAACCCAAACGATGGCACCCACTACTGCTGCCCCGTCAGTAAGTATGGCTCCACCAGCACCAACTAGCGGAACCGGAATGGAAGGTGTCACTCCTCAAGTTGCTGCCAGCATCAAAGAATTTGCTAGTGGTTGGGGTAAAGGAACAGGCCTTGGCACTGGAACGCGTCAGAGGGAATTTGAATTTGTTGCGTTTGTTGGTAAATATGCAGGAGGGAATTGGAATGCAAATGTTCGAACGAGAAAAGGCTCTGGGGGAAAAGAAATTGTTACAGGTGGTAGTATTCCTAACTTATTGTGGATCATGAATCAATGGTCAAGAGATAAAATAAAAACAAACCACCGAAATATCGAAGTCATAGACCTTGCAAGCGATGAAATCTTTGCAAAAAAGCCACCTTTTATCTTCCTTACAGGAACGAGAGATTTTAAATTAACTGATAAAGAAGTCGAGAATTTAAGGAAATATGTCCGTATGGGAGGGTGTATATGGGGTGATAGTGCAGTTCCTGGTCGAAACTCTCGTTTTGACATTGCTTTTCGTCGAGAGATGCGCCGTGTAATTCCCGATGTGGATAAAGATTTTACTCCCCTTCCTCCAAATCATCCTATCTTCACAAATGCTTACTTCCCAGAGATTCGTGAAACTCCTCCGGGTATTAACTTTTACCGCGAGCCTGTCTATGCACTCAATATCTACGGAGAGATCGGAATTCTTTACACTGCAAATGATTACGCAGATATGTGGCAAATTGGACTAAATGAGAAAGGACAAGTCGAATTGAAAGCCACTTACGAAGACGGCACAGAAATAACCAATATGCGAATTTGGGAAAATAGGCATTTATACATAGGAAACATAACTCCAAGCGGAGGGCCAACTCCACGCCAAGGAGAAGAGCCTGTAGCTCAAAACATCGTGGATGTTTATAAGTTCGGAATCAATATTATCGTCCATTTGCTGACTCGCTGGGATAGGGTTATTGCACGCGCCCCTTCTCTTTAGCTTTTCTTAAGTTATTATTTTTGAAATTCCTCCACCATCTATTTTTCGCATTAAGCTGTTTCGTCCCTCTTTATTTACTAGACCAAATTACTAAGTATTTAATAGTAAAAAACTTTCAACTACATCAAACAGTTGAAATCATACCAGGTTTTTTCAATATCATCTTAGTTTTCAACACCGGGGCCGCTTTTGGAATTGGACGAGGAGCAAATGAGTTCTTCCTCGCCATATCAACCATTGCACTATTAGTTGTAGTCGGATTGCTGTTTCTTTATTGGGATAAACACTCAGCCTTTTTGAGGCTGTGTTTTTTATTACTCCTACCAGGCATCGCAGGAAATTTAACCGATCGAATTATTCATGGGCATGTAATTGATTTTTTGGATTTTATTATCCCCTTTTATGGCCACTGGCCAGCATTTAATATTGCAGACTCATTAATTTTTCTTTCAGCAATTTTCCTTTTAGCCTCGGCTTTTTGTGACAATCACCGCAATTCCCAATCATCAGCCAAAGCGAAAAAATTGAAATAAAGGGAGAAGTTAGTCTTTTTTAAAGTAAATTAGGAGAGGTTCAACTTGTGAAAAAGTTTTTGCTTGGAAGGATAAATCGTAATTGGTAGTTCGTTGATAAATAGTTCCTGAATTTGGAAAGAGGACTTTTTTATACACATCAACCAATTATATTGAACAAATTATGAGCACTGTTTACCTAATCGCTAACGGAGATTTACGTCTCTCTGCCAACCAAAAATGCCAACCTGCACAAGAGGAAATGGAGGCAAAAGTAATTGCTGCCTTCGAACGGGAGGGAGTGAAGGTAAAACGAGCACATCCGATTGATCCAGTGAAAGGACACGGTTTTATTGACAGCCAAAAGTATGGAATGGAAGTTTTTAGAAACATTCCTGAGGATGCCCCATTAGTCGTTGCAGAAGCGGTATGGCAATACAGTCATCACATTCTTCACGGTCTTATAACCCACAAAGGACCAATCCTAACAGTTGCTAATTGGAGTGGCACATGGCCAGGTTTAGTAGGTCTATTAAATTTGAATGGCTCGCTCACCAAGGCTGGCGTCAGATATAGCACACTCTGGAGCGAAGATTTCACAGACGATTTCTTTATAGAGGGGCTACGTAAGTGGCTGAAAAAAGGGAAAATACGTCATGATATATCTCATGTTGTTCCCTATGATGATGCATCCGTCCCCTCTTCAGCAGAATCACATGGAAAGCGTTTTGCAAAACAATTGCAACGAGACAAGGCAATAATGGGAGTCTTTGATGAAGGGTGTATGGGTATGTATAACGCTATTATACCTGATGAATTACTGCATCCGACAGGTGTTTACAAAGAAAGACTTAGCCAGTCCACATTATACGCAAAAATGCTAACAGTCCGTGACGATGAAGCAAGAGCTGTTTACGAATGGTATTTACGGAATGGCATGAAGTTCGATTTCGGACCAAACGAAGAAACAGATTTAACTGAAAATCAAGTCTTGCAGCAGTGCAAAATGTATATCGCTGCTATGCGACTCGCTGATGAGTTTGGTTGTTCTACTATCGGCATTCAGTATCAACAAGGGCTGAAGGACTTAACTCCAGCTTCCGATCTTGTAGAAGGCACCCTTAACAACGTCAATCGTCCACCCGTTTACAGTGAAGATGGCCGCGAACTCTTCCCCGGTGAAGCCTTACCCCATTTTAATGAAGTTGACGAATGCGCGGGACTTGACGGCTTGGTAACATATCGCTTATGGCGCGAAATGGGATTCCCACCTGAGAACACATTACACGATCTCCGCTGGGGCCGCCATTACACCAGCGATACTCTCGACGCTTACGTTTGGGTATTCCTTATTTCTGGCGCCGCCCCACCTGAACATTTCATTGGCGGTTGGGCGGGTGCACGCGGTGAACGCCAGCCTCCCATGTATTTTAGACTTGGCGGCAGCACCCTTAAAGGAATTAGTAAACCAGGTTGGGTCGTTTGGAGTCGTGTCTTTATCGACGATGGAAAACTTTCTTTCGACACTGGCTTAGCTGAAGTTGTCGAACTACCCCAAGAGGAAACCGAAGAACGTTGGCGCCTTACCACCCCTCAATGGCCTATCATGCATGCTGTCCTTCAAGGTATCTCCCGCGACCAAATGATGGCCCGCCATAAGTCAAATCATATCCAAGTTGTTTATGCACCAGATCATAAATCTGCCAAGCGGGCTCTATATACGAAAGCCGCCGCCATGCATTACCTTGGTCTGGATGTTTATATCTGTGGTGAAGTTTAGTTATTAGCGTTCCATCTTTTTCCGAAAACCCGTGTGGTCATTATCCTCACGGGTTTTTTCATGCATTTAATTGAAAACGTTACCACCAAAACTACAAATAAATTCGATTTTAATTATAAAGCCAGGGTCACTTGGAGACATAGTCCATGCGCTGCCTTGCCTCGTTTGGTTAAGAAGTGCCTATGCGAAAGCAAAAATAGGTTGGATCGTTGATGAAAGGTGGGCACCTATTCTATCTAATAATGAATATCTTGATCAAATAATTCATTTTCCGAGAAAACAGTTTTTTGGTTTACGAGGAAAGTTTCGATTTATTCGTTGGTTAAATTCACTTAAAGATTTACGCCCATCATTAGCAATTGATTTACAAGGTCTTCTGCGAAGCGCTCTTATTGCTTTGGCCACCAGAGCTAAACACATTTTAGGGGGGGACGATGCTCGAGAAGGCGCAAAATTTTTTTATAAAATTACCGCTAATGTTAACCCAAACTCACACGCAGTAATGCGTTACCGTTCAATTCTTTGTCCTTTAAATATTTCCTTGGAATCGCCTCCACAATTTCCCTTACCAATTGGTATTCCTCCCAGCCAAAAAACAATACCTCCCAATTACTTACTTCTCCACCCTTATGCCCGCGGTATTAACAAATCCCTTCAGCCACAACAAGTTGCTTTTTTGGTAAAAAATCTTTATCCACATTCAGTAGTTCTCGTTGGAATTGGCCCCAGTCCTCCAGAAATCCCTAATAACCTCCATAATTTCCTTAATCAAACTACTCTGCTCGAATTAATTTGGCTAGTGCGCAACGCTACCTTTGTCATAAGCACTGATAGTGGTCCAGCTCACATCGCCTCTGCTTTAAATGTTCCTCTTCTCGCTATTCACACTTGGAGTGAACCTCAACGCGTCGGTCCTCCAAACCCTAATTCATTTGTCTGGAAAAATGGTGAAATTTCCAAACAAAGAGAATTTTTAAGCTCTTCCTCACCAATTAAAAAAATCAACAAAAATAACAAGCTTTTAGACAACGATGCTCTTCTTTCTATCGCAAAATTTGTGAAACATTTCTTAAAACACCAACAACAACTCTAATCTTTAAATAGCTCGCAACTCCTCAATTGTTTCCGCTACCAACTTCTCTGTCACTTCATCACTCAAGTATGGATCACCAATCTTCCGAACTAAAACAAAACGAACTTTGCCACCTTTGAATTTCTTATCTTTCCTCATGGCATTCATCAACTTATCCGTTGAAGGAGCCTTCGCTAGACTCGTCGGCAATTTTAAAATATCTAATAAACTTTTAATCTTCAACTCTTCCTCTTTGCTTAACCCTGCGACTTTTCTCGAAATCCGCAGTGCAACCATCATACCCATGCTGACAGCTTCACCGTGGAGCCATTCCCCATAACCAGCTGCTTGCTCTATTGCATGCCCGACAGTATGTCCAAAATTTAGCAACGCTCGTTTCCCACTCAACTCCTTTT
The DNA here is from genome assembly GCA_026418675.1 of Chthoniobacterales bacterium. Classification (GTDB taxonomy): domain Bacteria; phylum Verrucomicrobiota; class Verrucomicrobiia; order Chthoniobacterales; family DYNR01; genus JAOAAX01. The sequence continues at coordinate 18,700 of JAOAAX010000018.1, read as the reverse complement.
CATCTTCTTGGACAATTATCGCCTTGATTCGGATGTTCTCCGCAATCAATTCAGTCAGTCCCTCGCGACTTGATGGTTTTATTTTCTTGAGCATATCCGGAGCCCGCAAAATTGCATGTTTTACTATTTCAGCAAAACCTTCGTAATATTCCCTATCAGCAAGAGTCAACAAAACCTTCGGATCCGCCACCACCAAAGAAGGTTGATGAAAAACTCCTATCAGGTTCTTGCCCAAAACCGAGTTTACTCCGGTCTTCCCCCCCACGGAGCTATCGACTTGGGCAACCACGCTCGTAGGTATCTGAACGTAAGGTATTCCACGATAGAAAACCGCAGCTACAAAACCCGCCAAATCCCCCACTACTCCACCTCCAAGTGCAACAACAAACGACGTCCGATCCAACTCACTTTCGATCATCCTATCAACACACCTTCCAACCATCTCCAAACACTTCGATCCTTCCCCAGCGGGCACTTCAAACTTCACGCCTTGAAAGCCAGACTTCTCCAAACTCTTCGATACTCTTTCGCTATACAATCTCCCAACATTCGTATCTGTTATCAAAGCATACCGTCCGCGCAAATTTGTATTTGTCCTAATCCACTCTCCCACTCGATCCAACTCGTCCTCACCAACTACCACATCATACCCTCTTCCTTCTAAATCAATACGAATGACGATATTCCTATTCATACCAAGCTCTCCATTTGTTTTATTTATTATAAAGCAGCGCCCTCTAAAAATTTCTTAACCTCTCCAGCCAATCTCTCACATCTTTCTTCTGCCTTTCTGCCAAATCTCCGCTTTCTAAGGCTGCTTCAAATTCCTTCAAAGCTTCTTTTGTCAAACCTTGCTGAACCAATGCTTGCCCCAAAAAAACTCGGTAAACACCAACCCTCGCACCCCTCTTCTCCATGATTCCGATTAATTTTCTCAGAGAATCTTCCTCGGCCCAAGCAGCCCCAACAGCATTAGCAGCCCGCGCATGCAAATACAATGAAAAAGCATCCCACCCCTGCTCTTCGCGCAATTTCTCCGCCCATTCCCAAGCCATCTGCCGTTTCCCTAGAGCAAGTGCACTTTGCACTCCCACTTGCAACGCTGCTACCTCCCTCTGATTCTCCCGTAAAACTCCTTCCACTTCTCCTAATGCCTCGCGCCACATACCTCGCATTGCCAAAAAAGAAGCAAACTCAACTCGCACCCTACGATCTCCAGGCGATAATTCCCTTGCCCTCTTAAACTCACGCATAGCAACACTACCCTCTCCCGCGTTCGCCAACTGCGTTGCACGCATTGCGACAAATCGTCCTGATTCTCCTCCCTCAAGCCTATCTCCTTCCTTTTTCCCAAGAAATGCATAATCCATTTTTTTCTGATTCCCAGATCCATTTTCATCCCTCTTACTCGCATACACAAACCCCAACGAATTCGCAAAAACCAACCGCCACCCCATTGAACGCACTAACTCCAAAACAGGCAGATATTCTTCCCTTCTACCTGCGAAAACTGCCACCCTTATCCCCTTCTCCAATGCCTTCCTCCTCCACAAAAAACCATCACCAGCATGCTTTGCTGCATCCAAAGCACTTTTTAATCTTTTATCACTCATCTCCTCTCTACCTTCACTGAGCACAAAACGCCAGCGCTCCAACGTAGGTGCATACCAGATCCCATCACCATATTTTTTGGCTGCCATCTCCAATGCGTCCAAAGCTTTAAATATTTCGATATTTTTATCCTTTTTTAACGTAAACTTCGACCATCTAAATTCATCCCGCACACTTTTAACGAACATTACGCCTGCCACTGTTACTAACACAACCCATCCCCACCCACGCCACAAGAATCTATCCACCAAAATCCCTACCATCCCTGCTAACAACAAAAAAAATACCCCTTCTACCATACCCCATCCGGCAGCTACCTTTGCCGCTGCAAAAACGCCATAACTGCGCCACACCCACTCAACCAAAGCCATAAACAGACCACCCCCACTCCCTTCACCACTCACCTTACTAACCATTCGTGCAAAAAGCCCTTCCAAAAGCCACTCTTCAGGTTCCGCCTGCCAAAAACCCCATCCCCCTATCAACACCACAAAAATGGCCATCACAATACCCAAATTCCATCTTAGCATTCGCTTTGCCAAAATTTTCATGCCAATTTAAATCTCAGAATACCATGAAAAACCCACAATTCATAATCATCCTCTCCATTTTCCTCACTCTATCAATCTGCAAGCCTCTCTTTGCTGATCCTCTCAAGCCAGGAACCACGGCCCCGGCACTCACACTTAAAGATCAGGACGGCAACGACGTCAATCTCGCCGATGAATACCAAAAAGGAATTCTCCTCCTCTATTTTTACCCAAAGGCCGACACGCCTGGCTGCACAGCGCAAGCCTGTTCTTTACGCGATTCTTTCCCAAATCTTAAAATTTATGGCCTTCGGATCATCGGTGTTAGCTCCGACAAACCAAGAGCACTGAAAAAATTCCAACAAAAACATAAAATTCCCTTTCCTCTGCTTTCAGACCCTGATGGTGCTCTCGCAAATCAATTCGGCGTCCCATTCCATTTTGGATTCCACAAACGAACATCTTTTCTCATAAAAGACGGTATTATCCAATGGACAAACCTAAACCCAAAAACCTCAAACCATTCAAAAGAAGTTCTAGAAGCCCTTGATTCCATTAAAATTACTCCGCCACACTCTCAATTAACCTTCCCCAGTAATTAAAATCCCACTTAAGTTACAAGGCTTTCAAAATCAACGAACGAACAACCTCAAGCGCTTTCTTCGCTCGAGAAACATCACTTCCCCCACCACGCGCAAAATCTGCTCTGCCACCTCCCCTCCCGCCAACTTCCCTTGAAGCTTCACTAACCAGTTTCCCGGCAGATAGCTTCCCTTGATATTCTTCACTTACTTGACAAAGTAGATTTACCTTTCCTTCACCCTTCGAAACTATAAAACAAACACCGCGAAATTCATTTTTCAAGGAATTAGCTAATTCAAGTAACATTCCCTGGTCCATCTCAATTTCAACACCAAGGAATGGTATATTCCCAATCATTTCTACCTTCTTTGCAAGCTGATACGCCATTTGCCTAGCCTCCCTTTGCCGCATTAACTCTAATTCCTTCTCGAGCTCTTTAATCCTTGCTAGCTGACTCTCTATCCGCTTTTCAACCTCCACAAGGGGGCACCCAAGTTCAGAAGCAAGACGCCTGAGTCTCAACGTTTCCTCCCGCCATCGTCGCAGTGCAACCTCCCCAGCCACTGCCTCAATCCTCCGAATACCTGCTGCCACGGCACTCTCGGAAACAATCCGAAAAATCCCAATTTGCCCTGTGCTTCGCATATGCGTCCCTCCACACAACTCCATCGAATACCCATCAAGCTGTCCTGCATTCCCTCCTATCTGAACCACCCGAACCACCTCCCCATACTTTTCCCCAAAAAATTGCTGTATATCCGTTCGCCCCTTCACATCTCGATATGGCACCTCAACCCAGCTCACCAAACCATCCTCCATAATCCTCTCATTAACCAATCCCTCAACTGCTTCTAACTGCATTCCATCCAAAGGCTGACTATTAAAATCAAAAGTCAACTTTTCAGGACCAACGTAAGACCCTCTTTGCGAAACCCCGCTCCCTACCACCTCCCGCAACGCCCAATGCAATAAATGCGTCACTGTATGATGACGCGATATTGCCAACCTCCTCCCCACATCCACAGACAATTTTACACGTTCCCCCACTGCAGGCAGCCCCTCCCCTCCTTCCACCAAATGCAACCACGCCCTCCCAACTCGCTGAGTATCCCTCACAAGCCACCGCTTGCCCACAGCCTCCACAACCCCTGCATCCCCGACCTGCCCTCCCATCTCAGCATAAAAAACAGATGCATTAGTCGAAAATCCCTTCCTCTTCTCTTCGTTTTTCACTGCCGTAACTTCAGCCTCCAACTCCATCGAATCATAGCCGCAAAACTTCGTCGGCGGCATCTCTTCACTTTCGAAAACCTCAATCGTTTCCCGTTTTTGTGCCGCTCTTGCCCGCTCACGCTGTTCAGCCATCCGCCTCTCAAAACCCTCCCAATCTACCTTCAATCCTCGTTCCCTTGCCAACAAACCAGTCAAATCCTGAGGAAACCCATACGTATCATAAAGCCGAAATGTAAAATCTCCACTCAGCACATCCACACCGCGCTCAACCAATGCCTTTACCTCCTCCTCAAACATTAGCATCCCCTTATCTAGAGTCCTTAAAAAAGCATCCTCCTCTTTCCTTAAAACTTCAATTATCATCTCTCTCTTTTCCTGAACCTCTGGAAAAACTCTACCCATAACCTTACTCACCACTGGAGCTAACCGATACAAAAAAGCTCCTTGTATTCCTAAATTCTTCCCTGCTTTCATCGCACGACGCAATATCCTTCGCACTACATAATTCCTGTCTGTATTCCCAGGCAATATCCCATCCGCGATAGCAAAACAAAGAGCCCTCACGTGATCTGCAATAACTCGAAAAGCACAATCCCTCTTCACTTCTTCAGAAACTCCTCCCCTTCCATACCTCCCATAATATTCAAAACCACTCAGCCTCTTTATCTCCTGAAACAAAGGAATAAACAAATCCGTATCATAGTTTGAAATCGGCCGTGAAAAATCCTTTAAGCCATCTGTGCATTGAATTATCGCTGTAATCCGCTCAAAACCCATTCCCGTATCCACATGCCTCGACTTCAAGGCCTCTATACTCCCGTCCTCCCGAGCATTAAATTGGATGAACACCAAATTCCATACCTCCATACACTCTGCTCTCCCAGCATTCACCAATCCTCCTCGACTCTCCCCTGCCGGTGTCAAATCCACGTGAATTTCTGAACACGGCCCACAAGGCCCTGTATCTCCCATCATCCAGAAATTCTCGCGCCTCCCAAAACCTAAAACATGCTCCTTACCATCTAGCCCAACCCCTTCAAATTTCTCCATCCAATACTCCTTTGCTTCCTCATCCTCTTCCCCCACCTCCCCTTCACTCGGTGAATAATAGGTCGCATACAACCGCCCAGGTGGAAACCCCCATTCCTCCACTAGCAATTCCCATGCCCATCCAATTGCCTCACGTTTAAAATAATCTCCAAAACTCCAATTACCCAGCATCTCAAAAAACGTATGGTGATATACATCAAAGCCAACGTCCTCTAGATCATTGTGTTTACCGCCAGCACGAATACACTTCTGGGTATCTACCACTCGTGGTGGAGAATACGGGCACTCCTGCTCCCCCAAAAAAATCGGAACAAACTGATTCATCCCAGCGTTCGTAAATAACAAATTAGGTGACTCCGGCAACAAACTCGAAGACCTCACCACAGTATGTTTACGCCTCGCAAAAAAATCTAAAAAACTTGCCCGTATCTGTTCAGAAGTTATCATCTGCATATCTGCCTTTTCACTAAATCTAAGTTCATACCATCTCCACTCTCCCCCCGCAAATCACATTCTTAACTCCTACTCAACCCACGAAATTACCATCCCCCAAAAAATTCGAAATTTGACATTAACCACCACAACCACTAGTATTCAAATACTTATGAAAATTGCTCTCGTGGATGACTCCGTCTTCTCTCGAAACCAAGTCTCAAAAATCCTCAAAGAACTCATCCCTCACAACCTCGAAATAGTCCCCTTCACTGGCGGAGCTCCAGCCATCGAAGCAATCCCATCAGGCAACTTCGACCTCGTCCTCCTCGACCTCGTTATGCCCCCTCCAGACGGCTTCGAAACCCTTAAAGCTCTACGCGAAAAAGGATACAAAGGTCATATTTGGGTTTGCACTGCAGACATCCAAGGCACAAGCAAAGAGCGTTGCATCGCGCTCGGCGCAAATGGCTATCTCGAAAAACCCTTCTCACGCGAAAAAACAGCCATCGCAATCGAAACTGTCATCCGCGAACAAGAAAAACAAAAAGATAACCCCAAACCTTCATCCCAGCCTTAATGAACTCGCCCATCCAGCTCAATGATCAAATCCGTGACGCTTTCCTCGAGCTGGCAAACATCGGCATCGGACGTGCTGCTGCTGCTATGTCTGAGCTTGTAGGCCGCCACATTCGCATTTCCGTCCCCTCTATCCAATTCTCACAACTCGACCCCTCCTCCTCAATCCCAGAATTCCATTCCAGCGCCACAGTCCAAGTCATCCAAGAGTTCCAGCAAGGTCTTGAAGGCCGTGCTCTCCTGATCTTAAGCCGCGACGGAGCCTGTGGCATCTCCTCTCTCATGCTCGGCGAAGAAATCGACCCCGATACTTTCGGCGCAACAGAACAAGCCGCTATCCTCGAACTCGCAAACATCATGATCGGGGGCCTTACAGGGAGCCTCTGCAATTCCCTCCAAATGTCCATTACTTACGCCCCTCCAGAACTCCAACTCATCTCCGACGACCACATCTCTCTCGGCCCTTGGCATGCTAACCACCCTGTCGGCGTAATCCTCAAAGCTTCTCTCTCTCTCGAAAATTGCGACATCGCTAGCTACATTGCTCTCGTCCTTACTGAACCAAGTTTCAAGACACTCGAGTCCAAAATCCAAAATGTCCTCTAACCCTTTTTCCATCGAGCAGGCCGCCCTTGACGCTCTTCCAATCGGAACCCTAATCCTTTCTCCAGAAAACCGCGTCGCCTTTTGGAACTCTTGGCTCTTCCGCTCGACTGGTATCTCACCAAATAAAATCCACGACAAACCTCTCTTCGAGTTTTTTGACATTCCAAACCGAGGCAAGCTCTGCCTC
>JAOAAX010000018.1:351-11880 GCA_026418675.1 Chthoniobacterales bacterium | reverse complement strand
AGCACAACCGCCCCTACATACTCTCCCAGCGTATCCACGGCTACTTCCTCCCTATCCCTTTCCCCTCTGACCATATCAGCGGCTTCTCCCACATGCAGCAGGAAACCCACATAATCCCTATCCCATCCATGCCCGGCTTCCTGCTCATTACAATCCGCGATGTCACCCCAATGACTATCGCTGACAACCGCCTCAAACAACTCCAACGCGAACTCGATAACGCACTCGACCAAGCCCGCTGGGAAAACCGTGCAAAGGAAGAGTTCCTAAACATGGTAAGCCACGACCTCAGAACCCCAATGAACGCTGTTATTGGCTTCGCCACTCTCCTCTCAGAGTCTAACCTCTCCAATGAACAACGTGAGTTCGTCAATGCCATCACCTCCAGCAGCAAAATGCTTCTTACCCTCCTCAACGACATCCTCGACTTCTCCAAAATGGAGGCAGGCAAGCTGGAACTCAATCCTCACCCATTCAACCTTCCCATTTGCGTTCAACGCTCCCTCCGCCTCAATTCAAGCCTCGCCGAAGAAAAAAAACTCCAACTCGATTGCTCCTTCCAGCAAAATCTTCCCCAAACGATTATTGCCGACGAATCTCGATTCCAACAAATCCTCGTAAACCTCATTAACAACGCTATCAAATTCACTGACCACGGTTATGTTCATGTCCGAGTCGGCGGCGAACCTCTCCCTCAAAACAAATGGCTTCTAGAAGTTTCTGTTGAAGATTCTGGCATTGGTATTCCACAAGACCAACTTCCTTACATCTTCCAACCCTTCCGGCAAGGCCCAGACTCAGAAAAACGTGGAGGTTCAGGACTTGGCCTCACCATAACAAAAAAACTCTGCGAAATCTTAGACGGCAATATCGAAGTCTCCAGCTCAGAAGGAAAAGGCTCCTGTTTCACATTTCGAATCCCTGTTCAACTCGACCCCTCTTCCACACCTAACACTTCCTCACCCACCTCCCTCACAGGAAACTCCCATCAAATCCCATCCCAAGACACTCCAAACACTCCCTCATCAACATCCAAAACCGATGCCGCCGCAATACCACCACACTCCGACTCTCTCCCTACCCCACAGCCCCTTTCCACCCCTTCAGAATCTTCCCCACTCCAATCACCACAAAAAACACAAAACCCCATCCGCGCTCTCGTCGTCGACGACGTTGCAATGAACCGCAAGCTCGCTCAAGTAATCCTCCAAAAACTAGGCTGTTCCGTAGATTGTGTAGATTCAGCAAATGAAGCCCTCAAAGCTCTCAAATCAAAAGATTACGATATCGTCTTTATGGACATCAAAATGCCTGATATTAGTGGCATCGAAGCAGCCTCCCTCATTCGTTCAGGTGCAGCAGGTGATAAAAACCGTAACATCCTCATCTGTGCGCTCACAGCTTTAGCCTCCCACTCTACTCGCCAACAATGCCTCGAGGCAGGCATGAACGATTTCGTAGCAAAACCTCTCCGCTCAGGCGACATCGAAGCAGCTCTCCATCGCCTCAAATTACTCTAATTCTCCCCACCCTTTTATCCCCCTTCAACAATTTTACTATTTCTTGACAAAAAAATCGTTTTTTAAGATTTTCCCCTCAACTTCTATCCACATCCTCTCTCAAAAACTCAGCCTCCTCTTTCTTTATGGCCGACATGATCCCAGTCGCAATCGTTGGTGCCGGCCCATGCGGGCTCTTCACAGCTCTCCTCCTCGCCAGAAACGGCATCGAATGTGCCGTTTATGAAAAAAATTCCGGCCTCTCTTCACACCCCCGAGCAATGGGCATCAACCGCAGAACCGCAGAGATCTACCGCCAAGTTGGCATCAACGCCCCTCTCGAAGCCGTCTCGCTCCCACTCGAAGGGAAAAAACTCGCCATCTGGACAAAAACACTCACAGGCGAAATCCTCGGTTCCGTCCCGCTCTCCGCCTATTGTTCCGAATTCACTCCAGCTACTCCACAGCATTGCCCACAGACTGAAACCGAACGTATCCTCCTCGACGCCCTTCGCCTCGAACCTCTCGCCGAAATCCATTTCAACCACGAAGTCACCAACGTCCGCCTTGAGCCTTCCGGCGGCGAGCTCACCTTCACCAACGGCGAAACTTGCGTCTTCACCTGGCTCGTCGCTGCAGACGGCCACGCCAGCCGAATCCGCCGCCAACTCGCTATCCCAACTTCAGGACCAGGCGATATGGGCCACTTCCTCAATATCATGTTCAGGGCCCCACTTGGCAACTACCTCCATGACCGCCAAGCCCTATTTTACTTCTCTGTCTCCAATCAAGGCCTCAATCAATTCGTCTCCATCAACAACCACGACCTCTGGCTCCTTCACCACTACCTCCTACCCGGCTCTTCCTCTTTACCATCAAATGACCAAATTATCCAAATAATCCGTTCCTCAGCAAAAATTCCAGATTTGGACGTCCAAATCCTTTCCACATCCCCTTGGATCTTAAGCCCAAAAATCGCTGCCACATTCCGAAAAGAACGCGTTTTCCTCGTAGGCGATTCCGCCGCCCGTCTCTCCCCATTCGGCGCAATGGGACTCAACAACGGCCTCCAATCAGCCCACAATCTCGCCTGGAAACTCGCTGCTGTTATTCGCAACGAAGCAGACGAATCCCTCCTCGATACCTACCACTTAGAACGCTACGATGCTAGCGGCACTGCTATGCGTATCTCCAATTACTTTACAGGTGAAGTATTCGCTATTCACTCTGAAGCCATCCGTAACAATTGGGACGAAGTCCAACGCCTTATCTCCAATAGCAAACTCGCCGGCGGTTGCCTCGGGCTCGAACTCGGCCTTTCCTATGAAAAAGGTGCCTTCATTCCAGACGGTTCATCCCTACCATCCGTCGTAGATAAACTCCACAATTACATACCCTGTGCCCGCCCTGGCTCCCGCGCGCCTCATGTTCCTATTCAGTCCGATACCGGAGAAAACTCTACCCTCGATTATTTCGGCCAAAACTTTGTCCTCCTTGCATGTGGCGGCAATTGGCAACAAGTCTCCAACCTCGGCTGCCAAGTCTTTACTTGCTCTCAGGATTTCACCTCCTCCCAATTTGCATCTACTTACGGACTCAGCCCAACAGGCGCCGTCCTTGTCCGTCCAGATGGGATAGTCGCAGCACGTTGGCACTCCCAACCAGAAAACCCCTACGAAACACTTCGAAATACCCTTAATTCCATTTTGAAAAAAAATACCTCCTCTTAGAAACTTACCCAAACTTTGATATCCACTATCACTATCAACTTGTAAAAGTAGAGCACTCATGTTCTAAACGTGAAAAATACACCCCCCACAATATCCACCCCCTACCAAACCCATCAATTTGTCGCTTCAGAAACGAGTAACATCTCTCTTTCAGCACCCTCCTCCTCTTTAACCACCACTCCACTCCACCCTCCTATCCGACTCGCCATCTTTGGCTCAGGCAAAGGTTCAAACTTCCTAGCTATCTACGATGCTATCCAAGCCGGCAAGCTCCCGGCTACTATCCTAATTGTTGTTTCTGATAATCCAAACGCCCGCATAATCGATTTGGCAAAAGAACGTAACTTGCCCACCCTCCTCGTTGAAGAGCACCGCTATAAATCGCGTCTCAGCGAAAATGTAGAGTCAGAACTCGCTCAGAAACTATTAAACTTAAACATCGAGTTAATCGCTCTTGCAGGCTGGATGCGTATCGTCAAATACCCCCTTCTTCAAGCCTTCCCAAACCGCATCCTCAATATCCATCCCTCTCTACTCCCTCAATTCCCAGGCCTCGAAGCCTGGCGACAAGCCCTCTTAGCAGGCGCTAAAATAACCGGCTGCACGGTCCACCTCGTCAACGAAGGCATTGATTCGGGCCCCATCCTCGCTCAAACTCAAGTCCCTATCCTCCCCAACGACTCCCCAGAATCCCTCCATGCCCGTATCCAGGAAGCCGAACACCTCCTCTACCCTCAAACAATCGCTTCATATTGCTCTTTTCTCAGAAACAACCCTTCATAATCCGCCTCAAATTAACGCTTCCCAAAATACCGCCGAACCACACCTTCAGCGGGCTTCCCTCGAAAAGAATAATCATTTTCAACCAACGGCCGATACTGCGGATCTGAATACCAATTCCAGAGATAAGCCCCTGAAAACCAATGCTCATCCCAAAATGCCTCAAAAAATACCTCATAGCATAACCTCTGCTCTTCCAAATCCGGCATCCGCAAAACTTCATCCTCCCACTCGGCAGGTTTTTCCCCTGCTCCCGCAACACTCCGATACCCAACTTCCAAAAACAACACCGGTTTTTTCTTATACCGCTCACTCACCGCGACTAATCTCTTCTTGATCCCTTCTGCCGCCTGTAGTCGCTCCTCCTTCCCACCACTCCCAATCGGAAAATACCCAGAAACTCCAATATACTCAAGCTCATCCCACAAAGGGAAACTTTCAAACTCCCCCGACCAATTCGCACTATACGTGCATGGCCCACGATAAACCGCACGAACAGACCGAATCACTCGCCGCCAATCCTCAACTCGCTCCCTCGTCGTCCCCTCAAGCTCACTCCCCACAGAGAATAACTCCACACCTTCTTCCTGTGCTAACCATGCCCAAAACAGTATAAAACGCATATATTCCTGAAACCATTCCTCCCATTTTTCCTCACTTTCCATCCGAATTCCCCCACGCCAACGCCCAGGCGTCCCGTAGAAACCCACCCAAATTTGCGGATTCAGCAAAACCTTCAACCCCACCGAATGAGCATCCCGAATCGCCCTTCGAACTGAATTCGGTGTCAATGTTGGCTCCTCCCCACCCCACCCAATTATTTTCTCATACCCCAAGTGAAAGCTCCACCCAATCGGGGATAAACTCACATAATTCGCTCCCAATTCTCGTATTGCTTGCATACTCTCCCGAGCCTTTTCACTCCCATACCCCCTTTCCCCAAAATTATGCACGACACAAACCCCTTTTTGAAACTCAGGTCGAAAATTTTTCCCAACTTCTGGAATCTCCCCAAAACTTACCTCGCCCAAAATACATATGAAAACAATTACGACAATTCTACTCTGCATTAACCCCATCCCCCTCATTTCTTTTCCTCCTCTCACCTCAAACCTTTCCAAAGCAAACGGCGTTCATATAAAACCCAACTCTCCGTCACGAACGTCGGCCGAAACAGCTCCCGTTGCTCAAAATTCATCCACCTCCATTCCTGCCCAACTTTATCCAAACCAATCGTTCTACCCCTTTCCGGATTCCTCATTAACATCCCTTTTATGTCCAAATGGGGATTCTTGACATAAAATTTAAATTCCTTTTCATGAGGCATAACAAACATCCTCGATGATCCAAGTAGGGTCACGAATGCAAATCCCGATACTTCATCCAACATTATTTCATCCCGCCCCATCTCCCTTTCCACAAGATATTTTGTTATCCGCCGCTCATCAGAAAAAGTTACCACTTCAGCACTCCTGCCGCTTACTATTTTCTTCCACACCTGCTCCTCTTCAACCGGTGAGTTAACAAACCAATACCAACTCACAAAACTCCCTATCACCAGCAACAATGGCAAGAAAAACTCCTCCTTCCGATGAAGGATCCCCAACCATTCGCCGACAAAAACCAAAACTACAGCCTGCAAATACGCCAACGAGTAAACTTCCCTTGCTGCTGGGGCTCCCCATATAACCTCTGCAAGTCCAAATATAAAATACGGCGCGAGACAAACCACCCAAACCCCAATATTCCCTATCCGAATCAACAAATATAGCAATACCGGTCCTCCAAAAAATATCCCCTCTCCAACTCCCTCCAAAACTTCCCATGCTGTTTTAGAACTCCCCTCACCCCACAAAGCCCCCACCAAAAAATCATGTCCAACCTGCTGAAAATAGGACGACGGATTCTTTAACCCATAAAACGCATCCCCGGTAAAAACCCAACACAAATAACTCCACATCACCTGCACCGCAACCAACGGAAAAAGATACACCAAAGCTACTGTCAATACCCTCGGAATATCCCTCCGCTCCCCTTTTGGCAATAACCAAGGCGTCGCTATCAAATATATAGGAAACGCAAAAATCAAATCAAACCGCCCAAGACTCGACAAAGCCAACAAAAGGGCCGATGACCACAAAAAGCGCATCCTCTCCGCCTTGAACACTTCCTCGTTCAACCATGCTGTAACTTTTCCCATACTCCGACGCCGAACCAACTCTTGTTGCTCAAGAATAAACCGCGCTACAAGATACGTCGAAATCGCCAACGGCGCTTGCGAGGAAATCGTAGAACTTCCCGTCACCGAACTATGCAAAAGCCCTGGCTGCAACGGCACCATCAAAACACCAAGTCCCAACATCGGCTCTTGCGCTATCATCCCTCGAAAATGATACAGAAACCATGCACCCAGCACACCCCCAAAAAAAGACGAAACCCATATCGAAGGATTCGGTAAACCAATCTCCGCAAAGGGAACAGATATTAAATACGGAAGCGGCGGATGCGTCATCGGCAAATTCACTAAACTCATCCTCGTCCCTTCTGCACTTAATATCGCTCGCGCAGTAATAACTGCCCCTTCCAATCCCAAGAACTTATATCGCCCATCCAATATCTGACCCACCAACAGAAAAATCGCCCAAAGACTAAAAAAAATCAGGAAAAGCGCAATTCTCCCAGCCCCTTTCATCCCACACCGATCCCTCTTACATCCCTACTCGCCTCAATACTAACCTTCCTCTTAAACCCCTCATTCCCGACTATTCCAACTCCAGCAGGCTTCATCTGCGATAAACCATGCACTGTCTTCTCCCAATAGAACGGCTTCACGATTAGTTGCCATAGTGCTTTGTAAGCAGCCACCCCATGCAACAACCAATAAAACGGATTTAACAAACCATATACCGTAAGCTCATAATTCCGCCGCCGAAAAACCGCTAATATACACGTATATATCGCCATAAAATTCCCAAATAGCAAATTCACAAACGCCAATACTATTAACCACCTCGGAAAAAAAGCTTCCAACAAATCTGTCTTCGTCACAAACCAAATCCCTAACACTATCCAGAGCAAAAAATTCATTAGAAATATAAATGGCGTCCCCCCTATAAATAACACAAAACCTATAAAAGCTCGCACCCCTATCGTCCGTATCAACTCAACTGGTCGCCGCGTGTGAACCAAAAAAGTCTGCATATACCCCTTAATCCATCTCGACCGCTGCCGTATCCAATTCCCAACACGGCAATTCGCTTCCTCGTAAGTCGTCGAATCTACCGTCGCTACGCTCAACCCCCTCGCACTCGCTCGAACTCCAAGATCCGCATCCTCCGTAACATTAAATGGATCCCATCCCCCAAGCTCCCGCAACATTTGTGTTTTAAAATGATTGCTCGTCCCACCCAGCGGAATCGGTATCTTCAAACTCTCCATCCCTGGCAAATTATAATCAAACCACATCGAGTATTCGAGCGTAAACATCCGCGTCAATAGATTCTCTCTCCAATTGAAGTAGTTTAAACACGCCTGAATACACACAACATTCCGTGGCAGCTTTTGAAACGCAATTACCACTTTCTCTAGCTGATCCGCCTCCGGCAAATCTTCCGCATCATAAATTGTTAAATACTCCCCTGCAGCAAAATATAGCCCATAATTACAGGCCTTCGGCTTCGTCTTCGGTTGCGCATTCGGAACCACAAGTGCATGAAAATTCGGGGGCGGGTTCGATTCCCGAAAAGCTCGAATCGTCTCTACATCTCCCTCCTCAAGCAAAACCTTTACATCCAATTTCGAAAGCGGATAACTCAAGTTCTTTAGATGTTCAACCAAATGTGGAATCACCTCAGGCTCCTTATACACTGGAACCAAAATCGTATATTTCGGCAACATCCCCGAATTCAGTTGTTCAATCTCAGCTCGGCTAACTTTTTGGGATATATTACGGGTCGAGCCTACCAACACCAACAACGTCTTAAATACCGTGCATAAAAAGTAAAAAAAGTTTACCACCCCATTAAGGAAAGTCAGTGTAAAAACTGGAGAAATTGCTATCCCAATTAAAATCACTGATCCCATTCCCCAAAAAGTCGCAAGCTGTCCCCTTGTAAACGTAATTCGCGCAGACCGCTGTGGATCACTCCTCCATAACCCGTTTATTGCAAGTTCAAGAAATTCTTTTCCACGAAATTTTCCGGCAAGCTCAACCCATTCTTCCTCAAGAATTAATCCTTTTGGAAGTCGCACATTCCTTAATTGCTCCTCCAGCGATACCGGATCCACTGAAACGATCATTTCCCTCCCATCGGCTGTTATAACTGGTAACGCCAAATTCCTAACCCACACCAACCACGGAAACTTATCCCCTAAATCACTATTCCACTCAATCTCATCAGCAATTATCCGCGGCACCCCATAAACCCTCGAATAATTCTCCACATACACTTCCGGCGAGATCAACTGAAACGTCCTCAAAAGCGTATGCGCAGGCACTTGCCACTTCTCCGACTGCTTCTCCAAATAAGAGCGAACCGATGCGTCAATTATCCCTCGCTCAAACAGATCATTCACCAATTTCACTTCGATCAAAAAATAATCAAAAAAAATCAAAATTAGCTAAAGCGCACTATGACGGCGGCTCTGAACAAAAATCCAAAGTATTATCCCCGTTATAAATAGCCATAGCCCCCCTACGATAAACCATCTCCATTTCTTCCATTCCACCTGCACCCAAAGTGCGTCAGACCCCCTCCCTACATCCCTCTCAAATTCCGTTGACCGCATCGCCAGTGGCGGAACCTTCCCATCTCCCAGCACGATATCAGCATCCCCATACCACGGCAATCTCGCCAATTGCTCCCCCAAACTCCACAATGCTCTCTCTCCACCTTCTCCCCAATAAGTCGCCCACAATACAGGTTGCCTCAACCCCCGATATCCCAACTGAAAAATCCCTAAATGTTCTCGAGTCGTTAAACGAAAATATTCCCCACGAATGCCATCCGCTGTAAACTCCAACAGCTCCTCTTGGGGATACAGTGGAAAATCCCATTCCGCTTCTTTTATCCCGGGAATTCCCCCAACAAATCGCCCAACGACCAAAGCAGGACGCATCGGCAAAACCTCCCCAACCAAACAAGGCTCCAATTCCGAAAAACCATTCACTCGCTGCAACCATACCAAAAACGGAGCCACTTCCCCAACCCTCACACCTTCCTCCATCAATACATCAAAACTCCCTGAACTATAATACACTTGCGCCACGGAAAGCAAATCCCTCGGGTCCTCCCTGTCCCCCTCCCCTTCAAAAAATACTTCGCATTCCGGATCCATCTGCCAGAAAAACAAAAACATCGGGGATTTGCACTCCTCCATATCCGGCGTATAATTAATGCAAACCCTCACTTCGTTCTGCGGCCGCAGAAAAACTTCCTCAATCCCTACAAAATATTCAAAGTCCGTTTTGTTCAATTCCAAATCCCTAGTAAAAATCAGATTGTCATTTACAGTAACCGTTATCACTGCACTCCCTGCCCGTTGCAACTGCTTGTGCCTACCCTTTATTCGAAGAACTACCTTCTCCGGATTTGTCCCAACTGAAGTCAAATCAAACCGAAACCTCCTTTCCATCGCTCCAATCCCTTGTGCAAAAGATAGAAAGTCCCTGCTCAACTTCTGAATTTGCACCGAACGCCGTCGCCTCGGTGCAGGCTGAAATCCACTATCAACCAACCGTGCCCATTCACTGCCCGGAACCCTGTGCCGCGAAAGCTTCCGAAAAGCTGCCCAAATCGAAGCGCAATCCTGCGCATCAGCACCATACAAATAAATCCGCCGGATTCCCTCAAAACTTTTAACCTCAATCCTCGCTGAACCTCCACTCACAGACTTCTCCTTCACAAATACAAATTCATCAAAACCTGACCCTCCCATTCCAACCTTATCATCCCCCGCCACTTCACCCCCTTCCTTAAATTGTATCTGCACCTTCGGCACCGTTCGAACAGCCCAGCAAACCAACCGCAAAGCCAATTCCTTCATCTCTACTGTAGCCTCCTCCGGCAACCGCATTACCACTCCTCTCCTCAACGTAAACGGCAACCTCGCAACAGATAACCAATCCCCCGAATCTTCATCAAAAACACATAAAATTCCAGATTCCGGATCAACTTCCACCCAAAGCATCCCCATCGCTAAGGCCGAACACTTCGTCTGTTCACTTGTCGGAACCAAATTCGCAACCAGCGTCACCTTCAAAAAATGCTCTGCTCCAACTTCCTGCAAAGCCTCCCTGCTCAATACCGCTTCTAAGTATTGTTCTCCTCCCCCTCGTTGCACCCCAACCTCTGTTACCATCCGTCCACCAATCTCCAATCCCACTGAACTCCGAGCGTCCAAGTGAGGCGAAACCCGAATCCGAAACGAAACACCACTCAAATCAGGCACCAAATCACGCACAGGCAACGGGAAAAAATATTCCCTCCGTAACGTTATCCCACTCAACCGCTCAGGCTCATCCTGCCCCAAATCTGACAAACGGATATCTAACTCCATTAAACCTCCCCAAGCCCCCGCGCCCCCCACAAGAAAGAAAACCCAGAAAAAAAACCTTAAAACACCACGAAAGACAAAATTTACAGGGTTCTTCATCTAAAACTAAATATGCATATGCAAAGATATAGAGTCATTTATCCACAATTTTTATTCAATAAACTCCTTTGTATCTTTTTTTGGAAAAAAATACCAACAAATTCTTTGTTTTAAAGATGATAATATCTTTTTATGCCCCACCCTCAAAAAAAAAAAAAAAAACTTATTGACGCAAGCAAATTTTCAGAAAAGTATTGCAACCCTCTCGAACCAAAGACTAGCTATCTTTTACTTCAGAATTTTTAAGCCTTCCATTCCGGAGTAGCTCAGCGGTAGAGCGGTCGGCTGTTAACCGATTGGTCGTAGGTTCGAATCCTACCTCCGGAGCCATTATCTCCGGCCAGCGATTAAATGGCTAACAAACGATAATTTCAACTCGCTATTTCCCAGCCATTACCAAAACTACAACCAGAATCGCTTCCCAACCTCTCACACTCTTTCCTTTTAAAATTTTATTTCGTCCTCCCTCACCTATGCTAGTTTTGAAGCACCTACGGTGCTAAACAACCCAGCCCACACCAACTCCCCCAAGCACCAACGGCGCTAAACAACCATAGCCCAGGGCAACGCCCTGGGTTATCCACCCACAAAAAATTCAAGCCCTGAAAGGGCGCTACAAACCAAACAAACACACACACCGCACCAACAGCACAAAACAACCCAGCCCACACCAACACCCTGAGTTTACCGCAAACCATACCACTTAGCCCTCTCAACGGAACACCAACGTTTCAGAGCACTCAAGGAGCCGGCCGGACTTTCCCGACTTCTTAAAATAAACTCCCCGATCTTTCTTTCAACACGACCTACAAGTCCTGTTTCAGGACTAAAACACCGCGTAAAGCGCATACGCAACTCCCATTCAC
>JAOAAX010000018.1:0-341 GCA_026418675.1 Chthoniobacterales bacterium | reverse complement strand
GGCCTCCTCCCAGACATCCCAACTCCTGCGAAACTGCCCCCAAATATCGGTTCCGCAAATATGAATATTTCAAACGTGCAGGAACTTCGACCGGCCACCCAAAAACCTTCGGAACATCACGTCCATCGTAAAGTTTCGGCGCTTGACAGGAATTAGCACCCGTGTAAAACATTCCTTCTGTGAAATGTAAAATTATAAGGAACTCTCTCTGCTCAATCCAAGAGCTGGCCACCCCTCCGCGGCAGTGGAAGCCACGAGCCTAGCGCGTCGCTACGCTCTGGTCATGTTAGATCACCGAGCTATTCGGCCTCACGATTTCGACTATATTCCATGCACCTGAG
>JAOAAX010000017.1 GCA_026418675.1 Chthoniobacterales bacterium | reverse complement strand
GGGGATGGGGGGGGAGGGGGAGGCGTCGGCTGAGGGTAGTTGGGTGGGCGATAGGGAGTCGGAAGGGGGGAGGGGGCTACATTCGGTGCAAGTGCAGGGGGAGGTTGAGCAGTTGTTGGGCTTGGGACGGGAGAGGGGCGAACAAATTGCATCCAAGGTGGGTTAGGGGAGGGAGGAATAGAAGTTGGCGGTGGGGAGGGGACTGTAGCACGGGGAGTCGTGGCTGGTTGGGGAGACTGCTGAGGGGAAGGAGTAGGCGTGACGGGTTCAGCCCGCCGAATTGGTAAAGAGGAAGGTGGTGTGGGGGGGTAATATTCTTGGCAGTAAAGGAAGGGAGCAGAGAGAAGGAAGAGGAGAAGCAGGATGAGCCAGCGCGTAGGGAGCGGGCGGCATAAAAAAGGCCGCGTAAGTTCTTTCATTCTTTCGGGCGATTGGTAGCAAAGGCGACGTTCCAAATGTTTGCGCTTCGGCAAACATCGAGGACGGCAACAATGTGCTTGTAAGAGGCGCTCTCGTCGCCACGGAGCACGACGGCTTGGTCGGGATAGATAGAAGCAATGCGCTGGAGGGCTTGGCGAAGCTCGTCCAGAGTGAGAGTTTTGCGGTTGAGAACGACAGAGCCATCAGCGCGAACATTGAGGATGACTTCCCCCATGGCACGGCGAGTCTCCTTCCCTTCTTTTGCGACGGGAACAACGACTTCGAGTTCGGTTTCGTAACGGGCGAAATTCCACGTTACGAGGAAGAAGATCAGGAGGAGGAAGACAATGTCCACCATGGGAGCAATCTGAAAGCCGGGGGCTTCGGGAGTAGCACGGAGACGGAAATTCATGCTCGTAGAGATAGAAGTTGGTGGTAGTGGGATTAGGAGATGTCTTCGTCGTTGGTGTTTGAGTAAGTGGCGGCAAAGAGAGCAAAGAGGTGAGTCGTTGCGGCTTCAAGTTCGGCAATAAGGCTTTGGGAGCGGCCGCGGAAGAAGGAGTAAGCAGCCATGGCTGGAATGCCAATTAAAAGACCGGCGGCTGTTGTGACAAGCGCTTCGGAGACTCCCTCCGCAAGGAGCATGGGGCGGGTAGCAGCAATGTCGCTTGCGACAACACTAAAGGAGCGGATCATGCCAAGGACGGTTCCGAAGAGGCCAAGCATTGGAGCAATAGCTCCAATATCGGCCAAGTAGGTAATGCGTTGATTGATTTGGCTGGCTTCACGGGTGCCTTCTGTGAGGGCGATGTCGCGAGCTTCGCTAAGGGGAGCGTCGGGATTTTTGGTAATGAAATCGAGCATACGAGCCATGACGCGTGCGACAGCTTCATTGTGGCGATGGGAGATTGCAATGAGGCCGAGGTAATCGCGTTTGCGGAGGAGAGCTTCGGCAGTGCGCATGTAGCGCGGGGAAGCAATGCTGTTGCGGCTCATGGTGAAGAGGAAAAAGAATATTAGCGTGAGGGCAAGAATGGAGAGGATTCCCAGCGGATACATGACAGGCCCGCCAGAGATGAGGATTTGGAGAAGGTTGAGAGGTTCGGGTTGAGGAGCTGCAGTTTCGGCCTGAGCGGAAAGGTCCGTTACAAAAAGGAGAAGCAAAATTGTTGGGAGAATTTTTTTCACGGTGGAATTCAAATTTGTGCCCGTTTAGAGATGCGAGGAAGAATTGGCGTTTGGCAATGTATGCTGTGTTGCAAGGGGATGCAAGCATCCTACCGAAAGAAGGATGCGGTTTGTCTGGCTAGGTTTGGAAAGCTTTGGCAAAGAGGATAAGTTAAGGGGAACAGGAATCGGTGAAGATTAGAATGGCTGAAGTGCGTCCGAGTTTAAGCGAGAAGCTGCATGAGGTTCCGCATAAGCCGGGGGTGTATTTATTTCGAGATCGGTTTAGTCGGGTGATTTACGTTGGCAAAGCGCGAGATTTGCGGCGGCGGCTTTCGAGTTATTTTACCCAAAGCGGGTTGCGACGTGCATCCATCAAGACACGGTCGCTTGTGGAGAGCACGTGGAGTTTTGAGTGGCATGAGGTGCGCAGTGAGCCGGAAGCAGTTTTGTTGGAGGGGCGTTTAATTAAGGATTTCCGGCCGAAATACAATGTGGCTTTTCGGGATGACAAACGTTTTCCGCTTCTGCGGATTCACCTCGAGGACCCCTGGCCAAAGTTTGAGGTTGTGCGGCTGCGGAAGGAAGACGGAGCACGTTACTTTGGCCCATACCCAGACGGAAGAGCCGTGCGTAAAACATTGGATATTCTGATCAGGAAATTTGGGTTGCGCTCGTGCAAACCGGCTTTCCCTGATGAGACAACTTATCGTCATTGTCATGATGACATCATTCGGAATTGTTCAGCACCGTGTGTTGGGAAAGTGACACGGGAGGAGTATGTGGCGCGGGTGCGGCAAGCATGCGAGTTCCTAGAAGGGAATTCTGCGGAGCTGATCGCACAGTTGGAGAAGCAAATGTTGGCAGCTGCAGAGAGGCATGAATTTGAGCGTGCGGCTCAGCTCCGGGATTTAATCGCGGATTTGCGTTTGACGTCGCAGCAGATGACACGGTTTACGCGGAAGAGCTTGCCTGCATCGAATGATCCGCAGCGGGATATGGAGGCCTTGCAGCGAGCGTTGGGCTTGCCACGGCTCCCGGTTGTGATGGAGTGTTTCGATATTTCCAATATTTCCTCGACGCATATTGTGGCTTCGATGGTGCGGTTTCGGAATGGTGTTCCGGAGACTTCTGCGTATCGGCGTTACCGGATTCGGACGGTTGACCATCAGGACGATTTTGCGAGCATGGCGGAGGTTGTGCGGCGTCGGTATTCGCGAGTTCTAGGGGAGGGCAGGCAAATTCTGATGGAAGGGGCTGAGGGATATGCCGATGATTCGCAGGAGTCGGTTGTGGAGCAGATGGAGCGGGCCGCACGGATGCAGGATGAGAAACAACCAATGAATGCGCCAGTGCGGTTGCCTGATTTGATCGTTGTAGATGGAGGGCGGGGCCAGCTTTCAGCAGCTTGTCGGGAGTTGCAGAAGTTGGGTCTGTATGAGATTCCCATCATCGGGCTTGCAAAGGAATTTGAAGAGATCTATCGGCCAGGGGAGGCAGTTCCACTGCGACTGCCCGAGGATAACGGGGCTTTGCGGCTTTTGCAGCGGTTGAGGGATGAGGCACACCGGTTCGCTAATAGTTACCATGCGCTGTTGCTAAAGAAGCGGATGCGGGAGAGCTTGCTGGATACTATCCCAGGAATCAGCGCGGCTCGGAAAAAGGCCCTACTGAGGAAATTTGGGGCCGTTGAGCGGATTCGGAAAGCAACGGCTAAGGAGATTGTCGAGGCTGTGCCGGGATTGGGAATGGAGGGAGCAAAGGAACTTCTCCGGAGGTTGAACCGCGGAATGGGGAGCAATGATTCGGCTGATGGGAAGCGAACTGAGGTGGAGCCGTAAAAATGATTTTTTTATCTGCTATTTGATTTTTTAGGGAATTTTTTATTTCTCGTTTCTAGTTAGGGCTGGAGGCGGACAATTTCCCACCCAGTGGGGGTTTTTCGGTATTCAAAGCGGTCGTGGATGCGGTTTGGGCCGCCTTGCCAGAATTCGATGGTGGTGGGGCAGACGCGGTAGCCTCCCCACCAATCGGGCTTAGGGACTTCGCCGTTTGCGAACTTTTGGACAAGCTCGTGGAATTTGGTTTCGAGCAGCGCACGGGTCGAAATGACTTTGCTTTGCTGGCTAACCCAAGCGCCGATGCGGCTTCCGAAGGGGCGACTCATGAAGTAAGCAATAGACTCGGCGGTGCTGATTTTTTCGGCTTTTCCGCAGATGATGACTTGGCGCTCAAGGTCGAACCACGGGAAGAGAAGGGAGACGTTAGGGTTTTGAGCGATGTGTTCAGCTTTGCGGCTGTGGTAATTGGTGAAGAAGACGAAGCCGCGCTCGTCGTAAGCTTTGAGGAGGACAGCGCGAGAGAGGACGAAGCCTGAAGCATCGGCTGTAGAGAGGATCATGGCATTTGGCTCTGCGATGTTGGCCGAGCGGGCTTCCTCGAACCACTGTCGGAAGAAGGTAAAGGGACAATTGGGTAGGTTTTCCCTGCGGAGGGCGCCACGGTGATAATCGCGGCGCATCTCGGAGAGGGGCATCTCAGAGGCAGGCTTGTCTGCATCGAGGGAGGGAGATTCGTTTGGGTTTTTCTTCTGGATTTGGTCGGACATTTTCTGGATCATTGGGAATGTAGTGCTTGTTGGAAAAGTGAAAAACGAGTTTTCTTCTAATGGTGGTTCCAATGGTGGGAGTCGGAATGGTGTGGTTGAGGTCGAGTTTCATGGGAAGCAAAGGCGATTTGTGAGCATCGATGGCAACGAAGCGGCTGCTTCGGTAGCATACCGGCTGAGTGAGAGTATAGCGATTTATCCGATCACGCCCTCTACTCCGATGGGTGAGTTGGCGGATGAATGGGCCGCACGAGGGAAGCCGAATCTGTGGGGAGGTGTGCCCACTGTTACGGAGATGCAATCGGAGGCGGGAGTGGCCGGAGCTCTGCATGGGATTGTCCAAGCAGGTGGGTTTGCAACGACTTTTACCGCTTCGCAAGGGCTGTTGTTGATGATCCCGATTCTCTACAAGTTGGCTGGCCAATTGTTGCCATGTTGTATTCACGTGAGCGCGCGGGCAGTAGCGACGCATGCACTTTCGATCTTTGGGGATCATTCGGATGTGATGGCTGTGCGGCAAACGGGTGTAAGCTTGTTGTGTTCGTCGAATGTTCAAGAAGCGCACGATTTTGCGGCGATTGCCCATGTAGCGACATTTCGGGCGCGGTTGCCCTTTTTGCACTTTTTCGATGGCTTTCGGACTTCGCACGAAATCAATGACGTGGAGATGTTGAGTGATGAGGATTTGAGGAAGTTCGTGGATTGGGATGCGCTTCGGCAGCATGTGCGGCGTGCGCTTTCACCCGATCATCCCGTTATTCGCGGCACAGCCCAAAATCCGGACGCGTTTTTCCAAGCACGCGAAGGGGCAAATCCGTATGTTCTGGCAGTGCCTGGGATTGTGCAGAAAGTGATGGACGAATTTGCCGAAATGACTGGCCGGAAATATCGGATTTTTGAGTATTATGGACATGAAAATCCGGAGAACGTGATTGTCATAATGGGTTCTGGGTCGGAGACAGTGCGGGAGACGGTTGCGTGGATGAATGCGCATGGTGCGAGGAATGGGGTATTGACGGTGCGGTTGTATCGGCCGTTTGATGTTGAGGCGTTTTGTTCGGTGATGCCGGAGGGAGTGAAACGGGTGGCGGTTTTGGACCGGACTAAAGAGCCGGGGAGTGTGGGGGAGCCGTTGTATTTGGATGTTGTTGCAGCTTTGGAGGAGGGGCGTGGGAAGTTGCCGATGGTTATTGGAGGTCGGTATGGGTTGGGGTCGAAGGAATTCACGCCTGCAATGGTTCGAGGGATTTTCGAGGAGATGGGGAAAGAGAAGCCGCGGCGGCATTTTACGGTTGGGATTATTGACGATGTGACGCATCTTTCGGTGGAGTGGGATCGGAATTGGCAGTTGCCGCTGCCGGGGGTTACGGAGGCTGTTTTCTATGGGCTTGGCTCGGATGGGACCGTCGGAGCAAATAAAAATACGATCAAGATCATTAGCGAGGAGACTGGCTACCATGCGCAGGCGTATTTCGTTTACGATTCCAAGAAGTCAGGGGGGATCACGATTTCTCATTTGCGCTTTGGGCAGAATCCGATACGTGCGCCATATTTGATTAGCCAAGCGGATTTCGTCGCTTGCCATCAATGGCATTTGCTTTCGCAATATGATATTTTGGAACTTGCGAAGCCGGGTGCGGTTTTTCTGCTGAATAGTCCGTATGGGGTGGAGGAGGTTTGGGGGCGTTTGGACCGGCCAACGCAGGAGGCAATTATAGAGAAGAAACTTCGGTTTTATGTGATTGATGGGTATCGGGTTGCGCGAGAGGCTGGAATGGGAGGGCGGATTAATACGGTCATGCAGGTCTGCTTCTTTGCACTGAGTGGGATTTTGCCTGTGGAGCGTGCGATTGCGGCAATCAAGAAAGCGATCGAAAAGACTTATGGGAAGAAAGGGAAGGAGATTGTGGAGAAGAATTGCGCTGCGGTGGATATGGCGCTTGCGGGATTGCACGAGGTAAATGTGCCAGCGGTTGCGGATTCGAGTATAAAGAGGAAACCGATTGTGCCGGAGAATGCGCCGGATTTTGTTCGTTTGGTAGAGGGAGTCATGCTCGCAGGGAAGGGGGATTGGTTGCCGGTAAGCGTTTTCCCTGCAGATGGGACTTGGCCAACTGGCACAAGCAAATGGGAGAAACGGAACTTGGCACAGGAGATACCGCTCTGGGATCCGGCAATTTGTATTCAGTGCAATAAATGTGCTTTGATTTGCCCTCATGCGGCAATTCGGACGAAGCATTATCCGGAGTCGGAATTGGAGGGGGCACCCGAAGGATTTTTGTCGGCTCCCTTCCGTTCACCCGAGATTAAGGGGCATCGTTATACGGTGCAGGTTGCGCCTGAGGACTGCACGGGTTGCCGGCTCTGTATCAACGTTTGTCCTGCCAAAGATAAATCCAACCCGAAGCACAAGGCGCTGGATGCTGTGCCCTTGCTTGAGCATCGGGATCGGGAACGGGTCAATTTTGAGTTTTTCTTAAAACTGCCTGAGCCTGATCGGACCCGATTGAAGCTCGATATCGTTAAGGATTCACAATTTTTAGAGCCGCTCTTCGAGTTTTCGGGTGCGTGTGTGGGATGCGGGGAGACACCATACATTAAGTTGTTGACCCAGCTCTATGGAGATCGGCTTGTGATTGCGAATGCGACAGGGTGTTCTTCAATCTATGGAGGGAATTTGCCGACGACTCCCTACACGACAAACCGCGATGGGCGGGGGCCGGCTTGGGCAAATTCGCTCTTTGAAGATAATGCAGAATTTGGGCTTGGCCTGCGAATTGGGATTGATCGGAAGCGTGACCGTGCACGTCACCTTCTGCGCCAGACAGGCGGGCTTTTGCCAGAGGAGCTGATTGATGCGTTGCTAAAAAGTCCGCAGAATACGGAAGCGGAAATTGCTGAACAACGGAGACGGATTGAAGAGCTGAAACAACGTTTACGAGGGAGTCAACGGCCTGAACATGTGGAGCTTTCGGAACTTGCGGACTATCTTGTTGAAAAGGTTGTTTGGATCATAGGTGGTGATGGTTGGGCGTATGATATTGGCTTCGGTGGGCTGGATCACATCCTTACTCTTGGGGCAAATCTCAATATTCTTATACTGGACACAGAAGTTTACTCAAATACAGGAGGGCAACGCTCGAAAGCAACGCAGTTGGGAGCGGTAGCGAAATTTGCTTCGGGAGGAAAGGAGACAGGGAAGAAGTTTATATCGCTCTATGCGATGACATATCGGGATGTCTATATTGCGAAGGTAGCCATTGGAGCTAAGGATTCACAAACGGTTCGAGCGATACATGATGCGGTTAGCTATCCGGGAACTTCGTTGATTATTGCTTACTCGCATTGTATTGCACATGGTTACAACTTGGCTAATGCATTGGAGCAGCAGAGACTAGCAGTTGAGAGTGGATATTGGCCGATCTTCCGGTTTGATCCGCGGCGACGGGAGCATGGCGAAAATCCGTTTATCCTTGATTGCGCTGCGCCGAAGGTTCCTGTTGCCCGGTTTATGGAGAATGAGGTGCGCTTCCGAATACTTGCGGGAATGGATCCAGAACGCGCAAAGAAATTCGAGGAAATTGCGCAGCAACGAACGAGTCAACATTTCCAATTTTTGCAGGAATTAACAAAATGTATGTCGCAAGCAGAATCGCCGGTCAAAAAATCTTGACAAAAAAAGTCTTTTAAGCACCAGCTAAATTTGAGAATAAGAAATGGCTGTTGATCTTACTACGAACTACATGGGGCTAAAATTGCGGTCGCCGTTTCTGATAGGGGCTTCGCCACTTGCAGATGATTTGGAAAAAGTCAAGCGTCTGGAGGAGGCAGGAGCCTCGGCGATAGTTTTGCATTCCCTTTTTGAGGAGCAACTTCTTCTCGAGCCGAGTGCAGTAGTTGAGAAGATAGAGAGTTTTACTGAATCCTACCCTGAGGCGTTGACTTATTTTCCCAAGGTGGAGGAATATCGTTTGGGTGCAGAAGAATATTTGCTTTACCTTTCAAGAATAAAGGAGAAGGTCAGTATTCCAATTATTGGATCGTTGAATGGACGGACGACTGGTGGCTGGACGGAGTATGCTGTCCAGATGGAAGCAGCGGGAGCAGATGCGATTGAATTGAATGTGTATGATGTTCCTACAAATCCCGGTATAACTTCTGCACAAATTGAGGCGCAACTGCGGGAAATTGTTTACTCGGTTCGGCAGAAAATACGAATACCGTTGGCTGTGAAGCTAGCCCCTTTCTATACCTCGTTGCCGAATGTGGTATTGCAAATTGAGTCGGTTGGAGCGAATGCGGTTGTCCTTTTCAATCGTTTCTATCAACCGGACTTAAATATTGAGACATTAGAAGTTGAGCCGCGGATTTATCTTTCGACTTCGGCGGAGTTACTCTTGCGCTTGCGGTGGATTGCGCTTTTGCATGGGCGGACGAAGCTATCTTTGGGTTTGAGCGGAGGAGTCCATCACGTTCAAGATGCCGTGAAGGGGATTATGGCTGGCGCGGATGTATTACAGATTGTTTCGCTTGTTTTGCGGCAGGGGGTTCGGGCGTTTGAGACGTTGATAGCTGGTTTTGAGCACTGGATGGAGGAGCATGAATATGAGTCTGTGGAGCAGATGCGTGGTTGTTTAAGCGCGCGGAATAGTCCGAATGCTGGGGATATTGAGCGAGCGAATTACCTGCGAGTTTTGCGATTGTGGAGAGACTGATTGGTTATGGCTCAAGACGTTTCAGGGGAAGGAGGAGAAAAGTCCCGGCGTCATCAATCTTATACTTCCTTTGTAACGCAGGAACAGTTGGAGCAACTGAGGTCTCTCCTTGAGGAGAAGGGTTTTGCTTTTGAGAGCAGGCCGCATACGGTTTATTTTGCACGGAAGGGCAAATTGTGCGTGAGTGCGTATAGAAAAGGGCCGAAAGTTTTGATACAAGGGAGTGGTATGGAGGAGTTTGTGCAATTTGTATTCGAGCCAAAAATTTTAGGGAGGGCAGAGTTTGGCTATGAAGAGCAGTTGCATCCGGAATGGTTTGAGCCTCATTTCGGATTAGATGAAGCAGGAAAAGGGGATTACTTTGGGCCTTTGGTTATTGCAGGGGTTTATGTAGATGGCGAAACTGCTCGCTCTTTTTTCGAGTTGGGGTTAAGAGATAGCAAGAGAATTCACTCAGAAAAACAGCTTGACTTTTTTGCGAATAAAATACTTGCGAGTAAAGTTCCTTATTCCATAGTCAAGATTCTTCCGAAGCGCTACAATGAGTTGATTGAGGAGATTGGAGGGTTAAATAAATTGTTAGCGTGGGGGCATGCACGTGTCATTGAGAACTTGCTTAAAATGAAGCCAGAATGCCCGCGTTCAGTATCGGATCAATTTGCCGATGAGTCAGTTCTTTTGAGCAAACTGATGGAGAAGGGCAGAAAAATCAAAATTGTGCAGAAAACGAAAGCGGAGTCAGACCCAGCGGTTGCTGCAGCTTCCATTCTTGCGCGTTCCACGTATCTGAAATGGCTGAAAGATCAGGCCAAGTTGGATGGAGAAGAGACAGCATATCCTCGCGGTGTTTCAAAAGAAGTAATAAAGCGCGCTGCGCAGGTAGCTCTGAGCAAAGGTCAGGATTACTTGAAGAATCTCGTTAAGCTTCACTTTGTGACGACGAAAGAAGTATTAAATTATCAGACGGAGGAGGCTAATTTTGAGGGAGAGAATTTTGAAGTGAAAAGAATCTAAATTAAAGCAAGGGGGAGATGATTTTGTATTTTTGCGTAGGGAGGGTTTGAAGGAATGAATTACTGTAAGGTTTATTGATAATTCTACTGTCGAGGATCACAAGGATACCTTTATCATCTTTGGAGCGAATCAGGCGACCGACACCTTGTCGGAATTTAATAAGTGCTTCCATGAGAGATAATTCATTAAATGGGTCGCCATTGTCATTTTTGATTTTTTGGAATTTGGCTTGAATGAGTGGGTGATCGGGCACAGGGAAGGGCAAGCGAGTAATAATCACATTCTGTAATGCTTTTCCTGGGATATCTACGCCTGTCCAAAAGCTATCCGTTCCAAAAAGAACGGAATTTTTTTCGGTTTTAAATCTATGGATGAGTTGCGAGCGGGATTCTGAGTGATTTTGGTATAAAAGGTTTAAACCATTTTGAAGGAATTGTTCTTTTAGTTTTTTTACGGAGCAATTTAAATATTTGTAGTTAGTAAAAAGAACGAGGGCATGGCCATTTGTTTGTAAGCAATAAGAGAAGATTTTATCTGAAAGGATATCAATATAAGTTGTATAATTTTTATTATCTGGTTCAGGTATTGTTATATCAATGTAAATGGTCATTTGCTTATTAAAGTCAAATGGGCTGTCGAATTTTTTTGTTATAATATCTTTTTGAAGCGAATTATGTTTGGTGACCAGACCAAGTTTTTTTAAAAAATAAGAAAAATCGTTATTGAGTGTAGTTAAAGTTGCACTTGTAAGGATGAAAGAAGCATTTTTAGTGAAAAGATTTTCTTTTAGGAATTCTGCAATATCAAGAGGAACTGCTTTAAGTTGTAAAAAACTTTCTTGGGTATTTTGGTTATTAGGAGTTTTAGTTTTTTCTATCCAATAGACATAATCTGGAAAAGCAAAATTGAAGAATTTTTTTAATTCATCTAAATAATTTAAAATTTCTTCTGCTATTAACTTTAGCTCAAAAATAAGAGACTGACTGGTTTGTATACTTAAAATATGGTCAACGAGAGAAGAGAGAGCTTTTATTAAATTTTCGTATTCTGTGGAATTTTTATGTTCGAAAGAGGAGTTTTGTTCTAATAAAAATTCTTTTTTTTCAACGGAGCAGAATTTGTTATCGAGTATGGTGAAAAATTTGTCACAAATTTCTAAGACTTTAGCTACAATTTTACAAGAATTAGGAAAGGCTTTCAGAATTCCGCTTTTTTTTTGAGGGTTGTAGAGACGGAGGAGGTTTTTTCTGAGTGCGAACTCGGAGATAGTTGTTCCTAGTTGGTTTTGAGCAACGGTTTCGAGAGTATGTGCTTCGTCGAAGATGATAATATCGGAATTATTTATCAGCTCATTATTTTTTAAGAGATTAAAAAAGAGGGAGTGATTAACAACAACAATATTGGCTTTTTGTGCAGAATTTTTTGCTTTATGGTAGAAACAAAGACTGTGTTTTGAGCAATTATTTTGTTTGCAAAAATTTTTTTCGCAACAAACTTCTGTCCATAAATCAGTATTTATTTGAAAATCGATTTCGCTTTTTGTTCCGTATCCTGCAGAAGCGAGTTGTTTTTGTGCCCAAGTTTCGATTTGCTTTAATTCATACAGTTCGTTAGAATTAAAGAGATTGGTTTGCTGATTGAGTGCATTTTTTAGACGGCTGAAACATAAGTAATTATTTTGTCCTTGTAAGACTGTAGCTTCAAAATTAAAACCGAAGTGATTTTTCAAAATGGGGATTTCTTTATCTATGATTTGTTTTTGTAAATTAATTGTGTGAGTGGAGATGATTGCTTTGCGTCCAAAAAGATTGGAGGAAACAATAGATGGGAATAAGTAAGCGAGAGTTTTTCCGGTGCCAGTTCCTGCTTCCCCTGCAAAAATACGGTAATTTTCGATAGCTTCTGCTACCATTGAAGCGAGCTCTAGTTGCTGTGGTCGGAAATCGAAGCCATAGTCCCTCGAAAGGATGCCGTTTTTGCAAAAGAAATCATTTACTAATTTTTTTAAATCGGAATTTTTTGTGGTAATTGTTTGTTGCATTAAAGATAAAATTTGTTTTAAATTCTGAGAATTTAAGAAAATTTTTTTGATTAATTTGTAAACAAGCTATTTTTAAGGAGGGGGATTTTTAGAATAAAGAGTTAGGAAGTGAACAATTTTTGTTCGGAGGGTTGGCGAGAGGATAGGCCAATTGTGGATGGGGACATGGCAAGGTATAGTTTCTGTGGCGAAGTGCCAAAGGGCATTTGAACCAGGAAAGACAAGGAGGTCGCCGGGGCACCAAATGACGAGAGAGGGGAGATTCCAAGGTTGGTTTTTTAATTTTTGGAGCAAAGGAGAGTTTGGACGCATTTGGCGGACGGCAGGGAGGGGGAGGAGATGCGCCAAGAGGGAGCCATGGTGGGGGACACAAAGGAAGGCACAAGCAAGGAGAGGGAGGGAGGGGTAGAGGAGTTTTGCGAGGCGGACGATGAGTCCCCCCATGCTGTGTGCTGCTACTACGGCTGGGGTTTCTCCTACGAAATGAGCAAATTGATGCGCTAGATTTTCGATGGGAGTTAATCCGGAGGAATCATAGGAGAAGCAATGGACGTTGAACCAGCCACCTTTGTGGAAGGAACGGCGGAGAGGGTAGAGCCGCCAAGGGGCTCCCCAAAGACCGTCGAGGAGGATGGCTCTTACGGCAAGCAGGTTTGAGGTATTGGAATAGCTGCCAATGTGGCTGGGTCAGTGTCAGTGAGGAGAGTTATTTTGTGGTCCCACGATATGAGGAGTTCTTCGGCTTTAGAGCCGAGCTTGGAAGAATCGAGGAGGGCAAGGATTTTTTTGGAGTTCCGGATAGCGGTTTGTTGAAGCTCGACTTGAGCAAAAGGTTCGTTCCAGATGCCTTGGGAATTAAAGGCGCGTCCGGAGAGGATAGCAAGGTCGAATTTCCAAATTTTTACGGAGGCGATGGCAGCTTTTCCGAGGAGGATGGATTGCTCTGGAACGAGGTGGCCGCCAGTGAGGTGGATTTCGATGTTTGGGATATGGAGAAGGAGGTCTATGGCTGGAAGGTTTGGGGTGATGATGGTGAGGGGATGGACAGGATTTGCTTTTAGCTCTTCGGCGAGTAGGTAAACGGTGGTTCCGCCGTCGAGGTAGATGGTGGAGTTTGGTTTAATGTAAGAGAGGGCATTTTTTGCGAGCGCGCGTTTTTGATTTTGGTTAATTTGGAGGCGTTGGTGGAAGGTTGGGAAGCGTTCGGGGAAGTAGGCGAAGGCGCCGCCGTGGGTTCTACGAATGGAGCTTGTAGTGCTGAGGTAATTGAGGTCGCGGCGAGCAGTTGCTTCGGAGATACCGAGACGGGAACAAATTTCAGAGAGTGGGAGGTAACGGTATTCGGTAAGGAGATTGGCGAGGTCACGACGACGTTGTTCGATAACAGAACGAGGTATTCGCATGATGGAAGATTCGAGGATATTTCAAAGGAGGTTTTTGAAATGAAGAAAAGAGGGGAGATTGGGATTTCCCGTGAATAGTTCCTAGTTGGTTGGGTTATCGGTAGGAAGCTCCTCCCCAACGCTGTAGCGGGCGAAACGGCGGATGACGATGTTTTCACCGAGCTCGGCGATTTTGGATTTGAGCAAGTCCTGGATAGTGATGTTGTTGTCTTTGATGAAGGGTTGCTCGAGTAAGCAGATGGTGCTAAAGAATTTATCGAGTTTTCCAGAAACAATTTTTTCGACGATTTGCGGGGGTTTCCCAGTGACTTGAGCGGAATAGACTTCTCGCTCGCGTTCGATGAGGGATTGAGGGACTTCTTCTCTGCGAATATAGAGGGGGTGAGCGGCGGCAATGTGGAGAGTGAGGTCTTTGACGAAATCACGAAAGACCTCTGTTTTTGCGACAAAATCGGTTTCGCAGTTAACTTCGATGAGGACACCGACTTTGCCTTGGAGGTGGATGTAGGAAGCGATGATGCCCTCTTTTGCTGTGCGCGTGGATTTTTTGGAAGCGCCTGCGATGCCTTTTTGGCGGAGAATGGTTTCTGCTTTTTGGAGGTCGCCGTTCGCTTCTTCGAGTGCTTTTTTGCAATCGAGCATACCGGCGTTGGTTTTTTCACGAAGTTCTTTAACGAGAGCGGTTGAGATTTCCGGCATAGAGATGGACGGGGTTAGGGATTGTTTAATGTTGGAAGGATGATTATTCTGCAACTGCAGTTAGTGTTTGAGCTGAATTTGAGGAAGCTTGCTTCTGGGATTTGAGGGAGTTTTGAGCGGAGACGATTGCATCAACGAGGTGTTGAAGGATGACGCGGATGGAGCGGATGGCGTCGTCGTTGGCGGCAATGGGGTAAGAGACGAGGTCTGGATCGGCGTTTGTATCAACGACTCCGATGACAGGGATGCCGAGGCGGTTAGCTTCGTGGATGGCAATTTGCTCATGGGCGGTATCAATCACAATAAGCGCGTCAGGGAGGCGTTGCATGTTACGGATACCAGCGAGGTTGGAGCGCAGGCGATTCGCTTCGCGGCGCAGGGCAGCGGCTTCTTGTTTTGTCATTGTTTTGAGGCGTTCTGAGGAATTTTCAATAGATTCGAGATGTTCGAGGCGGGAGACGCTGCGACGGATTGTTTGGAGGTTGGTAAGAGTGCCACCGAGCCAGCGTTCGTTGACGTAGAACTGGCCGGTTATTTCGGCTGCTTGGCGGACTGCATCTTGGGCTTGTTTTTTGGTTCCAACAAAAAGGATTTGGCCTCCGTTTTTGATGAGATTTGAGAGGAAGGAGCAGGCTTCGTCGAGTTGGCGAAGGGTATGTTCGACATTAATGATATAGATGGAATTGCGTTCTTCGAGGATGTATTGACGCATTTTGGGGTTCCAACGCCTTGTTTGGTGGCCGTAGTGGACGCCAGCTTCGAGGAGATAGGTAAGGCGTTCGGTTTCGGAGGGAGAGATTTCGGAGTTTTGTTGTGATGGAGAATGAGTCATGGTTGTGCTGGATGAATTTATGATTCGGATGGGAGTTAATTGTGATTAGTTTGGTGTGGATTGTTGTCAAGTTTAATGAGTTCGATTTCTCGGTTTCCGCGGAACCCTGTGCCAGCTGGAATGAGGTGGCCCATGATGACATTTTCCTTGAAACCGCGGAGGTAATCAATTTTCCCGAGTGTTGCAGCGTCTGTGAGGACGCGTCCTGTATCCTGGAAGGAAGCCGCGGAGATGAAGCTATCGGTTTCGAAGGAGGCTTTTGTGATGCCGAGGAGGATGGGGATACCGACAGCTGGTTTACCGCCTTTTTCCGTGATGATGCGATTTTCTTCTTCGAAGACGGAACGTTCGACTTGGTCGTTCATGAGGAGGTTGGTATCGCCCGGATCGAGGACTTTGACTTTACGAAGCATTTGGCGGGTAATAATTTCAATATGTTTATCGTTGATTTCGATACCTTGGAGGCGATAGACTTCTTGGATTTCGTTAAGGAGGTGTTGTTGGAGTTCGTAGGGGCCGCGGATTTCAAGGAGTTCGTGTGGGTCAATAGCACCAGCGGTGAGAGGTTGGCCTTTCTTGACGAAATCGTCTTTGTTGACGATGATATGTTTTTCGAGTGGGACTGGGTAAACTTCTTCGAGATTGTTGTTTGGGTCGCGGACGATGATTTCGCGTTTTCGCTCACGGGAGCTGATGTCCACGTAACCGTCAATTCGGGAGATGATGGCTGTGGCGGACTCAACCGGATGACGAGCTTCGAGAATTTCGATTAAGCGGGCGAGGCCGCCAATGATGTCTTTGTTTTTGCCGCTATAGCGAGGGACAGTTGCGATGTAATCGCCGGCAGTGACTTTTTGACCATCAACGACGAGGACTTGAGAGCTGACGGGGAGAGGGAAATGAGAAGGGGCCTCTCCGTTTGAGGGGATAATGACGATTTGTGGCAAGTATTCTGGGGAATGTTGGCAGATGACAATTTTGCCTTCGGAGTTTCGTTGGAATGTGATATTGCTTGCCATGTCGCGGAATTCGACTTTGCCGGCTTTATCGGCGACGATGGGGATGGTGTGAGGGTTCCAGCGGACGAGTGTGGTGCCTTTGCGGATGTGTGAACCGTCTTTTACGTAGATAGTGGCGCCGCGAGGGACTGAGTGACTTTCAACCTCGAGTCCTGATTTGTTGAGGATGGAGATTTTTCCGTCGTCGGATTTGCGTAGGACGACATAGTTCCCATCGCGTGTTTGGACGGTGATAAGGTTTTTGTAAACGACGGTGCCGTCGTGTTCCGCGGTGATGACGGGTTTTTTGAAGGTTTGGCTTGCGGTGCCACCGACGTGGAAGGTTCGAAGGGTGAGCTGGGTGCCTGGCTCACCAACAGATTGAGCAGCGATAATACCGACGGCGTCGCCGAGTTTCGCTGGCTGGCCAGTGGCGAGATTCAGACCGTAGCATTTGGCGCAGACGCCGCGATGGGTTTCGCAAGTGAGGGGGGAGCGGATTTTGAGTTCTTCAAAACCGAGCTGTTGGATTTTGGCGGCGATGTCTTCGTCTATGAGTTGGTTAGGCTCGAGGATGATTTGGCCGGTGTCTGGGTCTTTGATGGGTTTGTCGCCTGAGTAGGTGCGGCCGATAATGCGAGCGGAAAGGCTGACGACTTCTTCATCGGCTTGATAGATGGGGCGGACGACAATTCCGTTGGCGGTTTTGCAATCTTCCTCGGTGATGATAGCGTCTTGGCAAGCATCTACGAGTTTGCGGGTGAGGTAACCTGCGTCTGCGGTTTTGAGCGCGGTATCTACGAGACCCTTTCGGGCGCCGTGGGTGGAGATGTAGTATTCGAGGACGGAGAGACCCTCGCGGAAATTGGAGAGGATGGGGTGTTGGATGATTTCGTTTTTGTGATTGGCCATGAGACCGCGGAGGCCAGCGAGCTGTTTAACCTGGGTGCGGTTGCCGCGAGCGCCGGAGTCAACCATAACGAAAATGGGATTGTGTTCTTCTTTTCGATCGTTATGTTCGATGGCGCGGAAGACGTAATTGACGACTTCTTCGACCGTATGGGTCCAAATTTCTTGGAATTTGTTGTTACGTTCGGATTTGGTGATGATGCCGCGAGCGAGGTGTTCTTCGTAGGGTTTTAGTTTGGCGTAGGCTTCCTGGATTTTTTCGTATTTTTCGCTGGGGATAATCATGTCGGTAACACCGATTGAGATACCGGCGCGGGTTGCTTCACGGAAGCCAAGTTCTTTGAGGCGGTCGAGAGCTTTGACAGTGGCTTCTTGGCCGCAATTTTTGAAACACTGCCAAATGATTTCGCTGAGTTGTTTTTTTCCGGCAGTTTTGTTGAAGAAACCGAGCTCGGGTGGCCAGATTTCGTTGAAGATGACTCGGCCTGCGGTTGTTTCAATAATTTTAGAGTTGGGGTCACCGAAGATGGTTTTGCGCCCATAATCGGGGTTGAGGAAACGGATACGGGAGTGTTTTGTGATGACGCCTTCTGAGAGAGCGAGTTCGACTTCGCTGACGTTGGCGAAGAGAGGGTAGGGTGGCTGTTTTTTTGCTTCTTCGCCACGGGGATTGGCGGTGAGGTAATAGCAGCCGAGTGGGATGTCCTGGGAAGGGGTAGTAATGGGGCGGCCGTTGGAGGGGCCAAGGATGTTGTTGGGGGCGAGCATGATAGTGCGCGCTTCAAGCTGAGCTTCGACGGAGAGGGGGACATGGACCGCCATTTGGTCGCCGTCGAAGTCGGCGTTGTAAGCGGTGCAGACGAGTGGGTGGATGCGGATGGCTTCGCCCTCGATGAGGATGGGTTCAAAGGCTTGAATGGAGAGGCGGTGGAGGGTTGGTGCGCGGTTGAGGAGGACGGTGTGGTTTTTGGTGACTTCTTCGAGGATATTCCAAACTTCTGGGGTTTGGCGTTCGATCATTTTTTTGGCACTGCGGACAGTATGAACGTAACCGAGTTCTTTAAGGCGACGGATGATGAAGGGCTCGAAGAGGACGAGTGCCATTTTTTTGGGGAGACCGCATTGGTGGAGTTTGAGTTCTGGACCAATGACAATAACGGAGCGGCCGGAGTAGTCCACGCGTTTGCCAAGGAGGTTTTGGCGGAAGCGGCCTGTTTTGCCTTTGAGCATATCGGAGAGGGACTTAAGAGGGCGGTTGCCCGTGCCAGTGACTGGGCGACCGTGGCGGCCATTATCGAAAAGAGCATCTACGGCTTCCTGGAGCATCCGTTTTTCGTTGCGGATGATGACGTCGGGAGTTTTGAGTTGGAGGAGTGTTTTGAGACGGTTATTGCGGTTGATGACTCGGCGGTAGAGGTCGTTGAGGTCGGAGGTTGCGAAGCGGCCGCCTTCGAGTGGGACGAGTGGACGGAGGTCGGGGGGTATGACGGGGAGGACAGTGAGGACCATCCACTCGGGGCGGGAGTTGGAGTTAATGAAACCGCGGACGAGTTTAAGGCGAGTAGCGAGTTTTTTGCGGATTTGCTTGCTTTTGGTAGCGTTGAGTTGTTCTTCGAGTTTTTCAGCGGTTTTGTGGAGGTCAATTCGTTCGAGGAGTTTCATGATGGCCTCGCCCCCCATGCCGACTTGGACTTTGTCTCCGTATTCTTCTGCAATAAGGCGGTATTCGGCTTCTGTTAGGAGCTGCCCGGCTTGGAGGTGGGATGGTCCTGGGTCAATGACTATGTAGTCTTCATAGTAGATGACACGTTCGAGCTCGCGTGAGGTTTTTTCGAGAAGCAGACCGATGCGGGAGGGCATGTATTTATAGAACCAGATATGGGTCACGGGGACAGCGAGTTCGATGTGGCCCATGCGCTCCCGGCGGACGCGAGCGAGTGTAACCTCGACACCACAACGATCGCAGATAACGCCTTTGTGTTTTATGCGTTTGAATTTTCCGCAGGAGCACTCCCAGTCTTTTGTGGGGCCGAAGATACGTTCGCAGAAGAGTCCACCTTTTTCTGGTTTGAAGGTTCGGTAGTTAATTGTTTCAGGGTTTTTGACTTCCCCTTTTGACCAATATTTGCGGATTTGTTCTGGGGAAGCGACGGAGATGGCAACTTCGTCGAAGCCGACGAAGGGTCCAGCATAGGGAGTAGAGGAAGGAGAAGAATCAATTTCTGCGATCATGGGGAAGAGAAATGAGTTTTGGTTGGTTTATGTGGGGTTAAGCGACGGCTTCCGCTTTTGTGGTTTGAGTGGAGGTTGTGGAATGGGCAGCAATTTGACGGCGGGAGAAATCTCCAACTTTGACGTTGAGAGCGAGGCCCTGGAGTTCTTTGATAAGGACATTGAAGGATTCTGGGGTTCCAGCTTGGAGGTAGTTGTCACCTTTGACAATGGACTCGTAGATACGAGTGCGGCCTTGGACGTCGTCAGATTTGACGGTGAGGATTTCTTGGAGAGTGTAGGCGGCGCCGTAGGCTTCGAGAGCCCAAACTTCCATTTCGCCAAAGCGCTGGCCGCCGTATTGGGCTTTGCCTCCGAGAGGCTGTTGGGTGACCAAGCTGTAAGGCCCAACGGCGCGGGCGTGGATTTTGTCGGCGACGAGGTGGCCGAGTTTCATCATGTAGATGTAACCGACGACGACTTGTTGATCGAAGGGCTCACCGGTTCTGCCATCGTAGAGGGTAGTTTTTCCGTTTTCGTTGATCCAAGAGAAGCCGGGTTTGGTTTTGGCTTGGTTGAGGAATTCGCGGATTTTGGATTCTGGGATCCCGTCGAAGACGGGTGTGGCGACTTTGAAACCAAGGGCTTTCGCTGCAACGCCGAGGTGAGTTTCGAGGATTTGTCCGACGTTCATGCGGCTTGGGACACCGAGTGGGTTGAGGACGATGTCCACTGGGGTCCCGTCAGCGAGGAAGGGCATGTCCTCTTCTGGGACGATTTTTGCGACAACGCCTTTGTTCCCATGGCGGCCAGCCATTTTGTCGCCAACGGAGAGTTTGCGTTTGCTGGCGATATAAACTTTGACTTGTTTGATGATGCCAGGGTCAATGTCATCGCCGCTTTCGATTCGGCCGAGGCTGATTTCTTTTTCGCGTTCGAGGTCTTCGAAGCGGTGTTCGAACTGGCCGATGATTTCGCGGATTTTGTTGCGAATAGGGCTGGGATCAATTTCAATGTGGTTATAGACAGCGGAGAGTTTGCGGAGGAGTTGTTTGGTGATTTTGCGGTTTGCTGGGATAATGATTTCGCCGGATTCTGCGTTGACGACGTCAAGTGGGATTTTTTCGCCGAGGAGGACGTTGGAGAGAGCCTCGGTGAGCTGGTTGTGGAGCTCTTCTTTGCGGCGTTGGAAGTCGCTTTCGATGACTTTCATTTGCCGCTTAGATTCTGCTGGGGTGAGTTTTTGTTGTTGGATTTCTTTTTTGGAGGAGACTTTGACGTCCATGACGATGCCATAGACACCGGAGGGGACGGTGAGGGAGGTATCTTTAACGTCTGCAGCTTTTTCGCCGAAGATGGCACGGAGGAGGCGTTCCTCGGGAGCGAGTTCTGTTTCACTTTTTGGGGTGATTTTTCCGACGAGGATGTCGCCCGGTTTTACTTCGGCGCCGATGCGGATGACGCCGTCCATACCGAGGTTTGCGAGGGCTTCTTCGCTGACGTTGGGGATGTCACGGGTGATCTCTTCTGGGCCGAGTTTGGTGTCGCGAGCGCCGACTTCGAATTCTTCGATGTGGATGGAGGTGTAAATGTCTTCTTTGACGACGCGTTGGGAGATAAGGATGGCGTCTTCGAAGTTGTAACCGTTCCACGGCATAAAGGCGACGAGGACGTTTCTGCCGAGCGCTAATTCGCCTTGGTCAGTGTTAGGGCCGTCGGCAAGGATTTGGCCTTCGTGGATTTTGTCGCCTTTGCGAACGATGGGGCGTTGGTTGATGCAGGTGGAGGCGTTTGAGCGGAGGAATTTGCGGAGTTTGTAGACGTAGATACCGTTTTCTGGGTCTGTTTTGAGTTTTTTGGTGGTAGATGGGAGGGATCCATCTTGGGTGACGACAATTTGGTCAGCGGTGACCGAAGCGACAATGCCTGGAGCTTGAGCTACGACGACGGCTTTGGAGTCGCGGGCGACGCGCTCTTCGACACCTGTGCCGACGAGGGGTGCTTCGGAGGTTATGAGAGGGACGGCTTGGCGCTGCATGTTAGAACCCATGAGAGCGCGGTTCGCGTCGTCGTGTTCGAGGAAGGGGATGAGGCTAGCGGCGACGGAGACGAATTGTCTGGTAGAGACGTCCATGTATTGGACGAGGTTTTTATCTACTTCGATGAACTCGCCACCATAGCGGCATTGGACGCGGTCGGAGAGGATATTGCCTTTGGAATCGAGAGGGGTGCTGGCTTGAGCAATATAGAAGTTTTCCTCGACGTCGGCGGTGAGGTATTCAATTTTGTTGGTTACTCGGCATTTTTCGACCTTTCGGTAAGGGGTTTCGAGGAAACCGAATTCGTTGACACGGGCGTAGGTGGCGAGTGAGTTGATAATTCCGATGTTGGGGCCTTCTGGAGTTTCGATGGGGCAGATGCGCCCGTAGTGGGAGGGTTGGACGTCGCGGACTTCTTTTTTGGTGGTGTCGCGACTCAAGCCACCTGGACCGAGAGCGGAGAGGCGCCGTTTGTGGGTGATTTCAGAGAGGGGGTTAGTTTGGTCCATGAGTTGGCTGAGCTGGGAGCGGCAGAAAAAGTCGCGGACGACAGCGCTGAGGGATTTAGGGTTGATGAGTTTGGAGGGGGTGATGAGTTCGAGAGAGGAGTCATAGAGGGAGAGCCTTTCGCGGACGAGTCGTTCGGTTCGTGCCAAACCGATGCGGCATTGGTTAACGAGGAGTTCGCCGACAGTTCTGACGCGACGTGAGCCGAGGTGATCAATATCGTCTGTGGAACCTTCACCGTGGTGGAGGTTGATGAGGTAACGGATTGCGGCGACGATATCTGCAGGAGTGAGGATTCGGACGTCGAGGGGGACTTCGATGCCGAGTTTTTTGTTGATTTTGTAGCGACCGACGCGACCGAGGTCGAAACGTTTGGGGTCGAAGAAGAGGCGGCAAAAGAGGTTTTTGGCGTTGGTTTGGTTGTAAGGATCACTTGGGCGAAGTTTTTTGTAGATGTGTTTGAGGGCGTCATCTTCGGTTTTGTTCGTATCAATTCTGAGGCATTTGACGATGGTGTCGTCGTATTGGATGTCGACGACTTCGATTTGGTCAATTTTGAGTTCGCGGATTTTGCGGATATCAGCGAGTGAGAGGGGTTCGAAGGCTTTGATGATGGTTTGATTTTCGTGGACGATGTCTGAGATGAGGACTTTCGTGCAGATCTCTTCCTCTTTGATTTTGTTGGTGAGTTTGAGGTTTTCGATTTCGTAGAAGAGGGAGAGGATCTCGCGATCGGTTTGGAAACCGATGGCTCGGAGGAAGGTTGTGACAAGGATTTGGCGGTTTGACTTGGAGCGGTCGAAGGAAACGAGGAGGAGGCCTCCGATAGTGAAGTTGACTTCGAGCCAAGAGCCTCGATCGGGGATGATACGGAAGCGGTAGAGCTGTTTGTAATCTTCGAGGTGAGTATCTTTAAGTTCTTCGCGGCTGACGTCTTTGAGGTGTGTGTCTTTAAGTTTTTTCTTACCGATGTATTCCTGGTAGAAATCGAAGCAGATGCCTGGTGAGCGGTGGATTTGGCTGACGACGACACGCTCTGCACCATTGATGATGAAGGTGGCCCGCTCTGTCATGAGAGGGAATTCACCCATGTAAACTTTTTCTTTCTTGGAACTTTTTTCGTCTTTATAGAGAAACTCGACGTAGAGGGGGGAGCTGTAAGTTTCACCTTCGCGAAGTGCTTCCTGGGGATCGAGCTTGGGCTTGCCGAGTTCGTAGGAGATAAAATCGAGGGAAGCTTTTTGATCGAAACTTTCAATGGGGAAGAATTCACGGAAGACGCCTTGGAGGCCAATGTTTTTGCGTTCGTGGGGGGGGGTATCGAGTTGGAGAAAGTCGCGATAGGAATTGATTTGGTGCTCAATAAAGTTCGGAGGGGAGAGAACCTCTTTAGTTTGACCGAAGTGGATACGTTTTGACATGGTATGTTTTGTGCTGTTGGTTGCTGGGAATTAGATGTAGATGTGTGAGAGGGAAATTTTGGTAGGATTTATGAGGAAGAAAAAAGCCTGCCGCGCACGGGCATTAAATTTTTTGCCGTGCGCGAACAGGTTAAGAGTAGGGTTGAAATGGATGGATTTTGAGTTACTGAAAGAGGAGCAGGTTTTAGGGTTGAGGACTGTAGCTTAAATTTTCCTTAATGCAAGTTGGAAATGCAGTGAAGGAAAAAACGAAAATGCTTGGCAATTTTTCTTTGAAAAAAGCCAAATTGGTCGAAAAAGAGTAATTGTAGAGGAAGGTAAAATTACTTGATTTCGACCTTTGCACCTGCGGCTTCGATTTTTTTCTTGATTTCCTCTGCTTCTTCCTTGGAGACGCCTTCTTTGAGAGGTTTGGGGGCACCTTCGACGAGGGCTTTTGCTTCTGCGAGCCCTAAGCCTTGAATAGCTGCACGAACCTCTTTGATGACGGCGATTTTATTTGCGCCGACTTCCTTGAGGATGACGTCGAAGGAAGTTTTTTCTTCTGCTGGTGGTGGGGCTGCTGCTGCGCCTGCTGCTGGAGCTGCGGCTAAAGCAACCGGGGCTGCAGCACTTACACCCCATTTTTCTTCTAGTTTTTTGACGAGGTCAGCGATTTCAAGAACAGTTAGGTTACTTAGTTCATCTACGAGTTTTGTTATATCTGCCATGTTTGTAGTTTGGGTTGTGGTATCGTCGCGCCCCGAAGCCTCAGGGCATTTCCGTTCGGGCGGCCGCCCGACCCGACGAGGAACCAATTAATGTTAGGAGACGCATGTGTGGCTTCTGCACATGCGGAAAGGGGATGGGGTTATGGGTTAGGAGGTGAAGATTGGTCGAGTTTTGCCTTAAGGATACGGGCGAGGCTGGATGCCGGTTCGGTGAGTGTGCGAACGAGCTTGGTGGCTGGTGCAAGGAGGGCGCCGAGGAGTTGGGCGCGAAGGACATCTTTCGATGGAAGATCAGCGAGAGCGAGGACTTGTTGGGGAGAAAGGAGGGAATTGTCTAAAAGAGCACAACGGAAGTCCGGCTTCGTAAATTCGGACTTAAAAGTCTTAATAATTTTTGCAACGGTGCAGACATCAGAATTTCCGGTGATCATTGCGGTTTGTCCGCGGAGGAAATCATCGGCTGTAGGCAAGTTTATGCTTGCAAGGGCTTTACGGAGGAGGGAATTTTTAACAACATGGCATTCTGCACCTGTGGGGCGGAGGCGGGCTCTGAGTTCTATAAAATGGGGGACAGTCATGCCTGTGTAGTCAATAAGAATAACGAAAGGGGAGGATTTGACCGAGGAGGCGAGGTCTTGGACGATTGTGAGTTTCTCTGGTCTCATTTGGGGAAGGAAGGATTAGGTTGATATAGGAGAGTGAGGCGTTTTGGTTTAATGTTTTAGGAGTTGGAGGTGGTCTATTCGGATGCCTGGTGACATGGAGGCAGACATGGTTAGGGAGAGCAAGTAAGCACCTTTAGCAGTTGCCGGGCGTGCACGGAGGACTGAATCTACGACTGCTTGGGCGTTTTCGAGGAGGGCATGTTCGCCGAAGGAGAATTTTCCGATGGGAACTGCGACGTTTGCATTTTTGTCGAGTTTGAATTCGACGCGACCGGCTTTGACTTCGCGAACGGCTTTTGCGGTGTCTTCGGTGACGGTGCCTGTTTTTGGATTGGGCATGAGGCCGCGTGGGCCGAGGATTTTGCCGAGTTTGCGAACTTCGGCCATAGCGGATGGAGTGGCGATTGCGACGTCGAAGTCGGAGAACCCGGCCTGGACTTTTTTGATGAGTTCTTCGAAGCCGACCAGTTCTGCGCCTGCTTCTTTGGCGGCTTCTGCTGCTGTGCCAGTAGCGAATACGAGGACGCGGACAGATTTCCCGGAGCCGTGGGGGAGAGGGCAGGTGCCACGAACCATTTGGTCGCTTTGGCGTGGATCAACACCGAGTTTGAAAGATAAGGTGACAGTTTGGTCGAATTTTGTGGGGGGAAATTTCTTGAGGATACTGACAGCCTCGGACAAGGGGTATTTTTTGTTTGGCTCGTAAAGAGCGAGAGCGGAGCGGTAGCGTTTGCTTCGGACTTTGGGCATAGTTTTGGACAGTGCTAACGACCAGCTAAGGGTCTCCTGTTTAATTGTTTAGTTTATTACGTTTTTATTGGAAGCGAGGGAATTTAGAGGGGTTAAAAGTTGTGGTTTAGGAATCAACGATTTCGATTCCCATCTGGCGGGCAGTTCCGCAGATGGTGCGGTAAGCTGCTTCTTCGGTTTTTGCGCCGAGGTCAGGCATTTTGATTTTTACAATATCCATGACCTGCTTTTTAGTGAGTTTTGCGACTTTTGTTTTGTTTGGTTCTTTAGAGCCAGCGGTGATACCAGCAGCTTTTTTGAGGAGGATTGCTGCGGGGGGTTTTTTTGTGATGAAGCTGAAGCTTTTGTCTTTATAGACAGTAATAATAACAGGCAAAATTTCTCCGGCTTGTTTTTGGGTGGCGGCGTTGAATTCTTTGCAGAATGCCATGATGTTGACCCCGTTTTGGCCGAGTGCTGGGCCGATAGGCGGTGCAGGGTTGGCTTGGCCGGCGGGTATCTGTAATTTTATTTGGGCTACGATTTCTTTGGCCATGGTTTGCGTTGTCTAGGCTGAACGTTCTGGGCTGGGCATGCTCGAGATAGAATAGGACGGCCCGAGCTGTTTGTAATCTGCGGCAGCCCTTAGAAGCGAGGTGGAATATAAAAGCGAAAAGTGCAAAAAATGTCAAGTGTGGGAGAAAAATTTTTAAAGTAAAAAAATAAAAAACGATAAAAATATCTTTAAACTCAAATCAGGTAAGCTGAGACAAATAGCAA
The DNA here is from genome assembly GCA_026418675.1 of Chthoniobacterales bacterium. Classification (GTDB taxonomy): domain Bacteria; phylum Verrucomicrobiota; class Verrucomicrobiia; order Chthoniobacterales; family DYNR01; genus JAOAAX01. The sequence continues at coordinate 17,957 of JAOAAX010000017.1, read as the reverse complement.
TTTTTGTCTCAACACGAAAAATTTTGCTACAGGTTGATTTATTTTTTGGAGGATTATGACTGAGGGGAATGAAAACCGCGTCGAGTTTTTTTATTAGTAGAGTTTAGGTTGGATTTAAGTTTTTTGGAGGGGTGAAATTTTGGGTAAAAAAGTTGTTGACTTTGTGGGACTGGTAGAATAAAAAAATATAAATATCGAATTTGGGGGTTCCGGCACGGGTTGTTCGGCCCGTGCCGGTTTTTTTTGGATTAGTCCGAAGCGGAATTTAGAGTTTTGTTGTTGATTTTTCCTTAGTGATAGTGGCGAGCTTTTTTTGTAAAAATCCGACTAATAAGTCTTTTGTTAGAGGAGACAGGAACTTAAACAGTTCGACGAGTAGGAAACTTATTGTGGTTGAGAGGAAAGAGAAGTTGGATGGTGTTTTGAAGTTGGGTTGGTAGTTGAAGTTTTTTGTTTTTTTCTTTTTTCTAAAGAGGAGCTTAGAGAGGAAGAATCCTGCGGCTGCGGAGGCTAATGCCCATGCTGAGGGGTGAGATTGGATGTTCTGTTGGAGCTTTTTTTTGAAATTGGCTTCTTCGATGAGGAGCTGAAGGTCTGACAGAGCTTTTGTTCTTGTGTTTTGGATTTGTTGAAGGATGGAATTGAGATTTTCCATTAGAAGTTGGTTGTGGGTTGATGGGGTTAGAGGGTAGTGGGCGGAGGCTGATTCGATGATTGGGCAGAGAGGGTTTGGAAAGTTTTTTGGAATTCGTGGGAGGATAGCTGGAAGGTTGGGGTTTTAAGCAGGGAGCGAATTTTTCCGTAAGCGAGGAAGAGGAGGAGAAGGTGGACAAGAGAAAAGAGTAAGGCGATTACGAACCAAGGGAAGCCGAGGATGGAATCGAGAGCGAAAGCCAAAGAGAAGAGGAGGAATAGGTAAGCGAGCAGTGCAGCAATAATGGCAATGAGTGCGAGGAGCAGGATTTTTGTGTAGATGGAAAAAAATTGTGCAAGCTCGAATTTGAGGAGTTTGAGAAGTGCAACAGAGTGAAGGCCTGCGGATCCTATGAAACATGACAAAGATGTCAAGAATCCAGCTTTATGGCGCGGCTCGCCCTTTTGGGGCGATTGTTGGGACGGCATAATGGGATGAGCAGTGCTAGCGTCTGGCGAGGAATCCGAGGATGACTCCGAACGCGAAAGCGACTGCTACAGCTTGGAGTGGTTTGGTGCGGATGTATTCTTCAGTGCGGGTTTGGAAGTTTTTGGCTTGGTCAGCTGCGGCTGTCCAAGCTTCGAGAGCCTGGCCACGGAGGTCTTTGACAGCAAAATTGGCGGCGTCGGAGAGGTCTTTGGCTGCTGCTGTGAGATGTTCTTTACTGACTTCGTAGGCGGTTTTGGCATGTTGGCGGACTGCTTCGCTGACCTGTTTTGCGGCTTCTGCTGTAGCGTCGAGTGCTGCTTTGGCGTGGACGGAGGTGCTTTCCAGTTTTTGCAGCGTTTCGGGATTCATATTTGGATTTTCCATTTTTGTTTTTTGTTAGGAGTATGATTTTTGAAATTTAACGAAGGGATAGCAATGAGAAAAGCCTGTGGTGGAATTGGAGGGAGAGGGTGACAAAGTGTTTTTTGGATTGCTGTAAGGAAGACTAGTTAAAGAGACTTTTGCGTGCGATTCTTGGGCATACGAGAACGTTTGCGAGCGAATTCCTGCATATCAACGGCGACGTCATCGGATTCGTAGAATTCTCTACCGATGAGGCACTCGAAGATGTCTTCGAGAGCAAGGACGCCTGCAAAGCCGCCGAATTCGTCAACTACAACGGCGAGTTGTTGGTGTTTTGCAATCATGAGTTCGAGCGCACTGGAGAGTTTTCCGATTTCGGGGACGAAGACGGGAGGGTTCATGAGGTCGCGGACTTTTTTGTTTATTTGGCCAGTAGCGAGCGCATGGAGAATATCTTTGCGGCGGATCATGCCAACAATATCGTCTGGGTTTTGGCCTGTGACGGGCATTCTTGCGAAGCGGAATTTCCCGAGGCGGTTGAGGAGGTCTGCTGGGTTGTCCTCTACGTCACAAGTGACAACGACGCTGCGTGGGGTCATGATATCCTCGACAGTAAACTGTTGTAACTTGGTAGCGGTTAAAATTAAACGGAGTTGTAGGTCTGTTATTTTACCTGCTCTTGCTTCGCGTTCAGCGAGCAATTCGATTTCGCCTTCTGAAGTTGTGGGAGGTCTGCTTTTGAGAATTTTGCGGATGATCCAAGAGGAGAAGTTTGTGACGGGACCGGCGAGGCGAGTGATCCAGAAGAGGGGATAGACGAGGATGGGTTGAAGAGCTGGCCGGTAGAGGACACCGATGTTTTTTGGAAGGATTTCAGAGAAGAAGAGGATACTGAGGGTCATAGTAGCGGAGATTAGACCGAGCCAGAGGTTGCCAAATATTTGTGTTCCGAGCGCGCCAACGAGGACGGAGCCGAGAGTGTTTGCTACGGTGTTGACAGTGAGGATGCTGGCGATAGAGCCTTCTAGGTCAGAGCGAAGTTGCTCGAGGAGACGACCTGCGGTGGGGTTGAGGGATTTGAGGCGTTCGATTTCGATGGAACGAGTGCTGAGGAGCATTGCCTCGAGGACTGAACAGAGTGCTGAAATACTGAGAGTGAGAAATACTGTAAGGATGAAAGCGGTGATCACGGGAAAGGAAATTTTGTTAGAGGGGTTATGGAATAGAGGATGGGTTTAGTCCTGAAGTTTTTGGACTTGGATAGAGAGATTCATCTGGCTATGAACTGGTTCTGGGGAGTAGTAATTTCCAGAGACAGGCGAGACATCTTCTGGGAGGAGGCCTACTGCGCAGGGGATACAGTGATGGTCAGAGAAGACGCCGTTGGTTGGGTCGAGCCCGATCCAACCTGCGCCTGGGAGGTAAGCTTCGACCCAAGCGTGGAGAGCGCCTTGAGCGACTTTTTGGTGATTGGGGCGGTCCTCTTCCCAAAGGTAGCCGCTGACGAGCCGAGAGGCGATCTTGTTTCTGCGGAGGACATCCGCCATGAGGCAGGCGATGTCGCGGCATGAACCTTTTTTGAGTTTTAAAGTTTCGAGAGGATTTTGAGGCCAACCGTGTTGGCGGGGTTCGTAATGGATTTCGGAGTTCATCCAGCGATTTATGGTGACGAGGGCTTCTACGGTTGGGCGTTTTTCTTCTGTCAGGAGAGGGTAAGGGAGCGGATGGCTTGAGTTGGTATGGAGATAAGGAGCAAGGATTTGGAGCTCAAATGGGGTGTAATCGGGGGGTATGTGGAGGGCGCGGGAGTCGAGAAGAAAGTGGAAGGGGTTGCGTTCCGGGGTTTCGAAAACGACGTCGAGCTGAATGCACATTTCAGTGAGAAGGTCAGGAAAAAATAAAATGGCGATATCGTTATCGAAAATGTCTTTTCTGAAATGGGGATTGGTGTTTTTGGGTGGGGAAAAGAGGAAGGAAGAATAATTGCTAATTATGTCTTTTTTTGGGAAGATACGGAGGGTATGGAGGGAGAGGGAGACGGGTTTTTGGTAGGAATAATTTGCGCGGTAGGAGATGCGCAGTTTCATGCCGGAGTGAGATTATGAGGGAAGCTTAATCAGAAAAGAATGGTGGACCTGGGAGTGTGAGTTGTTGAGATTCTTTTTACGGTAACTTTGACGGTCATGTTTTGCGAGCCGGAAGTTTTGAAGGTTCCAATTACTGGGGCTGCTTCGCGGAAGTCGCGTCCACGGGATACGGGGATGTGTTGTTGGGAGGAGATGCAGTTGTTAGTAGGGTCGAGGCCGAGCCAATAGCCGCCCGGTAAGAGGACTTCTACCCAGGCGTGGGTAGCTGAGGAGCCGAGTAGGGGCTTTTTGTTATTCTCGGTATCGAGGGGTAGGGCATTTTCGATGTAACCGCAGACGTAACGGCAAGGTATGCCTGCTGTCCGCAGGATGCTGAGCATGATGTGGGCGAAGTCCTGACAGACGCCTTTTTTTTGTTTCCAAACGGTTGGGAGAGGGGTTTTGACGTTAGTGGCGCCTGGCAGGTATTGAAAGTGTTTGTGGATAGCGGAAGTGAGGTTAAGGAGGGCATGGCCGAGTTTTAGATTTGGTTTAAAGAAGCGAGAGGCCCAACGTTTAGCGATTCCGCCGACTGGGACGACAGGAGTTGAAAGGAGGAAATCGTAGAGTTGGTGGAGTTGGCTGTTAAAGAGCTGTCGAGATTCGGCGATGGTGAGGTCGAGAGCGTCTTGAGGGGTAGTTGGTGGTGAAGTTTGGACGAGGAGGTTATTTATAATGTCCACTTGTTGGTGTTTTGCGACCATGGCGCAAAAGTGAGTGTAGTTGCCGAAACAGTCTGTGTAAGGGGAGGTTGGGCAAGTTGGATTGACGACGATTTTATGGTTGAGGATAGAAAGGGTTGGGGAGGGGGAAGGGGTGAGCCTCAATTCGAGGTAGGCTTCGGTTGCTGGTTGTGAATAGCGGTAACGGGTGAGGTGTTCGATTTGGAAGATCACGAAGTTGTGGGATGCGCTGGGTTAGCGGGTTCGGCGTCGAGTTGGTATTGATGGCTGAAGAAGGTGTCTGATAACTGTGCGTGGATGTTAAGGATGCGGTCAAGAAGGGTTGAATTGATCGAGAAGATGAGGGAATTTGCTTGGGTAGTGTTTGAAAGGAGGTCGAGATAGAGTTTTTCCCAGTTCGTGTTATTTATATCATTTAAGATATTATTAATATTTAGGACAATATGACATGAATTGAGTGCAGAGGGTGTTGCGAGATGGAGGTGGTCCCTAATTTGGAGCAAACAACGTGAGACGGAGCGTGGGACGGTTTTTATTTGCCAGAGCATTTCTGCGACGAGGTGAGGTTCGACGCGCATTTGGTAGATCCTGCGGTAGGTGTCGCGGCAAGTGAGCAGACGTAGGAAAGCTGAGAGGCGGATTTCGAGTGCATGCTCAGCGCGGAGTTGGCGAGGAGCGGAGGCGAGGTCGGTTGTGAGGTGTAGGAGGGCGTTAGCTGTAAGGATCGCTCTTTCGAGGGATTGGCCGATTTGACAGAAAGGCCAGCCACCATCTGAGGGCATGGTGATTTCTGCTGTGCCGAAGAATTGGGGGACGAGAGCTTTGATGCGATCGCAAAATTTGCGAGTGATTAGAAGAGTTCGGGATTGAGGGGTTGTAGGTTTAAGGTGGTTACGTTGGACTTCCTGGCGAAGTTCTTCGATGACGGCGAGGGCTTCGACGCTAAGAGATTCTTGGATTGAGTCGGCGTTGGCGGCGGCTCGGAGGATGGAAGTTGCGATGGAGCTTGGCTCATGCAGGTCGAGGGCGAGGAGGGTTCTCCCCTGAGGATTAGCGATGGAGCGTTTTGATCTGGATTGGTCTTGTCGGTTTTCGAGTGGGGGGAGTAATTTATTCCAGACAGGGAGGTAGATTTTTCTTTCGATTTCGTTAAGTTCCTCGAGTTCGAGCGATTCGATTGTGAAGATCATGTAGGCGAGTGTGAATGCTCGTTCGAGGTAACGGCCTATCCAGTAGAAGCTATCTGCGACGCGGCTTGTGACGGGGTGAGCGGGGGTGTGGGTTTCGATGTGGATGTGAGGATGGTTTTGAGGTGATTCGTTGTTGTCGAGTAGGACCCATGTGTCTTTGCTTGCGCCGCCTAATTGAGAAGCTGTGAAGCCTGAAGTTTCTGAGCTGATGCGAGTAAGAGCGCCTGGGAAGAGTTCCCAATCATTGTTGGAAGTTCGGAGGGCGAAGAGTATGTGGTCCTGGAGGCGGAATTGAGGGACTCCGCGGACAAAGCAGAGGGTGCGTGCGCAGTAATTCCTGGGTTGTGCGACGTAGTTCGATGGGTTTTGCAGGACCAGTTTTTTGATACGGTTGGCGCGTTTTTCGGAGAATTGAGCATCTGGAGGAGGTGTGAGGATGTTTTCTCCGTAGAGAGGGCGGATGCAGAAATTTTCGATTTGGTCGAAGACGAATTCGCGTTGGTCGAGGTCGCCGAGCCAGTAAGTTTCGAGGGTAGGGAGAATTGGATTTTCGGCGAGATAGTATTTGATAATTCTGGAGCCAAAAGGCAACAAAGCGCGGTCGTCTGCGAGCTGAGAACCGATGGAATTGAGGAGGAGGACAGTTCTGTTGCGGATGCAATGGACGAGTCCTGGGACGCCGAGGAGTGATTCTTGTTGGAAGACGAGGGGGTCGAGCCAAGCGTCTGAGACTCGTGAGTAAATAGCATGGACTTCCTGCAGGCCGCTGATAGAGCGGAGGTAAACTCTATCATTATGGACAAGTAAATCTTTTCCTTGGACGACTGGGATGCCCATTCTGCGGGCGAGGAAGTTGTGTTCGAAGTAGGCTGGGCTTTGTTCACCTGGGGAGAGGAGGACGATGGAAGGTTCGTTTTGTTGGCAAAGGCTGCGGAGCGTTTCTACGATACGGGTGGGGGTGTTTGCGATGGAATGAATAGCAAAGCCTTCGAAGAGGGAAGGGATAAGGCGAGCGAGGGCGCGGCGGTTTTGCATCATGTAGGAGATGCCGGAGGGGTTGGAGAAGTAATGGTGTTCGACAGTGTATTGGCCGGAGGTATTTCTTGTAATGGCGAGTGCGGAGAGGTGGAGGAAGGCGTCGTTGGTTCTTGGGAGGTTGGAAGCGACGCGTTGAAAGTAAGGGCTGCTAATAACTACCTGGACAGGGAGGACTTGGTCGCGGATGATTTGGCGTTGTGAATAGATGTCGCGTAGGAAAAGTTCGAATGCTCGGAGGCGTTGAATGATCCCTGAGCGGAGGGTTTCCCATTCGGATGGGGTGAAGATGTGAGGAAGGATGTCGCAATTCCAAGTTTTGCGGCCTGAAGTTTGTTCTTGCCACTGCGCGAAGTTGACTCCCATTTCGCGCATGATTGCTTGCATGCTTTCGTCTAGTTTGTGAAGGCTACGTTTGCCTAGGCTGACGAGAGTTTGGAGGAGGGTCGAGAAGTGAGGTTGGACGTTATGCTGGTTAAGGAAGACTTCTTCCCATGAAGCTGAGGGGCAACCGTGGCGGAGTGCTTCGGTTCGGATTCTTTGGAAGGAGGGCATTTTTTAGGTGGCAAAAATGCTGAGAATAATTAGGTAGTGGTGTCAAAAAAATATATTAGTATCCATAATCACGAAGCAGTTTATCGAAACGGTTAGCGGTGTTGGCGTAAGAGGGGTAGGAATTTTTTGGAGCAGAGGCGGGACGGAATCGCCATTGTTTATAACTCCATAGCCAGAGTTCTGGGTTTTTTCTGATTCTGGACTCTAAAATATCCCAACAAATCTGAGCGATTTCTCTGGGGCCTGCATTGTGGGGGAGTTGGAGTCGTGGGTGGAGGCGGACGGTGTAACCGCCGTCGTCGTCGGGTATCATATCAACGAAGAAGAGGGGTGCACCTGTTCTGAGGTTAAGGGTAGGGGCGAGGGGGCTTGCGGCTGTCCAAAGGCCGAAGCAACGGATTGGGATTGCGCCGAGACGAGGGTCAATACTAAGGTCAGCTGCGGCGCCGACTTTTCCGCCATTTTTGAGGATTTTTAGCATACGGACGATTGCGCGCTCGCGTGGGATCATGACGTGGCCGGTTGAGGATCGGAGGGAATCAAAAATGGAGTTGAGGAGCGAATTTTTGAATTTTTGTGCGATGAGGATGCCTGGTTGGAGGATGTAAGCTGTGTAAAGGGAGAGCCATTCAAAGTTGGAGAAGTGACCGAGGAAGTAGATGCCAGGGGCGTTGGGGTTTTTGTGAACGGGGTCTGAGTCGAGACCTTCGACACGGATCCACTGATGATAGTTGTGTTTGCTGAGGCTTGGAGACCAAAAGAGGCAAAGCATGGTTTTGGCGAAGGTGTGGTAACTTTGACGGGCGATGAGTTCGCGGTTTTCTGGGGATAAGGAATTTGCAAAAGCACAACGTAAGTTTTCGAGGGCAATGGAGCGGCCGCGCAGATCGAGGGCGAAGACGAGGTTGCCAAGCCAGGAAGCGAGTTGGTCAAGAGAGGTGTATGGGAGTTTTGGGACGAGAGCTGCGGCGGCGGAGAGTGCGAGAAATTCGAGCCGATAACGCCAAGTTTTCCAGGGAGGAGGGAGCTTTGTATTGCTAATTTTTACTTGTTGATCCATTTATTTGCCGCCGGTTGTTTTTGAGGATGAATGGGATGGTGTTGGCAGCAGGGTGTGGTTAGGAGGTAGTGTTTGTTTCGATGCGGGGGAAGACTGGTTGTGGTTCAGCGAATTGGAAGCAGTCTTGTTGTGATGAGGAATGGTTGGAGTAGGTAAGGAGAGGGGATTGGAGTTGTGCGGCGATTTTTTGGGTTTCGTTTGGGAGGAAGGGAGAGAGTAGGGAAGCTGCATGGAGGGAAGTGAGTGCCATTGCCCAGAGTGCGGAGTCGAGGCGGTGGGATTGGGTTGGGTCTTTTGCGAGTTTCCATGGGGATTCAGCTTCAGCGAATTTGTTGGCCGAATCTACGAGAGAGAAGATGGAGGCGATAGCTTCCTGTGGTTTGAAGGCGTCCATGGAAGCAGCGACACTTTGCCAAGTTTGGATAGCTTGGGAGATGAGGGAGTTGGCTTGTGGGGTTGGGGAGGGTGGGCGGATGAGAGTGCCGTTGCGGTAGCGGCGGACCATGTTGGCGGTTCGATTGAGGAGGTTGCCGAGGCCGTTGGCAAGCTCTGAATTGTAACGGAGAGTGAGGCGTTCGGTGCTGAAGTCCATATCTTGACCGCAGATGCACTCAGCCATGAGGTAGTAACGGAGGGCGCCTGCGCCGTAGTTTTCGGATAGGCGGAAGGGGTCAACGACGTTACCGAGGGTTTTGCTCATTTTCTCGCCGGCGATATTGATGTAGCCATGGACGAGGAAGGAGGGCATTTGATCATCGGAGAAGCCAATGGCTTTGAGCATAGTAAGCCAGTAGATACCATGGGCTGGGACGAGGATGTCTTTGCCGATGATGTGAAGAGCTGGCCAGCGGGACCAGAAAGAGCTGACTTCGGAGGGGTCGTCTGAGCGGAAGCCTGCAAAGCTAATATAGTTGATGAGTGCGTCAAACCAGACGTAGGTGACGAAGGAATTGTCGAAGGGGAATTCGATGCCCCAAGAGAGGCGGGATTTGGGACGGGAGATGCAAAGGTCGCCGGAAGTTTTGTTGATGGCGTTGCGGAGTTCGACGGATCGGAAGGGAGGGAAAACGCAATCTGGGTGGTTATCGAGGAAGGAAGCTAGCCATTGCCGGTAGTTGGAGAGACGGAAATACCAATTTTCCTCAACGAGCTCGATGACTTCGCCCCATTCTGGACCGAATTCTCCTTTTTCGTTACGTTCTTTGTCTGTGAGGAATTGTTCTTGGCGGACGCTATAGAAGCCGCTGTGTTCGGCTTTGTAGAGGTCGTTTTGGTTAAGGAGTTGAGAAAGGATGTTTTGGACGACTTTTTTGTGAGTTGGGTGGGTAGTTTCTGCCCAACCGTCGTAAGAAATGTCGAGTTTTTGCCAGAGTTGGCGGAAGAGTTCGGTGATTTGTGAGGCGTAGGAGGCTGGAGGAATACCTGCGCGGGATGCAGCTTGTTGGACTTTCTGGCCGTGCTGGTCAACGCCTGTGAGGAAAAAGACGGCTTTTCCCCGCTGGCGGTAGTGGCGTGCATAGCAATCGGCGAGTATTTTTTCGTAAGCGTGGCCGAGGTGAGGGGGTGCGTTGGTGTAGTCGATGGCAGTGGTAATGAAAATGGATGGGCGGTTCATTGAATTTTTGATGCGGGAGTAGAATTGGCGTTGGGAGGAAAGTCAAATCTTCAGAAGTTTAGCTAGAAATAGGGGGTAGGTGCAGGTTGGTTTTTTATGTTTTTTTGATGGCGAGTGGTAGGAAAACAGATTGTTGTATCTTTTTTCTGGCAATTTGATGGTGGATAGGTTTGTATAGAAGTATGGCACGATTGCTTGGACTTGATATAGGTTCCTCGTCTGTGATTGCGGGGATTTTGGAAGGTAAGGAAGTTTTGCATGAATCACCGCGTGTGTATTTTCGGTCGGAATGTGAAGGGCCGAAGGTCACGGTTGAACCGGATGAGCTGCTAAGTGCTGTGAAGAAGGTGATTGGGGAGCTTGGAGAGGAGGTTCAGAAGGTGGATGCGATTCAGTTTGCTGTGATGTGTCCGGCTTGGGTTGCGATGGATAAGGATGGGCGGCCACTTACCCCGCTTGTGACACACCAGGATCGGCGGAGTATTGCTGAAGCTAAGGAGTTGGAGGTGAGGATAGGGGAGGAACGCCATTTGGAGATATGTGGGGCGCGGCCTGTGCCTGGAGGGATTAGTTCGACGACGTGGGCTTGGTATCTGCGGCATGAGCCGGAGCGGTTACGTGGGGTTCATCTCGTCGGGCATCTCAACACCTTTCTTCACCGGCAAATTACGGGTGAGCGTGTGATTGATCCCTCGAATGCTTCTTTTACGGGACTCTATGAGACCTTGACTTTAGGTGGGTGGAGTGAGGAGCTGTGTGCAAATCTTGGAGTTTCGAAAGCACTATTGCCGCGGGTTTTGGAGGCGGATGTGGTGGCGGGAAGAGTTACTGCGGATGCGGCGAGACGGTTTGGGTTGCGTGAAGGGACACCTGTTTGCACAGGGTTAATGGATGGGAGTGCCGGGATGCTGCTGGCTGGCGCGAGACATGGGCAGCTTTTTAATGTTGTTGGCTCGACGGATGTGCTGGCTTTGTGCACGGAGACGCCGAAGCAGCACCCACGGCTTTTGACGCGGGCGCTTGGAGTTGGGAGGAAATGGCTAGCAGTGAGCACACTTGCTGCTGCAGGTTCGGCAATTTATTGGGCCCGGGAGCAATTTTTCCCAGAGATGACATTGGAGGAGTTTGCGGCATTTGTTCACAAACTTAGCAAAGAGGGGCCTTCTGCAGCTGGTGGAGTGACGTTTGCTCCGTATATGGCTGGAGACCGGACAAGTGTTGAGCAAAGGAAGGGAGCATTTGATGGGATAACGTTGGCGACGACGAGGACGAACTTGCTCTCTGCAATTATTGAAGGTTTGATTCGGGCGAGTGCGGAGCGGATTCCTTTGTTACTTGCGACAGGCACGAAGCCGCTTGAGACGGTGGTGGTGTCAGGTGGAGGGGATCGGCTGGACAAAATTATGCAGCGAGATTGGCCTGGAGAATGGAAATTTGAGGCTATTACGGATGCGACGATGCGTGGTTTAGGAACTCTAGAGCCACGAGAGGCTTAAGTTGATTTGGCTGGGCCAGATATTTGGAGCTATTTTGCCAGCGTGTGGCTGGTTGGGAGGAAATGAGGATTTCGGTCGTCAATTTGCAGGCTGTATATGCTTTGCGAAAGGGATTTATTCGTTCGGTTGTTCGAGAAGCATTGCCTTCTTGCTTGAGGAACAGGAAGAGGGTGGGGGGAGTTTTAGATAAATTGGGAGAAATTTTGATTGTGCTGCTTGGGGATGAGGAAATCGGACGTGTTCATCTGCAGTTTTTCAATGATGCACGTCCGACGGATGTAATTACGTTTCCGTATGGGGAAGTTCTACTTGGTGTTGGGGAGATAGTGCGCAATGCAAAGTTGAATGGATGTTCGCCAGAGGAGGAAGTTGCGCGGTGTTTGGTTCATGCCCTGCTACATTTGCAGGGTTATGAGGACAGGACTGAAACGGGTTATGAAGAGATGGTGCGGGAGCAGGAACTGATACTTGCAGAGGTTAGGAAAAAGCTGAAAATTCCGTAGATTAGCTAAGAAGGAGGTGTGTTTCGATGAACACGAAAACAGACGAGGTTGCGGAAAACCAAAGCAAGGTTTTGCTGGATCGGGTATGGAACGTTGTTGTCCATAATGACCCTGTCAATCTGATGAGCTATGTGACGATGGTTTTCAAGAGAGTGTTTGGGTATTCGGAGGAGAAAGCCCGGGCATTGATGCTTGAGGTTCATAATAGGGGGCGATCGGTGGTGTGGTCAGGGGAGCGAGAGAAGGCGGAGGTGTATGTTCAGCATCTCCATAGCTATTTATTGATGGCGACTTTGGAGCGTGCGGAGAATCCGTCTAACTGAAGTTTAGGAAGATGAACATTCAATTGAAAGAGAAGGGCATCCTTTTTACTGACCTCTACGAGCATTTTGAGATATTGCTCCGGAAGTTGCCGGGTTGTGAGGAGATGAAAGGGGAGCGTGCTCGGAAGCGTCTCTATCCCGATGGGTATCTTTTGGAAGAAGATGAGGAGAAGGTGAAGGAGTGGCGTGATTTGGTGCATACTGATTTAGAACAGCGGTTTCAGGAAGCACAGGATGTTGTTGCGAGAGATATAGCCGCGATGCGAACGAATGGAGAAGGAAAAACGGAGTTATTTATCCCATTTAAGCATGTTGATGCGTGGCTAAATTGTTTGAACCAGGCCCGGATTTCAATAGCTGCTGAATACAATTTGGATGAGGATGACCTAAATACAATTGATCCTTCTTGGATGGATTTGCACCGACGCAGTGCGATCCTGCGTGTTCATGTTTACGGACACATGCAGGAAGCACTTTTGATGAGCATTGGTGAGGCGTAAAAGCTCCTGGTAAGGATACAAGAGAGAAGTTTTAGGCGATGATAATGGATGAGCGTGAGCTGCTTTTGAAAGCGCGGCAGGCGTATTACTTTGGGACGCCAATCATGACCGACGCTCAATATGATGCGTTGGAGGAACGACTGCGTGCAAAGAATCCGGACGATCCGATTCTAAAAATGGTTGGGGCACCTGTCCCGAAGGATTCGCTTTTGAAGCGGGCTCGGCATCGGATTCACATGGGGAGCCAGGAGAAGGTGACATCTTTTGGAGAATTGGAGAAGTGGCACCGGAATCGGAATCCCGCGGAAAACGTTTTTCATGCTAGTTATAAAGCCGATGGGAGTTCTGTTTCGATTTATTATGAGGGAGGACGGTTTGAGCAGGCGATTACGCGGGGAGACGGTTTTGAGGGGGAGGACATTTCAGCAACAGCAGCTCTATTTAAGGGTGTTCCCTTGTTGTTGCCGGAGCCGATTTCTGTTGGGGTTCGGTGTGAGGCGGTGCTGTTTGTTGAGGATTGGCGGCGGGTGGATCCGGAAATGCGGACGAATCCCCGGAATGTAGCGAGTGGGATTCTTGGGCGATTGGATGGGAAAGGGGCACGGCATATAACAGCTTTGGCGTTTGATCTTACTCCGCTTGGAGGAGAGGCGGAGGCTGGTTTTGAGGAACCTTTGACGGAAAGTGGAAAAATGGACTTATTGGTGCGTTTGGGTTTTGTCCTTCCTGTTTGGGAAAGGTGTATCGGGCTTGAGGAGGTAGGGATTTTTTTTGAGCAGACACGGGAGAAGCGCGAGCGGGAGGAGTTGCCGTATTGGATAGATGGGATCGTAGTGAAATATGATGAGTTGCGGGTGCAGCGTGAGCTAGGGGTTGTGGATAATCGGCCAAAGGGGCAGGTTGCGTGGAAATTTGAAGCACAGACTCGGGAGAGCGTGATTGAGAGGGTGGAATGGCAAGTTGGGAATACTGGAGCTGTGACTCCAGTTGCTCATGTTCGGCCTGTTCGGATTGGAGGGACTACAGTTACGCGGGCGTCCCTTGCAAATGTGGAGAACATACGAGCTCTCGGTGCTACGCTTGGGGCACGAGTAATGGTTGCTAAAGCTGGTGACATAATACCTGCGATTGTAGAGGTTCTGGAGGCCTGTCCTGATACACCAATAATTCCGCCGTCGAAGTGTCCTGTATGTGAGATGCCATTGGAAAATCGGAAGAATGTGGATGGGTCAGATTCTGCGGTTCTATACTGTGTTAATGGAGATTGTCCTGCGCGGACGCTTGGGGCTTTGAAACGGTTCTGTAAGAGTCGGGATATCCTTGGACTTGGGGATTCAGTTCTTTCTGCTTTAGTTGAAGAGGAAGTTGTGCTGCGGATACCTGATCTTTACGAATTGGAGCCATGGAAAATCGAGAATCTTATCATCAATAGAGAGAAGGGAGTTCGGCTTGGGAGGAAGCGGGCGGAGATGATTTGCCGTGAGATTCGCGAGAAGGGGAAGAGGATGAGTTTGGCGGAATTTCTTGGATCGTTTGGAATTCGGGGGCTTGGGGTGAGAAGGGCAGAGCTGATGATTGAGGCGAATCCCGAGCTGCGGGAGTTGGAGCGTTGGTTCGATGGGAGTTTGTTAAAGGAAGAATTTGCTGCGCGTGCGGGGGTTCCGAATCTCGGGGTGATTCTCCATGATGCGTTGAAGGAGAAGGAGCGGACGATTCGAGATACGCTTGTGCATGTGGAAATCATTCCGTGGGACGTGAGGGAAGTTGGGAAAAGAGAGAGTGGTGGAAAGGTTTTTTGTATAACCGGGTCGTTGCCATCTGGAAGAAAGAAGAAAGATTATGCTGCACCATTGGCTGCACGTGGCCATGTTTTGGTGGACGAGGTTACGGAGGGCGTTGATTTTCTTGTGGTTGCTGATCCGAGTGCACCAGAGAGCGCTAAAACGAAGAAGGCAAAGAAGCTTGGCATTCCACTGATAACGGAAGAAGAACTCCAGAAATATTTAGGTGGAGTGCCGGGGGAGTTGCCGCTCTGGTAGAGATAGGGTTAATTGAGGGATAGCAGGCAAAAAATTACCTATTGGTAGTTTTTCTGTATGGACTACGGTTGTCATATGTGCCGGCGGCTGATAGGGTTTTGAAGTTTTATGGATACAGACGAAAAGCTCTCGCAAACTCTGACTAGATTATTGGAGCGGAGCCACGGTGCGGAGGAACTTACTCTTGGGGAGGTGATGGAGCGTATAGGCGATCGGGGCTTTGGAATTTTGTTAGTGATACTTTCATTGCCTAGCGCTTTACCGTTACCAGCGGCTGGCTACAGCACTCCGTTTGGTTTGATTCTCTGCGTTTTAGCTTTGCAGATGTTGGCTGGGCGGACTACGCCGTGGATTCCTAAGCGGGCAAGGAATGCAAAATTGCACGGGAAATTTGTAGATATGATGCTCGCTTTTTTTTCACGTTTTTTTTCGAAGATTGAGGTTTTAATTCGCCCGAGGTGGGGGTGGGTGAATACGAAAGGGGGCAGGGGATTACTTGGGGTATTGGTATTCTTGATGGCTTTTTTGATGGTTTTGCCTATTCCGCTGACAAACACTTTTCCGGCTTTTGTGATTTTCCTAATTGGTATTGGACTGACGGAGGATGATGGTTTGTTCGCCCTGTTTGGCGGAATTGTAGCTGTTATTTCGACATTTTTGTATGCGTTTGTCATATATTTATTTATTCACTTTGGAGTGGAGGGAGTAGAACGGTTAAAGGGTATGATTAAGGGCTGGTTTGGAGTAGGTGGTGGTGAGGGATGAATTTTGATGGGGAAAGGAAGCGAATCGATGTGTGTGGTGGTGAGGGTGGGCGAAGGCTGGACCGCTTATTGGCGGAAAAGCTTAGGGAATATTCCCGCTCACGAATACAGGCCTGGATTCGGGAAGGGAGGGTTTTGCTGAATGGTAGGGTGAGCAAGGCCTCTGCGGAGGTAGAAGAGGGAGATATTGTGGAGCTGACAATTCCACCAGTTAGGAAGATGGAGGGCGTTGTGCCACAAAAAATGGATTTAGAAATCCTTTATGAGGATGAATTTCTTGTAGTTTTGAACAAGCCTGCTGGTTTAGTGGTTCATCCTGGGGCTGGGGTGAGTTCCGGGACCTTGGTGAACGGGCTGTTGTATTATTGCAAGGATTTGGCGGGAATTGGGGGTGTAGAGAGACCCGGGATTGTGCATCGTCTAGATAAGGAGACGAGTGGGTGTTTGGTAGTTGCGAAGCGGGAGAGGATCCATCAGGAATTGGTTCGGGAGTTTGCTGGTAGGCGGGTTGGGAAGGTTTATCTTGCCGTGGTAGAAGGGGAGGTGAAAGGGAAGGAGGGGAGGGTAGAGGTGCCGATTGTTCGGCATCCGGTTTACCGTTGTAAGATGGCTGCGTTGAAGAGGGAAGGGGCGCGTTTTGCGCGGACGGATTGGCGGGTTTTGGTGGTTGGAGGGGGTATGAGTTTGTTGGAGTGTCGGCCAGTGACAGGGCGGACGCATCAGATTCGGGTTCACCTGAAGCATATTGGTCATGCAGTGGTTGGGGATAAGTTGTATGGGCGAAGGCAGGGGTGGGGAAGACACTTGCTACATGCATGGAAGTTGAGGTTCCAGCATCCGGGGATTGGGGTTGAGATGGAATTTTGCGCTCCTGTGCCAGCGGAGTTTCCACTCTTGCCACCAGTTAAGGGTGAGGGAAGAATTAGCGTATAAAAAAGGAAGATATGGAATTGTTTTGGCAAGCCGTTGTGCATGCACGAGCGACGCTGATGGAGATGAAGGATGGGGTTGGGCCTGAACCGACGGCGGATGTGAGGTCGTTGGAACGGTTGAAGGCTGCGGCGGAGGAGCTATTGAGCAAGGCAGCTGTTGCTAAATCAAGGGCTGAATTGTTTCCTGAAGAAGGGAAAATTACAAGGGATGAGATTCTTTCAAGGAAGTGGACCTGGGATGAGTTGGAGAGGGCAGTGAAAGGGTGTAAGAAGTGCAAGCATTTGGTTTGTTATCGGACGCAGGTTGTGTTTGGGACGGGGAATCGAGAGGCGCGGTTGATGTTTGTTGGGGAGGCTCCTGGAGCGGACGAAGATCGTCTTGGTGAGCCATTTGTTGGGAAGGCTGGTGAGTTGTTGACGAAGATGATTCAGGCAATGGGTTTGCGGAGGGAGGAGGTTTATATTGGAAATGTATTGAAGTGTCGTCCGGACATGCCACCGGGGGAGAGCGGGAATCGGAAGCCGCGAATTGAAGAGATGCGAGAGTGTTTGCCGTGGTTGGTGGCGCAGATTCGGCTTGTGCGGCCAGAGGTGATGGTGGCGTTGGGGGCGACAGCAGCTGAAGGTTTGCTTGGGAGAAATGAGCCGATGAAGGAGTTGAGGGGGAGATGGTTTGAGTTTGAAGGGATCCCTGTGGTAGTTACTTATCATCCGGCGTATTTGTTGAGGAATCCTTCGCTACAGGAGAAGAGGAAGGTATGGGAGGATTTGCTTGCGGTAATGGAGCGTATGAAGATGCCGATTTCGCAGAAGCAAAGGGATTACTTTTTGCCAAAGAAGGACTGAGGATTGAACAGGAATCGTGAGAGGGAAAGGACAAATGACGTTTTGGTATTTTTTTTGGCGTGCATTGTTGAAAGGGCTTTTTGGTTTTTTTTGCGAGATTCACGTTTTGAGACGCGAGCTGAGTGGATTGCCTGGAGGTCGGATTTTGGCTGCGAATCACATTAGTCATTTTGATCCGCCGATTTTGAGTGTGGTGAGTCGTCGGCAGATTGATTGGATGGCGATGGAGGAGTTGTTTCGCTTGCCAGTTTTGGGAGGGCTGCTTGGGACTGTTGGTGCGTTCCCAGTGCGTCGAGGGAAACCGGATCGGGTTGCTTTGCGGATGGCTGTGAGGAGGTTGGAGGAGGGGCGCGTGGTTGGAATTTTTCCGGAAGGAGGAATAAGAGATGGGAAGAATTCGGTATTGGAGGGCGGGGGGATGAGGCCGGGAGTGGCACTTGTTGCTGCGATGGCGGGTGTGGAGATCCAACCGGTGGTGATTCTTGGTAGCGACCGTCTCTACAATAGGAGGAACTGGGTTCCTGGGCGGCGGACGCCGATTTGGGTAGGTTTTGGGGAGCCGTTTGGGATGGAGGAGGATAGTGGGAGTGGGAGAGAAAGGTTTGAGATGGAGTTGGTTGTGGCCTTGCGGCAGCTTCGGGACGAATTGAGGGAGTTTTTCTGTTTGCGAGTGGAGGATATGCCGCATGCACCGCGGGAGAGGATGGCGGGTCTATGAGAGGAGGGGGTGTGGATTTGCGGAGTGTTCTGTCCCTTGCTGCGGATGGGGTGATGTGTGGAATGATGAATGAGGTGCAGTGGCGG
>JAOAAX010000016.1 GCA_026418675.1 Chthoniobacterales bacterium | reverse complement strand
TTCGGCCCAATGTGCTTGCAGGAGCGTCCACAATTTCAGGCAACTTCGGTAAGTCGAGCCACCGGGAAGCAGCAGGAGACATCCTCCGCTCAACAGGAAATCAGCCCTCTCTTTCTTGCAAGTGGGTTTAGAGCTAACCACAAAAAGCTCGTAAGGAATTCCTTGCTGTGCCTCCCCAAAATCATATCCAACTCAGCAAAAATATCTTACGCAAAGACCAACCCGTTCCAATAGGAGTCTCTTGTCTTGACAACTTTAAAAAAAACATGTTGTCAAGTCAGGGCCGCTTATTTTAGCACCGCAAAAAGCGACCGTGTTATCCATTAATTCATCCATTTAACGTTTTTGAATTCGTTGATTAAAAAAAACTTGCAAATGAACAGGGCTGGTTTAAGGATAAGGCCCAAAAAAGTTGAATTTTGGAAGATGAGGAAACGACTGGAGCCTACCCATGAATATGGAAATTTTCGCCTGCGTTATGGACACCCTTTACCATTTGGAGCTAGTCACGTCCCAGAAGGAATCAACTTCTCAGTTTATTCCAAACATGCAACCGCTTGCACGTTAGTATTATTTGAACGCGGTGCAGAAAAGCCTTTAGCCGAAATTCCTTTTCCGCCCGAGTTTAAGCTCGGAGACGTTTTCGCTATGATTGTTTATGATTTGGAGCACGGTCAAATTGAATATGGTTATCGCTTCGATGGCCCAAAAGAGGAACGTTCGGGCTTAATTTTCGATCAGAAAAATATCTGTCTTGACCCTTACGCCCAGGAAATTGGAGGCAGAGATGTTTGGTTAAAACGCCCAGGTCGCGAAGAAATATTCCCACATCGTGGTCGAATCCCCCGGGAAGAATACGACTGGGGCCACGATCGCCCCTTACTCCTACCTTCAAAGGATTTAATCATCTACGAGATGCACGTGCGGGGATTCACTCGTCATCCCTCAAGCAAAGTAAAATACCCAGGAACATTCGCTGGGATGATGGAAAAAATTCCTTACTTACAAGAACTAGGGGTAAATTGCGTGGAATTAATGCCAATTTTTGAGTTTGATGAATGGGAGAACCCTCGAACAAATCCAACCACTGGCGAACAGTTGTGCAACTATTGGGGATATAGCACCGTCGGCTTTTTTGCTCCCAAAAGCGGCTACGCCGCCAGAGGACACATGGGCGGTCAATTAGTCGAACTAAAAGAACTCATCAGAGCACTCCACGATGCAAAAATCTCCGTTATACTGGACGTTGTCTTCAACCATACCGCAGAAGGAGGCAACGGCGGGCCCGTCATTTCTTTTAAAGGAATTGACAACAAAACTTATTACATGCTCAACCCTGACGGGTCATACGTAAATTACTCTGGCTGTGGCAATACCGTAAATTGCAACCATCCTGTCGTGCGAGGCTTCGTCCTCGATTGCCTCCGTTATTGGGCTGCAGAATATCACATTGATGGTTTTCGCTTCGATTTAGCTTCCGTTCTCGGTAGAGGGCCCGATGGAACTCCCTTGCATAATCCCCCTTTGCTCGAAGCATTAGCTTACGATCCCGTCCTTTCCCATTGCGAATTGATCGCCGAAGCTTGGGATGCCGGCGGCTTGTATCAAGTTGGAAGCTTCCCCTCCTATGGTCGCTGGAGCGAATGGAATGGCAAATTCCGCGATTGCGCACGCCGTTTCTTAAGAGGAGACCAAGGAACGGTCGGAGAAATGGTCCAAAGAATCATGGGTTCTCCAGATTTATATCAGCATGGGGAAAGAAGCCCGCAATCCTCAATCAATTTCATTACCTGCCACGACGGCTTTACTTTACTGGACTTGTTTTCTTATAGCCAAAAATATAATTTAGAAAACGGTGAAAATAATGCCGATGGAGCCAACGAAAATCTGAGTTGGAATTGTGGTGTAGAGGGGCCAACCAATGATGCAAGCATCAAGCGCCTCCGCTTGCAACTAAGAAAAAACGCAATCGCACTCCTGATGATGAGTCAAGGAATTCCCATGATTTACATGGGTGACGAATGCGGCAGAACACAGCGTGGTAACAACAATGCTTATTGTCACGATGCAGAATGGAATTGGTTCGACTGGTCACTCTGCGAAATCGAACGTGAAATGCTCGAATTTACAAAAAAGATGATCGCTTTCCGAAAAGCCCATCCTGTTTTACGTGCAACTCAGTGGCTCACTGGGAGGGACCTCGTCTGCAGCGGCTATCCAGACATAAGTTGGCATGGCGTCCTGCCTTGGAAACCAGATTGGTCTTACCATAGCCAGTCCTTAGCCTTTATGCTCTGCGGACGTCATGCACGCCGCTACGGCGATAATGGCAACTTCCTCTACGCAGCCTTTAATTCGTGGCGTGAGGACTTAGATTTTTACTTGCCCGTGCTGCCTCGCGGTATGAAATGGCACTTGTTCGTAGATACGAGCAAGGAATACCCCGACGATATAATCGAACCAGGTCAAGAAGTCCCCTTGTCAAATCAAAAGAAACGTCGCGTTCGGGCCCGAAGCTGTATCATTTTAGTGGGAAAATAAGAGAAAGCTAGTGAAGAGCTTTTCCTCATGCCCCACTTGTGCAATTTTTTCAACCGGCCGCAAGGGATAATTCGAAAAAATTTCTCCTATTTTTATTTTTTAAAAACAAAAACTTATGTAGCTTCGGCGGGGGATGGTGAATCAATTGAGTCGGAAGGCTTCTCAGGCCCTTGGGGAGATTGATGGGGTTCCACATTAGGAGGAGTCGCTGGCGGAATTGGAGATGGACTGGATTTTGAAGGTTGAGAAGGTGGCGGAACTGCCGTTGGAATATTCGAGAGCTGAGTAATTCCATAATTCCGGGCGAGTATTAATTTTGCTTGTTCGATTGTCACGGAATTTAAAAATATCAGTCGCGGATCGTCGGTTATACGGATTTTAAAAATTTTGGGGACAGTCGTTGTGAGTGCCTCCTTGAGTTGGGCAATCGAGTGAATTGGCTGATCATCCACCGATTCGACTATTGTCCCGCCCAGGTTTTCATAACCAATCGTGCCAGGTGTTGGAATCACGCCCGAAAGGAAAACTACCTTTTCGCCATTGGGTCGGAGGGATTTTTGAAAAAAGTCAGCAGCAACAAGCCTTTGGGGTGCTTGATTGCTCCAGTCATTCCCCCACTCCTTTAAGTAAGAACGGGTTAGTTCCTGAAAAATAAATCCTCCCGCTATCAGGTATATGGGTTGACGATCTATCCAATACCGAGGAACAGACTGATGCTCGGGTAAAAAACGCAATACCACAACTGGCACTTCTAGCGGTTTCCCACTCCGTAACAAAGAAAAGCGCACTGTTTCTCCAGCTCGGTGAGCCGTCGTAATCAAATAACTCAGGTGAATGCGCCCGTATTCTGGATGTTGGAAAGATCCATCAGGATCAATGGCAACCCCATTAATTGCCATGAGGATATCATTCTTCTGAATCCCTGCCACCGCTGCCGGGGAGCGGGGATCAACCCCGGTAATTAAAACGCCTTCATTCGCTGTATGTTGCAGATATTTGCGAAGCTGGGGATTCCGCAACGGGGTAAAACGAATCCCCGCACGCGGGAAAGAATGAAGCGTCTTTTCCATTGCATCTTGGAGGAAGCGACGGATTATGGGCGGCGGTATGATGTCTGTCGTTTGGTTGCGACTGTCATAGAGAACTCCCATTCCTAACAAACGACCGTCCTTGACAACTGGTAATACAAAACTGTAGTCGCGTTGTTGAACGGGAGCAGTTACTCGAAAAATTAACAAGGAAAGGGAATCGTCAATCACACCTGGAGCCATGGTAATCGTTGTTATGCGGCCAGTAGTTGGCGCAACCTCCCCATTCGTTTCAAGTTGAAGAATCTCAACAATCGAACCAAGACGGGCTGTTTCATCCAATACAAGATTCTGCGTATTTTGTAAAAATGCCGGATCAGCAGCCTCCAAGAGAGCAAGGTTCGCCTCGTAATCAATATGCTTAATGAGGGCTGGTGTGCGTTCCGCAGACGTTGGACGTTCAAACTCAATGTAAGTTGCACCAGCAACCAGTGAAGCAGAAACAAGAACTTCGTTGGGACCAATAATTGCTCCCAATCCACGTCGAGTCAACGGGTTCTTCTTTGTCCATGGCCTCTGAAAGTCGAAAAATTGCGCTGTGCAATTTATGCGAATTACCGCACGGGAGTAATCCAAAACGGCTTTCGGATCAGGTCGCGCCGCCGGAATTGTCGGTGGTGGCGCTGTCCCAGCATTCGCTAATGTCGGAAGTAAAATTAAAAATAGAAGAATTAAGTTTTGCTTCACAGATTTTTAGTTCCCTGGGGTTTCTAAATGTTGGGTTTGGGTTAACCGATAACGCTCCGCAATACGAGGAGTCGCCTCCTCCACCGCGGACCTCTCCAAAACTAAAGGCGCACCCTCATCCATAAATTCAAAAACGTAGAAATCCGAGGGCTTTCGAAGAACTTCTGCAACGTCAGCAAGCTTGTAAATTGGTGTGCCGTTTATCGCAGAAAGGACTTTGAACTGAAATTCTCCAGCATAAGTATTCACAGGGTCCGGCAACACAGAAGCAAGCGTTATAAGCTCCGGACGTTCACGGTAAATCCCGTCGGGTATAAATGTATTGAAAAGAAACCGCAAGCGAAACGCCGTAGGATTAAGTGTCTGAATCAGATCAGCATCCACAGGTTGAAATATCAATCCAGCAAAGGCTACAAACGGCGGCTTGTCCCGATAGGAACGAGAGCTTAGCTGAAAGGGAAACGCCTTCAGAGGAACTTCTAAATCAAGCCGCTCCCCATTCCGCAAAACCGTTAATTTTACCGATTCGCCAAGAAATTTACGCTCAACAATTTCGGAAAGAAGTAAATTCTCATTTTCAAATTCTACCGTCCCGTCACTCGCAATCGGATATCCATCAATCGAAAGAAGAACGTCACCCACCTGCAGGTAACCGTCAGCAGAACCTCCACCAATTACCGTAGAGACAAGGACACCACGATCTTCATCCTCCAGCCCAAGGGCTTGGCGGGCTGCGGGATTGTTAAGATTTGAGTAAGTGATAGCAAGGTCCATATAACGGTCATAGGAACCATCACGAATGTCATGGAGAAAACGCAAAATAACTGGCGTTGGAATGATGTAACCAATATTTTGAGCGACTCCCCCCATCAACCCCTGAAAAGCAACGCCAATTACCTTCCCATCCTGAATTACTGGCCCACCACTATTGCCGGGATTAATCGCTGCATCTATTTGAATGACTAAATGCGCATCTGCGCCTGTATGACTGTAGGCTTGGAATTCAATTCTAGAAACCACCCCCCGCGTAACAGAAATCCGATCGCCTCCAATCGGATAACCATAAACGGAAACAGTGCTTTCGAGTTGAGGTATTCCCCCTATGGGCATTGGTTCCATGTTATCGAAAAACTTCTCATTATACACCTTGAGGACAGCTAAGTCGCAATCATGAGCAATGTGCTCAACAGTGGCAGGATAGGGTTTTGGGTCACCCTGCTTTGAAACCGTCAAAAAACGCGAATGGCTAACAACATGTGCATTCGTCAAAATCCGATTGCCCGTTATTACAAAGCCAGATCCCACACTTGCTGTTATCACTCCCGGTGCCCAAGGCTGGGCATAGTTGGGAACCTGCGCCGTTGATTCAATCCGAATAACACTTTGCCCCGGTCGAACCCGCTCTTCCGCACGCAGAACAAGAGCCGTAAACAAAAAAATCAACAAAAAACGCAGAAAAGTAGAACTCATAAAAGCACATTCTTTGCCAAAATCATAGAATTACACAAGATTTTTTTGGCGAGAAAAGAGAAATTTCTGTTCAAAACTCGTTACCTCTAGGCACATTTTTTGCTTGCAAAAGGTTTGTAAGCCCGGCGGAATGCGGGAACCCTTTAGGCAGACGCAAAACTTTGCCTTGCGGCATCTGCACCAAAGCTAGAGCCTGTTTGCAAGTCACAATTCGAACGCTGTCACTGAGCCGGAACATAGTAAACTCAACCCAAAACCGCACCCCTGTTGATTCCGTCAATCGCGATTCAATCTCCAACAAATCCCCAAGGAAGGCTGGCTGGAGATAATCAATCTCCGTCCGTATCACTACAGGATGAATGTTCGTGCGGCGAATTTCTTCAAAGCTTAATCCAAGCTGAATAGCCAATTCCGTGCGGGCTTGCTCTATAAAACGTAAATAGGCAATGTTGTGGACAACCCCCCCCGCATCTGTGTCATAATAAAAAACTTGAACTTTTGTTCGAGCTTTAATTTCTTCACTCATAGCGTTCTCCTCCTTCACTTCCGCTCAACTTCCAGATAAGCGCGGTGAATTGGAGTTTTAGAACCAGGCGCAAAAGCTTCAACTCGCATGTTCTTAAGAAACCATTGTCCTTGAATTTTTTGTGCAGATATTATTTCAAAACGTTTTACCAAATTTGCATCCCAATCGTATCCCTCCATTCGCAACAAGGCACCCGACTGTTGGTCAATCCAAACCCGAACGACCCCATAAGGTGATTTTTGATTTGGAGGATTAAGCTCAATAAGGTGCGCTGGCCTCGACCGAACATTTTCCTGTCCTAAATATCGTGGATTTGGCCAATAGAGATAACTGAGGGATAGATCAATAGCAGTGAGGGGAGTGCCGCGAATTCCAGAATTCAAATTAGCGGCACGTCCTTCTGATGTGCCAGTCGAGTAAAGCAACTCCGATGAATCTTCACCCAAGCGAAGGGTATAAGTCTCTGGGGGAGAATTGAAGTGAAACCGGATTTCTGAATCCTGGAGAAAAATTTGAAAGGGGATTTTCTCTGTCCCCTGCCGAATAACCCCGTCGAGAACAGCAGATTGTGAAAGAGCATTGAGTCGAGCATCCCGCAAAATAGAACTTGCATCGAGGGCAGAGCTCATTTCCTTACCAGCTCCAAAAACTTCCAACCGCATAACTACAAAACTGAAAATGCAAGAAATGACAATTGCGCGAAACATATCCCTGTAATAGAATAATGGGAAGTGGACTGGGAGCAAATCATTTTTCAAACTATTAATCATCGGTGGACCTCTCCACAACTCGATTTTATTATGGCCATTGCTTCTAGTTGGGATTTGTGGTGGCCTTTTTTAACACTCTTCGCTGTGTTACTTTGTTTTTTTGGTAAAGCAAAAGGTAAATTATTCTTGCTCAGTGTCGGAGTTTGTCTCCTTGTCGTGGACGGTATCTGCACGAATGGCTTGAAAAAAATTATTCAACGCCCTAGACCAGAAGCTGTTTTGGATGGAGTTCGTCAAGTGGATTTGCCCAAAAAAAATCCCCGCTTCCTCGCATTACGAGAAAAACCTAGGGTTTGGTATTCTGTAGCTCGCATCCAACCTGTTCGTGGAGGCTCTTTTCCATCTGGTCATGCAGCAAATAATTTTTGTGTTATAACTGTTGCCGTATTGATTTTCCGGAAATGGTGGATTTGGCTTGGGTATTTCCCAGCAGCTTTAGTTGCTTATTCCCGCATCTATGTTGGTTCGCATTGGCCGAGCGATGTTCTCTTTGCTATTCCTATGTCTTTGGGAGTAACCCTCTTGCTAATGTCTGGCCTCTCGTATTTAGCAGAAAAATTTGAGCCATACCTACAAAAAAAGTATAACCGTATTTATAAAATCTTTACCTCTTAAATTGAAAAAAAGAGAAATTTTTCTGTTCTTTTTTTTATTTCTAACTTCTCTCGGTATTTGGGGGCAACGAATCCATTCTGAATTAACGCCGAATGAAGCCATTTTCCGCTTGTTAGCTTTGAGGTGGGAGCCAGCTTACATTTTTGGCCCCTCAGGTCTTGGTATTTTATTCCTTTTTGCAGAAAATTTGCCAGAATTTCTGCAAAAAATCTTCTCTCCACTTGCCTGGTTTCTTACAGGAATCGGTATTTGGTTTCTTGCAAAGTGGTTTTACGGTAAATCCGTTGCTTTCTGGCCAACCCTAGCTTGGTGTGTTTTTCCTGCTGGATTTCAAGCAGCTGATTCCTTCTCTACAGAAATTTTCTCAGTTGCAGCCTGGATATGGTTCTGGGCTTTTTTTCTCCGTGCTTTGAAATACGATGATATTCTGGATTGGATATGCGCAAGCTTAATTGCAACTATTGGTGTTTGGATATCTTATTCTTTTTGGTTAATTTATCCAGCTTTTTTTATTTTTGTTTTCTTTGATAAGTTTTTAATAAAAAACTCCTCACACGACAATCAATCTAGTAAACATGATAATGACTATCAAAATGTCATTTGGCATCAACAAATGAATAACTTTAGCTTGTCGTGGAAGTCTTTAGCTGTAATTTTATTGCCAATTGTTTTTTCTTACCCGATTTATCAATGGAATTCGGACAACGATTGGATTTCTTTCTCTAAAACATTACAAGCAAGGTTAGCTTTCGAATTTTCGACCTTCCTTGAAAATGTCGGAGAGCTTATAATATTAAGTGGAGGGGTTATGTTTTTCTATCTGTTTTTTATTTTTATTGAAGGAATAATTAATTTTAAAATAAATAAGAAGGAATTCCCACTTCTTACAATTTGGATAGTCAGCTTTGTTTGGTTAATCCTTTCACTTTGGCAAAGCGAAGACTTACTTGGTCCAACACTTTTCTTTGGAGTTCCAGGATTCCTCTTTGCAAGGAATGGAATATGCCAACAAATAATTAGTTCCCAGCATCCTAACCTTTTAACGAAGATAATCCAGAATCGATTTTTCTTTTATTCCTCTCTTTTCTGTAGTCTTGGAATAATCTTCTATCAAAAAAATATTTTGGACTTACCTCACACTAAAAATTGGAAATTTCTTTCAGAAGAACTTGAAAAAATTAAAATGGAATTCACAGACAATGTTAATCCTCCTCCCTTTCTCATTGCAGAGAATGCTAAATTTGCTTCTCTTTTAAGTGCCTATCTCGTAAAGAATAAGGGGCACTCCTTTCCTCCTGTTTTCGTGAGAGAATCACAAAACATCGAAGGCCAATTTGGACTTTGGCCACGTTATGATGAATTTGAACTAACTCAGGCAACCTCTTCCTTAAACGAATCCTTTGCGCCCGACCACTTCCATGAACTTAGAGGAACTAGCCCTTATCTTCATCAAAATGCACTCTACATTACATCGGAATCAAAAAGCGAACTATGCTCCGTAATTATTAATAGCTTTGTCAAAATTCGTCTCGTTCAAACGTTTCTTTTCCCCCACGGAGAAAAAATTTTTATCTACTTCTGCGAAAACTACCAGCCAGCTCCGCTTTGAAAAGATTCTACTTAAAGCAAGGTAGCCACACCTGTCCCTGGAATGTAGCGAATTGCGTAGGGAGGATTGGGGCGGTTTATTGCTGTATAGAGACAGTCCAAAATCTGGCGTGCTTCAGCCACTGCGGCAAGCGCTTGGCCTTCTAAGCGAACTATCTTCTTAATTCCTTCACGAGTAGTAATCTCCACAGTCTCCTTATCGAGGAATCGAAATTGAACGGGTTCAGTTCTCCCCCCTAGGGCTGCTTGAACATGGGGATCATCGAATATCCTCGCCGCACAATCCCCTAAACGGAATTCAGCATCCTCCGGAGTCCGAATGTTTTCTGCGGCTAAATATGCCGCTTTCTGCACTCTTGGGTTAGCCGCCACCTGTCGTAAAAGTTGTTCAAATCGAACAGCTTGTTCCATCTTTTCCCGTTCTTGGGCCGCCTGCTGTTGATTGACGACATTCCCCGTAAGCGTCCGCAGTAAATCAGCCCCTAGTTTAGCAGCAATTAATGTCGTTACAGGTTCCATGCCTAAAGCGAAAGCACGTTTTATGCCGTATTCGGAAAATTATCTATAAGTTGCTTATCAAAAACTAAATAAACTTTAAATTCATCTTAAAAACAACTGGTTATTTGCCAGCCCTAGAAAAATTTTGCCGCTAAAAACTCCCCTCACTTCCTAATTTCTAACCAAAACTCAATTCTGGAGATCTTTTTTTCTACGTCAGCCCAATATTGTAATCCTTTAACGATTTCCATTTGAAAACGAAAAACCAACATTTATGCATCATGTATGCATAACAACAAAAATGCGAACGACTTTCTCTTCTTCTTTCTTTTTGAGGTTTTTCTTTCCTTTAACGAAAAGCTATCGTGATTTTCCCTGCTGTTTATCTACGGGATAAGCTTCCCTAAAAATCCTTAAATACTTCATCCAAGGGAATTTCCTCTTCTGGGTTCTTCTTTTTTTGTGCTGTCGGCGGATGGAGTTTTGGAGGGCTGGAAATGTTCTCCTTATCTTTAGGATCTCTTGAAGGAAGTTGCTTATGAATATTAGTGGACAAGTGGTCTTTTCTGTGGTCGGATTTTGGAGCGGAAACTATAATTTGATCCTTGGGTGTAGGAGAAGAAACCGGCTGGCGTGTAAAAAATTGGGATTTATGGGAGTGGGAAGCGCCGGTGACAAGCTGTTGCAATTCAGCAACGAGGGACCTTAAATTCTGCGCTTGAGCACTAAGCTGTTCACTAGCACTAGCACTTTGTTCCGCTGCAGCAGCGTTTTGTTGAGTTACCTTGTCCATCTGGGTAACAGCAGAGTTGACCTGCTCAATTCCCTGACTTTGTTCACGAGAAGCAGTCGCGATTTCTGCCACAAGCTCATCCACTTGGCGAACTTTGTTGACTATCTCCTGTAAACTATCGGCAACTTTAGCACTAAGCTCCACACCAATTGCCGATTTCCGGATGCTATCCTCAATCCGTTCAGCAGTTTCCTTCGCAGCTTGAGCACTTCGTTGAGCAAGAGCACGAACTTCATCTGCAACGACGGCAAACCCCATGCCAGCCTCGCCAGCACGCGCTGCTTCTACAGCAGCATTTAAGGCTAAGATGTTTGTTTGGAAAGCAATTTCGTCAATCGTCTTAATGATCTTTGAAATATTGTCTGAGGAAGTTTGAATGTCGGCCATTGCACGATTCATTGCCTGCATGTTTTCCGACCCATGTTCAGCAGCAGCACGTGTCTGGGCAGCTAAGTCCTTTGCCGAGAGAGCATTTTCTGCGTTACGTTTAGTCATGGAGGAAATTTGTTCAAGACTTGCTGATGTTTCCTCTAGGCTCGCAGCTTGTTCAGAAGCACCCTCAGCGAGGGATTGACTTGACGAACTTATTTGAACAGACGCACTTGCCACTTGTTCCGCGCCCTCGGAAAGATTTTCGACAGCGTGAGTCAAAACTGTAACGATACTCCGAATAATCCAAAGTGCACCAATAATAGCGAGAATTAAAATAATGAGCATGCCAAAAACAGAAACCCTCGAAGTGCTTTCTAAGGAGCTAGAAACTTTTTGACTCGAATCCGATGATATGGAATTAGAATAATCCAACATTTTTTGTAAAACTCGAAAGGCATCCTCTCCGGCTTTAGCTCTCGCCTGATTGGATTGATTTAAACTTTGAAATCCTTCCAGGCATTTTTTGCTAAGATTTTGCAATCCGATAATTTTAGATTCAATGTTTTGAAGGCGCTGTTGGTTAATGGCTTGGCGGGTAATCGGTTTAATTTCAGCAATTAAATTCAAAGCTTCATTCAATTTTTTCGTTTCCTTTTCATAAAGTGAAAAATCTCTCTGTGCTTGAGCAATGAAAAAAGCTTGCTTGGTTTCATTCACAGCATCGAGAATTAAGTTTGCTTTCGTAATTTTCAATACCCTCTCCTGAAGTTTCTCCGCACCTACGTTTGCAAGAATTTCCTTATTGAGTTCGGCTTCCATTTCATGGATATAATCATAAATCGTTTTTACACTATCACTTGTGTTTTCTACAAAATCCTGATTAATTTTCTTCAACTGCGCCCAAACTTCCGCCGTGTCCCTTAGTGTTTTCAGATAGGTTTGAAAAGTCAAATCAAACTCTTGAATCAAGGAACTTGCTTCTTTTAACGTTTTTGCTTTTGTGGTTAGTTCTTTGAGCTTGGCGAGATTTTCCTCAACGCGAGGAACTACATCCATTGTAAATTTCCAATCGTTCTCATTTCCCGTAGTGCCAAAGACCCTTGCATTGAGACGTAGTTCAGAAAAATTTAAAGCAAGAGCTCCAGCGGCTTGATTAAACGGAACTGACTCATCACTAACTTCATTGGAGAGACGCGTGGACTTTTGCATCTCCACAACTGCAAATATCCCAAGCAGAAACATTAAAAGGAGCTGGAACCCAAAGCCAATGAGTATTCTTTTACCAATTGTAAGTGAGCTAAAATTCATAAGTTCTTTAAAAAAAAGACCTTCGCATTAAAACGGCTAATTCTTTGCAAAATTTTTTAATTTTTCTGGGGGGAGTTTGAATTGTTGCTAAGCTGCGGCTTGAGAGGATATTGCCTCCACACCTTCAGCGGAAATAATTTTATCGATATCGAGGAGCGCTTTTACGACCCCTTTCAGTTTGGCCATTCCCAAAATATAATCAACACTGAGGGATGTGCCAAAATCAGGAGTTGGCTCAATATCGGCAGCGTTTACGTTTGCAACTTCTTCCACAGCATCTACGATAATTCCAACAAGTTTGCCCTGAGAGTGAGCAGTTTGCCCCACTTGGACAACTACAATGCAAGTATTACCCGTCGCTTCGGCTTCTGGAAGCTGGAACTTCGTCCGAAGGTCAACCACAGGTATGACTTTTCCACGAAGGTTAATTACACCCTTCATGTAGGCCGGAACTTGCGGAACAGGTGTTATCGGTAGCAAACTGATAATTTCGCGAACTTTTAGAACCGGTATTCCATACGTCTCCCCGCCGAGAAAAAAAGTTAAATACTTTCCAGCAAGGTGAGCGAGTGATTGTGTATTTGTTTCTTGGGTAGCTGTTGCTGTGCTCATTTATTTGGTAATGTTGTTTTTTTGGAGAGAGTTATCCTCATTTATTTTAAACAACCATCACTCGAAATCAATAAAAAAACTTTCTTTATTCCAATTCGATTTGACCAAATAGAGAGGAGAGAGTATTTTTGGGCGCGTCCTGTGTAAGATAAGGTGTGAACTAGGCCATGCAAAGGGCCCTTGACCATCCAGTCCTGGTTTTAAACCGCCTCTGGCAAGCGGTGAATACGTGTTCAGTTCGTCGAGCTTTCGGACTGTTATTTGTAGGTCATGCCCAAGTGGTTCATGCCGAAAACGGCAGCTTTGATACCTATACCTTCCACGAATGGCACGAAATTTCCCAACAATTTCCACGGGAGCTCCCCGACTGTGAGTGGGTGCGCACTATCCATTTCCGTATTCGTGTCCCCAAGGTAATCGTGCTAACTATATTCGACCATCTGCCCCTAAAAGAAGTCAAGTTGACACGTTTACATGTTTTTGAACGCGATCAATACATTTGCCAATACTGCCACCAAAGATTTGAAAAACACGAGCTCAACATTGACCACGTAGTTCCTCGAGTTCGCGGCGGAAAAACCACCTGGGAGAATGTCGTTACCTCCTGCATTCGTTGTAACACACGCAAAGGGAACCGTCTCCCCCATGAAGCTGGCATGCGCTTGCTTAAGCTTCCTGCAAAACCCAAAATGCGGCCATTCCTCTGCATTCATCAAGCTCGCGACCGGCATCCTGACTGGCTACATTTTTTGGACTTCTCCCGGTGGAAAGTTGAATTATCCGCATGAATTATCCGCAGAATCTCTAATAATTCCTACTAAGAAAAGTTTCCGCTCGGGACTACGACCATCTGCCAAAATTGCCTGCACTACTCAACCATTTCCGTGGAGCAATCCGTCGGCTTTCAGCAGGTGTGCTCCTTCTTCTAATCGGAACCTTGACTTTAAACAACGGGCAGGTCCCACTCGGGGTAACAATCAGCTCATCTAGGCAGTTCTGGGTGGAAGATGAAGACCGTGAATTTCGCGGAAAAGTCGCAACATTTGCCGAAACAGTGCGAATTGTCTGGACGAACGCTTTGGATTTACGTGAAGAACCCAAAACGCCAATTCGTATTGTTTTTCCTAACGACCTCCGCGGAAAACCGCGCGAAGGTGCTGCAGTAAATTGCTTGGTTAACAAAAACAAAATTTTAGAAGTTCAACTCCATATTTGGGAACGCTCGTGGGTGGAGAGTGACAAAATGGCAGAGTGGATTTTTCAGGCACTTGCTGTGGAATATACAGGACGATCGCATCCAATAAAAGAGGGATTGCGCACGCCGCTCGCCCCGCTTTGGTTCGTCCAGGGACTGGTGCAAATGTGGAAGATGCGGCGTGAAGAGCCTCCTCTACGTATGCTGAGTGGGCTGATGTCTGGTAGCCGCCCTCCCACAGCTTCAGCTATTATACGCCAACGGGTGATTTCCGGAGCACCGGGAGAATTGGAGATTTACCGCTTGCTTGCGTATGGAGTGTGGCGGGCCTTGGAAGGGCTTCCAGAAGGGAAAACTGGCTTGCGATCGCTAGCCGCCTCGTTAGCTCGTCAGGATTTGGACGTAGCTGCAGTGCTTTCGGCCTACCCTTCGCTTGGAGGGCAAGTGGAACGGCTCGAGCGCCAATGGGGGCTGGCTTTGGCCAAGCTCCTTCAATCGGCAAAATTCGATCGGTTGAGCATTTCCGATTCCTTGAATGAATTAAAAAAAATTCTCAATATAGAAATTCCCGACCGCAAAGGACAGCCGCTACGCGGAATGGAAGCTTACGCGCAACTTGCACGCGAGAGAAACGGTCAACAAAGAATAAGGATACTCCTTCGTGATCTGCTTAGCCTTGAAATGCTCGCAAATCCGCTCGTTCAGCCCATCGTCCGCGAATACCGCCTGCTTGCCGAAGATCTAGCACGCCACTCAAAGCTCCGCAAAACTAAACGACTGCAAGAAATTGCCCTCATGCAGGCCCAACTTACAAAGTTCGGAGAAAAGATCGAGGAGGAATTGGATCTTTGGATCGCTAATATGCCCAACCCCCGCCCTTCTCCTCGCAAACATTCGCTATCTTCCCCACAAAGAGAAATGACTGAACCCCGACTTGATTCCATAACACGTGCTCTCGACGCAGCTCAAGAACGCTACAAGCGTTAAGGGAAACTTACGCCTCTGGCAAAAATGGAAAGAAACTTCCCACAAAACCGAACAAAGGAGTCCAGTGGCAGACCTATGCTCATAGGTCACCGTGGGGCAGCCGCTCTGGCTCCAGAAAATACTTTGGCCGCCTTTCAGAAAGCCATTTCTTTTCGTGTTGATTATGTCGAGTGCGATATTCGAATTACGGCAGACCAGGTCCCCGTTGTTTTTCACGATAGGGATTTAAAGCGTCTCACTGGGTTAACAGGAGAAATCAGCAACTGGCATTGGCCGGACTTGCAACGTCAAGCCAGAATCCTCGGCAGCGAACCAATTCTGAGCTTCGATGAGCTTATAGAATACCTCAATACCCAAAAAGTCGGTCTATTTGCAGAAATCAAAACCCCTTCGGCAACAGAAAGTGCAATTAAAAGGATAAATGAGTATTTTTTTAAAGAGAGGGTGATGCTTGGTTCCTTCTACGAGGATGTGGTTCAAATGATTATCCAAAGCGGACTACCAGCCTTGCAACTCGTTGATGAGGATGAAGAATCCCCTGAACAAATAATCCAAAACGCATGCAGAAGAGGGGCGAGCTGCATTGGCCTTCCCCTTAATCTAGCTACAGCAGGGAACCTACATCAGGCAAAAGAAGCTCACCTCCAAACGTGGGTCTGGACCGTCAATGATCCCCATCAAATGAAACAACTTGCTATTCAAGGCGCAGATGCTCTTATAACCGACAGGCCGGACCTCTTCTGGAAGGCTCTTTTACCACTTTAAATAATTTAACGATAAGATTGTCTAATTCTTATTAGAACCAGTTGAAGTTTTCCGAAAATCTGTTTCCGTAGGCCGAGGCCATTTGTTAAGCAAGGCCCCGCAACTCACGGTAATTAGGGTCGTGATGGGATAAAGCCATACGAAGCTGATCGCTGGCCTGGCTTGCTGCGCCATGGCAGGGGAAATAAAACCTAAACTTTGCAGTAAAACGTAAAAATCAGGCCGAACCAAAGCCACAAGCAGAATGCTGATGGAAACACCTAAGCATAACCCAATCGGCTTTGCAGGCACTCCACATAAGGCAAGGAGAAACATGCCCAGCAACGGGCCATAGGTGTAAGCCACCATTCCGAAAGCTAGAGAAAGCAGATCGAGATTTGCCCATTGCTTGACCGCATGCAAAAAGAAGGCAGCCATTGCAAGAATTACCCCCCAAAAAAGAACAACCAGCCTGGATAACCGCAGCAAGGCACCGGACTCGCCGTCCGAATTTTTGTCAATTTTCCCGAAAAACGATAAAGATGTCTGGGAAAGAGCCGCTAGAGCAGAATCAAGACTGGAAATCGCTGCGGCAAAAGCACCAGCTAAAACCAAGCCCGTAATTCCCGGCGGAAGAGCAGTAGTTATCCATACCGGAAAAACGGAATCGCGGTCTGCTGCAAAAGCAGCAGCTTCGGCAGCATTGGGCGGAAATTGGACATACCAAACATAAAGACCAGCGCCGACAAATAGCATCAGAACTGTGACAACCTGGGAAAAGCAGCTTGCAATAACCGCAAGCGAAGCTTCCCGAGAACTTCGACAACAAAACATTCGCTGAGCATTGAGCTGATCCGTCCCGAAAGCCGCAAGGTTCTGGAACGGCATGGCAAGAAGGGCCACCCAAAGTGTAAATTGGACATCAGGATCTGTTGAAAGATTGATAATCTGGAGTTTCTTATCTGTTTGTGCGGTCTGAAGTAGTTGATCCCAACCCCCGGGCAGTCCATTCACAAGCCAAAAAAGAGCGAGAACTCCGCTGAAAACAAAAAGGAAGAACTGGATAGCATCTGTCCAGATAACGGTAGTCATTCCTCCCATCCAAGTCCAAAGCACCGCGAAGCTAGTGATAGCAAAGATGCATTGCTCCATGGAAAGGGGAGTTACAGTCTTAAGTATTAAAGCCGTTACGAGGACACGGACGCTCTGTCCAAGGACGGTTCCAAGTGAAAAGAGAAAGGTCGCAAGTTTTGCGGCGGTTGGGCCAAGACGATTGGCCATGTAATCGTAGGGGCTGTAAATTTCCCGTTCATAGAACGCACGAACGAAAAAAAAGGCTACGAGAAAACGTGCAATTATAGAGCCAATTGCCCACTGGAGGTAGGTGAAATTCCCACCTGCTGCAAAAACAATTCCTGGAACTCCAATAAAGGTGAGTGCACTAATTTCTGTAGCAATAATGGAAGCTGCAACAAGCGGCCATGGAAGACTCCTCCCCGCAAGGAAAAAGTCGCGGATAGTAGCCTGACGTCCGCGAAGCAAATGACCGAGAAGAGTTGTCAAAAGCAAATAGGCTGCAAGCACGCCCCAGTCGGTCCCTGTAAAATGGGTATGGAGAGATACAGATTCCAATTTGGAGTAGGCAGTTTTATTTTTGGAAATTTATAACCTTGGTAGCGTTTGTTCAGGGGCAAGTTCTTTGACCAGAACTCGGGAATTCCTTCCGCTTGCGAGATATTTTTGAAGTCGCGCTGGGGGAAGCTCCTCTGGTGAACATGGATGAAACCCAGCTTTCTGCTCGAAATAATGAAACGCTTGGGTGGAGAGGGCAAAGAGCTTGCGGAATCCTCGTTGGCGAGCCTGAGCTTCGGCAAAAGCAATGAGCTTGCGCCCATAACCTTGATTTTCGTGGGATTTGCTAACATAGAGACAGGCTAATTCGGCAGCCTGAGATTCGGGATAAGGATGAACAGCAACACATGCTACTGGCGTGCGGTCAATTTCTAGCAGCCAGTAGTCCTCCAAACGTTCTAAAATCTCCGCACGAGTTCTTCGAATAAGTTCTTCGTTTTTTACCGATTGACGGATGAGTTGCAGAATAGAACGAACGTCTTTTTTGAAAATTCGGCGTATTTGTTGGTATTCGTTCGAATAAATCATCGTGCCGACACCTTCATGGCTGAATATCTCAGCAAGAAGAGCCTCGTTGATAGAACCATCGAGGATATGGACGCGTGGGACACCCAACCTGCACGTGCGAGCAGCAAACGTAAGTTTTGAGGTGAGGCCAGGCGAGAGGCGGTTTTTACGGAGGAAGTCTTCGGTTTCGGCTATCGAAAGCTGGCGGGGCAGACCACCGGCTTCCTCAAGTATCCCACGAGGACCAAGGTAAATAAGCTTAGCCGAGCGGAGGGCCTCGGCAACTTCAGCAGCAACAGCGTCAGAGTTTACACGATAAGTGCGTCCCTCGCCATCGAAACCCAAAGGTGGAATCACCGGCACTATCCCTTCGGCAAGGAGATGGTTGAGAGCCTGAGTATCCACCCGTTCTACACGCCCTGTGTAGAAATGATCACGACCACTGAGAATGCCTGCCGGATGGGCAATGATAGCGTTCAGATAAGCGGCACGAAGATCAACCGTCGAAAGTCCTTCCATAATCTGGTTGGTCAAGCGAATAGATGCATCTATCGAAACGCGGAGGGTTTGCTCGTCAGTTACACCCGTTCCGTCAGAATTGGAAAGCTCAACCCCAAGCTGGGATGCTAATTGCCGGATTTGGTAGCTTGCGCCATGAACAAGAACGACACGAATGCTGAGGGATCGCAAAACAGCCAAATCTAGAAGGATATTAGGAAAGTTTTCTCCTCCGGCTATTTCGCCATCAACGGAGATCACGAAAATTTTTTCGCGAAAGCGGGGAACGTATTGAAGGATTTCTCGAAGGTCAGCAACGTTCACGGTTGGCTCAAATCCCAATTAGAATCGGAATGGCAAAAAATTTCACGAAAAGAAGTTGTCTTTTTTACGAGGTCAAAAGGAGTGATGAGAAAGCTCCGTCCCGTAATCGCAACTTGTGATTGAATTTGCAGGCAGCTAAAAAAGCTAAGCCAAGTTGGAGATAATTTCTTATGACGAGCACAAAATTATACTTGACGTTTATATCTTTTGTAATTCCATTTCTCCATCTGTTAGCAGCGGACATAATCGAGCTTAAGAGCGGTGAAGTTCTGGAGGGGAAAATCCTGCGGGAAGACGAGAAAGAAATCGTAATCGAGTATCGTATAACGGAGTCCATACTCGACGAGCGTAAAATCGAGAAAAGCGAAGTTGTTAAAATTCAACGACAGCCAGAGGATTTGCAGGTTTTTACAAAATTAGAATCTCTTGCGCTCCCAGCTGAACCTATCGGCCCTGAAGATTACCAAACCTATATCCACGAACATACCAAATTCTTAGAAAAATACCCTTATTCTTCTAAAGTCCGCACCGTTCGCGAGAGAATCGAAAAAGCGAATACGGAAATACAACAGCTCGCAACTGGAGGAATCAAAATTGCGGGAATCGTGCTGAGCGAAGAGGAGGCTCGTCTGGCTGGAATTAGCTCAGAAGAACGAGAGAAGTTGAAAAGAATCCGGGCTGCCGCGGCAAAAAATCTCCACCGCGATGTGCTCAATCTTACAGCCGCTTGGGAAAAAATGGATGCTGGCTCTCCCGCCCTTGCAGAAGCCATGCGCACGGCTGCAAATAGCGCAAGGAAACTGCGCAGTAAATTAGAATTTGATATCCGTAATCATCCGGTAATCGAAGCGAAATGGAAGGAATCCATTGCACAAGCTAGCGAGAATGATCGGCGTCGTGTGGTGGAAATGCTTGAAGAACAGCAACGCACATTGGCGGAAGAATTGAAGAAGTCAAAAGAAGCAGCGGAAAGGATCCCAGCCTTTGCAAGCCATGATTTAAAGAGCATGCAAGCCGCTCTTGCCGAACTGGATAAAGAAGAAACACGGCTGAAAGGCTTAAATTTAAGCAATAGATACTCAAGCCTAGAAAAAACCATCGAGGGTGCAGAAGCTGCTGCCAAAGCGGAGTGGGTTAAAGCTCTTGAAGCAGCACGAAAAGCGCTCGAGCTTTGGCCAGAAAATAGAGGAGCAAAAAGTCTGGAAACAGAATGTTTGAGCAAAATGGGGAAAAATAGTTAACGGAATCTGCGAATAGTTAACTTATCAAAAATGTCACTTTTAAATACTTAAAAATGGATAAGAAAGACGTTTTTTTTGTTGTTGGCGTGGATTTCAGTGAGGGTTCGGAAAGACTGATTAAAGTTGCGGAGGAATTTGCTAAAGACTTAGAGGCTAACCTTGTGTATGTTCATGCTGCAGAACCCGGCACAGCGTATGTTCCAGTGGATGTTGATGTTGTTGTGCCCGCTCCTGTAAGCGTTCGTTTGGCCAATGAAGAGATGGCAATTTGGCGGAAGCGATGCGAAGAAATTGCAAAGCAGAGCCGGGATAAAGGATTAAAAGCGGAAGCTGTTGTGGAGGTTGGAGAAGCCGCAGAAGTAATTTTAGAACAGGCAAAGCTTCGGAAAGCACGGCTAATTGTAATGGGGTCACATGGTCATGGTGCTCTTTATCATCTTTTTGGAGGGAATGTAGTTACCAATGTTTTACGGATGTCGCATGTGCCCGTCATAGTTGTGCCCACAAGGAAGCTTGCTGAATCGGACGGAAACAGCTAAAGGCAAACTTTCATAAGAAATAGGACATGAAAGTTGCTTATGTTTTTATGGGCATGCCAGTAGGTGGGGCGGAAGATTTTGCTGTGGGGTTATCCACAAGTTTACGCAAAAAGGGGGTAGTAGGTTCTTTTATCTGCTTGCGTTCTTTAGACGTAGTTGGAGAGGAACTCCAAAAAGCAGGAGAAGACATAACGCTTTTGGCTTGTGCGAAAAGTCGGAGGTTTCAACCTTTTGGCGTTTTAAGACTAGCAAATTGGCTCCGGGCGCGAGGAATACAAATAGTGCAAACCACAACATACCATACCCACACTTACGCAGTTCCCGCAGCAAAATTAGCAGGATGCAAGGTCATCATGCGCCAAGCCAAAACTTTAGACAAATCTCAAAAATACCATCGCATTTGGACATACCGCTCCCTGTGTAAGCTCACAGATGTTTTTGTTGCACTTTCTGAAAAAACCGGACGCGATCTCTCAAAGCTTTTTAAAATTCCTCAGGAGAAAATACGGGTTATCCCCAACGCAATTGATGAGACGACCTTTTATCCCTCAAGCAACGAAGAAAAATTGGAATTAAGACAAAAACTTGGTTTAGAAACACGCGCTATCTGGTTTGGAACTGTTGCCTCTTTACACGAAGTCAAAAATCATGGAGCAACAATTGAAGCACTTGATCGTTGCTTGCAGCGTCATCCAAACTTGGATGTAAGGGTCGCACTCATTGGCGATGGCCCTGAACGGGAAAAATTGCAAGAACTTGTTCATCAAAAGGGACTTCTTGAAAAAGTATTTTTCGCAGGACGAAAACGCCCAGTTGCTCCTTGGCTAAGGGCAATGGACGGTTTCCTCTTGCCCTCAATTTGGGAGGGCCAATCACTCGCTTTGATCCAAGCACTTAGCTGTAACTTGCCTGTGCTCGCCAGCCGAATCGAAGGGAATGTCGCAATTCTTGGTGCCGAACATCCAGGCCTTTTCTCTCCCAAAGACACGGAAACTTATTCAGGACTTCTTGCCCAACTCGCCAGTGATGGAGAATTTCGCACGGAAATCCTAAACAGTCAGAGCGAGTTAAACCTCCCGAATTGGGAACAAACCGTAGAAAAGTTTTGGAAACTTTACCTCGAAGTTCTCAAAACAAAGTAAAATTGACCACGCGTTGGGATGCGGATTGGAATTTTTACTCCAACTTTTCTCCCAAAATTTTCTGGCGCAGAAATTTTTCACCACCAACTTGCTCAGAGATTGCAAGAGTTGGGCAACGAAGTTGTTGTTTTCATGCCCAACAAACAAAAAGAAAATTTAGCAAGACAGCAATGGAAACTCGGCTACCAAATTGACGGTTTCCCTGGAAATTTGGGGAGCCTTATAAAACGTTGGCCGCAGCTAGGACTTCGCTTCGGAGCTTTTTTTCTAGATAAACTCCAACGCAAATGGAACCTTGATGTCTGGCATGGTCTAATGATGTTGCCTTGTGGAGTCACCCTCGTTCACTGGGCAAATCAAAGGAACATCCCCCATGTCATCCGTTCAGCGGGAAGTGATATTTTGTTATCAAAAGAAGGAAATTTAGGGGAGCGATTAAACCTAAAAATGGACAAATTAATCCGGGATAAAATCCCCCACGCACAAAGAGTTATTGCACTATCAGAATCTATTCGAGAGGAATTTCAAAAAGTTGGTGTTGCTAGAGAGAAAATTCTCCTAATTCCCAATGCTGTTGACACGTCTAAGTTTGGAAAGGTTACAAGTAAGCAAAAGCAAGAATTGCGCAAAAATTTGGGTTTGCGGGCAGAAGCATTCACTTTTTTGGCAGTTGGAAGGAATCATCCGCAAAAAAATTATCCTTGCTTGCTCGAAGCTGCTAAGATCCTGTCAATAAAAAGTCGAAGAGATTGGCAGATATTGATTGCTGGCCGTGATGTTCAAGAATTGGAAAGAACCTCTATCCAAATGGGTTTACAGGGACGAGTCATTGCTCGCGAATTTCCAATTCTTGCTGCGGCTGGCATGAATCCCACGTTCCCTCCAAAAGAACTTGTAAATGCTTACCTTGCAGCCAATGTGTTTGTCATGGCATCCCATCTCGAAGGATTTAGCACAGCGATGGTTGAGGCCATGGCTGCAGGGTTGCCAATAATAACTACGAGTAGCCCCGGTTGTCGTGAACTTGTAAGCCATGGTAAGGAAGGTTGGCTCGTGAACCCATGCGATGCAGAATCGCTCGCAAATTCAATGGCAGAGGCTTTAGAGAAGGAGTCTCAACTTCATCAGTTTGGTTTAGAAGCACGTAAATGCGCTTCCAATTACTCGTGGGATAACTGCTTGCAGCAATACCTAAGCCTCTATAATCAGCTAGTCAGGGAAAAAGCATTATAAGCTTCTTAAGTTTACTAAAAATTAGAGAGAGTTTTAATAATGTAAACGCTTCCCCTGGGTAATTTTTGCAACTTTTTAAGTTAATGCAGGTGTTAAAAAGCTATGAAAAATGATTTGCGTTTGTGGTTGCAACGTTTCCCATTTTTTATCATTTAAAGTGAGGGAAGGCTTTTGGACTTAAATCTCTCTAGATTGTCAGTTTGGTAAATTGCTCTTACCAAAGCAGAGGCTGTTTTGACTCTGGAACCGTTGCTTCAGCTCTTACTCCTGTTTTATATTAAAGTTTATAAAATAGCAAAATAAAATCCTTTAATTCACAATCATAATGATTCTTGAGGTATGCTTGGAAAACCTTGGAGTCAATCATAAGAGAAAATTTTTAAAATATTCACTAAAGTTCAATGAGAATTAAATTCCCTTTGTTGTCATCTGAAATTTTTGTCAGCCCCTATCCTCCAATAGGAACTTTTCGCGTTGAATTCGACTTGCTGAGAACACTTTACTTCCAGTATAAACTGTTTGCTAATGAAATTGTAACTAATCCTTTTCTCATTCTCAGGGTGGGCGTTCCAATCTATGTTAAAGGATTAAATTTTTTACAATTCTTAAAACAGGGAGACCTAGTGCTTGGAATTTCCTTCTCGCTGAAGGTTAAACAAACAACACTTTAACAACTGCTTTCAAATTGGTTCCGTTAAACTTGGATGTCTGAAATCCAACCACAAATTTTTGAACGTTGAATTTGCAAATAAAAAGGAGAATGGGCTTCGAAAAGTAGAGCTCCTTCGCCAAGCAAGCATTTTCTGCGTTTATGACCAATTCTCACAACTACAGCTGCCACCATCCAAGGTTAATATTCTGCTACTTTTATTCTTACTGGACCCGATACGGAAAAACCAAAAATTCCAACAATCTCGTCTTCGTCTTTTGTGGTCTAGTGGAACTTTGTTAACTTTGCTTATTATGCCCTAATTTTTAAATTTTTACGTAAAAGAAAAATTTAAGATTTTAGATAAAAAAAAATTTATTAATTCGCCTCAATCCACAAAAAAGCACAAAAGATTAAGATAAGACCATAGGAAATTCCTGCTATCGCTGCACTCCGAAATCGAAATTTGTTATTTACGATAAACTCAATTAAGTCCCTTAAAATCCAAGGCATCCCTACAAAAAACATCCCCGCAATAATCCAACCATAGGCAAGAATAACCAAAAACAAACGGCAAAACTCAGGTCTTAAAAAAGCCGCACACAATAAAACCTCCGCAGCCAATAATAATAAAATACCAAATGCTCGAACTGCTAAGAATTCACGAACAAAAATAAATGTAAGAATAGCCATTATAAATACCCCAAAAATCATAAAATTTCTCAGGCTTGCAAATTCCCCCAAATCCAACGTCCTCAATAAAACCACACACCAACACGTTGCAAGGAGCAAGAGGAAATTACCCCAGAAAGACGAGCGCGGAAAAGCTATCAAAAAAGTTTTTGCTCGTTGGGGCAAAAGAAGTGCCCATAGGTGGCTGGATAAAATTAAAATTCCTGTAAACAAGGTCACTGTAAATAAATCGAAATTATACGTCATCGAAGGCTTTCTGGAAGATTTGGGTGAAGTTCCTTAATCCTTTGAACTGAATCACGATGACATACCAGAATCGCATCAGATGTCTCAACTATCACCAGATTCTCTACATCACAAAGTGCAATAATCCGTTCAGTCGAAACTACAATATTATTTTTAGAATCCAGCAACACCACTTTCCCTCGAGTAGTATTACCAAAAGAATCCGTTGGAAGATGCGCAGGTAAAGCTGTCCATGTGCCCAAGTCATCCCAATCAAAATCTGCACCAATTGCACAAACATCTTTCGCCTTCTCCATAATCGCAAAATCTACGGAAATTTTTGGGAGTTTGGGAAATCTTGCCTCAAGATAACTACTAAAATCGCCTGTTGGAAATTCTTCGATAAAACTTGCTAACTCGATATTCAACCTTCGACATTCCGCATGAAAAAATTCAGCCTTCCATACAAACATTCCAGAATTCCAAGCGTAGTTCCCCGATTTAACGTATTCACGCGCAACTTCCAACCGCGGTTTCTCAACAAACCTTTGAACCTGCCAAATCCGACTTCCGTTTCTTCCCGAAGGCAAACTCTTACCTAATTCTAAATATCCAAAACCCGTTGAAGGATAAGTTGGCCGTAT
Organism: Chthoniobacterales bacterium; assembly: GCA_026418675.1. Taxonomy (GTDB): domain Bacteria; phylum Verrucomicrobiota; class Verrucomicrobiia; order Chthoniobacterales; family DYNR01; genus JAOAAX01. The sequence goes on along the minus strand of JAOAAX010000016.1, from coordinate 23,968 downwards.
CGCAAAAGTGACAAAAACGTCATTTTTTTCGGCCAGTTCTGCAGCATCCCAAACGTTTCTGCAAAATGACTCCACATTTTTTATAACAGCATCTGCGGGAAAAAGTGCACAAATCCCTTCCTTCTGCCGAGCGCGACAATAGGCAGTTGCAAAAGCACACGCTGGCGCGGTATCACGTTTTGCAGGCTCAGCTAAAATTTGCGAAGGAGGAAAATCAGGTAAAGCCTCAAGACATCCTTCGACCTGTGTCCGATTAGTTAAAATAAAAACTTGTTCCAAAGGAACTAAGGCTCTAGCCCTGTCAACTGCTTCTGCGAGCAAAGTTTTCTCACTTACCAATCGCAATAAGTGCTTGGGAGTGCGGGTCCGACTTAATGGCCAAAACCTCTCACCGGAACCTCCAGCCATCACAAAAACAAACAAAAGCTCGCTTCTATCTCCCATAGTTTGAATAGTTTCTTAAATCAAATCTCTGTAACCTAAAAAACACTCTCCTTGCAATCAAGAGTTTGCCCTCGCACCCAATTCCTCATCTCCTTAGCTTATATTCAAGAACCATTCCAATTTCAACAAATTCCCCCTCCCTGACATCATTTTTTCAAGCAAGTTTTAACTTGAAGTTTTTTGAACCTTAAGGAATTGTAACGAAAAAATGGCTCAAAGCATACTGAACTCACAACGCGTCAGCTCAATTTCTCTGGATAATGATGAAATCGCTCGTTACTCGAGGCACCTTATTATGCCCGAGGTCACCCTCGAAGGTCAAAAAAGAATCAAAGCTGCGAAAGTCCTTTGTATTGGCACAGGTGGTCTCGGTTCTCCAATCGCCCTCTATCTCGCTGCAGCTGGGATTGGAACTCTTGGCCTCGTTGATTTTGACGTTGTGGACTTCTCTAACCTCCAGCGTCAAGTCTTACATGGCACCAAAGACGTTGGCCGCAAAAAACTTAACAGCGCCCGGGATCGTATTCGTGATATCAATCCTAACGTCAAAGTCGTCCTTCATGACTGTATCTTCAATTCTGAGAATGCCCACGAAATCGTAGAACCCTATGACATCGTCATTGACGGCACAGACAATTTCCCGACCCGTTATCTCTCAAACGATATTTGTGTCTTCTTAAAAAAACCAAATATTTACGGTTCTATTTTCCGTTTCGACGGGCAGTGCACCGTATTTGCCCCCCACCTCGGTGGCCCTTGCTATCGCTGCCTTTACCCAGAACCTCCACCACCAGGAATGGTTCCTAGTTGTGCGGAAGGTGGTGTTCTCGGCGTCCTCCCAGGTGTAATCGGCGTCTTGCAAGCTATTGAAGCAATTAAACTTATTTGTGGTATTGGAGACCCTCTCATCGGTCGGCTTATTCATTTTGATGCGCTAAAAATGAAATTCCGGGAATTCAAAATTCGACGCGACCCCAACTGCCCAGTATGTTCGGAAAATCCCACAATCACCCAACTTATTGATTACGAGGAATTCTGCGGAATACCACAAGCCCGCGCTGCTGAAGAAGCCGAACCTCCCGTCCCCGAAATAACCCCAGAAGAGCTAGCCCAAAAACGTGCAAAAGGCGATAAGTTTGTCTTAATTGATGTTCGCGAGCCATTTGAGTATGAAATAGCTCGCATTCCTGGATCCAAACTCATCCCGCTAAGCTCCCTTCATTCCAGAATGAGTGAGTTAGACACAGCCGACGAAATCATTGTTCATTGCAAAAGCGGTTACCGCAGTGCACAGGCTGTCCGTGAACTCCAAGCTGCCGGCTTTAGCAAGCTCTGGAACCTCCAAGGAGGAATACTCGCATGGGCTGAGCGTATAGACCCTTCAATTCCAAAGTATTAAATACTCTCATTTTGCTTCTGGCAAAGCATGGATTGGCTAAAAAAACTAACGGAAGATGAGGGCCCCATTTGCTGGTGGGGCCGACTCCCAGTCTATGCCAGCACCTTGCTCGTTTCACTTCAAACATTCGTAATGGCCATTATCGCCATTTCAATACCCTTAGGCTGGAGTTGGCTCCCCCCTTCACTGAGTTTCTCTACTGCCGAAGTTTTAGGAAATTACCGTGTTTGGCAATTCATTACCTATCCACTTGTTGCTACTCCAAGCCTCCTTTTCCTCCTCCAAATGGCTATGCTTTGGTTTTTTGGCACTGAGACAGAAAAAGCCATCGGTCGCCGTGCTTTCCTCAAGTTGTATGCGTGGCTTGTTTTATTGCCCCCCTTGGTTTTACTAATCCCTGCCGTTGCTGGGTATCATTCCCTCCTTATTGGCTCTGAATCCCCGAATTTTTGCGTTTTCCTCTCCTTCGCTATAATTTACCCAAGTGCTCAAATGCTCTTTGGCATTACTGCAAAGTGGTTTGCTGTCGGTCTATTTGCTTTAAATTCTCTTCAACTCATTTCTCTATCTTCTTGGACAGAGCTTTTTACCTTTTGGCTTAATGTTGGAACTGTCATCTTTTTCCTCCACAAGCAAGGAATTAAAGGAACCTACCCGTTCTTTGCTGTTTTTAAAGCTTTCAAAAGAGGTTTTTTCAATCCCCCCTCATATCACCCCACTTCTACCTCAACACTGCCACAAAAAACAATTACACCAACCTCTCAAAAAAAAGATACATTAGTCAAAAAAAATAACACCAACGAATCAGAACCTGACCCAGTTGACTCAATTGACCATATACTCGACAAAATCGCTCGGCACGGTATGGCAAGCCTAACAAAAGCTGAACGCGAACACCTCCAACGAGCACGCCAAGCACTCCTAGAGCGTGAACGCAAACGCTAATCAATGTGCGGCTCATCAACAAGCCGCTAGCACCCTTCCTCCCATCCTTCAACTTCAGAAAATCGTCCAACAACTCCGCTCTCCGGATGGTTGCCCTTGGGATCGTGAACAAACTCTTCTCTCTCTCCGTCACTGCCTTCTTGAAGAAACTCACGAAATCCTCGCCGCACTAGAAAACCCTAGCTACCACTCGCTCTCAGAGGAAGTCGGGGACCTCCTCCTTGTCCTCTTCATGATGTGCCAGATTGCTGAAGAACAGGGTATTTTTAACCTTGATTCCGTTGCAACCCAAATTTGTGACAAATTAATTCGGAGACACCCACACGTCTTCGCCAACCATACGGTCAAAAACTCAGATGAAGTTCTCCAAAATTGGGAAGACATCAAACGCAGAGAACGTGGCGAGGAAACGGCCTCTGTCCTAGATGGCGTGCCCCGTAGTATGCCCTCCCTTCTTCGTTGCCAAACTCTCCAAAAAAAAGCAGCCAGAGTTGGATTCGATTGGAAGGATTTTCATGGCCCTCTTAACAAAATCTATGAGGAACTCCAAGAACTAACCGATACCATCAACCAAAAAGACGAGGCCAAATTGGAAAACGAAGCCGGCGATCTCCTCTTCGCCTGTGTAAATCTCCTCCGAAAGCTCGCTATCCAGTCCGAAATCGCAGCCCACAAGGCCGCCGACAAATTCGAAAAACGGTTCCGCGCTATGGAAGCCCTTGCAAAATCACAAGGCCATAATCTTTACAACATGTCACTGCAACAAATGGACGAATTGTGGGAGCAGGTTAAATCCGTTGAAAAGTCAAATAAAAATTTATAACCCCAATGTCGAAAAATGTCGCTTCTAATGGAAGCCATTTTCACCCCCGAGTTGCTGTCCTCAACCCAAATGGCAGGGATCCTTACCAAGACTATACAAATGGATTACATGGTCCTGAATATCATAACACTATAACACATCCTCCCATTAATTACCATGCCTTTGCGGCCTGTTCTTTCGGAGCTTTTTTCAATCAAACAAAAGCTGTCCTCCAACTAAATCCTGCCGAATGGCTGATCTTGGTCCTACTTCGAGGAGATTATTCTCACGGACTTGAAGCTATACGTTACCTTTCTAAAAACAATTTCCGTGTTTTATTTGCATTCAAGGAAACAGGGGTATTCCAGGTGGGAAACAACTTACTAAAAAATAGGCGTTTGCAAAAAATTTATGAAATTTGTGCAGAAGCAAATGGTGCAATAGCCACCGCAAGTTGGAGCATCCCTTTACTCGCTGCAGCCGGCGCCAAACAAATATTTTATCTACCCACCCCCTACCCCATAGAAAACCAATATTGGAATTTCCAGATACCTGACTCGCAAAAAAATGGAATCTTCCTCGGAACCAGAGAATTTAACGTCCTAGCCCGAAATCACCTCATCGCCCTCGAAATCGCCCACCAAATTGCAAAAAAAAATAGGAGGAAAATTACAGTAATAAACGATGGTTCTGCTCCCCGTTGGTGGAAAAAACATGCCCAAAATTCTCCCTCTTACAATATTATTCCTAAGCCTCTTCCCTATACAGATTACCTCCGTCTCATGGCAAAACACGAAGTCGTCTTTCAGCTCGATTCAAGCCGTGTTCCTGGCCAAGTTGCCGGTGATTGCTTGTTAAGCCGTGTCTTGTGTATCGGTGGCGAGGGGGAAATTGAACGCATAGCTTTTCCCCAAACTTGTGGTTTCGGGCGCGAGTTCTCTGAACTTGCTGAATTGCTCGACACCATCTTGTCAAATCCCCAAAAACGCTTGCACTTCGAAAAAAACGCTTGGCTGGCCGCCAGTAAAATCTCATTCACCTCCACACGCGAAAAACTCATCTCCATCTGGAAACAGTTATCAACAGGATAAATGCACCCTCCATTCCCAAAATCCCAAGCAATAAGTTAAAATCCAAAAAAACAACATCGTCTCCACACACCCTCCCTATCAGCTATTTCAATTAGCCTATTCACATGAAATTAGTGGACTTTTATATCCTGAGAAGATTCTTAGAGCCCTTTATCTATTGCCTCATAGGCTTTGTAATCATTTGGTTAATCTTCGACATTGCTGACAACCTTCAGGACTTCATCGAAAGCAAAGCCTCCGCAATCATGCTTTGGGACTACTACACATCACAGGTCCCTGAGGTTTTCGTGATGTCTTTGCCAATCTCATGTCTCTTAGCCACCCTTTATAGCCTTACACAAATGTCTAGAAGAAATGAACTTATAGCCATTATCATGGCAGGTATCGGAATTTGGAGGATTGTCTTACCTTTACTTATAGTTGGACTCCTCGCTTCATTCGTTGCCCTGTATTTTAATTTAGAAAGCGCTCCCCACGCCTCCGCTGCTCGCAAACAAATCAAAAGCGAAATCAAACGCGGAAAAAGAGTCGAGAAAAACCTTTCTGGCCATGTCTATATCAATCATGAAGACAGAAGAATTTGGTTCGTGCGACTCATGCTGCTCCAACGTGCCAAACTCTGGAATATCGTCGTCTTCCAAGAGGACGAGGAAGGACGTCTAGTGGAAAAATTCTACGGGACAGAAGTTGACTGGGATCCAGTTTCAAGCTCTTGGAATATCAAAGACTTCGTCCATGTCCGCCTAGACAAAAATGGAAATGAAATCGAAAACAAATGGCAACAATCCTTTCGCATCGAAGGTTGGAGAGAAACTCCTTGGCAGATAGCCAGCTCCACCATGCAGGCTGATTACCTATCTGTCCAAGAACTGCAAAATTACCTAGCCAACAACTCGAATCATTCACCGCGTAGGCTAGCTCCATACCGCACTAACCTCTATTACCGTTTTGCAATGCCAAGTGCTTGTCTTGTAAGTATCCTCATCGCAGCTCCGCTGGCTATAGTCTTATCCAGGCGCAAATACTTAACCGAAGCAGCTACAGCTTTAGCTCTGTTCTTTGCCATGGTTTTCCTAAGTAACTTAGCCCTTGCGATGGGAAAAGGTGGGCACATCCACCCGTTCCTCGCCTCCTGGGGACCTCTCATCCTCTTCTCAGGCTTCGGTGCTTTTCTACTCTGGAACCGCTCATGCTGCAGAGAATTTCCCAAAATCAATTTGCCATGGCTTTGACAAACGATTGGGAAATCCAAACCCCTTCACACCAGTGCAAAATCACAGGCCAAAAGTTCCAGGAAGGCCAAATTTTCTACACCCTCCTATTCCGCGAAGAAAATGGATTCCGCCGAGAAGACCTCTGCGAAGAAGCCTGGAAAAATTACGACAAAAAAAAACAAGCTTTTTCTCTATGGAAGTCGAAATACAATCCCCCACCCCCTAGGACAGAGCCAATTCCAACCAATAACGCCGAATCCTTACTACGCCAACTCATCCAGGAAAACAACCCTCAAACTCGAAATGTTCGTTACATCTTGGCAGTTATGCTTGAACGCAAACGGACGCTCCGGCCCCAAAAATCATCCGACTCATCTGTCCTTGTTTATCAACACGCAAAAACCGGCGAGGTTTTCGTCATTGAAGATCCAAAGCTAAAATTGGAACAACTGCCCATTATCCAACGCGAAGTCGTCCAGCTTCTCAACCAATCCCTCCACAAATGAACTCCCAAATGAACCAGCCCCCCCTTTTCCTCGCACCTATGGCGGGAGTGACAAATTCCATTTTCCGTCAGATTTGTAAAGCACAAGGCGCAGATATACTCACCTCAGAATTTGTTTCTGCTGATGGCATCCTCCATCGTAATTCCCGAACCCGCGAAATGCTCCAATTCCAACCCTCCGAGCGTCCCTTCGGAGTCCAGCTCTTCGGAGCAGATCCAGAAATTCTTGCCAAGGCAACCAGCAATGTTATTGAGTGGGTGCAGCCCGACTTCATTGACATTAACTTCGGTTGCCCTGTTAACAAAGTCGTTTGCAAATTCGGAGGTTCCGCGCTCCTTCGCCATGTTGATTTGCTCCAAAAAGTTGCCAAAGCAGTTGTCCATGCCGCAGCCCCTCTTCCTGTTACAGCAAAAATCCGCATCGGATGGGACGAAAACTCAATAAATGCCGTCCAAGTAGCAAAAATCCTTGAAGATACAGGTATAACTCGAATCACTGTCCATGGCCGCACACGCCAACAAGGTTACAGCGGGCTTGCCAATTGGGATGTTATCGCCCAAGTTGTTCAAGCTGTCCATATTCCGGTAATTGGCAACGGAGACATCACCGATGCAACAACTGCAATTAAACGTCTGCAACAAACCAAAGTTGCAGGCCTCATGATTGGTCGAGCTGCTATGAATCGCCCTTGGATTTTCCGACAAATCCGCCAAGCCCTCCTAGGCCAATCTATTTCCCCTGAACCTTCACTTGCCTATCGCTGGCAACTCATCCTTGATCATTGCAAAAAAGAAATCGAAAGCATTCAAAACGAAGAATTAGCGATGCGCTCCATGCGCTTACGCCTCATGGCTTACACCAAAAACATGCCCAACAGTCGCAACTTACGCGAAAAAATTTCACACATCAACTCCCTATCTCAGCTTCAAGCACTTGCTGAAGAAAACATAAAAATTCACTCCGACATTCTCTTACCTCAACTAAAACAATCAACAAAAAACCAACATCTCTGTCATCAAGATTCTTATCGATAAAATCGCAACTATCCTTCACACATTCTTATCATTTAACCAAACTTTTACTAGCTTAACCCAAAAACCAAATTTCGACCTACTTCCCCCACACACTCTCTAAAATAAATCCTTAAGATACCGCCGCCTAAATTTTCTTACAATTTTTCAACTTTAGGGAAGTATCTCTACGGGAGTCCCAATCGGTGCGTTTGCAAAAAAAGCTTTAGCCATACGTTCCGGCAAGCGAATACAACCACGCGAATCAGGAACGCCAGGTAGAAAACCCGCATGCAAACCTACACCTCCTCTCGTTAACCTCATCCAATACGGCATTGGGGCCCCCTCAAATCTTGTTCCAGGAGGTTGCGGGTCAATCTTAATTCCTATACCCGCTTTAACAACTCGCCCTTCTGCATCAACATAATTCCCATACAAATTCGAACGATACTTCTCTTTTTTTTCAATGATCGAATATTTTCCAGGTGGTGTATCAAAACCATCTCGCCCCGTAGAAATCGCTGAAACTCCAACCAATTTATCTCCCTTATAAAAGTAGGCTCGTTGACGACTAATACTGACAATTATTCTTGGTTCGCCTGGAACTCCATCCCCATCCCAATAAGAAATAGACTCTGCATAATTAATTTGGTTTTGAAGCTCATGATTAATGAAACCCTCTCCCGATCCCAAATAGGGTGTTTGAGTCGAATTCAACCTGGGATCATACGAAACACATCCACTCAATAGAACGATGCCACTTGCCAACAAGTAGCATAAACTTTTCATTCCCTTTCTCTCTCGAACTCTCTACCGCTTCAACTACTAGAACGGAATGTTATCCCCTTCAGATGACTCACTAACACGCGCCGCACCTTTTGCTCCCCCCTTCCGCTCAAATGTTGAGTAATCATCCGATTCGACATTTGCCCCACCTCCACCCCCTCCTCGTCCCCCTCCTAGTAATACCATATTCTCTGCTACCACCCGTAACTTAGAACGCTTTTGTCCAGATTGCTTATCCTCCCAACTATCCAACTGCAAACGCCCCTCAATAAAAACCTGGCGGCCCTTCTTCAAATACTCCCCAGCAATTTCCGCTGTTCTACCCCACAAAGTAACTTCAACAAACGTTGTCTCTTCCTTCTTTTCTCCACTCTCTGTTGTATAGACACGATTGAGGGCAAGTCCAATATCCGCAACGGCACTACCTCGAGGTGTATGCTTAATTTCTGGATCCCTAGTAAGATTCCCTATTAATATCACTTTGTTTACGCAAGCCATGCTCCAACCAAATAAAAATTAAAAAATTATTTTATGCCGCCTTTAAATTTTTAGAACTAGGCTTGCGAATCCGAATAAATTGCGCCAGCGCAACATCCTCATCAAAACGAAATTTCCCACGCAGCTTATCAATCAATTCAGGCTCTCCTCGAAAAACAAAATTAACATAATAAGCATGCGTCATGTGGTTATGCTTGTATGCTAACTCACGCCTCTCAAGCCGCTGGACCTGCTCCACCTGTGCTCCCTCCGCGCGCATTTCCCTTTCGAGGCGTTCTATTATATCCTTCACACTCTCCTCTTTTCCCCGGGTATCAATCGCAATTAAAACTTCGTATTGATTCATTCCTGTTATCTTCAATTTTCGGTTTACTATTCACAAAATTCATCGCCGCTTCAAGCCCTTTGTCAAAAATTATTCTAACTATAGTCGGCACCCTGGACAGAGCCGTCTCAAGAATCTTCCGTTCCTCCTCCGGTGGAACTTGCAGAACATATTCCGCTGCATCGCCCCCTCTCGGAGGAGAACCAATCCCAATACGCAACCGAGGAACAAAGTGAGTCCCCATCCTTTCCAAAATAGAGGACAAACCCTTGTGCCCACCACTACTACCGCTACCGCGAAGTCGTATCTGCCCCACTTTCAGCCACATATCGTCCAAAATCACCAAAATTTCAGATGCGCTTATCCGCAAATAATTACAAAAACTTGCCACAGCTTCCCCACTCAAGTTCATCCATGTCATCGGCTTCAGCAAAAAAACTTCCCCAGCAACACCAACCTCCGCTCCCCATCTCCTCTCAAATTTCCATTCGGCCCCAAACTCCCTCCCCACAATTTCCACAGCTTCAAATCCTAAATTATGGCGACTATGCTCATACTCCTTGCCGGGATTCCCTAGGCCAACAACTACCCGCACTCTTCTTCCTATCCTATGCCCCTCTCCCCTGCACAATCTCCCTCCATTCAAAATCCCTTACTCTCTCTCTCTCTATTAAACTATTTCCCCTCTCCCTTTTTTTCAGCCGCAGGTTTCTTCTCCTTGAGAACTTCTGGTTGTTCCTGTCCCTCCCCTTGTTGCTGCACAGATGCTGCCACATTCGGAGAGGCAACAGAAATCACAGTAACTTCTCCATCCAGCAAACATTTTACCCCACTAGGTAATTGCAAATCCCGCACATGCAGAGATTGACCAACCCCCAACTTACTCACATCTATCCGCAAAACATCAGGCAAATCCTTCGGAAGGCACCGAATCGGCAACTCTCGGACAATCACCTCCAATATTCCACCATAATTCTTCACACCATCTGCCTCCCCCACCGGCTCCACGGGTATCTTCGCATCCACTGACTCATCTGCCGCAACCGCATGCAAATCCACATGTAAAATCTCATTCCGATAAGGATGATGTTGAACCTCCTGAATAAGCGCTAACTGCCGCGTTTGCCCCTTCTCAACCTCCAAAAGTAAATCCACCAAAAGCCGCTCTCCACTCGCATGCATAAGCGCCATTTCGACCTCCCGCCGATCCAATTCAATATTCGTCGGCTTATAGGTTTTCCCATAAACTACCCCTGGGATCGCACCACGTTGGCGAGACGCACGGGCCGAACAACGCCCACTACCCTTCCGTAACTTGGCTCTTAATTGTATCTCTTTCGACATAATTATCTATTTTTCTTAATCAGTTTGTTTCCTTCTGTTCATGCAAATGGAATAGCGAACTCACCGACTCCCCATCGTGAATCCGTTGAATCCCTTCGCCCATCAGAGGAGCTATGGTAATTACCTTTAACTTCTCACCAGCTTCGGGATGCGCCGGAACACTGTCCGTCGTAATGAGTTGCTGAATTTCCGAATTCCTTAATCGTTCAATCCCTAAATTTGTCAACACCGCATGCGATACGCAAGCATAAACCGACCGCGCCCCTTGTTCACGCAGTATCTTCGCTGCACTCGTAAGCGTGCCCGCTGTCTCTGTCAAGTCATCCACTAAAAGAACATTCCTGTCCTTTATGTCCCCTATGACGTGTAATGCTTCGACATCACTTGCACTCATCCTCCTCTTCACAACGATGGCAAGCCCAGCACCAAGTGCTTGTGCATAGGCCGAAGCCATCTTCACACCTCCCACATCCGGTGAAACAACCACCAAATCCTTCAACCCCATGCTGCGTATGTGCAGTATAAAAACAGGAAATGCGTAGAGATGATCTACAGGAATGTCAAAAAATCCCTGCAATTGCTGCGCGTGCAAATCCATCGTTAAAACACGGTTCACTCCAGCTGCCACTAACAAATTCGCCACCAACTTCGCCGTAATTGGAACCCTCGGCTGGTCTTTCCTATCCTGACGCGCATATCCAAAAAACGGGATCACTGCAGTTATACGGGCAGCGCTTGCCCGCCGCGCAGCATCCACCATAATAAACAACTCCATCAAATGCTGATTCGTAGGTGGACAAGTCGGCTGAATTATAAAAACATCCCTCCCGCGTATGTTTTCATTAATCTGCACCCGCGTCTCCCCGTCAGGAAACGAACTTACCATCGCGTCCCCAAGCCGTATCCCCAAATAATCACATATCGCCTGCGCCAACGGCCGGTTTGCATTCCCGCTAAACACCTTTAACTCCGAATCAAAGTGTAACATGGTCAACCTCCCAAATTCCTACTTTAACCCTTACCTCTCCTCAAGCGTTTTACTCCCCAAACCCACTCCTCCACTCTAAAAACACCCTTTCTTTACTTATGCTTTTCGAAAAACTCGCTCATGCCAATTCCTTTGCCAACAGTATCGTAGCTTTACTGGACAGCCTCCCCAATCCCCGTCTCGCCGCTCAAGCTGCTCACCTCTCCAAAACCCAGTCCTCCCGCTCCTATCCAACACGCCTCCTCCGTTACCTCATCCCTTGCCGCTGGTTGCTCGACATCCACTCCCATTTAACGCAACCACTCCTCATCGCAGAAATCGGCACAGGCTCCGGCCAAATGAAATCCCTCACCGACTTCATTGCTACAAATACCCTATTTTTTAACTATAAGCGATCCGCTGTTCCGCTTTATTCCCGTTGGGACGCTTTCGACATTGCCCCAAACACACTCCAACTCACCCTTAAAAATTACCACTCTATCAACCATTTTGACGCTAATTTAGATATAAAACTCGATTTTTCAAACTACAACATCTTTCTCCTCCTTCACATACTCGAACACCTTCAAGATCCACCTCTATTCTGTCAAAACCTTACTCGGGCTACCCAGAAACCCTCTTATTTCATCATTGGTGTCCCATCCTTACCCGATTTCCTTGCCGGCCTTCGCCAAAAACAACTCCGCCGCAAATACCTCTCAGGTGGACACTGGTGCAAATTCTCCCCTGCAAGACTCCGCCATCTCGCTTCAACTTCAGGATGGTCCATCCTTCAACTCACTGGGGCTTTCCTTACGAGATTGAGCGGCAACCCACTCGAAGACAGCCGCTTTTGGTTCAAATTCAACCTCATTCTTGCGAACCTCCTCCCAACTTGGCCGGGTGAAGTTTATTTACTAGCTTATTACAATCCTAATTCAGAAAAAAACTCCTCCTCCTATTAAAAAACATTTCAAACCTAAGCCAATCTCTCCCTCCTGCTCACTTATTCCCCAACTTTCGCTACAAACTCAAACATCCGCTTCGCCATGCCAACCGGATCCTCAACCAACCCTGCCGCTAACAGTGCCCCATCAAATAGCTGATTTGCAACTAACAACGCCCGCCCCTTATCCCTTCTCAACAGCTCATGCAACTTCTTAATTACCGAATGCGCCGCATTAATCTCAAGACTCACCCGCAGAGGAGGAACCTCCATCTCCGGATTCCATGCCTTCATAGCTCGCCGCATAAGAACCGAAGGCTCATCCTTCTCAAGTAATGCCATAACCGGCGAATCCTTTAATCGCCGGCTAATCCGAACATTCATCACTCGATCCCCTAGCTCCGACTTCAACCAACGGACAAGCTCCTCTCCTGCTTCTCGATCAAGCCCCCCCTCCGCCTCCGGCGCTTCCAAACCAACCAAATTCAACCCCGCACGATCAGCCGACGCAAATCGCTTCTTCGCAAACTCTCGCGCATTCTCAAAAACAATCTCATCCACCGCATCGTAGCAGTATAGGACCTCCAACCCCCGCTCCTTCATGCCCTCCATGAAAGGACTTTCCTCAAGCATTTTCCTCCCATTCCCCACCAAATAATAGATCTCCTCCTGCCCTGGCTTCATCCGATCCACATACTCAGACAGCGATGTCATCTTTCCTACGTCCAAAAAAGAGGACTCAAAACGCAACAGCGACAAAAGACTCTCCCGATTTACCACATCCGTTGCCGCTCCCTCCTTCAGAAAAAAACCAAACTCACGAATAAATTTCCCATACTTCTCCGTATCTTTTACGGCCATCTCCTCCAAAAATTTCAAAAAACGCCGAGTCAACACACGTCCTATTTTCTCAATTAACGCCCGATCCTGGGGAGCCTCCCTTGATATGTTTAACGGCAAATCTTCACTATCTACCACCCCATGCACAAATCTTAACCACTCCGGCAAAAGCCCTCGCGGCGACTGCTCAATTAAAATTTTCCTACAATACAAAGAAACCGAAGTCCCCATGCGTCCAAAACCCATTCTCTCCAAATTTCTGCTAGGCACATACAGCAGAGCATACACCTGAAGGGGCGCATCCACAGAAAAATGCAACCACATTAGCGGCTCCTCATTCCTATGAGCGTGATATTTATAAAATTCTACATACTCCTCCTCTTTTATCCCTTCTCTCGGTTTCAACCACAATGCTTGCACTGTGTTGACTTGTTTCCCGTTCAAATAAATTGGGAACGGCACAAAAGCGCTGTATCGCTTCAAAGCCCCTTCCACTCGCTCCGCTAAACTAAACTCCCCCGCTTCCCCTTTTAATTTAACTACAACTTTCGTCCCTCGCCGTAATCCCTCGGCAGGCTCAATCGTGTAACTCCCTCCACCATCGCTCTCCCATCGCCAACCCTGCCCCTCCTTCCTCCACGTTCGCGTGTAAACAGTCACAACCTCCGCAACCATAAAAGCTGAATAAAATCCCACCCCAAATTGCCCAATCAAATTAGAGCCCCCACTCCCACTAGCCTTCAACGCTTCTAAAAAAGCTTTCGAGCCAGAATGAGCAATCGTCCCCAAATTCTCAATCAGCTCCTCACGCGTCATCCCAACTCCATAGTCTTGAATCGCAATCGTCTTTGCTTGATCGTCAGTCGTTATATTAATCTCAAGTCCTAACCGCTCGTCATACACCTCCTTCTCCGTCAATTGCAGGTGCCTCAGCTTTTCCAAAGCATCCGAGGCGTTTGAAACCAGCTCCCGAATGAATATTTCCTTCTCCGTGTAAAGGGAGTGGATAACTATATCAAGTATTTGTCGAATCTCAGCTTGAAATTCAAATCTCTCCGCACTCATTGCAAATTCTCCATTTTGTTCAAAACCTGCATCTATAGTCGCAGAGCTTCTCGGTTTTCAAGATACAGAATTTCGGCTCCAACTTTGAACTAAGCTGCTCCGTTCATAGGTGCCCTCTTGACCCATCTCCTCACGGGACATACTCTGCATCTTTAGTTCATGGCAAGACGCATCCAATCCTCCCTCAAATCCACCTTCTCCCAAGCCCTGTATGTCCTAATCATTTTTGGCGCTTTCCTCGTCCTGACCCTTACTTCCTACCTCCTCTCTTCGAAAATTGATCCGTTCCGTTCCTACTCTCAATTCCCAAACCAGGATTTCCTCGAAAATCCATCTACTTTGCGTGGAAATACTTACAAACTTGATGCAGAGGTCGAAAATGTTCTAGCCAATTCTCCAAAACGCGGCCGCCTCCTCTCCGTCCGCTCAAAAAATGGCACTCCCCTCCCCCTCCTCCTCCCATCCAAATTTCAATCCCTAAACATCCAAAAAGGACAAAACTTCGTTTTCCTAGTAACGATAAATCAGGAGAACTTCCCAGAAGTAGTTGAGTTAAAAAAATGAAAACTCAACGAACATTCGCTCCTTTCCCTCTTCGCTTCTTCCTCATAGTTGTTCTCCTCCTGGCCTTCCTACCCCCATCCCATACCGAACCCACAAACAATCAACCCACACCTACCACCTCCGGACCTGCCTCGCTACCAACCCCATCCGAAACTTTAAACCCATCAGAGGACTTAGAAGTCACTTTCTTAGAAAAAAAAATTTGGTCCCTATTTGACTCCAGAACCTTTCGTGCCCGTTTCGAGAAATACCTAAACTCCCCACCCGCAAATTCCGCCGAAGATCAAAAATATCACAGCACAATCTCCCAAATTACGCTCCTCCTCACCCCTGGAAAAGTCAACAAAGCCAATCTCGATAAATCCTTGGAACTGTTGCAAATTGCCTCCGCTTATCCAGGTGACTCCAACCTCTGCCAAACACTTTTTGAGGCAATCCATAGCATCCGACAGCAAAATCTCGAAACCGAAAAACTCAAAAATGAACTCCGTGAGCTTGAGAAGGAGCGTAGCAAAGCGGAATGGAACATGCAGATGGCTTCACGCCAAACAAGCCTATCAATTCCGGGTGGCGACTCCCCGGCCGCCAAAATCGCCGCGGAGCAAGCTCAGCGCGAGCAGACAACCAGAATTCAACAAGCTCAGAAACGCCTCGATGAAGTCAATCAAACCATAACAAACCGCAAATCAAAAATTACAATCAACGAATTCCTTGCAAAATCCCAACTGCAGTCCCTTGCGGTTCAGTTCTTCGCAACCCGCCGTTTCCAGCACTGCATCCTAGCTAACCGTTACTATCGCGCTCTTTTCTCAGACGGCGACAATTCCCTCAACGCTTTCAAAAAAAATTTAAACCTTCCCACCCATGCCTACGACTCCGCACCCCCAAAAGTTGAATACGACTTCAACCCAACTCTCTCGGTAAGCGATTCTTCACTCGATGCAAAAGGGATTCGCTCCACTCTAATGAATTTCGGACTGGAAAGTTTCATCGGAACAGCTTCCGCTGCCGCTCGCGCCATCGCCCCATTCATCCAATCCCTTAGCCAAGTTGATGCTCTCGCTCATGAGTCAATACGAGAAGTCGAAGAAGCTATCGAAGTCGTCCGCTTCCACACCGCAAACAACGAATTAAAATCCGCCACCGAACGTCTAGCCGAAGCCTTCTTGCTTGGAGAATTTCTACCTCCAGTCCGCCTCCTCGATCTTGAGGTTAAACGCTCTATCTTTAATTACTTACGCAAATCCCAACAACTCATAACAGCACTCGAAGCGAATGATTTCGCACGAGCGGAACAACTCTTGGATGAATTACAGACTACTGCATCCGATTTTGACCCAACTAAACCACGCGCCAAAATTCAGCTCGCCAAAGTCTCAAGCGATATCCTTATCTCTCGCGCAAAAGCAGCATCCGCCCAAGGCAAAGAAGAAAAAACAGAAGAAAGCATTGCCCAAGCATTAACCACCTGGCACCAAAATCCCGAACTCCAAAAAACCGCATCCGAAATTTTCAACACCTCCACAGACCTGGCTAGAGCACTTACTGAACTCGATGAATTACTTGCCACTCGTAACCTGCGGGCAATCTATGAACAAAAAGGCCGCTTCCTGACCGCTACTTACTCTGACCCTACCCGTGCTTCAAAACTCGAATCCGCTTTAAAACAATTCGCCCAAATAGAATCCGCCCTCACCCAAGCACAGCTCCTCCAAAAAGCTGGCGATCCTTTTGCAGCATGGGAAATTCTCGAGAAAGCCGCCGCTTCTACCGAGTTTCCAAACGATGACCCCATCTTCCACCAGCTCCGCGCCAACCTCGCGCCCGCCGTCGCAAACTTCGCCTCCGCTCTCCAACAGGCAACAGAAGCCCAGAAAAAAAGCAACCATAGCTCAGCCATCACTTGGTTCCTCAAAGCACAACATATTTACCCTCAAAGCACTCTCGCTCGTGAAGGACTCCTTCGCTCACTCTCCGTTCTCTTCCCAGATGACCCACAGCTCTCTCCCACACCCTCAAAGTAATTCTTAAAAAATCAACTATTAGACAAAAAATCCCCTTTATCTAACATTTCAAAAATCATCTTTAAAAACGCTAACCTTTGTTTCTTGTAAACTCTCAAATCGCTCTTTAGAAGCTTTACTCCTTGATGGAACAAACAACGCTCCTTCTTCTCAAACCAGATTGCATCACACGCCGCCTCTGTGGAACAGTCCTCGAAAGGATTGAACGCGAAGGCTTCCAAATAGTCGGCTGCAAAATGCTTCAACTCACTCCCTCCTTACTCCGTGAGCATTACGCACACATTGCTGATAAACCCTTCTACCCCGCAGTCGAAAAATTCATGTCCTCTACACCCATCATCGCTTTAGCTGTAAGAGGCCCAGATGCCATCGAGCGAATACGCGAAATCACAGGCCCCACAGATTCCCGTCAGGCCCCCAAAGGCACCATCCGCGGGGACTTCGGCAAAGATAAAATGCTCAACATCATCCACGCCTCCGATTCACCCCAAGCCGCTCAAGCCGAAATCAGTCGCTTCTTCCAACCAAACGAAATCTTCGACATACCTCAAAACATCGAAAATTTTTAACACCTTTCAAACCACACAAATATCCAATACTTACCACATCAACCTAGACGCACATAATTAAAGTATATTTTTATCCGATATAATCATTGAATTGTAGATAAGTAAATCCTTAAATTTTGACATTTCCTCCTCGCGTTTGGCTTGCATCAAAACCACAAGTCCTCCACTGTTGCAAACATACGTCCCTTTATCCCAAGGATGAGCTTCACCGACTCCATCTACGAAAAGCTCCGCAGACACCCTAAACGAATTGTCTTTCCCGACGGAGACGACCCGCGCGTTCTCTGGGCTGCTCAGGAGTTCTACCGCTTACGTCTGGGAGTCCCCATCCTCTTAGGCAACAAAGAGGTTGTCCATGCTGTCGCTGAAGCACACTCCATCCGCCTCGATCACGTCATGATCATTGACCCCGAAACGGCCTCCGACATGCCCATGTTCTGCCGCTATGTAGAAAAACTCGAACGCTACCGCAAAATGGGACTCAAGGACCCTCGGGAAATCCTTCTCAATCGTAATTACTTCGCAGCAGCTATGCTCCAACACGGAGTCGTGGATGGCCTCGTCGGCGGAATCAGCACTTATTCAGGCTCCCTCCTCCGCCCCCTCATCCAACTCGTAAAACCACTCGATCACGCAGAAGTCATCTCCAGTTGCACAATCGTAGAATTGCCAAATAAACCCAATATTGGCGATAACGGCGTCCTTTTTTTTGCCGATTGTGCCGTTGTCCCGGAGCCAACCATGCACCAGCTCGCCGTAATCGCCGTCGAAGCTGGTTTGCTCGCTAGACAGGTCTTCGGCACCAAACCCCGCGTCGCCATGCTTAGCTACTCCACAAAAGGTAGCGCCCAAAAACCCAATACTCAAAAAGTCGCAGGAGCTACCGAACTCGCCCGCGCACTCGCTAAACGTCTCGGCGTAGAAATGGAAATTGACGGTGAAATGCAAGCTGACACAGCTCTCGCTCCTGATGTCGCCCGCGTTAAATCCGTCATAAGCCCAGTCGCTGGAAATGCAAACGTCCTCATTTTCCCTAACCTCGATAGCGGAAACATCGCACTAAAACTCGTCCAATACCTCGCTGACGCTCAGATCTACGGTCAAATCATAACCGGCTTAACCCGCCCAGCTGCAGAACTCTCCCGCGGAACCCTCAAAGAAGACATCGTAAAAATTGCAGCCGTCATCGGCATCCAGGCCGTCGAATACCGTAAGTTATATCCAAACTATAGCTGATAAGTTTGTCCTTTTTTCATCACCATGAAGTCCCCTCAGCTCGAAGCCACTCCCTCACACCCATCAACACCGCCAACTCCTGACCACCACCAACAACAGCATTTCTTCGACAAACATCCCAAAAATCTCCAAACACCCCGCATTTTCATTGCCGCAACTGAACAAAATGCCGGCAAAACTACTACATGCTTAGGGCTCCACTCCCTCCTCCGCCCATACTTCCCGCGCATCGGCTTTATTAAACCTGTCGGTCAGCGCTACCTCGAGTTCGAAGGCAAAGCTATAGACGAAGATAGCGTCCTCATCCACGAAACCTTCGGGACACGCACACCCATCGAGGCCATGAGCCCCATCACCGTCAAACAGGAATTCACCCGCAAACACATCGCTGGTCAAGGTATCGAAGACCTCATCGAAAAACTCCTCCACGGCTTCGACCTCGCTGCCTGGGAAAAAGACTTCACCATCATCGAAGGCACAGGCCACGCCGGCGTAGGCTCAGTATTCGATCTCTCCAATGCACGCGTAGCTAGACTCCTGCAAAGCAAAGTAATTCTTGTCGTCCCGGGCGGCATCGGTAAAGCTATTGACGAAGTCGCTCTCAACCGCGCCGTATTCGACCGCGAAGGGGTGGAAATCCTCGGCGTAATCATGAACAAAGTCCTCCCTGCTAAAATCGAAGACTTGCGTAAATACGTCCGCCGCGGTCTCGAACACCTGGGCTTAGATTTGCTAGCTGTCCTACCCGTCGAGCCAATCCTCGCTCAACCCACACTCCAAGAAATCCGGGAACTCATCAATGGCTCTTTACTCAGTGGCCTAAACGCCGAGCGTAACCGCGTCGCTCACGTCCTCATTGGCGCTATGAGCTCCGCAAACCTCCTCGGTCGCATCAGAACAGGAACACTCCTCATCGTCCCTGGCGACCGAGAAGATATCGTCCTCGCCGCACTCGCAGAATACAACGCTGGCACTGCACTGGCAGGCATCGTCCTAACCGATAACCTCCTCCCTCACAATCGCATCCTCAGCCTCGTCCAAGAATCCGGCTTGCCAGCTATCCAAACAAACCTCGATTCCTATACCGTTGCTCGCCACATTAACACCATGACCGTAAAAACTCTCCCAGGCGATAACCAAAAAATCTCCACTATCCAACAGCTCTTCGCCGAACATTTCGACCTCAAACCCTTCCTATCAAAACTCGGCGTGAAAAATTTCTCCCAACTTCCCTCCAAATTTGATTGATTTTCGTTGAAAAAAACAAAAAAATCCCACCGTATCCAATTATGTCAGCATCCGGTTCATCATCCGCAACTGTAGTCTCAATCCCTTGCCTCCTCACTCGATGGCTCCTCTCAAGCCTCGGCAAAAAAACGATCGTTGCCGTAACAGGCTCCTTGCTGGTGCTATTCCTCATCGGGCACCTCCTCGGCAACCTAACCATTTACCTCGGGCAGGACGTCATCAACACCTACGCCCAAAAGCTTCAAAGTATGGGCCCCCTCCTTTGGATCGTCAGATTAGGACTACTCGCCGTCTTCCTCCTCCACATTATCTTCGTTGTATTACTGATCGCTGAAAACTTGCGCGCCTCCGCAACCAAATACATCGCCAAAGATAACATGGGCTCTACTCTTTTTGCCAGAACCATGAAATACACAGGCCTCATCGTTCTCGCCTTCGTAGTTTTCCATATCTCCCACTTCACACTTGGTCTCGTCCAACCAGAGTTCTACCACCTCTATCAAACCCTACCCGATGGTTCCAAACGCCACGACGTTTACAATATGGTCGTTCGTGGATTCCAAAACGTTCCAATTAGTATCTTCTACATCCTCGCGCTTACATTTCTCACCTTCCACCTCAGCCACGGTGTCGCCAGCATCTTCCAAACTCTCGGCATCAGCAACCGCTTTCTCCGACCCTTACTTGAACGTGCCAGCATCGCCTTCGCTTGGCTCCTCTGGGCTGGCTACGTCAGTATTCCCATCTCTATCCTCCTCGGTTTCGTCCAACTCAAACTTCCCGCTTAATTTATGACGCTCGACTCCAAAATACCGGCTGGTCCTCTTGAAAAAAAGTGGACAACCTTCAAAAACAACGCAAAAATCATCAGCCCAGCCAATAAACGGAAGTTTGAAATCATTGTCGTTGGCTCGGGGCTTGCCGGCGCCTCCGCTGCAGCTACACTCAGCGAACTCGGCTTCCGCGTCAAATGTTTCTGCTACCAGGATAGTCCACGGCGTGCACACTCCATCGCCGCTCAAGGTGGAATCAACGCCGCAAAAAATTATCAAAACGACGGCGATAGCGTTTACCGCCTCTTCTACGACACCATCAAAGGCGGGGACTTCCGCGCACGCGAAGCCAATGTTTACCGCCTCGCCGAAGTCAGCGCTTCCATCATCGATCAATGCGTCGCTCAAGGTGTCCCCTTCGCTCGCGAATATGGCGGCTTACTCGCAAACCGTAGCTTTGGCGGCGCCCAAGTCTCCCGCACCTTCTACGCAAGAGGACAAACCGGCCAACAGCTTTTACTCGGTGCTTACCAGGCACTTTGCAAACAAATTTCCACGGGTGGCGTCCAAATGTTCCCCCGCACGGAAATGCTCGACCTCGTCGTCGTTGACGGCCACGCCAAAGGGATTGTTGTTCGTGACTTAGTCTCCGGAAAAATCTCTGCCCACGCTGCCGATGCGGTCCTCCTCTGCACCGGCGGATACGGCAACGTCTTCTACCTCTCCACCAATGCAAAAGGCTGCAACGTTACAGCCACTTATCGCGCCTACAAACGCGGTGCCTTCTTCGCTAATCCTTGCTTCACTCAAATCCACCCAACTTGCATTCCCGTCAGCGGTGATTACCAAAGCAAGCTTACCCTCATGTCCGAATCCCTCCGCAACGACGGCCGCGTCTGGGTCCCAAAACGAAAGGAAGACTGCTCCAAACACCCAAGCCAAATCCCTGAAGAGGACCGCGATTACTACCTCGAACGCAAATACCCAAGCTATGGCAACCTTGCTCCACGTGACATCTCCTCTCGCGCCGCCAAAGAAGTCTGCGACGAAGGTCGCGGTGTCGGCCCAGGCGGACTCGGAGTCTATCTCGACTTCTCCGATGCCATTAAACGCCTCGGCCGCAAAGTAATCGAAGAGCGCTACGGCAATCTCTTTGAAATGTATGAAAACATAACAGGAGAAAACGCTTACGAAGTTCCAATGCGTATCTATCCCGCCGTCCACTACACTATGGGTGGACTTTGGGTAGATTATTGCCTCATGAGTAACCTCCCCGGGTTGCACGTCCTCGGTGAAGCCAATTTTTCCGACCACGGCGCAAATAGACTCGGAGCAAGCGCCCTCATGCAAGGCCTAGCAGATGGATACTTCATCATCCCCTACACAATCGGAGAATACCTTACCACACAATTCGGTAAAAAAGTTGACCCCAACCATCCAGCATTCCAAGAAGCAGTCCAAAGTATTGAAAAATTCACCAACCGCTTGCTCTCCGTCAATGGAAGCCGAAGCGTAGATTCTTTCCACCGCGAACTCGGATTACTTATGTGGAACAATTGCGGCATGGCCCGTAATCGCAAAGGCTTAGAGGAGGCTATCGAAAAAATACAAAAACTCCGTGACGAATTTTGGAAAAACGTCCGTGTCCTCGGTCAAGGGGATTGTATGAACCAATCCCTCGAAAAAGCCGGCCGCGTTGCCGATTTCCTTGAATTTGCTGAACTGATGTGCCGCGACGCACTCATGCGCGAAGAATCCTGTGGCGGTCACTTCCGAACAGAATACCAAACTCCAGATGGTGAAGCTTTACGCAACGATGAGGAATTTTCATTCGTAGCGTGTTGGAAATTTGAAGGTGTTAACAAAGATCCAACTCTCATTAAAGAACCTCTAAATTACGAATTCATCAAACCCACAACTCGTAGCTACAAATAGAACCATCATTTTACTACTTCCCACTTATGAACTTTCACCTCAAAGTTTGGCGCCAAAAGGATGCTAATTCTCCAGGACGGCTTGAAGATTACGAAGCCCGCAATATACCCCCGGATGCCTCCTTCCTCGAAATGCTCGACATCGTTAATGAAGATCTCATCTCAAAAGGTATCGAGCCGATCGTCTTTGATCATGACTGCCGTGAGGGAATTTGCGGAATGTGTAGTTTAACAATTAATGGCATACCTCATGGTCCTAGCACGGGAACCACATGCCAACTCTACATGCGCAAATTCGAAGACGGCTCCACTATCTACATCGAACCTTTCCGAGCTGGCCCATTTCCAGTCATACGCGACCTCTCCGTCAACCGCTCAGCACTCGACCGTATCATCCAAGCTGGAGGTTTTATAAGTGAAAGAACAGGCTCTGCACCCGATGCTAATTCCATCCCTATCCCCAAAACCATCGCAGACGAAGCTATGGACGCTGCTGCTTGCATCGGTTGTGGAGCTTGTGCTGCCGCATGCCCAAATAGTTCAGCCATGCTCTTTGTCGCAGCTAAAGTCAGCCACCTTAATTTACTCCCCCAAGGTAAACCAGAAAAAGACCGCCGCGTCCTCTCCATGGTCGAACAAATGGATAAAGAAGGCTTTGGCGGCTGTAGCAATTTTTACCAATGTGAAGCCGTTTGCCCAGCTCATATACCCGCTTCTTTTATCGCAAAAATGAACAGAGATTACCTCGTCGCCTCTATCAAACGCACCGTCGGTGTAATGCCCTAAAATTAAATTAAAAAAACTGATAAAAATCTTTTTTTTGTAAAAAATTCAAATAAATTTTTTTTAGCACATTCAAACATTCTTTTCAGGGAAGTATTTTGTCTCTTTTTCTATAACTGTTCCCGCTTTTGCTCCCTAAACATACCCTATCCAGTAAAGGAGACCAACCACCTCACCTTCCTAAGCCAATCTACCTACCTTCTCACCTCCTCCACCGTGACGCGGTTCTTGCCTTCAACGCCGCCAGTTCCTTCTCGTTAGACGCTTACATCCGCAATTCTCCACTTAATCACCCTACTTTACCAACACACGCTCGCAAAATCTCATAAATACCTTATTGTCTAGTCCGAACCACCCCTCCCTCGGCTGAAATAATCCGTTCCTTAAAACATCTATTTTGTTTCCTGAAACAGGAGCTAAACCTTCTCAAAATTCAATACGTCCGACATACCCTCAAATTCTCCTAATTCTCCCAAACTGTCAATTCCTTTCTCCTATCCCAAACTGAATGCCACCTTTAAAACTTCCTCGGAACGAAGCCCGGCGGGTTAGCTATCTCCACACTCTCCCCGCTCTGCCTCAACACATACAACCCCTCCTCCTCCGCCACCCTCTGCGCCTCCTCCTCCACCACCATCCCCGCCACTGCACCATA
>JAOAAX010000015.1 GCA_026418675.1 Chthoniobacterales bacterium | reverse complement strand
TTAGCCTGCGATTGCACGGTGTCGAGAAGAACGCAGGTCTTTGGCTCTGGCAGCGGATGGCCGTGCTCGTCAAAGACACGTCTCTGTTCAACAGCATACACGGCGGCTGCGAACGTAGGAGGGAAGACTTTGTCGCCGGGTCTACAAGCAGGCTGGAGTCAGCGGCGGTAACGGAAGGCCACAGCAATTTTTACAGCTTTTTGTAGAGCTTCAAGGGTTAGAGGATTAACTTGAGTTGGTTTGATAATGATTTTGGTTGGTTAGGTGAGGATAGCAGGAGAGGTAGATTAGACTAACGCGAAAAATCGAAACCAGTCGGGGTGTTGGAGGAGTATGCGGTTCCAGAGCCAGGCGAGGGTGACGGCGGTGGTTTTGCCAAGGCCAGTGGGGATGTTGATTAGGAGGGATTGGCAGGGCGCGGAAGAGCGGTGCCAGTCGTCTTCCGAGCGGCCGTTTTGTTCGTCACAAGGCAGACGGATTTGTTAGGGATAAGGTCTATGGCCGGTGCCAGTTTCTTGCTTGGTTGCTTGCTTGAAGAATTCAGGAAAATTTAAATTAGGGGAAGACATTTTTAAAATTTATTTCAAATTTCTTTAAATTTATCATGTAACTTTTTTCGATACTAAAAGATATTTAAGTAATATTTTGCGCTTGTATTAAAAGCAAAACAACAAATTTGTCTTTTATTTTGATTTTTTGGAAAAAATTAGGTTTCGGAAAAGCTGAGGTGGATTATAATTGTAATGCTATTGTGGCTTAATAACTCAAAGTGATCAGTGAAAAGTTTTTAGCTTCCTGCAACCTGGGAGCTGAAAATAAAAGAGAAGGAGTAGTTTCCTCAGTTTACCGGATAGAGGTTTTTCTTCTCATCTTTTCGAGGAGGTTTTTCCCCGCAGGATACCCGAAACCAGCAAAATCAACAAAATCAAGAAAACTTGTTCTCAGGTTCCTGCGAAAAAAATCTTCCAATCTGCGGAAAGGAAGTGAGATTAGGCACAAAATTTCATGGATGAACAAAAAGGAAATCAGCTTTGGAAGTTTCATTCCTCTGCTCGCAGTAACCGGAAAAAGTTTTTTCTTTCGTTTACAAAAATGCTTTAGGTGATTAGCAATAAGGCAAATCGAACTCTGCTCAATCGCTCTAAGCCACTTAAATGGAAAATTCCCCTTATCCTTTTCCGGGAAATTCAGTCAAATACTTATCAGAAAAACAAAAAGCTAAAATAAAATTTTAACGAAAATAAAAAAAGCAAGAAAAACCTAAAATTCAATTGGATTGCGTGGAGCGTTGGATTTTTGCCTTCTGATAATCGCCGCAGGAAAAATACTTCTCCAGCCAAACATAAAGGCATATGAATAGGTAACGGCTGCCCATTTCTTTGATTTTGAGTTTTGAAATTCCGGTCGAGCGGTTCCGCCAGGTTATGGGGATGACCGTGTAACTATACCCACGCACTATCGCTTTGAGCGGCAATTCGACA
The DNA here is from genome assembly GCA_026418675.1 of Chthoniobacterales bacterium. Classification (GTDB taxonomy): domain Bacteria; phylum Verrucomicrobiota; class Verrucomicrobiia; order Chthoniobacterales; family DYNR01; genus JAOAAX01. The sequence goes on along the minus strand of JAOAAX010000015.1, from coordinate 49,641 downwards.
GTTATGTTAAAATGCGGAGAGAGGATCGGCCGTATGCCCCGAATAACGGATGCTCGATACGCCTTGAACGCGTTCGTTGTGTCATTCAATCCATGTTGGAAAAGCAGGCGTATGAAATAATTGGCGAGCCGGTTAAGGATGAGTTTGGGTAAAGGATAGTCAATCACTCCACCTCCACGCATAAACCGACTGCCAAAAACGCAGTCGTAACCCTCCTGCAGTTTTTTCCAGTAGCGAACGACGTCACGACAATCGTCGGACTCGTCAGCCATCATGATAACAACCGCATCGCCACACATCTTATCGAGGCCGAAGCTTATGGCCCTCCCGAAACCATGAGGGCCAGGGTTTTGAATTGGCCGCAACGTCGGAATTCGCTGCTGCTCACGCTGGAGGACGTCCCACGTGCCATCCCGCGATCCATCGTCCACAACGATTATCTCATGCGGAATGTTGTGAAGCTGTAACTCCAGGTGCAGATGTTCAATCGTTGATGCTATACATCCCTCCTCATCCCGGGCGGGTATCACAACCGACAATAGCTGCAGCGGCTCAGAATTCGGAGGAAATTCCTCACGAAGCATGGAATTTGTTGACTCTTACTAACCAAAATTAAGCCAAATAACCGAATCTTGCCTTATTTGGGAGACTTTTTCTCTTTCTCTAACTCGTAAGCAGCCTGAGCTCCCTTAATATTCGACTTCTTTATCCACGGCATCAACGCTCGCAAACGCTGTCCAACCTTCTCGATGGGATGTTCCTCCCCTTTCTTGAGGAGGGCCGTATAATTTTTTCGCCCTTCCCGGTGTTCCTTGATCCAAGCACGGGCAAATTTTCCACTTTGTATATCCTTCAGGGCTGTTTGCATGCGCTTCTTCACTGAAGCATCAATAATTTTTGGCCCAACGGTTACATCGCCATATTTCGCCGTCTCCGAAATTGAAAACCGCATCCCGCTGATGCCCGATTCGTTAATCAAATCCACGATCAGCTTCAATTCATGGAGAACTTCAAAATACGCTATTTCAGGTTGGTAGCCAGCTTCTACAAGAACCTCATACCCGGCTTGGATTAAATGCGAAACACCACCACAAAGAACAGTCTGCTCTCCAAAAAGGTCCGTCTCGGTTTCCTCCCGAAAAGTAGTTTGGAAAACTCCTGCACGCGTCGCGCCAATCCCTTTCGCCCAAGCAAGCGCTATCTTCTTCGCGCTGCGGGTAACGTCTTGTTGGACTGCAATGAGTGCTGGCACGCCCTTGCCCTCCGTAAACATTCTCCGGACAATATGCCCAGGCCCTTTGGGTGCAACCATGATGACATTCACGTCGGGAGGCGGCACTATCGTCCCGTAAAGAATGCAAAACCCGTGGCTAAAAAGGAGTGTCTTCCCCTTGGTTAGCTGGGGCTCAACCTCATTTTTATAAACCTCCGGAGCTGCCATGTCAGGAACTGCAAGAAAGATGACATCTGCCTTCTCAACAGCTTCGGCCGTGTCGAATACCTCAAAACCTAAATCCGCTGCAATCGAACGACTCTTGCTTCTCGGATAAAGGCCAATGATCACATGCACCCCGCTGTCCTTCAAATTCAGGGCATGGGCATGTCCCTGTGAGCCAAAACCAATCACCGCACAGGTTTTGTCCTTCAAAACACCAAGGTCAGCATCCTTATCTGTCAATATTTTTGCGGGCATAACGATCAAAAATTAAATTTCGGATTTTTTTATCTCTAAACTTATTTTTCAACTTTTTCCGTTTGTGTGGCAAACTCCTTTGCGCGGGGCAGCGCCACTCGCCCAGTGCGTGTTATATCCGTAATCCCAAATTGTGACATCAAAGTCAAGAATTTTTCGACTTTATCCTCCGTGCCTGTAACTTCGATGGCCAGCGAACCAGTGTGGACGTCTATGATCTTCGCCCGAAAGATTGTGCAAATCTGCATAATCTCAGCCCGCGTCGAAGAATCGGCACGAACACGCAAAAGGACGAGTTCCCGATCCACATATTGGGAATCCTGAAAATCCTCAATCTCAATGACATCTACCAACTTCTCTAACTGCTTTGTAACCTGATCAAGGATTTTATCATCACCACGGACGACAACCGTCATCCTTGAAGTTGTTGGGTCCAGTGTCGGAGCCACATTCAAGGTATCAATGTTAAACCCCCGTCCGCTGAACATTCCTGCAATCCGGGCAAGGACACCAAAACGATTTTCGACGAGAATAGAAATTGTATGTCGCATTTTCTGTTACATGCTGTTTTGTGAAAGTTGATTCGTCAAATGGAATGTTCGATACTGAAACCTTTTTTTGTGCTCGGATGCAACTCGAACTGAATATCCCTCATGCTGATTACGCGGCCGTGCTCTTCGACTGCGACGGCACAATTGCAGACACCATGCTTGCCCACTACGAAGCTTGGCGGGAAGCTCTCGGCGAAGCCGCTAGGTATTTCTCGTTGGAGCGCCACATTGGTTGGGCCGGTTTACCTACGGAAGTCATCCTGGCTAAGCTTAACCGCCTGCACGGAACAAAACTTGACCCGATTGAATTTTCCAAGCTCAAAGAAAAATGTTACTTGAAGCGGCTGAACCTCATCCGCCCAGTCGGGCCAGTTCTTGAATACGCTCGCAAACAAGCTAGCCGAGTGCCGCTGGCTATCGTCTCTGGCGGCAGACGCGAAGTCGTGGAACAGACGCTTGGAGCTCTGGGCATTCGCAATCTATTCCAGGAAGTCATCACCACCGAGGACTACCAAAATCCAAAGCCTTCTCCCGAACCTTTCCTCGTTGCAGCTCAAAAATTAGGAGTTGACCCTCATAAATGCCTGGTATTCGAGGATTCCCAGCTTGGCGTTGAAGCAGCCAAAAAAGCTGGCATGGAAGTTGTGTATGTTCCTACGAACGAAATACTCAAGGCTACGCTCCAAACACAGTCCCAAAACTCCGCATGAGAAATGCGGAAGCACCCACTTTCCCAAAAAGCGGGAATTCAAACACAAATAAAGCGGGGAAAAAATTAGAGAGCACCAACTTCCCCTTAAAAAAGCTCCCTCTCAAAATAGCACCTCGCCGCTGGTAGCAATAATTTGCCTGTAAAACGACGCCGATTCCTTTGGAATGCGCTTCTGAGTCGAATAGTCCACGTAGATCAGCCCAAACCGCATCCGATATCCCATCGCCCACTCAAAATTATCCAGCAGAGACCAATGGAAATAGCCTTCGACAGGAACCCCATCGTTGATACAACCCGACAACTGGAGCAAATACTCTCGTAAAAACGCAACCCGCTGCGGATCATAGACTTTCCCATCAACCGAAGGCCAATCATGAGCTGCCATGCCGTTTTCGGTAATGATAATCGGCACCTTGTAGCGTTGATAGTAGAACTTTGGTCCCCAATACATGCATTCCGGGACCACCTCCCATCCAATATTCGTCGTTGCACTCCCCGGTGGAGAGAGAACCTTCATAGCACCCCTCTCCTTGCCGGCACACACCCGCTTGGCCGTATAGAGATTCAGCCCAAGGAAATCGGTGCATTGAGTCAAAGGCAACATCCTCTCAATCCAATCCGGCAGAACATTTCCAAATCTCTGTGGAAGTTCCTCTGGAATCCTGCCAAGGAAAATTGGATCGAGATAGAGGGAAGCACTCCAGAGGGGATTTTCGCCTAACAAAAACGTATCCTCTTCCGCGGCAGCTACATCCGCTTCCCCCTCCGTTGCAGGCACACTGACAATCCCCACTGTCACAAAACCAATTTTAACCTTAACCCCACTACTCGAAGCGGAGCACCGGCGGATTGCTTCCGTCGCAAGCTCATGAGCTCGGATAACAGACATCGCAGCCAGGAGGGCATCCCTCAGCGGAAGCCGGAAAAACGGAGCATGCTCACCTTCGTAAAGACCTTTCCCGATGAAACATTGCGGTTCATTGAATGTCATCCAATGAATAACCCGGTCACCGAGTCGTTTGGCAACAGCCGAAGCAAATTCTTGAAACAGCTCCGGCGCAGAGGGATTCAACCAGCCTCCGCGATAGTGCAACCACAACGGCAGGTCCCAATGGTAAAGCGTAACCCACGGTTGGATTCCCCGTCGCAGGCATTCGTCCACCAGCCTCTCATAAAAATCCAGCCCTTCCGAATTTACGGTAGGGCAAAAATTGGGGAAAATCCGCGACCACGAAATCGAGAACCGATATGCGTTAACACCAATTTGCTGGAGCAAATCTAAATCTTCACTGAAGCGGTGGAAGTGATCAGTTGCTTCGTGGCAACTATCCTCGTTTAAGATTTTCTCTGGCTGCCACTGGCAATAGTGATCCCAAATGGAAAACGTCCGGCCGCCCGCCAAAACCCCGCCTTCAATTTGGCACGCGGAAGTTGCTGCACCCCACGTAAACTGCTTCGGGAAAACGCGATTCATTGTAAACCAAACTTTCTCAAAAAAAACTTTATACCCTTAAGTATCCTGTTCCCCTCCAAGGCAGCTACTCCCCACCCATCGAATGTAATCCGGCCACCCACCTGTGACTTCCAACCGCAAAATCTCCGGACACTCGTAAGAATGCAAACTCCGGATCGCTTCTTTTAAGGCTGGCCAAACCTCCGCCGGCGCTTTTATCACCAACAAACACTCCTCCGACTTCTCCCTTTTCCCTCTCCACACGTAATGCGATTCCACCCCCGAAATGATGCTAATACACGCAGCCAACCGCCTCTCCAGCAAGCCGCCGGCAATTTTTCTTCCCTCTTCCAATCCGGAAACCGAACACAACACGACGATCACGTCAACCTCTTTCATAAGCGAATTCCAAATTCCTCAATCTCCACAAAATTAAAGACCTCTTCTCCTATTGCCAAGGAACAAACTGAATTTGTTTGCCGAATTCTAGCCTGATTCATCCAAATCTGGCTCTGCAGAGTCCTCTTCAGGCTTCGGACGCAAATCCTCCGGCTTTGCCTCTCGTGCAGGCTCAAGATTGGGCGATATTAGCCGTCCCGACTTTACTAGCTCAGGCAAATAAATACTAAAAGCCTTGCTTATGAGAGGAGCAGCATGAGACCCTCCTCCAGCCTTGGCATTCGGTTCCGATTCATAAACCGCAGCAAAGGCAAACTGAGGTTCCTCCGCGGGCAAGAATCCTGCAAACCACGCAGCCGTTCGCTGCCGTGTCTTTGGTCCCCATTGTGCAGTGCCTGTTTTCCCTGCTACTTTTATTCCCTTGACCCGCGCTCGCCTCCCTGTGCCTTTTTCCGTAACAGCTACTAGGGCTTCTTTGAGGGCAGCCACAGTTTCGGCCTTCAGCGGCACCTGATCGCGCAAACGCTGCGGATATGCCGCAATTACCCGATTGTCAATCGCTTGGATTTGCTTAACGAGCCGAGTCTGATAAAACGCCCCACCTGCCGCCAAAATGCCCATCATCTGCGCCATCTGGATGGGAGAAACCAACAAATCCCCCTGCCCAATACTCAAATTGGCTACATCACCGCCCAGGATTTTCCTTCCGTGCACCCGCAACATATATTCGTCAGTAGGCACGTTCCCGTTGTTTTCTGCTTCCAAGGGCAAGCCAGTTCGCCGCCCCAACCCCATCCGAAATGCCCACTCTACAATTTGCGCCCCGCCCGTCTTAAGCCCAACCTGGTAAAAATACGTATTGCACGATTGTGCCATTGCTTCTGTGAAATTCAGCATCCCCATATCTTCCTTTTTCCAGTTTCGAAAAACTACATTCCCGACCGCAAAACTTGGCGGACAACTGAATTTATCCTCTGGGGAAATTGCACCGCTCTCCAGTGCCGCTATACCAGTAATTGTCTTAAAAGTGGAACCCGGCGGATATGCGCTCCGGAAAACCCTTGGGTAAAGTGGGACGTCGGGATCATTCTGTAAGCGCTCAAACTCCTCCCGACTCACTACCGTCACAAATGCGTTCGGGTTAAACGATGGCCATGAAGCAAGAGCCAGCACTTCCCCTGTCCCAACTTCAAGCACGACCATAGCTCCTCTCCTCGTCCCTTTCGCCAGTGCCTCCTCGCAAGCGCGTTGCAAGTCAAGGTCTAACGTCGTAATCAAGTTATTCCCGGGCACCGGCGGTTTCGCAACCCGCTCCGAAACCTTCTCGCCTTCTGCATTAAACGTCACATGCAGTTCACCAGGTATCCCAACCAATTGGTCATCAAAAATTTTTTCCAACCCTTCGCGGCCTTCCACATCTGGAAAAATTAAATCTCGATTTTCGATTGGGCGCAAAGAGAGAGGGGCTACCCGTCCAACATATCCAAGGATGTGTGCAGCCAATTTTCCGTGAGGATAATACCGCACGTAGGTTTGCCGGAGCACAAGCCCTTCTGCGATCCCCTTCATTGCGACTGTCAATTCCCGTGGGCTCAAGTCCTCGACGATATCGAATGGCAAAAGCGACCGATTCCGAAAGTGACGAAGCGCTGACTCCTCCTGCACGCTAATCTTTCGCCCAAGCGCTCGCGAAACCACCCCTACTTTCTCCCGCAAGTAAGCTAAAACACGGGAATCCGTCCACTCTGCATTTGGTGGAAACTCAAGTGCAAGATTATAACTCAGCCGCGTTTGCGCCAACGCACGCCCGTTACGATCAGTGATTTGACCACGCGGCGCAGGAATCCGCAGATGATATGTGCGCGCCTGCTTTTGGGTCTCCCAGGTCGGTCGAGGATTTTCCTCAATATTCTCCGAACCGCTCCCTTTCACCTGCAAGCCTGACACCTCCACACCCCATCCCTCCCCAACCACAGCTACCCAAATCCCAAATGCTAACAAAAAAAAGCTGAATCTCTCCAGAAACTTCCTGGCTTTCTTCATGTTGCCAAAGTCCGAACTATGCCCCCCACCCTGCTCACGCCCGCAAGAATACATAATTAATCCTTAATTCGACTTGTTTATATTTTTTTGTGTCTCTGTAAAAGTTATAACAATTGCTGTTAAGTTATCCCTGCCGCTGTTCTCTAAAGCTGCTTCGATCAATTGCCGTGCTGGATTAAAACCTTCCCACTTACCTTTCTCTGGCCGAAGTATCTCCAGAATCTGCCGATCCCAGAGTCCGTCATTGATCCCATCAGTGCAAAGCAAAAAAATATCTCCCGGTCGGCAATCCACTGCACCCACCTGTGGAGACACAAACTGATGACCTGCCCCGAGGGCCTTACTGAGTGAATTCCGCATTGGGTGAAATCTCGCCTCTCGCTCCGTTATCCGTCCAGTCCGCCGCAACCATCCGACGTGGCTATGGTCCTCCGAAATCTGCTTCATTCCTCCGCTTGCAGGAAGATAATAGAGTTTACTATCTCCTATATGGGCAAAATAAAGCCATCCCGGCACGAGCCATGTCAGGGTTAGCGTTGCTCCCATTCCATCGCACTCTTCATATTGACTTCCGAGGTAATTTAAGGCGCGGTTAATCTCCCCGAAGAGCTCTTCAAAAATGTCAGCAAATCCAGCCGATAAACCAACGGCCATTCCCCGCCAAGCCTTGGGAAGAAGCTTTGTAATTTTCTCAACCGCAATCCGGCTAGCAAACTCGCCGGCATTCGCTCCCCCCATGCCGTCGCTTACCGCAAAAACGAAATCCCCTAAGTCAAAACCTGCCGATCCCTCTTTCCCCAAGTAATGGAATATCCTGTCCTTAATTGTAATTGTAAGAAACGCATCCTCGTTGTTTTTGCGGAATTTCCCTGGGTGAGTCATCCCCCACCAATACACCCGGCAGGGAACACATTCCGCGTTGGGAGAAAAAGTTTGGGAAAACAACTGCACAGTCTTTAATCAATCCTTTGGTGGAACCTGATCGGGAAAAGGCATTGGGGATTGATGCTCCGGATCCTCCAAAATTTGCGCATATTCAAAATCAATCACACAAAATCTCCCCAGCTGCTGCGAATAAGTGATATTGCGCACGTCCCAATCGTAATGTTTCACGCCGTATTCCATCAACTCTTGCCGCAGCGCTTCCATCTTCTCAGGCGTAATGTTCCGAACCCGTTGCCCACAATTCGTCGTCACCAACAATAGCTTCGACTCATCCACAGCTAGAACACGCGGCACAAAGGAACATCCCCGCTCCTCCAAATACCGCAAAACTCGCGTCTCGTTCAAAAACCGCTCGCGCGCCTGATGCCCGCGAAAAGTTTTATAGACTTTGCCATCGTAAGCAATGCGCACCAGCGCCCGCCGCGTATCTTTTACCTCCTCCATTTACCTCTCAATCATTCCGTAAGCGCAACCACCAACATGCCTCCAGAATCTCGCCCTCACCCCAGAAAACAGCTTCCGACAAATTCACCTCTCCCAAACTTGCTACAACCCGCATCGCGCGGGGCCCCGGCAAATGCTCTGACCACTCCACACGAAAACGCAATTCCAAGCCATCCGGCGGTAATTCGAAATTCTGGATATCAATATTAAATATCTGCCCAGGCTCCTCCGCTTCACACAACACTTCCTCTGCGCGGAACAGATAAAATTTGCTCGGCGCTATGGGCGATTCCACTAACAAATGCAAATTCCCCAGCAATGGCTTTACTTCCTCCAACGTTTTTTGCTCCTCTGCCACCTCTGCCTCAGTTGCCCCCCTCCGCATAAATACACCTTTGACCAGCCAAAATATTGCCAACAAAGCCAGTAAAAAAATACACAAAAATCCAATAAACTTCAGCCAACGTTCTTTCCGAGGTCCCGACAAATCCCTTTGTTTCTTTCCAGGTTCCCTGCTTTCTCCGGAATTAGCGGTTTCCTTGACTTCTTCGGGCACGTTCTGTTTACTCTACTTTCGGCTCCGCAACTGTGGGGGACCAACGACATGTCCATCTTCGCTGATAGGCGACACAATCAGCAAAAATATTCTTTGTGCAAGCTGGTTCATTTTCTCGACCTCAGGGGGTGAGGGCTCTCTCGATTCACATTTCTTTTGTATGAGGCGGATTTGCTGAAGATCATCCAGCAGGCGCCCTATAAACTCGGTCGAGCGCAACCTCGGATGCAGCGTTGAAAATCTCTCCAGAAAATAATCTAAGACCTCGGGCCGATATAGCGCATTTGCCTTGGCTGGCGAATAAACCCGGGCTGTCGAAGCAGTGGCGAGCTGGAGACCACGAATGTAACCACCAAAGCTGACAAAATGGGCGATTTCCTCATCCCGCAGCTCCATCATTGCCTCTTCGACTTCCGCTTGTGCTTGAATAAGCTCCTCCTTCATTCCGTTCCAATCGCCGCGAGAACTTTTTTCCAATAGGCTTTTGGCTCTCGACGCAAGTCTTTCTCCAACTCCAAGTGTTGCAGCATGACGTAAAAGCGCTCTTCCAATCGCTTGAACATCCTCACTTCTTTCTGCCAATGTCAGTAGGAAGCCATCGGCAACAAGTGTTCCAAAATGCATTGCTGTTTGCCGACGGTTGGTAAAAGTCGGATCCAAAGGATTTTGTTGGATCAAATCTAAGGGGATGGGGCGAAAAGTATCGAGGTCTCTTAACAAATTACGGATCAGGGGGGCAGTAATGGGATTTACTCCCATTTCTTCTCGCATGTGCAACTCACCGCTCTCCTCCAACTCACGTTGCAAATCTTCGGTCAACGAAGCCCAACTGAAAACAAAGCCTAAATACCCGAAAAAAATGAGCAAAAAGCAACGCATTCCAACTTCTTTGGCATCTTATCCGCACTACTCCCAACCACGCAACAAAAACACAGCCTTCCACTACCCCCTTAGCAAGGTATAAAACCTCCAGAGGAAAACGCTCATCCGCAATCCAAATTTTAGAAGCTACTTACTTTGCAAACCAACATCAGTCCTCTTCAACAAGCTCATCGTAGAAACCAACAATATCGCCAAACGGGTCTTTTTCACAAAATTCCATAGCATCGCGCGGGTGCAAATTTAAAGCACCTGTCAAAACATATGGCACAGATGGGCCCCAATGAAACCGCTTCCGCATTGGTTGTATCGTATCCCGGATAACTTCCAGCACTGGCCGGAGCTTAAACTTGGGATTCCGCAGAAAACTTAAAAGAATCTCCATTGGGCAATTACCGGCCCCTCGCCCAAGTCCGAGAAAGGTTGCATCAATCCGATTGCAACCGAGTATAATGGCCTCGATCGAGTTGGCAAAAGCTAGTTGCAGATTGTTGTGCGCATGAATACCAACCTCTTTGCCAACCTCCCGCATCACGTTTAGGTATTTTTTGACAATATGATCTATTTGTTCGCGATATAGCGCACCGTAGCTGTCCACAACTACAACAACATCCACAGGTGTCTGGGCAGCAATTTCGAGAACCTGATCCATTTCGTCCTCCTTCACTGTTGAAATCGCCATGACATTCAACCACGTCTCATATCCCAGACTATGGAAATGAGAAATCATCTCGGCAGCCTCAGAAATTTGCCTTGCATAGCATGCAACCCGAATCGCATCTAACACGCTCTCCTCCCTTCGCAAGGAATACTTTTGCCAATCACTCTTGCCACCAGCATCCGCCATTGCGCACAACCTCAAACCCGTCTCGGAGCTTTTGTGCTCACCCACCACCCGGCGCATATCCTCCTCCCGACAATGTCTCCACGGTCCATACTCAGTCGGAGGATATACCTTCGTCGAATTCAAATAGCCGATCTCCATGTAATCAATACCGGCTTCGAGACATGCCCGATAAACAGCTCGAACCTCCTCATCGCTGAAACGCGAGTTGTTCATGAGGCCCCCATCCCGGATCGTGCAGTCAAGAACCTTCAACTCCGGCCGGAACGTCAGCCACGGTGCTTTTTCGGACATTTAAAAAAAGTTAGAATAATCTATTTTTTGCTTATCGGTCGCTTTCTCCCATAACCATATCGAGACTGCCGAGGATTGCGGTGACGTCAGCAACCATGTGCCCCGGCAGAAGCTTTGGCAGGATGCTCAAATTCACAAACGAAGGACCGCGAATCTTTAACCGATAGGGCACACCGCCTCCTTTGCTATAGATATAAAAACCTAACTCCCCTTTAGGATTTTCTGCTGCGAAATAGACCTCCCCTTCCGGAGCATCAACTCCCTGAGTTGCCACAATAAAATGGTGGATAAGCTCCTCCATTTTCGTCAAAACAGCAACTTTGTCTGGCAGCGTTGACTTAGGATCGTGCCAATTGATTGGCCCTACGGGCATCTTTTCCACAACTTGCCGAAGGATTTTGCAGCTTTGCCGCATTTCTTCCATCCGCACGAGGTAGCGATCGTAAGCATCCCCAACCGTCCCTATGGGAATCTCAAAATCGTAGCGCTCATAATCAAGGTAAGGGTTAGCCCGCCGCAGGTCATGTTCTACACCGCTTCCACGCAAATTTGGACCGCTAAGTCCATAGCTAATCGCATCCTCTTTGCTTATCACGCCAATATCCTTCGTGCGGTCCACGAAAATCCGATTACGGGTTAAGAGTTTATCAATTTCATCAACTACCGGCTCAAACGAATCCACGAAGGCGCGGACTTCCTGGAGGAAGCCTTCGGGGAGATCGCGAGTTTGCCCGCCGACGCGAGTATAGCTCGTTGTGAAGCGGGCTCCTGTGAGTTTTTCGATAAGGTTATAGATTTTTTCGCGTTCCGTGAAGGTGTAGAGGAAGACGGTAGTAGCACCGAGGTCCATCGCATACGCGCCAAGTCCAAGGAGGTGAGCGGAAATCCTTGCCAACTCGCAACACAGGACACGGATGGCCTTTCCGCGGGGAGGGATCTCCCACCCCATAAGTTTTTCAACTGCTAGAGCGAAGGCGACGTTGTTAGCAAGAGGGGCAAGGTAGTCGAGCCGGTCCGTATAAGGTATGAACTGATTGTATTGCATGTTTTCGGCGATCTTTTCATCGCCTCGGTGGAGGTAACCGACCTCGGGTGTGGCTTTGGTAATCACCTCGCCGTCAAGCTCCAGAACCAGCCGCAGAACCCCATGCGTTGACGGGTGCGATGGACCCATATTCACGGTTATCTTCTCGCCCAACAATTCCGCAGTTTCCGCAATTTTTCCTACGGCAATTGCAGTTTTTGCCTGGGTGTCTGGTATCTGGAGTTCTGTTTGCATAGAGATTCGTTGTTTTGGGCTAATGCATGTTTGGGCTTACTAAGCCCTGCCGAGATATTGGCCAGTCCGAGTATCAACCTTGATGAGTTCGCCTTCCTTGATGAAGAGCGGAACCATTATAGACTTCCCTGTCTCCAAAACGGCAGGCTTTTGCACGTTTGTCGCGCTATCTCCCCGCACTCCTTCCGGCGATTCGGCAACACGCAGGGTAACCGCCGGCGGTAATTCGATTTGGGCTGCCTTCCCTTCGACATACAGGACATCCACGCGCTGATTCTCGGTAAGGTAATCTTTGGCTTCACCGACAAATTCAGCGTCGAAGGTTATAGTTTCATAAGTTTCCGGGTCCATAAAGTGGAAGCCCTGGTTGTCTGCATAGGAGAAATCGAGAGGTGTGCGGGTGACTTCAATTACGTCCACTTTCTCGGTTGAGGAAAACCGCACATCTGCACTTTTTCCAGTGTTGATGTAGCGGATTACTGCCTGGACAAAAGCCCGTAAGTTGCCCGGCGTCCGGTGCTGAACTTCGAGCACAATTGCAGGGTTACCGTTATAGCGGATAGCCATCCCTTTGCGGAGATCGTTTGCAAGTGCCATAGCAAAATAAAATGTATGTTATTTGTTCTTTGCTGGATGCCCACTTATGCCCTCAGCTCTAGCAGTGGTCAAAGGATTTTCAATCGGGACAAATCCTGCGAATCCACCAACCCTACTGGTTTCCCCTCATTGTCAACCACAACAAGGTCATCCACTCGATGATTCCTCAAGACGTGCAGGACTTCAGCAGCAAGCCGGTCGTCTCGAATCGAAACCGGTTTCTTCGTCATAAATTCCCCTACTTTTCGCGAAGCAATGTCCGCATGAATTGGAAAACATCTGGCAAAATCCCCTAAAGTAAAAATTCCTGCCAAACGGCCTGCCTCATCAACAATCACGGCAGCGCCTGCACGGTGACGAGTAATTTCGCTAATCACATCCATTATTTTAAAATCTGGATCAACGATCGGTATTTGCTCAGCTGGCCGCATAATATCCGCAACCCTCACAAGCAATTGGCGGCCAATCGAACCGCCGGGATGAAAACGGGCAAAATCCTCCTTACGGAAGCCTCGTGCCTCGAGGATTACCATCGCTAGAGCATCCCCCAACACCAGCATTGCCGTAGTGCTCGAAGTCGGCGCAAGCCCCAGTGGGCAAGCTTCTTTCTCGATAGAAACATCCAATACAATCGTTGCTGCGCGCGCAAGGTCGCTGCGCGTATTTCCCGTAATTGCAATAATCTGCACCCCGAAACTAGCCAGTGCCGGGAGAACATTGAGAAGCTCCTGAGTCTGACCGCTATAGCTTAGTGCCAGCACAACGTCCCCCTCGCTCACTACGCCAATATCGCCATGCAACGCGTCAACAGAGTTTAGAACAACCGCCGGTGCGCCTGTGCTTGTAAGTGTTGCAGCAATTTTTTGACCAATAAGTCCTGATTTCCCAACTCCTAAAACAACAATCTTTTTTTGTTGCTGGAGGACATGTAAAAGCATCCGAGTTGCCCTAAGAAAATCTTCACCAAGCCTTCCGGAAACCTGCCTCAGGCCAGAAATTTCGATTGAAAAAACTTCAGAAGCCCTCCGCAAAGCTTCCGAAGCTGTTAGTAAACCGACGTTTTCTTCCTCAGATAGATTTTCCATCCTCCAGCTCCTTAATCACAGTTGTTAAATAAACTGGCTCAGGATGGAAACGACGAAACTTCGTTATCTCCCGCTTCGAGAGAACCTTAAATCCATACCGTTCAAACAACCTCGAGCCACGGCGGCCTTCAAAAGTGACAAGTTGTCCATAAACACGTTTTTCTCCACACTGCAGGAGATATTCTAAATACCTACGCAGGAGCAATCTTCCGCCGCCAATTCCCTGAACTTCTGGCAAAAGGTTAAAGTGAAAATGGGCGACTCTTCGTGGAGCAGCTGGAACCTCGCGCCAGGAATTCCGCAAAATCCATCCAATAAAATCACGGGTTGAGCGTTTGTATCGCCGATAACGCCAAACCACTCGTGCCAGTAAAACCACATTGAGACAAAAACTGTAAAACTGATGCAGAAACGGGCGCCTCGACCCCAGTAAATAGCCCTTCACTTTCCCATCGTGTTCGAGGACAAAAGCTGATTCAGGCTCAATGTCCGTGTAATAGGAGGTGAGGAAATCGGCAAACAGCTCTCGGTCTTCAAAAACAGGATCTATTGGGCTCCCGAGGAAGCCGGTCTCGCAGCAAAGCCATCGGACGGCCTCGCGGTCACGAGGCTCATACTTACGGACAAAGAAATCCGCTTTCTTTTCTTCTGACACGCTGGCGGCTTCGTCTCTTAAAATTTTTGGGGACAATGGTATTAGGTTTAACCGGATGATTTTTCTCCTGCAAATCCGTGTCAACCGTGAAAGCTACCCCCTCTTGCTGAGTTCTCGGGTAAGCAAACTAACTTGAGAAATGCAACAGGGAAGAGCTGTCCGGGAATCACAGCTTTCTTGCGACGATTCCGACGCCATCATGAAGACAGACCATAGGGGAAGAATCCAAAAGGAGAGCGAAATCAATGTCTGCACTGCGGCCAGCTTTTTGGAGGGCTTTAGCGTTTTTTGAAGAGCGCAGCCATTCCCGCCAACGATCTTTGCTCCGTGAAAAAAGCTCAAACATTGCAAGGGAAGCATCGCACATGGATTCTTCTGCGAGGCGCAATTTTTCTAACAAGCAGCCTGCTGCGAGGGCATCCTCGAGGGCGAATGCATCAAAAGTCCCGGCGCAAAGGATCCGGATTTTTTCCGGCTTTTTCAGTTTCAGCCATTCGGCTGTGGCGGACATATTTAGGAAAGCTGCTGCGAGCACTTCTTGGCTGCCCAGACATGCCTGCAAAGCCACCGTGCCATTCGTCGTTGTTATGACGATTTCTCTTCCTTGAACGTTGAGATACTCCCGGGGTGAGTTTCCCAAATCGAAGCCGGGAATAGGATCACCATTTCGCTCTCCCGCAAGCAATGCACGATGGTTCTTCTCACGCTTGTAGGCAATCGCTTCTTCAATTGAAACAACAGGGATAACTCGGGCAGCGCCGGAGTGCAACGCCGTCACGATACAGGTCGTAGCTCGGAGGATGTCAAAGACAACACATGTCCACCCTTCACAGCATCCTGGAGTGAGCCGTTGAATGTCGGCAGGCCCTAGGAGGGTTTCTACTTTCATTCTTTTAATGCCAGGAAATCAAATTTCTAAAATTTTAATAGCCATTGCGAACCTTTTCAGGACAGGAGGAATGTCGAAGACTTTCCCAGAGCTTGTCGAATTTTTCAAACTCCCTCAGAGCCATTGCTACGACTTGGTCCATATTGTAGTAACGGTAGGTTGCAAGGCGCCCGATGAAAGAAATCCCCTTGCATCCACAGCTGGGAGGTAGCTTGCCATATTTTTCAGGCTCTCTCTCAGCGAGGTCGGCGATCTCTTTGTAACGTTGGTAAAGAGCCGAGGAATCCGGTGCTGGCACAGGGTAATAAGGTTCTTTGCCGGGTCCAAAATCATCGGGGAATTCATAGACGATCGTTGAGTTTGCGCAGAGCTGTCCTGTTGCGTGTTTGATCTCCACGATTCGCGTCCAGGCAACCTCCAAACTGGGATAGTTGACTTGCATCGCCGGCTGCCAAAACCCGACTTTCCGCGAAACAGGCAACCGCTCACGCAGTTGCTCCGGCGTAAAGTTTTTTCGCTCAAACCGTAAAGACCGGTAAGGCAACCTTCCAAATCGGCAATCAAAGAATTCATCTATCGGCCCAGTATAAACCAAATACAGAAACCTCACGTGAGGTAACACGTCGCGGAAATCCGTTCCCAGAAGGAGTTGCACCCGCTCTCCACACGCTTCGAGCATCGCTTCAAACATCTTCGTGTATCCCGCCGCAGGTAGTGCCTGAAAATCCTCCCGAAGGTAGCGGTCGTCACGATTTGTCCGAATTGGAATTCGCCCGCACACGCTGGGGTCCAGTTCCCGTGGATGCCTCCGCCACTGTTTCAGTGTGTAACCCTCGAAAAACTTTTCATACAGTTCGCGCCCAACTTGCGACAGAATGACCTCCTCGGAATTCTTCGGGCATTCAATCGGAACACGCCTTTCTGCGAGCCAACGTTCCATCTCTTCGGTGGTTGATGGGCGACCGATCAACTGTTCAAAAGTGTTTAGATTGATCGGGAAGTTCCAAAATCTCCCTTCCGTGTAGGAGAGGATTTTGTATTCGACTGGTCGCCATTTCGTGAACTGGGAAAGATATTCCACAATTTTAGGTGAGTTTGTCCGAAAATAATGTGGACCGTAGGGGTGGATCAGAACTCCTTCCTCATCGTAGCAATCGTAGGAATTTCCCCCTATGTGCCTACGACGATCCACAACTAGACACCGCAAACCAAGCTGAGTTGAAGCTCTCTCGGCAAAAACCAACCCCGAATAACCTGCCCCTACTATCAGCAGATCAAACTCCCATGGCATTTATGAGTTTTATATCTTTTATTTTTCATCAATCAGGTATTTGAAACGGAGCTAACCGAAGCCTCATAATCCGCAGCCCTCTTTTCCAACTCAGCAGTATCTATTGTTTTCAATTTCCCTTTACCACGCCCTAGTCGGGGAATGCACTCTAGCAGAGCTTGAGTATAGGGATGGCGTGGTTTCTGGAGAATTAACTCTGTTTCTCCACATTCGACAACTCTTCCACGCCACATAACGACAACCTGATCGCAAAGCCCACGAATTATGGCAAAATTGTGCGTTATTAAGAGGAGGGCCATTCTGTGTATCTGGCGCAAGCGGAGCAATTCCTCAAGAATTTGCGCCTGAACAGTAACATCGAGCGCCGTTGTTGGCTCGTCTGCAACAAGGAGATCGGGACGGCAAGCAAGAGCCATTGCAATCATGGCACGCTGCTGCATTCCTCCGCTAAATTGGTGGGGGTAATCGTGCATACGACGCGCCGCATCACGAATACCGACTGATTCGAGACAACGGATAATCTCCTCGTCTATTTCTTTGACTTCCGGACGGTGAAGACGTATGGCCTCAGCGATTTGGCTCCGGATCGAGAAGACAGGGTTAAGGGAAGTTGATGGTTCCTGGAAGATATAAGCGATTCCGCCGCCGCGGATTTTGCGAAGCTCCTGCTGAGACAAATCAAGCGTGTTGCGGCCTCGAAAAAAAATTTTCCCTTTTTCATAACGGGCGGGAGGGCTTGGCAAAAGGCGAGTCAGGGCAAGAGCTGTTACGGACTTGCCACTGCCACTCTCCCCCACAATCGCCACCGAACCACCAATCGGAATGGAAAAACTGACATTCCGTAAGGCTTGGAGTGAGCCGGAAGCGGTTAAAAAAGAGATGCTGAGGTCTTCAACTTTGAGCAATTCATTATTATTCATTTTCTCTCGGCCCTAGTATCTGCTGCCCGTCGGAGGGCATCCCCTAACAAATAAAAACTGAGCGCTGTAAGGAAAATCGCTACCCCCGGAAAGAGTATCAGCCACCAGGCATCCAGAATATAGACCTTTCCATCTGTAATGATGTTCCCCCATGTTGCCTGTGGAGGTTGCACTCCAAAGCCGAGGTAGCTTAACCCTGCTTCAGCCAAAATGGCGTCGGGAACTCCCAAAACCGCTGTCACAAAAATTGGGGCGGCGGCATTCGGAAGCACATGCCGGAAGGCGATAACCCACCCCCGTTGCCCAATGCTTCGCGCTGCACGGACAAACTCCATCTCCCGCAGGGTTAAAAACTCCGCGCGGACTAACCGGGCTGTTCCCGTCCAACTGACGAGTCCAATGACAACAACGATGTTCCAAATATTTGGTCCGACAAGTGCAACAACTGTTAGGATCAGGAAAAAGCTGGGAAAGCACATAATTGCATCCACGATGCGCATTAAAAGATTATCGAGCCAACCACCGACCCAACCGGAAACAGCTCCTACGAAAACTCCTATCAATAAGGAAACCGAAACTGCAATAAACCCGACGGATAGGGAAATCCACGCACCTTGCAAAATCCGTGAGAGGACATCGCGACCGAGGTTATCCGTTCCAAGCCAATTTACCCAGTTGGGAGGAAGGAGCTTCCGCTCCAAATCGGTCTGATTTGGATCGTGGGGAAAATACAAACCAAAACAGGAACAAATCCCAACAACCACTGCGACGATAAGAACGAACCCCGCAAAACCGGCAGCCAGCATGCCAATTTTGTCCTTTTGGAAGCGGGCAACCATCTGCTGCCATGGTGAGTGCGGATCAATGGGTGTCTGGCTCATTCTAAACGGACTCTTGGATCAACAATTGCATAGAGAATGTCGGAGACAAGATTTCCGAGCAGGACGAGCACTGCGACGATGAAATTCAAAGCAACGAGAGTCGGATAATCGCGCTCAAGGACTGCTTCATAGCCTAACCTCCCAATTCCCGGATAAGCAAAAATACTCTCAACGATAACGGAACCGCTCACCATCGCTGGGAGCAAAAGGCCGATTCCCGTTATAAGTGGGCGGAGAGAATTTCGCAAAGCATGCTTAAAAAGGATAATCTGCTCGGATAACCCTTTTGCTCTTGCCGTGCGGATGTAATCTTCCCTCAATGCCTCAACCATTGTTGCACGCAAAAACCGCGACTGGGCAGCTATTCCACCGATAGCGAGCACCCAAGCAGGAACGGCAATGTGCCAGAAAAAGTCTAACAAACGGGATAGAGTAGATGGAAAAACAACGCCAAAACTTGACAAGCCCAATACGGGAGCTCCAGCAAGGTGGGAAAACCCAATTGCCACCAGATACGAAACCCAAAAACCGGGCAAAGCAATAAAAGCAAAAGCAAGAACCGACGTGGCAATGTCTGGCAAGCGTCCGTAATAACGGGCCGCGTAAATACCCAAGAGCAAACCAAAAGACAGCGACAAAAGGAGCGAAACAGCATTCAAAGCTAACGTTGCAGGCAATCGTTCAGCAATTTTATCAAGGACAGAGCGCTCATCCTTGATGCTGCGAAGTTTCCCTGAAAACAAATCTTGCATGATGAGGAAGTATTGCTTGTGGAGCGGTTCATCAAGGTGAAACTTCTCCCGGAAGGCCCGCTTTACATCCTCAGAAATTTTTGGGTTCAGTTCACCCCACGGATATGGGCTCCCCGGCGTTAGGGTGACAATGAAGAAGGAAATCAGACTGATTGCAAAGAGAAGAAGAACTGCAATGCTCAATCGCCGGAGGATGAATGCCGTCATTTTGAAGTTAAGGAATTTTTTGGTGATGCATCGCTGATTACCTGCCTTGATTGAGGCAAACGATTTGAGAATTCCGGTCGGTAGAACCACTCAAGGTAAATGGTCCAACCTGCTTTGGTCATGCGGACAGGCTCATCAAGCCAATCTCCGCCGGGGAGAGGACGACAAACCCGGTAAGAATTTCGCCACATTACTGAAGTTGCCTCAGGAACAAAGAGGAAGAGATAGGGTTGGAGGCTGTAGATTTCCCTCTGGAGTTGAGAAGCGAGTTCAAGGATTTTTTGGCGGTCGAATTCGGACCGCAGTTTTTCGAGTAGTGTATCTACGGTTTGGCTTTCAAAGCCAATGATGTTGAGCATGGCGGGGGCAGTTTGGGAGGAATGCCAGATTTGGAATTGGTCGAAATCATCCTGCGGTAAGCTCCAGCCTAGGAGAATAGCATCGAATTCGGCTTTGTGGACAAAACGGCTAATAAGGACCGCCCACTCGTAAAGTTCAATCGAGACGGAGATGCCGACTTTACGGAGGTTGTCCTGCAAGAGGGTTGCCGCATCGCGGCGAATCTCATTTGCGTTGTTGGTAATGAGAGTAAACTCAAACCGCCGACCATCTTTCTGGAGAATACCATCCGGCCCTGGCATCCAACCGGCCTCCGCAAGGAGCCTGCGGGCTTTTTCTGGGTTGTATTCGAGGGGCTGGATGGAAGGATCGTAAAACCACATTTGGGGGGTAAAGATGCCGTTGCTTTGTGAACCATAGCCATAGAGCAAGTAACGGATCATAGCTGATACATCCACAGCATGGGCCAAAGCTTTCCGGATACGTATATCTTGAAAAATGGGTTTTCGGAGATTCCAACCGACGTAAGTATAAGTGGATGTGGGGCTGCGGAAGAGGTCGAAGCGGTTGTCCTTCAGAAAGGCTTTTACTGCCCATGGATCCACTGACCAGAAATCCACCTGGCGTGTTTCAAAAGCGAGGCGGAGTGTGATGGGGTCCGGAAGGACACGGAAAATGATGGCATCGAGCCAAGGAGCAGGGTTGCGCCAGTAGTTTGGATTGCGCTCGAGTCGGATATACTCATTAGTTTTCCACTCCGCTAACCGAAAGGGGCCCGTTCCGATTGGTTTGCGGTTAAAATTTTCCGCCCACCACTGCGGTGATTTGCCTTTGAGGATATGGGCTGGAATAATCGCCATACGCCAACTATTCAATGCAGGGGAGTAGGGGCGGCGGTAGCGGACTAGTAACTCCTGATCAGATAATTTCGTGATTTCTCCGATGAGGGTGAAATCCGATTTTCTCGGCGAAGCAATAGTGTCATCCATTATGGAGCTGTAAGTAAACAAAACGTCATCAGCAGAGAAGGGATGACCATCCTGCCAACAAACTCCCTCGCGCAAATGGAATAAAATCTCAGGCTCAGCTAAAAAAGAGAGTTTTTCCTCCGAAATTATTTTGGAATCTGCCAAAGCTAAACCTAGGCTGTCGAGGAGCTGGGAAGTTAGGATTTTTGCATCAAAGTCGTGGCCGACGAAGGCTACTTCAAGCCGATGTTTGCTTTCTGAGAAGGAACGGACGACTCGAGCAAATGCGGGATTTTCACGAATTCTTTGGCACCAAGCAGCGCCTTCGTCCTTGAGATCGAAATTCAAAATGGTTACTGGCAAATGATCCTGGAAAATTTCTGCGAGTTGATTGGGCAGATCGAGACCTGGTTGGTCATGGGTTATTTGAAGCTCCGTAAAAAATTCGCGGCTGCTTATTTCAAATAGAGGGGCGGGTTGATTTTTTTGGGCAAAAAAGTCACGAAGTGACTGAGCTGCGGCATTGGCAGTTTGTTTATCGGGGAAAAAGAAGGTTGTCTTTTGGCGCAAAGTCCAAGATTGGGCCAATTCGCCGATGAGGTTCATGTTCTCATCAACGGATAGGAGGGCTTGGAAGATGAGAGATGAAACCTGGAATGAGGAAGCATCAGTCGAGAGGATCGGATTGAGATTGGAAGCCTCGCCAAGCATTCCAATCATCATGACATTTTGTGGGTTTTGGACCAGGCGGGTAGCGTTCCAAAAAGCCAGAATTGTAAGGAGAATCAAAATGACTGGAAGGCCGATGATAATTTTCCGCAACAGCATCATGAGTGCCTGAGATTCTTTTTACTCCACAGCAAGAGGGGCAATCGAGTTGTAAATCGGACGCGTTCGGACGCGTGGAGTAAGAGCTTGCTTGGAGAAATATAAATTAGATAATATTGTCTATTTAATTGGATTTTGTGGTGCGGATTTGGGATGCAAGTATGATACCGAGAAAAGCGACTGCGGCTAGGAGAAGGAAAACAGAGACGTAGGAGCCGGTGAAGTCCCTGAGACGGCCTGCAGAGAGGGTGCCGCTCAAGGCGCCGAATCCGTAAGCTGTAAAAAGGAGGCCATAATTTCTTGCAAAATGTTGTTGGCCGAAAAGACGGGCTGTAGTAGCTGGTGCCAAAGCTAGCCATCCTCCCAGCGTGAACCACAGCGCAGAGAAACCCGAGACGTAGAGGAGGACAGATGTCTTAGGGAGGAAATAGAAGAGGAGAGAAGCTGTTCCGGCGATAAAGTAGAGGAAACCAGCGAGCCAGGAAGGGGGAAAGCGATCTGCGAGTGCGCCGAGAGGCGGCCGAGCGAGTCCATTGAAGAGAGCAAAGAGGGAGAGCCAGGATGCTGCTTGCAAGGGGGACAAGTGGAAGAGTTCTTGTCCTACGGAAGCCGAAATTCCAATTGCAGTCAGTCCTAGAAAAGTTCCCAGGAAAAAACAGATCCAGAGGGTGAGGAACTTTCTGTTAGTGAGGAGCGCGGCGAACCAAGGTGTTGAGGAGTGGTGGGGTATTGCTTGTTTTGGGGGATTTGAGTTGGAATCGGAGGGGGGGATGTGTGGAGGGAAAGTCATCCATCTAGAGGCGAGGAGGAGCAAAAGGGATATTCCCAAACCTACGATTGCCAAAGCGGTTCGGACACCGAGTTGGTGGATGAGCCAGGCAGCAATTGGCGCAGTAAGTAAAGGGGATAGCCCAAAGCCGACGACGGTGCAACCGATAGCTAGTCCCCGAGATTCTGGCAACCAACGAGCGGATACTGCCAAAGGGATTCCGTAGGAGATACCCACGCCGGCACCTGCAAAAATTCCATAGCCGATGGTTAGAAACCAAATTGATGGAGCAAAAGCGGCTAACAAATAGCCTACCAGGACAAAGGCTGCCCCAAAAAGGAAGATTTTTCTGGGGCCAAATTTTTCGATCCATGCTCCCGCGAGCGGCATAAGAGCAGCGTAGAAAAGCAGAGCGAGGGTGTAGGGTAGCAAACTTTGGGTAGCGTTGAGGTTAAGCTCTGCCTGTAAGGGTTTGCGGAAAACACTCCAGGAATAGACTGTGCCCAAAGCAAGTAAGGAAACTAAACCTATAGCAACTCGTAACCAGCCCATGATTGGGCCAGCGCTGCGGGCATTGTCGTCAACGGGATCGCTAATAATGCACTCTGGTTTAGCTTGGCTCATAAAAACGGATTTACCAATCAGTTGGAGGACTTATAAAAAGCTAACGATGTCGTTTTTCCTGGTTAGAATTGACTTGTCAGCGAAAAAGGAGAAGAATGCGAGCGAAAAAATTGGAAGTTTGCTATAGGGAGATTGTAGATGCGGGTGTAGTTTAGTGGTAGAACTCCAGCCTTCCAAGCTGGCCGCGCGGGTTCGATTCCCGCCACCCGCACCACGTGTGGTTAACGTTCTTAAACGGAGAAAGGAGAATTTTTTTGTGTAAGGGTCAGTGGAAGGATGGTGGCCTTTGGGTAGTAGTGCTGTGTGCGAAATTGAGGAATTTCAGCCAGCCATCAGCTCGGGCATGCTCCAGCCAAAGAGGGAGAGAGAGGATTTCGGTTAGCTCTGGAAGCGATTGCTGAGCGACTTCGTGCCAATCGAGCGTAAAGACGTTCCGGGCAAGTTCGCGGAGAAGGAATTCAGAAAAAAAGAGGTTAACGTCAGTAAAATCAGCACTAGCTGAGTTGGCATCAGGTTGATGTATCCGGATACAGCCCTGGTAAAGCCAACCGTAGCGGTTGCGGTAGAGTGCTCCGCCGGCAATTTTTTGATTTTTCCAAAGGAGGTCGTTTTCGACGGGTGCAGCGAAACAGAGAGAGTTGGGCGGATTTTTCGCGTGGTTAAATTGATCAGGTTTTGCAAGGTGGATAACGCCAAGGGAGGGGAGGAATGCTTGCAGGGCTTGTTTCAAAATTTCATGTAGTTGGAGATAAATTGTTTTTCCTGCGGGAGAACCGTTTGTTCTTGAGCCTGGTGAGGCGATGGAAAATGTGAAGTCGTGCTGGTGCAGGACAGCTCCACCGCCGGTAGGCCTTCGCGCAAGGGGAAGGTTGGGGAAATGAGCAACTGCATCGTGATAGGGGTAGAAGCGACCAAAAGTTACGGTTGTGGTGCGCCACTGATAGAGGCGAAAAACGGGAGTTGCATGGGCAATGGAGTATTGGAGTGCGAGGAGATCGAATGCCATTTGTGCTGCGCCGGATTGCGGGCCGAAATTTGCAATATTTCCAATTCTGGAGAGAGGGAACAGGCTCACGAGAGAGCTTGGGCTGCTTGGAGTGCTTGCCAGATAGCTTCTTCAAGCGGAGATGGGAGGAATTGACTATCGGTTGGAAGGGAGCCAAGGACAGGCAAGGAAAATGCTTTGCGGAGCAAATCGGCGTTGGAGCCAGCCGCTAATGGTTGCTGGCCGGGCAGTTGATTGAGGATGACTCCGGCGAGGCGGACGCCGCGTGTATTCATGTGGTAAGCTGTAAGTGCTGTGTGATTGACGCAGCCGAGGCGGTCTGGAACGATGAGGAGGACGGGCAGGTTAAGTTCTGCTGCGAGGTCGGCAATGCACCAATTCTGGACGATAGGGACGAGCCAGCCACCAGCTCCTTCGATGAAGCAAACGGGATTTTGGGTAAGTTTCTGACGACACCAATCAAGGAGGTCTTCTTTGGAGATTGTTTTACCGGACAATTCAGCGGCGACTGCCGGAGCGGCAGGGTGTGGGTAGCTAGCGTAGCAGATGTCTTCTTTGCGAAAGGGAGAGGGAAGTTCGGAAAGCAGGATTTTAATATCTTCCTCACCACCCGTGCAGAGGGGCTTTAAGGCAAAGGGACGCCACCCTTTTTCTTTGGCGGCCCGCAGGAGAAGAGAGGTGAAGAAAGTTTTCCCGACATTCGTGTCTGTTGCAGTGATAAATGCCTGAAGAAATCGGGTGGGGGATTGTTGTAAACTTGTCACACTCCTGGATGTCTTTAAATCTAACGGGGAAGTGTTGGGCTGTCGCTACTTCGTCGCTACTTCTTCCTATCGTTGGAAATCAGCGGGAAGAAATTTTCCTGCAGCAAAAGGGGAACGACCTTTCGGCTTTGTAATGAAGATTTTAAGTAAAAAAGGCTGCACCGGGCTTCCAGCGCAGCCTTCGTGATGAACTTGAAAAGAAAAAAGAGGTTTATGAATTTCGGGCCGCTGAAACTGCAAAAGCAGTTTGTTAGGTTTTCTGTGGATTATTTCACCCTCTCTTTGATGTAATCAATAACTTGCTGAACGGTGTGGAGTTTTTCTGCGTCCTCATCTGGAACTTCGACCCCGAATTCTTCTTCAAAAGCCATTACCAACTCGACGGTATCGAGGGAATCGGCTCCGAGGTCCTCAATGAAAGAGGCTTCTGGAGTGACTTGCTCAGGGTTGACGCTGAGTTGTTCGACAATGATGTCTTTTACTTTTTCTTCAATCGTTTTCTCAGACATAGTGTGTTAGGTGGTTGTTTTGATTAGTTGGACGGAGTTGGAAGCGAATCCCTTAACGGTTTCGCGGCCGGAGAGCAACGCTTTTTTGCTCCGTTCATGTGCACGCTGATTTTTCACAGACAGCGAGAAGGTCAAGAGGATTTTTTGATGAAAAAAATTACAATTTTATCTTAAATAAAGGATACTTACCTATCCATAAATAAATATTTGAGAAGTGGCAAAAAAGTGGTAATGTTAACAACTATGGAACAAAATAAAATTATTGAGCAGGTAGAAGGGGGTGAGAAGAAGAACTTGCCTAGTAACATTGCATATGAAGATTTACGGCGACGGGCACGGGGCCTGCTTGAGCTGATGGAGATAGAACTAACGGATGAGACAGCGAGGGATGAGATCGGATCGCTGTATCACAACTTGATGGAGTTTCAGATTGAGCTTGATCTTCAACAGGACGAAATAGCTCAAGGGCGGCAGCGGATTGAGAGTTTGTTGCAGGAGAACTACGTGACGTTTGAACTTGCGCCGTTCTGCTATTGGAAGGTGGACGAATTTGGGATGGTTTTGCAGTTTAATTTGATGGGTGCGGAGCTTTTTGGGAAGCCGCGGAAATATCTTGTGCCCGGGAGAACACCACTCTCGCTTGTAATTGCGCAGGAAGATCACCACAAGCTAAACCTTTTCATCAAAAGAATTTTTAGCTTCGTTGGTGTCGTAAAAGCGCGATTGAAGAATCGGGAGGGGGAAATGATGCAATTTTTTGGGCGTGAGATTCAAAGCGGGGATGGACGAAAAGCGCTTGTAGCAGGGTTTTTGCTTTCAGAATAAAGGGAGAAGTTGGGACGGGAAAATTTGTTGGTTTGTTGATGGGTTAGCGCAAACTGAATCAGTTATAGCGGAAGCAGTTATTGAAGTTTCTCGGTGTATTGAAAGGGCGGCCGGTGTGAGGGAGAAGAACGGGGAGGCAGTAGCTGATTACCAGCGGAAATTGGCAAGGCGTGAGGCGGCTTCTATTGCATTTTGACGGGAATTGAAGGCGCTGACGCGGAAGAAGCCTTCGCCAGCAGCACCAAAACCACTGCCCGGAGTGACGACGATTTGGGCTTCGTTGAGAAGGAGGTCGAAGGTTTGCCAGCTTGTAAGGCCTGTGGGACATTTCACCCAAAGGTAAGGGGCGTTTTCACCACCATAGACAAGTAATCCACTTGCTAGAAGGGCCTTGCGGAGTATGTCAGCATTGCCCATGTAATGGTCAATGAGAGCGGCGATTTGTTGGCGTCCTTCGTCGGAATAGAGGGCTTCTGCGGCGCGCTGGGTTATATAGCTAACGCCATTAAACTTGGTGCTAAAACGGCGGGCCCAAAGGGGATGGAGTGGATGAGGGTTTCCGCTTTCGTCCCGAGCTGTAAGAGTTTTGGGGACGACTGTGTAGGCACAGCGGACACCTGTAAAACCGGCATTTTTGGAGAAGCTCCGGAATTCAATAGCGCACTTTGTTGCGCCGGGGATTTCGTAAATGGAATGAGGGAGTGCAGGATCGCGGATAAAAGCTTCGTAAGCAGCGTCGTAAAGGATGATGGAGTCGTTAGCGAGCGCGAAATCGACCCATTTTTGGAGTTGGGCAAGAGAGGCTACAGCGCCAGTGGGGTTGTTGGGGAAACAGAGGTAGATGAGGTCTACCGGGTGGTTGGGAGTGGAGGGGACGAAGTGATTTTCGGGGAGACAAGGGAGATAAAGAAGGCCGTAATAAGCGCCAGAGGCATCGGCTGGGCCGGTGTGACCAGCCATGACGTTAGTATCGACGTAAACGGGGTAAACGGGGTCCATGACTGCGATGCAGTTCGTGTGGGAGAAGATGTCGAGGATGTTAGCGCAGTCGCATTTGGAGCCATCGGAAACAAAGATTTCGTCGTCTGCGATGGAGATGCCTCGGCTGCGGTAATCAAATTCGGCAATTTTGGAGCGGAGGAATTCGTAACCTTGTTCAGGACCGTAGCCACGAAATGTGGAATGCTGCCCCATATCTTGCACAGCCCGGAGCATGGCGTTGCGAGCGGCTTCGGGGAGGGGCTCGGTGACATCGCCAATGCCACACCGGATGAGGCGCTTGGCTTTTTCGGGATATTGGGAAGCAAAGGCACTGACGCGGCGAGCGATTTCAGGGAAGAGGTAACCAGATTTGAGTTTGAGGTAATTTGAGTTGAGATAAGCCATAGGTTGAGGTGATTGAGGGAGTGAAGGAAAATGGAGCAATTATTGAAGGGCTGAACAAGCGAATGGGATGGAAGCCCTCGTAGGGCAGATACAAAGGGAGAGCCGGAATGGGACTGAGGGCCAAATGTGTTGTGTTAAGAGGAAGTGGCCGTCTCTGGTTTACGTCGAGAGTTGGAACGTTTGGGAGTAAATTCGAGTTTGTCGTTTTGTTTGGAGACGGAAACGCGGTCGCCGGATGTGATAGTGCCGCGGAGGATTTCTTCCGCAAGAGGGTCTTCGAGGTGGCGTTCGACTGCGCGGCGCATGGGGCGGGCACCGTAAGTTGGGTCGAAGCCTTTTTCGATGAGGAATTCGATAGCGGAAGGTTCGAGCTCGAGGTGGATGTCGCGGGTTTTGATGCGTTTGACGACTTTGTCCACTTCGAGTTGGACGATACGTTGGAGGTCGTTTTTGTCGAGAGCACGGAAGACGATGATGTCGTCGAGACGGTTTAGGAATTCGGGTTTAAAGAGGCGTTTTGCTTCGTCCATGACTTTTTCACGCATAGCTTCGTAGGATTCTTCGGCTTTGGGAGCACCGAAACCGAGTGTGGTTTGTTTTTTGATGGTTTCAGCACCGGCGTTGGAAGTCATGATGACGATGGTGTTGCGGAAATCAATTTTTCTGCCGAGGCTGTCGGTGATTTTACCTTCTTCGAGGATTTGGAGGAGGAGATGCATGACATCTGGGTGAGCTTTTTCGACCTCGTCGAAAAGGACAACGCTGTAAGGGCGGCGGCGGACAGCTTCGGAGAGTTGGCCGCCTTCCTCGTGGCCGACATAACCTGGTGGAGAGCCGATGAGGCGAGAGGCAGTGAATTTCTCCATATATTCGGACATGTCAATTTGGATGAGGGCGTCTGGATCGCCGAACATGAATTCTGCGAGGGAACGGGCGAGGTAGGTTTTGCCGACGCCAGTTGGGCCGAGGAAGAGGAAGGAACCGATGGGGCGGCGAGGATCCTTGAGGTCGGCCCGGGAACGGCGGAGGGCTTTGCTGATTGTAGCGACGGCTTCGTCCTGGCCGATGACACGAGTTTTGAGCTCTTCCTCCATTTTGAGGAGTTTTTCCGTTTCTTTCTGCTCGAGGCGCGTGAGGGGGATGCCTGTCCACTTGGAGATGACATGGAGGATGTCGTCTTCGGTAACAACGACTTTTTGTTCCTGGCGTTTTTCGAGCCAAGCTTTTCGCTTCTGCTCGAGTTCATCTTTGGTGGCTTTTTCACGATCGCGGAGCTGGGCGGCTTTTTCGAAATCTTGGGCTTTGATGGCAGCTTCTTTTTCTGCGCGGATGTTGGCGATTTGCTCTTCGAGTTGTTTAAATTCTTGAGGTGTGGTCATGGATAGGATGCGTGCACGAGCGCCGGCTTCGTCCATGACATCAATAGCTTTGTCGGGGAGGTAGCGACCTGTGAGGTAACGATCGGTGAGACGAACGGCGGCTTCGATGGCTTCGTCGGTGATAGTGGCTTTGTGGTGTTGTTCGTATTTGTGGCGGATGCCTTTGAGGATGAGAATGGTGTCTTCGACGGAAGGAGCTTCGACTTTAACGGTTTGGAAACGGCGTTCGAGGGCAGAGTCTTTTTCGATGTATTTGCGGTATTCGTTGAGGGTTGTAGCGCCGATGCACTGGAGTTCACCGCGGGAGAGAGCTGGCTTGAAGATGTTGGAAGCGTCCATCGTGCCTTCAGCGGAGCCAGCGCCCACAATGGTGTGAAGCTCGTCAATAAAAAGGATGATGTTCTTGTTTTTACGAACTTCGTCCATGACGGCTTTTATGCGTTCTTCAAATTGGCCGCGATATTTGGTGCCGGCGATAAGGAGGGCGAGGTCGAGGGTGATGATGCGGCGATCACGAAGGATTTCTGGGACATTGCCTGCGGCGATTTCGTTAGCAAGACCTTCGACAATGGCGGTTTTGCCGACGCCTGCTTCTCCGAGAAGGACGGGGTTGTTTTTGGTGCGGCGACAGAGGATTTGGATGACGCGTTCGATTTCGTTTGCCCGCCCGATAACGGGATCGAGCTCACCTTTGCGGGCGAGTTCGGTTAGGTCACGTCCGTAAGCACGGAGGGCTTGGAGTTTAGAGTCTTTTGGTTGGGGGGGAGATTGAGAGCCAGCGGCTACATGTTCTTCTTCTTCCTGGAAATTCGGTTCGACTTCGCGAAGGACTTCTGCGCGAGCCATTTCGATATCTATGCCGAGGGAGGTTAGGACACGAGCGGCAACGCCATCGGATTCGCGGAGGAGGCCAAGGAGGATGTGTTCGGTGCCGATGTAGGCGTGGTTCATGGAGCGGGCCTCTTTTGCAGCCAGTGCGAGGACCTTTTTTACGCGTGGGGTGTAGGGGATATTGCCTGAGACTTTTGCTTCGGAATTGGATTTGAGGTGGCGTTCGATTTCGTTTTTGACTTGCTCGACGTCGAGGCCGAGGCGTTGGATGACATTGATGGCAACACCTTCACCGAGCTTGAGGAGACCGAGGAGGATGTGCTCCGTGCCGACATAAGCGTGGTTGAGGCGGTCCGCTTCTTTGCGAGCCAAGTTGAGGACTTGCTGAGCGCGAGGAGTGAAATTGTTCATAGAGGCTGGAGTGTGTTAGTTGTTTTGGGGATTAGGTGGAGGTTGGTTGGAGGAATGGAGGAAGGAGGGAGGTGGGAGGTGGGAAAGTTTTTGCCGAATAAATTGAGCGCGGAGGCAATCGCGTTCCTGTGGATTTAGTTTTGTGGTATTAAAGAATTTTTGGAGGTGAGCGGGTTGGATTTCGATAAAAAGCTCATCAATGAATTGGCGGAAATGGGATGGGAAGAAGCCGCAATCGAGTCCGAGTTTAATGGAGGAGAGAAGATTGAGTGCTTCTTTGGAATTAATGGAAGCACAGTGGAGGAGGATGCCGTAGGCACGGCCGATGGTGTCGTGAACGAAGTTTAGGCGCTTTTCGAGGAGCGATAGCCGAGCGTTCTTCTCGTGTTCGATGATTTGGGAAATAACTTTTTGGAGGTGGTTGAGGATGTCTTCTTCGGATTCGCCAAGGGTTGTTTGGTTGGAAACTTGGAAGAGATTGCCCATTGCCTCGGTGCCTTCTCCGTGGATGCCGCGGACAGCTAAGCCAATTTTATTGACGGAATTAATGATTTTGGGGATTTGCTCGCTCATGAAGAGGCCAGGGAGGTGGAGCATCGCGCTAGCGCGCATGCCGGTTCCTACGTTGGTGGGGCAGGCTGTCAGGTAACCGAGCTGTTCACTGAAAGCGTAATCGAGTTTGTCTTCGAGATATTCGTCGGCTTGGTTGATGATGGAAAAAACTTGCTGGAGTTGGAAGCCACCGAGAAGGGCTTGGATGCGGAGGTGATCTTCCTCGTTGATCATGATGCTGAGAGTTTGCTCAGGAGTAATGACAACTGCGCTGCCAATGGATTTGGCGGCGTGCTCCCTGCTGATGAGGTGACGTTCGACGAGGAGTTGTTTTTCGAGCATGCCGAGGGAATCCATGCCGACGGAGAGAGCGTCGTGCATTTGTGGGAGGTTCTCGACAACTGGCCAGACAATATGGAGGACTTCGAGACGCTCGTTGCGTTTGCCCCACCCAGGGAAGGGTTTGCATTTGATGTTTCTCGCAAAGCGGATGCGGCTGGAGACGACAATATTTCCCTCAGGGCCATCACCAATGAGCCATTGGGAGGGTTTGGCGAGAAATTCGGCGGGTTTCACTTTACGAAAGGTTACTCGTGTTCAAGGTCTGAGAGGGAACGTATTCGGTCGCGGATTCCAGCAGCCTTTTCATACTCTTCTTCCTTAACGGCTTTTTCCAAATCGGCACGGAGCTGGTTAAGTTCTTGGAGGCGGGAAATTCTGAGGCGATGGCGGGCTGGGATTTTCCCTTTGTGGTGGGTGCCTTTGTGCATGTTTTGGAGCATGGGAAGGAGATGGGATTCGAAAACTGTATAACAATTGCTGCAACCGAGGCGCCCTGTTTTTTTGAAGTCAGTTTGAGTGAAGCCACAGATTGGGCAGGTAAAAGGAGAATTGAGGCCTGAGAAACTGGAGGATTGTCCTTGCACGTTTTCAGCCAGGTCGTAGGAAGTAGTTTCGTCGAAGCCAAGTGTTACCGCACATTCCTTACAGAGGTTGAGCTTTTTTATCTTTCCGTCAACAATTTGGGTGAAGAAAACGGATGCGTTGGCTTTCTGGCAGCAATCACATTGGAGGGTATTTTTCATGCAGATTTAGAGATAAATTGGCGTGCCCGAGGACATTGTCAAATGATGGAAACGGTGCATGAGGTCACGGGTGATCGGGCCAGGGGAGCCTGTGCCGATGGGGCGGCCATCGAGGCGGACGACGGGGATGACTTCAGCAGCGGTTCCAGTGAGGAAGCATTCATCGGCGGTGTAGAGGTCGTAACGAGTAGTAAGGGGCTCGTTGACGGTGTAGCCTGCTTCTTGGGCGAGTTGGATGACGGTGGCACGGGTGATACCTGCAAGCGCACCGGAAGATGTTGGTGGAGTGAAGATTTGGTTGTCGTGGACGTAAAAAATGTTGTCGCCGGTGCATTCTGCGACGTATCCCTGCTCATTGAGGAGGAGGCCCTCGCCTGCGCCTGCACGAATGGCTTCAAGCTTAGCTAGAACATTGTTGAGGTAATTAAGGGACTTAACCATGGGAGAAATAGCTCCATGGGAGATTCTGCGGGTGGAGCAAGTTACAACTTCGAGGCCATTTTCGTATTTTTCCGGCGGATAGAGTGTGATGGTTGAAGCGATGATAAAAATGGAGGGCCTAGGACAAAGCAGCGGGCTTAAGCCGAGATCGCCACATCCACGGGTTACAACTAAACGGACATAGCCATCGGAAAGTTTGTTTTGGCGGATGGTTTCGAGGGTAGCTTCGCGGATTTCGTTTAGAGGCATTGGTAAATCGAGGGCAATAGCCTTTGCGGAGTTTTGGAGACGCCGGAGGTGCTCGTCGAGCTTGAAGACTCGGCCGTTGTAAAAACGGATGCCTTCGAAAACCCCATCCCCATAGAGGAGTCCGTGGTCGAAAACCGAAATTTTGGCGGTTTCTTTGTCGCAAAAATTGCCGTCGAGATAGATTTTCATTTTCGATAATAAAGTCAAATTATTCTCTGAAATTTGTGAATTGGAGAGCGATGCCGAAGTCTTGAGAGCGGAGGGCAGCTATGACGGTTTGGAGATCATCCTTTTTTTTGCCGCTGACGCGGATTTGGCGATCTTGGAGGGTTGACTGGACCTTGAGGTTAAGGGCTTTGATAGCTTTTGTAATTTGTTTAGCGGAATCTGGATCGAGTCCTTGTTTTACGATGATTTTTTGCGAGGCATGACCAAGGGGTGAGATTTCGGGATCGAGTTGTTGGATGTTGCGGAGGTCCACGTTTCTACGAGCTAATTTGTTGATGAGGATTTCGCGGAGGCTTTTGAGACGAGAAGCATCCTGAGCTTTGAGTTGAATAGAATCTTCCTTTTGGTTGTATTCAATAGAAGCCGGAGAACCTTTAAAATCGAAACGGGTAGCAAGTTCTCTGAGAGCCAGATCAATTGCATTTTTGACTTCCATCCGGTTGACCTCTGAAACAATATCAAAGGACGGCATAATCCAGAAAAAGAAAGAATCAGGAGGAGCCTATCCATTCGAAAGAGACATTACGCTCCACATTTTCGCCTAAGCTGTGATGGACTGGGCATGCGAGTGCGGATTGCTCGAGGAGTTGGCGCTGGGGGTGGTCAGAGGGAAGAGGGATAGAGAAGAGGACATTTATTTTAGCAATGCGGCGAGGAGGGTCTGAGGACATGATTTTTTGGACACGAGCTTTGACTTTTCCGAGATCAATTTTGTGATTACGGGCAACTATGCCCATGATTGTAAGCATACACGTAGCGTATGCTGTAGCAGCGAGGTCAGTTGGGGAAAAACTTTCGCCGCGTCCGTGATTATCGAGTGGAGCATCGGTAATTAATTCGACTCCGGAAGGACCATGTGTGGCTTTGCAACGGAGATCGCCAAGGTATTCGACATGAATTTCGACCATTGGAACAAATTAACTACGGGAATTAATTGGAAGAAATAAATTTTTGCGTTTTATCTTTGACAACATTGGGGAATGAGAAACCATAAATAAGATATGGAAATCCAAATATATGAGATTATTGGGTAGGTGAAGGGGTGGGATTAGGAGTGTGATTATGTTGAGGGATAGGCAGTTGATCCGCGAGCAATGGATGGAGTGTTTTTGCAGTATCGAGCATCCATTGGAGGGTATCTGCCCGCCAGCGGGCGAGGTCGCGCAAAGATTCAAGTGTTTGGTAGATTTTTAATTCATCTTCGGATGGGAGGACAGGCTTGTCGTCAGGATTATCGGAATGTGGAGTTGGGGGTTGTGGAGAGTTGGGTAAAGGGGAGTTTGCAATGAAGTTGTAAGCTTGGATGGCCCTTTGAAATTGGTTTAGCTTTTCGAATGTTAGACCAATTTGGTAAACAACAGGGAGCCGCCAAGCGGGGTGGCGATTTAGAGCAGCGAGGTTTTGGTAGATCTGGAGTGCGCGAGTGAATTCACGGTTTGTGTAGAGGATGTTGGCGAGGTCGTTACCGATTTTCATCTTCCAGAATGCGGCTTGGAGTGGATCGTTTTCCTGAGTCTGGGTCGTTCTTAGGAGTTCGAGCGTTTGTTGGATAGCCTCATCGAGTTTACCGGAAGCGTTCAGGGAACGGATGAGGATTTGTCGGCAATCAGGGGAGAATTCGCTTTGTGGGTATTGTGAGAGGAATTGGTAAGCGGTTTCGATAGCTTGCTGGTATTGCTGGCGGATGTAGAGGAGTTGGACTGCGCGGAAAAGAACCAGTTCCTGGTCTTGGGGTGAAAGAGAAAGGAGCTTAAGGCGGGAATAGAATTGAGCGGCTTCGAGGTAAGCTCCCTGCTCGAATTTAGCGTTGGCGATTTTTAGCATGGCTTGGCGGGAGAAGTATTCTGCGCGAGAAGCGTCGCGCATTCGCATCGCAGCAGCAAGTATGTCGTAATACTTGTTGATAGCGAGACGCGTGACGCCGATGCGTTCGTAGATTTCGCCAAGTTTCATGTTGACATCTGGGGCTCGGTCAGAAGCGGGGTTGAGAGTAAGGTATTGTTCGAAAACAGCGGCAGCTTTGACGAGGTTCCCGTTCTGTTCGAGGAGGTAGTTGCCAAGTTCAAAGAGTGCGCGTTCTTGTTCTTCGAAAGTGAGAGGGTAACTGAGCAAAGTGACGTAGGCTTTTTCTACTTCGCGAAGTTGTGCTTGCGGACCATTGGGGTGTGGAAGTTTTGCCAATTGCTGGGCCATTTGGAACATGTCCTGGACGCGAGCACGCCACCAATTGTATTCTTCCTGTTCTTTAGCGAAAAGCTCAGAGAACCCAGGACGATCGAGGGGAAGGTCGGAAGGTTGTTTGTCTTGCGGATGAGTAGCTTCGAGGTGGTGTGGCGTTGGCGTTTGGGAGTTGGGCAGTAAGTGATCTGAGGTTTCTTCAGTTTGGACTTGAGCAGCTGGGGACTGTTGAGGGGACTGAGTAGGAGTAATTAATGGCAGGGAGTGGGGAATCTGGATGGTTGAGGTTGGGAATGGGAGGGAATGAGAGAGCTGATCTATAGTATCAAGCGTCTTTGGAATGTTGTCTGGACTTGGAGTTGTGGGTGGTTCTGAGGGAGGCGGGAGTGGAGTGGGGGAAAGAGTCCTGGTTTGCTCGAATGGTAATAATTCGGAGTCGAGGTTGGGAATAAAAGGAGTTCGAGGTGGGTTTTTTGGGGGTAGCAGGGAAGGTGACTGTAAAGTATCGGCTGGTGTATGAGGAGGGAGAGGAGTGGGAGCTGGGCTGGAAGGGGGGAGTGAAAGAATAGTATTTGAACGAGAAGAAATAGGTTCTGATGGAGGTGGGGTTAATACGGATTGGGGGGATGGGGTGGGAACTGGTGTTGGTAGGATTTGAGAAGAATTAGTGATATTTTTATCTTCAATTAATTCATTTAGTGTTGGCTTGGCGGTTTCTGGAGATTGGGTAAACGAAGGGGTAGGTGTGACTGTTTCGGTGGGAGAGGAAGCTGGGTATGGAGTTACAGGAAGGGAAACTCTATAAATTGGAAGAGGAAGTCTGTTTTTTTGGGGATTATCTTGCTGGGGAGGTGAAGAAGGAGAGAACTGAGCGTTAGAACAGTCTATGAACGGGGCAATTAATACGCCAATAATTATCGAAAATTTGGAAAGTGATTCTGGCTTAACTTTGAGCAGAAGCACTGCTGATTGATTTGGGATTAGGGTAAGACTTTATAGGAAGCGCTGCTTTCGGCTGGTGGAGGTGTCGGGGGAGGCTGAAAAATAGCTTGGAAGAGGGCGCCTAGGGCAGTTGTCTGTGGGGGAGGAGGTTGCTGAAAATAAGCATCTGCCTCTGGCGGCACAGGTGATTGCGCAGTTGTTGTGATTGAAGTGGTTGGAGCCGGTGGGGGAGGTATGTCCGAGGAAACTGTGTTGCCAGAATTAGCGACTTGTGGATCTATTTTAACAATTTTAGGAAGAGCGGGTGGATTGCGTGGTAATGGAAAATCTTTTTGAACACGCAAGGGCCCACCAACTGAAGATTGGCCAACGTTGTAGTAGAGCTCGTGCGGTTTGAGTGGCTTAGCACAAGATGAAACCAATAATATCGTTAGAATTAAGGCGAATGGACCTATCGGGAGGCTTTTCATGGGAATTGGAGGGATTGTTGTTGAGTAAAAGCCTCCCGTAGGGCGACGTAGGTAGCTAAACCTTTAAGGTGGAGGATGCTTTCTATGGGAGGCTTTTACTTTTGAAAAATCGGGAGTGGAATTGGCTGGGATGTGGGAAGATGCTGCGCGGCAATTATGCTTTTTGATTTCTTCGAAAATTTCTTCACGGAAAATTGATACTTCGCGAGGGGCTTCGATACCGATTTTAATAGTATCGCCCTCGATGCGTTTAATAAGGACTCGAATAGACTCGCCGATGAGGATAGCCTCGCCCGGCTTGCGGGAGAGGGTTAGCATGCAGATTTATCTTTGTCGGGAATTTTTTCGATTTTTTCTTTATCAATGATGAGAGGGTATTCAGTTGAGTATTTGTGGTGATTTTCAAGGACAATTTGTTTGCCGATGCCCGTTTTACGGTTAATGATGACGGGAGCGATGAGGTTGGATGTTACTTTGGGTGGGTCTGCAGAGTGGATAATGGATATATTGAGGATAACAGGGTCGTCTTCTTGGGAAGTGATACCGAGCTCGGCGGCATCCGCATCGGAAATATCAAGTTGGTAATTGGGGATGGCATTTCTCGCATCTACGGTAACGAAGTCAATTTCTTCCTCGCCCAGACTCCGCATTACGACGAAAGGATAAAGGGACTCGTCTGTGATGAGTTTGAAATGTGTTAGGTGTTTTAAGCCAATAAGCCCCTGTGGTAGGACGACTTCCGCTTTTTCAATGTTTGGCTTTGGACTATTGCTGGTTTGGGTGGTTTCGATTTGCATAGGATGGATAAGTTTCAGATAAAGTTTACAACTTTAACGAATATAGTCGAGAAGAGAATTGTTCATGATTCTTGCACCGCTTTGGATAGAAGCTTGGTAAGCGAGTTGAGCGCGATTGAGGCGGACGCTCGCTTCTGAATAATCAATGTCTGCGTCGCGAGAGATGAGGGTTTCGAGTGTTTCAAAGCGGTCAACGGATTGGCGTTGAGCAACCTCGATACGGTATTGGACACCTCCGAGACGAGAAATAGAGGAGACGAGTTCGTTTTCGAGTGCTTCTTGTTGAGAACGGACTAGTTGAACTTGCGCCGGGCTTTGTTGAGAGAAAGCATCACGGGCAGCGATGATGTTGTTAATGATGTCGGCAATGTTTTGGTTCTCCGTCCCTGTTGTTCTTGGGTCAACGGTTGTAGATTCGGAAACGCGAACTGGAGCACTATTGTTGTTGCCAACGTAATTCACGGAGAGGAGGTAGCCAAGTGGGTCTCGGATGTCATCGAAAGGTGGGACGTCTGTTTTTGTTCCGCCGTGGAGGTAAACGTTGTTGAGTCTGCGGTTTGCGATGCCAAGGGCTTGTTCAGCGAGCTGGTTGGCTTCGGATTGGAGGGCATAGTAAGTTTGGGGATCAGTAATACCACTTGTGCCACGGGTAGTGAGTTCCTGGACCCGAGTAAAGATTTTGTAAAGCTCGCGGAGGTCGGATTCAGATGCAATCGCGATGTCTTTTACGTCGCCTGCATTGTTCCAAAATTGTTTTTCTTCGGACTTAGTTGTCCGATTTTCAAGGACACGCTTTGTGGCGGCTGGGTCGTCGCCTGGGCGTATCATTTTTTGTCCGGTTGAGAGCTGGAGGAGGACGCTCTGTTGGAGGTAATTGAGTTTGTTGAAACGATCAGTCAATGAATCGTAGAAGGAGGAGAAAGCAACTCTCATAAGGAGGGAAGATAGTTTGTAGTTAGGTAAATGCTTTCATTTAAATTAAAGTGTATTAGAAATTTCCAAGACGGTTGGCGACTAATTCAAGAAGTTCATCAAGGACATTTGTGAAGCGAGCGGAGGCCTGGAAAGCGCGTTGAAAGCGGAGCATATCAGTTAATTCTTCGTCCTGGTTGACGCCACTTATGGAATCGCGGGCGGAACGAGTTATTTGCTCGTTGAGTTTTTGGTCGTTAAGACGTGCATCAGTCGTGCGGATATCAAGGCCGAGCCTAGAAACAGTGGCTGAATAGAATTGAGAAAAAGAACCATCGATGAAGTCACCACCACCTGTGGAGAATTGGTGTTGAGCGAGTTGAGCAACAGCCAGAGCAAGGTCGTTTCCACTAGGGTCAGTGAGTGGGTTAGAACTAGCGTTGAGTGAGGCGGGGGTGACGTTGACTTGGATGAGGAGTCCGGGCGGTGGTGGATTTGAAAAAAAATTGGATTGGTAGGCAGAATTTACGCTGACACGAAGCTGGTTAGCGAGAGCGAGCAGGTCGTTGCGAACATCCTGAATAGCTCCATCTCGAACGTTGATAAGGCTTGGGAGGCGCCCACGAGTGAGGTTGAGGATAGTTGAAGGAGAACCGGCAAGGAAGTTAGGATCGCTGAAAAGGAAGGGACCAGTAAGGGTAGGGTTGATGATGTCAACTTGGTTGTTGCCCATGTCATAGGCATAGATACGAATCTGGCCGTTGGAACCGACGATGTCTTCGACCTGAAAATCGAAGTATTTGGCGAGTTCTTCAAGTTTTTGTTGGCGTTGGTCGCGGAGGTCAACGGCAGAATTTGGTTTGCCTGCTTCTGCGCGGTGAATCTCGAGGTTAAGTCGCTCAATAATTTCGAGGATTTGATTAACAGCATCAACGTCTGTTTCGATTTGATTTGTGATGTCAGCTTGGACTTGAGCGAGGCGTTGGTCGGTTTTGTTAATTTTTTCTGCAAGGATGAGAGATTTTTGGTAGAGGAGCTCTTTTTCAGCGACGTCGGTTGGACGGACGGACCACGACTCAAAAGCGTTGAAAAAGGAAGAGAGGATGTCAGAGAGGCCACCACCTGGAAAGACTTGGTCGGAGTTGATATTGCTTACGTCATCGAGGCGGCTGAAGTGCTGGCCAAGGGCGGAGTCAGCACTGAGGAGGGCACTTTTGCGGGAGTCATAGGTATTGGTAAGACCGATGTCACGGAGAATTGCCCGGTCGAGAAGCTTATCACGGGTTTGTTGTAAGCTTAGGGCAGCAATGCCCATGGATTGGCTGCCAAAGACCGTTTCGACTTCGCCAAGAGAACCGATATGAACGCGCTGGCGAGCGTAAGCTGGATTGTTTATATTGGAAAGGTTTTTTCCGGTAGTTTGAAGCTGGAGAGAATGAACGTTGAGGGCTTGCGCATTTCGAAGGAGGGCAGCTATGTTGGGCATGGCTTGCTTTAGAGGGTTGGAGTTTTTTTAAAAGACTAGTAAATTTTTTTAATCATTTGAGATCATTACAGGCTAAGCTGTAACGCCACGAAGAGTGGAGTAGGTGTTTGGGAGCTGGTTGTATTTGCCGTTTGGAGAATAGGTGCGGTTGGCAGCTTCTGGGCGCGAGGCTGCAACCATTTGGCGAGCTAATTCGAGACATTGCGCTAGAAGCATGTGATTTTGGCGGCTACGACGTTGAGTTCGCGCAAGGAGGTCGTTAATTTCTTGAATGAGGGCAACGAGAAGTGGGCGAAGTTCTTCAGGGCAAGCCGGTAAAAGGGATGATAGTGGCGAATCAGGGGATGCGTTGAGGGAGGTTGCTGTATTACGAACGAGTTCTTCCCTAGCAGAACGGCAAGTTTGGATGCGATCGAGCTGCTGTTCAACCTCGCCGCAAAGTGCGAGAAATCCATCGGGATTGTGGCGAAGGACTTCCTCTTGCTGGCGTTCGAAGAGGTGGAGGAGCCCACCGTATTCGTGAAGCTCAAGGCGGAGGGCTTCAATAATTTTGTGGAAAACATCTCTCATTGGTGTTGATGTGTGGTGACTTGTTTTTGCTTCTGGAGGTTTTTAGCGAGTTGGCGAAAAAGGATTTCGCCAAGGCTGTTGGGGGCACCGCTAGCTGCATCTGCAATGGCAGTGTGGAGAAAGAAGTTGTATTGGTTTTGAATATCGGAGGATTGCTGGGAAGAATTAATAGAGGAATTTGTCATTTTTTCGAGCACCGAACGCCAAAGAATTGCCTCGAATTGGCGACAGGCTTCGCGGAGTTGAGCTTCCTGAGAGCCGCGAGCAGCATTAGCAGCCCGCTGGGAAGCAAGGAGCGAGGGGAGGAGTGCAGAAGCAGCATTGTGGGCAGAAATTTCCATACTCAGGAGGCAAAAAGTTCCGGTGTAGGTTCGTGAATTTTAGTTTAAGATTAACTCAGCTTGAAGTGTGCCAGCCGTTTTCATGGCCTGAAAAATGGACATCATCTCGCGAGTGGTGACGCCAAGAGCATTAAGAGCGGCAGCAATACGCTCGATGCTTGGAGCGTCTTCAACAACTTTGAAGCCGCCTTGTTGCTCGACAACATCGGTAACGGTTGAGGAAGTTACGGTTGTTTCGCCGCCACTGAAAGCTCCAGGTTGGCTTACATTTAGATTGGAAGCGATTGTAATAGTAATAGCACCGTGGCTGATAGCAGCCTTAGAGATACGAGCGTTGGAGGTTGCAACAATGGTGCCAGTGCGTTCATTGATGACAATGCGAGCTACGTTGTCTGGAGCAACTTCAATACTGCCAATGGTTGCCAGGAAGTTGACGGGATAGTTTTGGTATTCGCGGGGAACACGGACGTTTATAGTTGCGGCATCAGTAGCAATTGCTGTGCCGGGAAAGAGTTGATTAATGGCCTCTGCTGTGCGGGCAGCAGTAATGAAATCGGGCTGGCGGAGAAGGAGGTTAAGGGTATTGTTATTCTGGACTATATTGGCGGGAATTTCGCGTTCGACGATAGCTCCGTTTGGAATCGTTGCAACGGTAGGATGATTTTTTTGGACCGTCGAACCACCAGGACCACTTTGACCACCAAGGAAGCCACCAACGGCTATAGCTCCCTGCGCGACAGCATACACGACGTTGTCGGCACCGACGAGCGGGGTTTGAAGAAGCACACCCCCTTGGAGCGTTTTTGCATCACCGATAGAAGATACAGTAACATCAATTCGTGTGCCTGGTTTTGCAAAAGGGGGAATATCGGCTGTGACAATTACTGCCGCAACGTTTCCAGATTTAATTTCATCAGTAGGAACATTTATGCCGAAGCGCTGAAGCATGTTGGAAATAGTCTGGACGGTTTGCGTTATTTTGCCATCTCCGGTGCCAGCGAGACCGACAACGAGCCCATAAGCAGTAAGTTGGTTGTCGCGGGCACCTTCGATATTTACGAGGTCTTTTATGCGCGAGCCGCCGGTTTGAGTTAGTGTAAGAGGGGAGTCTTGAGCATAGGAAACGCCCATGGCGAGAAGAAGCACGAGTGAAGAAAGTTTCTTTTTCATGATTAGCAGAAATACTTGATTATCTTTTTTAGAATGGTTTTATCCGCTCCCAGGCCCTAAGGAGCCACCCCTTGCGTTCTGCTTCCGTGAGTTCACCTTCAGGGATAAATTCGACATGTGCATCAGCAATTTGGGTTGACAGAACAGTATTGTCAGCACGTATATCTCGCTGGCGAACAACTCCACGCATGTAGGCATAGAGGGTTTCCTTCTGAGAACGGATTATCTTTGCCCCCTCGACGACGAGATTGCCATTTGGAAGGACATCAACGACGGTAACGGCAGTGCGATTGTTAACGCTGAGGCGAGAGGATGTCTGCCCACCGCCAGTCCATTCGCTCTTGGCAGCGAGGTCGACGGTGGGAATTGTGACAGTGGAATTGTTGGGGAAGTAAGTAGTTTCCGCGCCGGTCCATTGCTTGATAAGGGCAGGAGTTGCGGCAAGGAATTGATTTAGAAGTCCGTTGATAAAAACGCCGAGACCGTTCTGGGTAGCGTCATTTGTTTTGAGCTGAGTTTCTTGGGTAGTGGTTGCTGATTCCTGAACTACAATAGTCAGAATGTCGCCAACGTTGCGTGCACGAGCGTCGGCATACATGCTTTGTTCAGTGTTGCTGTCTTTGAGCCAAAGTGACTGGGCAAAGCCCAAATTAAGGAAAAGTGATAAACTTGAAGTTAAAAATAGGAGAATGCGAAGGACTTTCATAGCAGACAGTCGCGTGTATCTTATTTTGATGTTCATCCTGATCCTTAATTGACGAATTTTGGGCTAGAAATTTACTTTTGCAGTTGTTGGACTGGTAACACGCGCAGTAATATCACGGCGCGAATCCATGTTCCGAACGACTATTT
The DNA here is from genome assembly GCA_026418675.1 of Chthoniobacterales bacterium. Lineage (GTDB taxonomy): Bacteria > Verrucomicrobiota > Verrucomicrobiia > Chthoniobacterales > DYNR01 > JAOAAX01. The sequence continues at coordinate 7,360 of JAOAAX010000015.1, read as the reverse complement.
CATCCCCAATGCCCCCTGATGTCATTGCAATCCCTTTGAGAGTAATTATCATAGGACCTTCAGCAGCAATAACTTCTACAATTTGACCTCGACGAATAACTTCTCGTTGGGAAACATCGCGCCATGTTAGAAGTGAATCAGGCTTAATAAGTGAAGCCGCTTGATAAGCAGAGAGGTCAGCCCTTGCCGGAATAAGGGGCTGGTTCTCACGCAAAACATCAACATTTATCTTTTTAAGGAGGGATTCTGACAAAATTGTCCCTCGCTCAATACGAGTTGAAGCAGCCCAAACTTCACGCCACAGTTGTGCGCGCAAAATCATATGCCATTCTCCAACCCGGCGGCCGGCAGATTCGATTCGAAAACGGACAAGGGAAGTAGCGCCAAGTCCATTTGAAGGGACTTGAAGGATTTTAACAGACCACCCTTCAGCAGCAGAAACAGCTATGGGTTTCCATTCTTGAGTAAGAGAAATACGGAGGTCTCCTTCTAAGTTAAGATGCTGCTTTAGACTGTTTTGAAGCTCAGAAATTAGGGCGGCTTCGGTTATTTCTGTTAGCGGAGACTCATCTTGTTTGGTTTGAGAGGGGAATTGAGAAACTTTTTGTGTATTTTGAGAATTTAGAACAAGAGGAGCAAGGATGGCCGATAGATCTTTTTCGTCGCTAGCAGGCAGGAATTCCATTGCAAGCAAGATAAAAATAATAGAGAAAGGGAGCTTCATTTTTTAAGCACGCTTAAGTTGGTTTATGATTTCGAGCATACGGTCGGAAGTTTGTATTGCCTTACTGTTAATTTCATAAGCTCGCTGTGCTAAAATCATGTTTACCATTTCTTCTGCCACATTAACGTTTGAATTCTCTAAATAGCCCTGCATAACTCGACCAATTGCGTTCTGTCCTGGTGTTCCAGCATTGGGGGTTCCGCTAGCAGGGGTTTCAACGTATAAGTTTCCTCCGATACTTTTGAGTCCTGCAGGATTGTTGAATTTTGTAAGCTGAATTTGGAAGTTTTGGGTTCCGTTGGGCGTAACAACGGTCACTTCACCATTTGGAGCGATCGAAATTCCAGTTGCCTCTGGAGGAATTGGTTGAAAACCACTTAATACCCGATAACCATCTTTTGTCACTACCTCACCGTTGGGAGAAAGTTTGAAACTGCCGTCCCGGGTATAGGCAAGAGTCCCATCGGGACGTTCGATCTCAAAAAAACCGTCCCCATCAATTGCAAGGTCTAGCTTCTCTCCTGTTTGTGTTAATTGCCCTTGCGAAAAAACTTTAGTAGTAGAAATGACTCGAGAGCCAGTTCCTGTTTCAAGACCTACTGGTGTAATGTTCCCTGCCCCAGCTTCAGCTCCCATCTCTCTCTCGGTTTGATAAATTAAATCTTGAAACTCAACCTTGCTTTTTTTGAAGCCTGTAGTGCTTACATTTGCGAGGTTGTGGGATATTGTATTAAGATTGAGTTGCTGAGCATTAAGCCCAGTAGCACCGGAATAGAGGGAAGGGATCATGGTAAGAGTGTTTCTACGCAGTTACGGGTGGGGAACCCAAAGTTTGAATGGCTTGTCCGAGTAATTGGTCGGTCGTGCTAATATACTTCTGAGATGCCTGATATGCATTAACAACTAAAATTAGATTTACCATTTCAAGGAGGGTAGAAACGTTGCTTGATTCAATTGCATTTTGAAGAATTGACTGGTTCTCAACCGGTTGTGGAGCAACACCTTGAGCCGGAACGAACCCCCCAGGTATAGGAACAAGTGAATCGGGATTTGGAAAATCAAACAATTGAATCCGACCAATAATGTTGCCATTTTGAGAAACAGTGCCGTCCGGCAAAACAGTTATTTTCCCTTGTTCGGGGTCAACAACGATCGGCCCACCTTCGCCAATCAGAACGTGACCTCGATTGTTAATAAGAGTGTTATCCGGCCCTACAATGAATTCCCCATTCCGAGTAAAATAGGTCTGCCCGGTAGGAGTTTGGAGCTGAAAATATCCACGGCCAAGAATTGCAAAATCCGTTGTTTTGTCACTCATTTGCACAGCCCCTTGTTCCAAAACAACCCGCGTATTTCCAACGGGCATGAATTCCTGATTATAGGCGTTTACAGAAGCATTCGGTGCTTTACTAGAACCACGATCACTAGCTTCAATTTGAAAATCGCTTCGTTTGTAGCCTGCAACAGGGCTGTTAGCAAGGTTTCGAGAAAGGTTATCCTGCCATGATTGGAGAGCCGTCATTGAGGCAGCATTACTGTAAATACCTTCTAACATAGCATCGGGTTTTTCGTAGTGCGCAGCAAACACCGTGCCAGATTCTCTTTTTTAATCTTAATATATTTATTATAAATTACATACATTAAAAAAGCAACAATATCTCAAAAGAACTTCTCTAGATCAGTTCTGCGGAGGCAAATAATTCCTTTTTGCTTCCTACAGAATGACTTTTGTTACAGAAAATACACAAAAAAAAAATTGGTGCTGAAAAAAGCTTCATCAAAATCACCAGAAAAAAAAAACCAATGGTCTCTATAAAAATTGACAGATTGGTAAAAAGTTTTGGTTCAACCCCAGCGTTGTGTGAAATTAATTTGGAAATTAAAGGAGGGGAGCTTTTTTTCCTTCTCGGTCCAAGCGGCTGCGGCAAAACAACACTGCTTCGCTGTATTGCTGGTTTCTACATACCCGATAAGGGGCAAATTCTTTTTGGAAATGAAGACGTTACAAAGCTGCCTCCACACAAAAGAAATACTGGAATGGTTTTCCAAAGTTATGCCCTATGGCCACACATGACAGTAGCCCAAAATGTCGCCTTCGGCCTAGAAGAACGAAAAATTCCGCGCGATGAAATTCGCCAACGTGTGTATGACGCATTAGAATCAGTCCGAATGGCCCAATTTTCTGAAAGAAAAATCACTCAACTCTCCGGTGGTCAGCAACAACGGGTAGCACTTGCTCGGGCTCTTGTTATCAGGCCAAAATGTTTATTACTGGATGAACCTCTCTCCAACCTTGACGCAAAGCTCCGCTTGGAAATGCGCACTGAAATCCGGAAGGTTTGTAAAGATGCAGGGCTTACTGCAATTTATGTAACACATGACCAAAAAGAAGCCCTCTCTATCAGTGACCGAATGGCTATACTCGAGGGAGGAAAAATTGCTCAAATTGGAACACCCAACGAAATTTACCGCCGCCCACATACCAAAACCGTCGCCGACTTCATCGGCGAAACAAACTTCATAAAGGCCCGCTTTCTTCAAAAAGATGGGGAAATGTGGATTGCTGAATCGGAGTTTGGACAACTATTTGCTGGTTATCCCGGTAACCCCAAATGGACTCCATCGCCTAACGAGTCCATCCTCCTATCAATTCGACCAGAATGTTGGAACTTAACAGATTCCATATCCAACTCCTCTTCTCCACCTCGGAATTCCCTCATAGGGAAAGTTGGTGAATCCGTTTACTTGGGTGAAGTTGCTCAGTATCGCTTCGTTCCAAACCACCCAAACGGCACATCCGAACTCAAAATTTTCGAACTTAACCCCCGCACTGTTGCCAGGCCAAGTTCCAAAGATTACCTCGTCTCCGTCTCTCCCGATGACGTCGTTTTTCTCCCAAATTCAGCGTAATCTGCTCTTTTTAATCTTTTAAACATGACACTTCGTGCCTTGCTTGTATTTGCAGCTTTAGTCGTTGTTTTAGCAGTCCCGTTTGTCCTTCGTCCTCGTGAAAATCTCCTCGCTCATGCAGACGAAACCCTTGTTATATTAACCCCTCATAATGAAGCAATCCGTTACGAATTTGGTTTAGCCTTCTCCCGTTGGTATAACCAGAAAACCAACCGCTCTATTCAAATTGACTGGCGCAACATTGGTGGCACCTCCGAAATCGCCAAATATCTAAAATCTGAGTATTACAACTCCTTCCGCCGCGAGTGGGAAAAAAGCGGCCGCAAATGGACACCAGAAGTTGAAGCCGCCTTCGATAATCCTAACACCCCGACGAATAACAACTCCGAAGCTGCTCTTGCCCGCAAAGCTTTTCTCTCCTCAAACTGTTCCATTGGCATTGACATCTTCTTCGGAGGCGGCGAATACGACTTCTCACGACAGGCCGCCGCTGGCCGTCTCATCCCAAGCCGAATCCTCCAAACCCACCCCGATTGGTTCCACCCAGACATCCTCCCCCAGAAAGTTAGTGGCGAAACCTTCTATGACCCAGAAGGCCGCTGGTTCGGGACATGTTTATCCTCTTTTGGAATCGTTTACAATAAAGATTCCCTTCGCCGCCTCGGCATCCAAGACCTACCTAAAAATTGGGAAGACCTCACCCACCCCCATTTCTTTCGACAAGTCGCATTAGCCGACCCAACCAAAAGCGGATCTGCAGCAAAAGCCTTCGAAATGATCCTACAGCAGCAAATGCAACTGGCTGTCAACGAACTCAACGATACCCAAGCCGGAATTCGTGTCGGCTGGCTTCGGGGCCTACGCATTATCGCGCTTACCGCTGCCAATGCCCGGTATTTCACCGACGCCTCCTCAAAAGTCCCTGTAGATGTTTCACTTGGCGATGCCGCAATAGGAATGTGCATTGATTTTTACGGCCGATTCCAAAGTGAAGCTGTAACACAACCCGATGGTTCTTCTCGCTTAGTTTACTTCACACCCCAAGGGGGTTCGGCCATTGGTGTAGATCCTATCGGCATCCTCCGTGGTGCCCCTAATCTTAAAAACGCAGAACTCTTTCTCGAATTCGTCTTATCTCCAGAAGGCCAAAAACTTTGGAATTTCCGGCCTGGAACACCTGGTGGCCCTTCTCGTTATGCTCTCCGCCGCCCCCCAATTCGCAAAGACCTTTACATACCACAATTTTCTCAATTTCGCTCCGATCCCCACGTAAACCCTTACCTTGAAGCCCAGCACTTCACCTATCATCCAGATTGGACCGCACCCCTCTTTCGCTCTATTGCTTTCATCATCCGCTCCACCATGCTCGACGTCCACGACGAACTCCGCCACGCTTGGCAACAAATCCTCGCCGCTGGCTCCCCTCCCCAAGCTGTCCAAGCTCTTGCGGATTTTTCCCCTGTCAACTACGACTACACCCTCAAAACCATTACACCAATCCTTCGCTCAACCGACCGCCTAGCCGAGGTCACACTCGCCAAACAACTTTCCCAAAACTTCCGAAACCAATACCGCCAAGCCGCCACCCTCGCAAAAAAACTATCTATTACCTCTAACACCGCTAACCCATAGCCAATGTCATCCAACAAAAACACTCGCTCAGATGTCTCAGCTAGCCTTGTCGTTTCTGCTTTCTTCACTTTACAATCCCAAAAAACAAAAAAGGCTCTTCCTCGAAAAACCATTGCCCTAATCTCCACAAGCGTCCTTAAGTGCAAGCTGAGACCCTGACATCGAATCCAGCCAGAAAGTCCGTGCATCTTTCTCCTACCTTCTCAAGTCACATCCACTAAGTTGGTGATTCCAACCATGATCCCCAACACAACCCGCAAGCAATCCTCGGGCGTCCAACACATCACGAGCATCCTCAACCAACTCAACGAGATTATTTCAAACTAACACTAAAGCCGCTTCCGAAACTGCTCAAGCCTCCGAAAATCTCTTGAAAATCCCCCACAAGCTTCAAAACAAAGTCCACTCCTTACTCATCCCATTTCGTCGCTCAAAACTCCACTCATAAACATCACGAATTTTCTTCACCATCCACACTATTCTCGGTGCGTTTTTTTCGTGACTTTCTGACCTCATACTTTCTTAATTCATAAAAAAAAACACGAAAAATGAGCTTGTTCTCCAAATTTCTTCTTTTCCTCATTCTATTAGCTGCAGGCTACATCCTCTGGCCACGGCAACCCTCCCTCCACTCCTTCACACCAGAGAAAATCGCCACCCTCGAGACTCAAGCATGGAAAGCCATCCTCGCTAACGACAAAAATCAGGCCATTTTAGCATATTACCAAATATTCGACTTCCAATTCCACTTACCACCTATCACCGCCTTCAATGCCGCAAAACTCCTCTCCGAAACTCTCCTCGCCATCTTCAACTCTAAAGACGAAAAAAAACAAGACCTTCTCGCCCACAATTTCGTTGAGTTCTACTCCATCTTAAAGCGCGAAACGAAAGCACCTTTCGACGCAGCATTTGTCGGCAACGACGAACACACCGTCTGGCTTCTCCTCTCCTCAAAAGATCCCTCAAAACACCTCATCTCGGAAGTCCAGCGTGTCCTAGCTGGCCTCTTCTCGGTTATACCCGACCGCTGTGCAGCAGCCGCCGAAGCCCGATCAAAAGCAATGCAAATCACTTTCCTTTCCCAAAAACAACCAGACTGGAACGAAGTCCAAAAACACCTTGCCACCTCGTGGCAACAACTCGCCACCCTTAAGCCATCCCACTAAAACACGTAATTTGCTTATAAATTACAGGTTGCTAAATCTTCTTGCTCCTCTCCTGCAAGCCACTCAAAAACTCTTCCCACTGCTACATTCAGAGCAGTATAACCAAAATGCCCTTGTGGCACCTCTAAAACTTCACACCCACCCCACTCCCTGGCAAGCCACCTCAGTCGCTCCATCGGGCTGACAGAGTCATATCTTCCACCACAAAGCAAAATCCTTCTCAGCTCACACATTGGGTTCCCCTTTGCCGGAGCTGTCAAATGTCCGTGCCGCTCCGTAGCCCCCCTCTCGATCCCTTTCATCCTCAGAATCCGGCGGATACTTCGCGAAGCTGGACTCTCCCAGATGGCATGTTCCACATCACTTACCGGCTGCACCAAAACAACAAACTTCCAATCCTCTTCTACGGAACTTGCCAAAGCACTCACCCACCCACCATAGCTAACACCCAAAATCCCAAACTCCCGACTCCCTCTCTCCCAAAACCAACGCTTCACTTGCCGCAACTCCATCACCGCCTGCCGCAAAACCCCAGCATTCCGAACCAAATTCGCCGTCACAGCAAGCGCTCCATTCGCATACCCACGCGGCCGCCGCGAATAGTGAAATGGCAAATGCAAAAAAACCGCGTTCCACCCAAAAAAATTAAACTTCTTCGCCAACCGCCAATACCCCAATGGGTGCGCAGACATCAAGGCATGCAGAAGAAACACAGTTGGAGCACCTTCAGATTTAAAACTCCAAAATACCTCCGCACAAGCTACATCATTTTCCTTAAATCCACTTTCCCACGGCGACTCCCACATCAATCTCCGCTTCCCAACAAACCTCCCCTCCATCCTTGGCGCTGAAAAAAATTCCGCCCTCTCTAGCCCAACACATCCTTCAAGGTAACGCTCCAGCTCTTCCGCATCACAAGCCAGAT
>JAOAAX010000014.1 GCA_026418675.1 Chthoniobacterales bacterium | reverse complement strand
CCTCGAAGCCATCCGCAAGCGTCCCTTCTCCCAGCGCTCCCTCGAAATCCTCCAATCCGCTTTCGCCCTCCTCCTCATCGCCTTCATGCTCTACGTAACTTTCTACGACGTCCTCGATCTCCCTTGGAAATCTGAACACCTCCCAAAACCAGAACTCAAGTTCCCATCACCCCAACCCCCACAATCAGAAACTCCACCGCTCCCTCCCCCAACCACCTCCGCTCACTAATCCCTTCCATTCCCTCACCCATCCTTATCCCCTATGCCTCTCCCCTATTGCAACAACCCTTGGCAGCCCACTCGCTGGCTAACACGCTCAGTCCCAGTCGGAAAAATCGCCATCGGAGGCGATAATCCCATCCGCCTCCAGTCCATGCTCACTACCGATACCATGAACACGGAAGCTTGCGTCAGCGAAACCCTCCGCCTCGTCCAAGCCGGTTGCGAAATCGTCCGCATCACCACCCCAACCGTCCGCGACGCCGCCAACCTCGCTAACATCCGCAACGAATTGCGCAACCGCGGCTGCAACGTCCCACTCGTCGCTGACATCCACTTCAAACCAGCCGCAGCTCTCGAAGCCGCTCTCCACGTCGAAAAAATCCGCATCAACCCAGGCAACTACGCCGACAAAAAGAAATTCATCGTCCGCGAATACACCGACGAACAATACGCCGCAGAACTCAACCGCGTCCGCTCCGAATTCCTCCCACTCCTCCGCCTTTGCAAACAACGCAAAATCGCCATGCGCATCGGCACAAACCACGGCTCCCTCAGCGACCGCATCCTCAACCGCTACGGCGATACCCCACTCGGAATGGTCGAAAGCGCACTCGAATTCGCACGCTTCGCACGCGAAGAGTCCTACCACGACCTCGTCTTCTCCATGAAGGCCTCCAACCCCAAAATCATGATCTCCGCCTACCGCCTCCTCGCCGCTCACCTCCGCCAACTCGGCCCAGACTGGAATTACCCTCTCCATCTCGGAGTCACAGAAGCAGGCGACGGCGAAGACGGCCGCATCAAAAGCGCCATCGGCATCGGTTCCCTCCTGCTCGACGGCCTCGGCGATACCATCCGCATCTCCCTCACAGAACCCCCCGAAAACGAAATCCCGGTAGCAGAAAAACTCTTGGAAGTCGTCAACCAAGAACTCCTGCCAAAACTCAACATCTCCTCCTTCCCCAATCTCCCATTCGACCCATTCTCCTACAACCGACGCCCCTCCGAAGAAATCACCCTCAACGGCATCAAAATCGGAGCAACCAACCCTCCCAGAGTTTGCATCCCAGCTCACCACTCCCAGCTCATCTCCACAACCAACCCTCAACTCATTCCAGAATTCCTCTACGAAACAACACCTATCCACCAAATTGACCCGCGCGACGATTCCGCCATCGAAAAAATCAACTCCTCCCACCATCCACTCCTCGTCTCCGTCGCCGATGACTTGCCTCTCCCTGTCGTCCCTGCCTTCCGCCTCCTCGCTGCAAAACTCCACCCACGCCACCCCATCCTCTTAAAAGATACCCTCAACATCCATCATCACACAAAGGAAACCGAACTCTCCGCCCTCCTCCGATCCTCCGTTAACCTAGGCTCCCTCCTCTGCGACGGTATCGGCGACGCTATCCTCGTCCGTTGCGAACAAAATCCCAACAAAGCTCTCCACCTCGCTTACAACATCCTCCAGGCCTCCGGCACTCGCATCTTCAAAACTGAATTCGTCGCTTGCCCAAGCTGCGGACGCACCCTCTTCGACCTCCAATCCACAACCGCTCGCATCCGCGCCGCCACAGCCCACCTCCCCGGCCTCAAAATCGCAGTCATGGGCTGCATCGTCAACGGCCCAGGAGAAATGGCTGACGCCGACTTCGGTTACGTCGGAGGAGCACCAGGTAAAATTAACCTCTACGTCGGAAAAACTCCAGTCCGTTTCAACATCCCAGAGGAAAAAGCCGTCGAAGAACTCATCTCCCTCATCCGCCAACACGGAAAATGGAAGGACCCTGAAAACTCAAAAAACGAGATAAAAAATTAAATGATAACAATGTCTTTTTTTACTCGTGTTTTATAACAATCCCGCCCTCGTTTTTGCCAAACCCTCCCCCGTCTGTTAAGATAACTCCCACATGATAGAAGCCGCCATTTTCGACATCGGCAACGTCTTGCTCCGCTTCAATTACTCCATAGCTATCGAGCGTTTGCGCCTCATCAACGCACTGCGCGAATTGCCCGAAAACGAACCTCTAGTCCAAGCTCAACGCGAATTGGAAAGTGGAAGAATGTCTCGCGAAGGCTTCCTCGCCCAGGCTATGCTTGCCTTCGGTCACACAGAGTCAGAGGAAATGTTCCTCGAAGTCTGGAGCGACATCTTCTACCCCAACTGGCCCATGGTAGAATTTGCACGCGCCCTCGCCCCCCACATGCCTCTCTACCTCCTCTCCAATATCAGTTGCATCCACCACGACTACATCTTTCGCAAATACGAATTCTTCTCCCTCTTCCGCGACGGCGCCTTCAGTTACCAACTCGGTTGCCTCAAGCCAGACCCACTCATCTACCAAAAAGCTCTCGATCGCTTCCACCTCCAGCCTCACCAAGTCGTCCTCTTCGATGACATCGCCGAAAACGTCGCCGCCGCCCGCGCTTGCGGCTGGACCGCTCTCGAATACGATTACCACCACCACACCGACTTCCTCCGCCAAGTCCAAGCACTAGGATTGACCTTTGCTCAAGCTGCAGCTACTAGTTCCTCCTCGTAATTTCTTTCCTTCTATGTCCTTTGAAGAACTACAAAACATCTACAACCTCCCCTTCTTTGATCTCCTTACCCGCAGCCGACAAGTCCACGTCACTTATTGGCCCGATAACTCCGTCCAGCTCTGCACCCTCCTAAGCGTCAAAACAGGCGGCTGTAGCGAAGATTGCGCTTACTGCTCACAAAGCGCCCATTACAAAACCGGCGTCGAGCGCCGCCCGCTCATGACCGTCGAGGAAGTCCTCCCTATCGCTCGCATCGCAAAAGAAAATGGTTCAACACGCTTCTGCATGGGTGCCGCTTGGAAAGGCGTCCGTATGGGAGAGCCAAAATTCAACCAAATGCTCGACATTGTCAGAGCCGTTAGCTCCCTCGGCATGGAAGTCTGCGTAACCCTCGGCGAACTCAACGAAGAAGAAGCACGCGCCCTGCGGGAAGCCGGCGTCACAGCCTACAACCATAACATTGATACATCCCCAGATTTCTACCCCAACATCGTTTCCACCCATACCTTCGAAGACCGCCTCCACACCATCGCCGCTGTCCAGCGCGAAGGTATCGCTCTCTGCTGCGGCGGAATCCTCGGCTTGGGCGAATCCGTCTCCGATCGCCTCCGCATGCTCGAAGTCCTTTGCTCCTTCAACCCACCTCCAGAAAGTATCCCCATCAATTGCCTCGTCCCAATCCCAGGAACCCCACTCGAAAATTCCCCTCCAGTTGACACCTTCGACCTCGTCCGCCTCATCGCAACCACTAGAATCTCTCTCCCAAGCTCCAAAATCCGCCTCTCCGCTGGCCGCTCCTCCCTCAGCCCAGAAGCACAGGCCCTCTGCTTCTTCGCAGGCGCAAATTCCATCTTCTTCGGCGACCGCCTCCTCACAACCCCAAACACCTCCACTAACCAAGACCTCCAATTCCTCCAAAAACTCGGCCTCCAACCACTCGAACCTTTCACCAACTACTCCCCACCACAAAAAAACTCCACACAACCCATTCCCGCCACAGATTAAATCCCATCTGCCCACCAAAAATCCGAATGAAAATTGCCATCGGTTCCGACCACGCAGGCTATTCTTACAAAACCGCTATCATCGAATGGCTCCGCAAACAAGGACATGAAGTCCTCGACTTCGGAACCCACTCCCCAGACCCAGCCGATTACCCACTCTACGTAATCCCAGCCGCAGAAGCCGTCGCACAAGGGAAAGCCGACCGCGCCGTCGTCCTCGGCGGCTCCGGCAACGGCGAAGCCATCGCTGCTAACAAAGTCAAAGGCATCCGCTGCGCTCTCTGCTGGAACACCGAAACCGCTGAACTCGCACGCCGCCACAACAACGCCAACGCCATCTCCCTCGGCGAACGCATGATCTCCCTCCAAACTGCCCTCGAAATCCTCCATGTCTGGCTCAATACCGACTTCGATGGAGGCCGCCACTCAAACCGCATCGCAGAACTCGACCAATACGAAAAAACTGGCTCCCTCCCATCTCCCCCCATAAATCTCAACCCAAAATAACAAGCCAGCAATTCCATAACCCCAGCCACCTATTCCTCAACAGTCCCAAATCTGTCATCCTGTCCCACCCACTTCCCTACTCAGCACCACCCAAAAACTCCCCTATACCCAAAAACTCATCCCCCACAAAAATCAAAAAACTCCCCGCCACTTACCTAGCATTTTTTCCCTAACAATCCACATAATAAATGACACAAACGTCAACAAATACCCAACCTTCCCAACTCGTCCTTGGACTCCCAAGTGGAAGTTTGATGGAAGCCACCCTCGCACTCTTCGCACGCGCAGGTTGGCAAATCGCTGTAACAAACCGCACTTACCGCCCATCCGTTGATGACCCCGAACTCGACATCCGCCTCCTCCGCGCACAGGAAATCAGCCGCTATGTCGAGCTAGGTTACTTGGATTGCGGAATCACAGGCCGCGATTGGATCATCGAAAACGCCAGCAAAGTCGAAACCCTCGCAGAATTGCCCTACAGCAAAACCACCCCACGCCCCACCCGCTGGGTCCTCGCCGTGCCCGAAAATTCCCCCTACAAATCACCAGCAGACCTCCGCGGTAAACGAATCGCCACTGAAGCCGTCGGCCTCGCACGCACCTATTTCCAAAAAATCGGTATTGACGTCCAAATTGAGTTCTCTTGGGGATCCACAGAAGTCAAAGCCCCAGACCTCGCAGATGCAATCATTGACGTAACAGAAACAGGCTCCTCACTCCAGGCAAATAAACTCCGCATCCTGGACACCATCCTCGAGTCCTTCCCTCAATTCATCGCAAACTACACCTCCCTCCAAAACTCATGGAAAAACGCAAAAATTAAACAAATCGTCCTCATGCTCAAAGGTGCCTTACAAGCTCGCACACTCGTCGGCCTAAAAATGAACCTCCAAGTAGAAAAACTAAAAAATTTGCTTGATGAGCTACCCGCTTTGCGCAAGCCTACCGTTTCCCCTCTGTCCTTGGAGGGCTGGGTCGCGGTCGAATCGGTGATCGAGGAGAGGGTTGTTCGCGAAATCCTCCCACGCCTCAAGGCGCTCGGCGCCGAGGGCATCATCGAATACCCGCTCAACAAAGTCGTCCAGTAACCCTCCTCTACCCCGGCCAGGGGCAAACTTAACCAATAATTCCATTATTAAATAACCTTTTTATCCAATTTTAACTTATCCAAATGGGTTCGCTCAAAAAAAGAAGAAAAGCTAAAATTAATAAACACAAACGCCGCAAGAGAATGAAAGAAAACCGTCACAAAAAACGGTTGCGCTACAAATCCTAATACTGTTTCTTCCAGTCTCTAATGGCTGGAGGAAACAGTCCAGCGGCTCACCCACAAATTTTGGGCAAATTCAACACTCCTCGGGCAAAATGATAGCTTGAAGCATTTCTTCTCACTCTTACTCGCCTGCCTCGCCTCTCTTGCATACTCCCTTTCCCTCGCAATACCAAATAACCTCGCTTCAGAATCCGACATCCTCCCATTCCTAAATCAATCCACCCCACAAACCCAAAATCAGCCGTTCCAAAAACTCCACCTCCTTCCCCTTAACCAAAAACGCGCGGAAGCTATTCAACAAACTCTCCTCGGCTTCCTCAAAGAACAGCAAGAAGGCACTGACGCAGCTTTAGAAAATTTCGATAAAGCCCTAACTTCAGACCCCTCCCTCGCAGGCATAGCTCTCTTGCTCGCCAACGAATACATCCATCGTGGCGAATTCCAAAAAGCAATCTCACGCCTCAAAGACACGATCCGCGCTAATCCTTCTGCCGCTTTCCCAGAAATTAACCTCGCAGAAATTTACCTCTTCCACCTCAATAAACCACATATAGCCGAGCGCCACGCACAACGAGCCCTCCTCCTCGCCCCCCATAACTTCACACCACGCGCCCTCCTCTGGGAAATCGCCTTTAGACAAAAAAAAACCAAAAAAGCTGATTCAATTCTCGAGGATGCGGCTAACTCCCAAACCCCTAACCCAAATTACTGGATCCAGTTCGCTGAACTTCACCTCCGCCTCCCAACATCCCAATTGCAAAAACCAAAAATATACCAGAGAATCCAAAATGCTCTCTCAAACGCAATAAAATATGCCAACCAAAACCCAGAACTGCTCGCAAAAATAGGTGACCTCTACTTCCTCTTCGAAAAATACGATAAAGCTGTCGAAAATTACCAGATCGCATACGCAAAAAAACCTGACCTCCCTCAAATCCGCCTGCGCTTGGCTAACGCTTTAATCATGACTCCACAAGCTCAGGAGGCCGCTCCTATCCTACGCCAATTATTCCAGGAAAGTCCCCAGGACATCGTGCTCTGCGACAGAATCATTTGGCTCGCCACGGAACGACAAGATTGGAACGAAGCCCTCCTTTATCACCAAAAAGCACTCGCTATCTCCCCTCCTAATCCAGAACGCTACATGGCAATAGCAAAAATCGCTTTCAGCCTCCAAAAATTCGAACTTGCAAGATTTTACCTCGAAAATGCTATCGCCCGTTTCCCAAACTTCCCAATGTTTTATTATCACTATGCCCTGGCTCTCTCTTATACTAAGGATTACTTCAAATCCTTGAATTATTTTTCTTTACTTGAAGTAGAGCTAAATCAAGGTAACCTCCAAATTAATCCGGGTGAGTTCTACTACGAATACGGCAACACTGCCTACAAAGCTGGCCTCCTAGATCGTTCTATTGAACTCCTACGCAAAGCTGTCGCTACAAATGGTCCATTCGCTGCTCCAGCAGCTAATGACCTCGGTTACATTTGGGTAAAACGCGGTGAAAACCTCGACGAAGCTGGCCAGCTTATTCGCAAAGCCCTCGAAGCTGACCCAAATAACGGTGCCTATCTTGACAGCCTCGGTTGGTGGTATTTCCAGCGTAAAGAATTCAGCAAAGCACTCTCTACCCTCCTCCAGGCTCTGGAAGCTCTCGATTCTCCCGACCCTGAAGTCCTCGAACACATCGGAGACACCTTGGCAGCCTTAGGAAACTTCCCACAAGCATTCCTATTTTGGAATAAATCAAGACAAATTAATCCAAATAACCCCAATTTGTTAGGAAAAATCCATAACACAGAAAAAAATTTTTTGCTCAACCCCCAACAAACAAATTCCCCATCCACTTTTTAGACTTGCAAAAATTCCCACAGCCCATACCTTTCCAACACCCACTCTATCTTAAATTCAAAAAAATCGTAAAATGGCCCTCTCAAACGTCAAAGAAGCCTTAGAGTTACGCTTGCATGAAAAGGACACCGGTAGCCCGGACGTCCAGATAGCTCTCCTCACCCAAAGAATCAATCAACTCACACGCCATTTGAAAATCCACCGCAAAGACCACGCTTCCCGGCGAGGTTTGCTCATGCTCGTAGCTCAAAGGCGCGACCTGCTTGATTACCTCCGGCGCAAATCGGAAACTCGCTACCAAAAAGTCATCCAGACCTTGAATCTGCGCAAATAAAAAAGCATCAGCACAAGCGTATAACTCCCCCCCACGCACTCAGTAAAACCAAATTTCCATTCTCTTCCACATTCATCCTTTCAAAGTCTCATGTCCAAAATCCCCTAATCCCTTCTCATTCTTTAACCCCTCTTGCTCCTCAAATCCTCTTGCGATTTCAGGTTGCCCAACTTGCATGATGGGTAATTATACTTCCTATTAATCCCATCACGTTATCCCATCACGAAAAGTTCCCTTTCCAAATTGACTCACACCTACCCAACCCATGTCACCAGCACGCATTTCCTGCAAGACAGGCTCAAAAGAATTGATTTTTGAAACAGGCAAGTTAGCTCGCCTCGCCGATGGCTCTGCAACAGTCCAATGTGGGGAAACCATCATCCTCGCTACCGCCGTCTCAGAAACCACCATCAAAGAAGGCCAGGATTTCTTCCCACTCACTGTTGACTACAAAGAAAAAGCAGCAGCAGCAGGCAAATTCCCAGGCGGTTACTTCAAACGGGAAGGACGCCCAACTGAAAAAGAAGTCCTCACTTCTCGCATGATTGACCGCCCACTCCGCCCTCTCTTCCCTAAAGGTTACCTCTACGAAACCCAAATCATCAGCATCCTCCTTAGCGCCGACGGCGAAAACGACCCCGACATCCTCAGCATCAACGGCGCCTCAGCAGCCCTCACTGTCTCGGATATCCCCTTTGCAGGCCCCATAGGAGCCGTCCGAATCGGCCGAATCAATGGCAATTTCCTCATCAACCCAACCCACTCCGAACGCGAAAAAAGTGACCTCGACCTCGTCTACGTCGGTGACGGTTCAAATGTCATCATGATCGAAGGCTCCGCTAAAGAAATCCCAGACGAAGAATTCATCAAAGCCCTTGATTTCGCCAAACCATACGTCGCTCAACTCGTCGCCGCTCAAATAGAACTTGCAAAAATCGCAGGCAAACCGAAACGCGAAGTCCCGCTATTTGAAGTTGACCCCGCTTTGCTGGAAGTCGCTTACGAAATCGCCGGCGACCGAATCGAAGCAGCCATCTATACACAAGGCAAAGTTGCCCGCACCAAAGCCGTCGAAGCCCTCCGAAAAGAAGTCTCAGAAGCAATCCTCGCTCGTTACCCAGACGCAAGTGATTTCCAAATCTCCCAAGCCTTCGACTACCTCCAGAAAAAAGCTTTCCGCATTAGCATCTTCGAACGCGGTATGCGATGCGACGGCCGCAGCTTCCACGAAATCCGCCCACTTAGTTCCGAAGTCGGCCTCCTCCCCCGTGCTCACGGTTCCGCTCTCTTCGCAAGAGGCGAAACCCAAGCCCTCGCCCTCGCTACTCTCGCCCCAACCGACGAAGCCCAAATGCTCGATGCCTATGGCGGCGGCGCAGAAACCAAACGCTTCATCCTCCACTACAACTTCCCTCCCTTCAGCGTCGGTGAAACAGGCCGCTTCGGCACTCAAAACCGCCGCGAAATCGGCCACGGCGCCCTGGCAGAACGCTCCATCGAGCCAGTCCTCCCACCGGAGGACGAATTCCCCTACGCTATCCGCGTCTCAAGCGAAATCATGGAGTCCAACGGTTCCACCTCCATGGCAACTGTCTGTGCCGGAACCCTCGCACTAATGGACGCAGGCGTCCCAATCCGCAGACCCGTCGCAGGCATCTCCGTTGGCCTCGTAACTGAATTCCATCCAGATGGCTCCCTCGCACGTCATACCATCCTCAGCGATATCATCGGCTCAGAAGACCATTTCGGAGACATGGATTTCAAACTCTGCGGAACCTCCCAGGGCGTTACAGGTTTCCAATTGGACCTTAAGCTCCCCGGTATCCCACACCAAATCATGGCCGAAGCTATCCGCGACGCCCACGAGAAACGCCTACAGGTCCTCCAGCACATGGCCCAAACCTTACCTGCACCCCGCAAAAACCTCAGCCGCTACGCCCCACGCATCGAAACCATCCACATCAACCCAGAAAAAATCGGCCTCGTCATCGGCCCTAGCGGCAAAACCATCAAGGGAATCGTCGCTGAATCCGGCGCAGAAATTAATATCGAAGATGACGGCACTGTCCACATCTACTCCAACAACGCTCAAAGCCTCGAACGTGCTAAAGAATTAATTTACGGGTTAACCAAAGAAATCGAGGTCGGCGAAATTTACAAAGGCACCGTCGTTTCCATTAAAGACTTCGGCGCATTCGTCGAGGTCTTCCCTGGCAAAGATGGCCTCGTCCATATCTCCGAATTAGCAGATTTCCGAGTCAACCGCGTCCAGGATGTCGTAAAAACAGGTGACAGAATTTGGGTCAAATGCATCGGCGTTGACGAAAAAGGACGTGTCAAACTCAGTAGAAAAGCCGCCATGAAAGACCGCGACGAAGCCGCTTCAGATTCTTAATTTATTCCCTCGTTTCTTTTAAGCTTCTTGCTATTCTACATCGAAAATTACTCCCCTCCATGCAAGCAAAAATCTTCTTTGTTATTTTCCTCTTAGTATTCAGCTCTTTTCCTCTCTTTGCTCAATCCCCCACCCTTCGGGCAAAGGAAGAATTCCTCGAAAAACAACTCAGAACCATCCACACCTACAGCCCAGAAAAACCTCCTAAGGAGACTACAAAAACACAAAAAACCCGCCAAGGCTCTCCCTCTCAACAGCCCCCTTACCCCCTTCTCCAGGGGATCCTTGGGCAAGTCCTTCGTTCCATCAACCCACTCCAACTCATCAATCCCTTCGCTCCCGCTTATTACGGTTCAGGACAGCAAAACCTCTCCCTCAATTCATTCCTCACTAAAAATAATCCCACTCAACCCGCTCTCATCATCTTCGCTATCGAAGAAAAATAAACCCTTCCCAAACTCCTGAAAATTTTTTCCTCGACACCTTTTTTAAAGCTTTTACAATCGTTCACAAATTTCTTGACCAAAAAATAGAAAATGACTTCGTGGACTCTTTTATCCTTTTTACGTAAGTCATTGTATATAAATAACTTCCCCCCCCCTCGATCGTCTTCTAATTTTTCTTCATCCCTCTACCATTCTTTTCTTCATTTTTTTAGCTTTCCTCCTTTCCTCTCATCTCTTGCTACTCCCCCACTTCCTTACCACTTAAAAATTTTCTCCTCTTTTTTCTTCTCTTCTCTCCCAACTCTTCCCCCCTGCGTTCACCACAATCTCCCCAAACAAACCTATTCCCTTCTATTCCTTTTAATCTTTAACTCTTAAACCAACTCATAAACCCAAAAA
>JAOAAX010000013.1 GCA_026418675.1 Chthoniobacterales bacterium | reverse complement strand
GTATCGGATGCCTGTGATGATGCGGGCTTTGGAAGTGGAGGAGGCAAGTGAAATTGAGAGGTGGCTGCAGGGGAGTGGATTTACGAGGGGGGTGGAGGAAGGGCGGCCGGGGTCGTTGCGTTACGCGCTGGATCGGATGATTGCCGGGGAGTGGTTACCGTTGGAGAGTGCGGTGGAGTATCCAGCGGAGGGGGATGGCGGTGGAGGTGGGTTTGTGCTGCCGGTGGGAGATGCGTTGCGGGGAGACCTGGAGTTGCGCCGACGGTTTTTAGAGAGTTTGATGGAGTTGTTGGTGGCGCTTCGGGAATGGCTAGGGAAGCCCAAGGTGAGTCCAAGGGTTTGGGCGGAGCGGTTGGAGAGGGTGGCTTTGGAGTTGGTTTGTGTGTCTGATGAGGAGAGGGTTGAGTTGTCCGAGGTTCTTTCTATTTTGCTCAATCAGAGTGAGGAAATTCAATTGGATGCTGGTGCTGTGGGCGATTGGCTGCGGGAGGAAAGTGCGGCGCGGCAACGGCGTGGTCGGCTTTCGGGCAGAATTGCATTTGGCAGTTTTTACAATTTGCATGGTTTACCATGCCGGGTGTTGGGGATTTTGGGGATGGGGGATAATTTTCCGCGGAAGAACCTGTTGCCTTCGTGGGACTTGATGCGGCTTATGCCGAAGATTTGGGATCGGAATGCACGGACAGAGGATCGGCAACTTTTTTTGGATGCTCTGTTGACGCCTACGGAGCGTCTGATTCTGACTGCGCCGTCGAGGGGGATTCGCACAGGAGAGGCCTTGCCCATTTCGACCTGTGTGGAGGAATTGCGTCAAACGATTGCTGGGATGGGAAGGGAGTTACCGAGTTTTGTTCACAGGTTGACACCGTTCGCTCCGGAATATTTTGCAGGGGGAGCTGGAGGGGGGGGTGCGAATGGGTTGCCGCGGTCGTTTTCGGTTCCTGCTTACGAAGTAGCAAAGGCGATTTCTTCGACATCTGGAAAGGGGGTGACGGGTATTGGTTGGGATTTACCTAAGCCGCAAGATTTGGAGAAAAAAGTGGAAGGGCTAGTCATCCCGCAGGAGGTGGATTTGGAGGAGCTGGTCAGATTTTGGCGAAATCCTGCTGCTGGTTTTGCGCGTGCGCGGGATTTGGATTTGCCCCAGGAGGAGGACAGAGATGAGGGATTGGACTGGAACCCGGTTAAGCTGGCACCTTTGCAGAGGTATCACCTTAAGAGGGTGGTGCTGGAGGGTTTGATGGAACCGGAGAAGGAGGGTTACCGTCGGGCGTTGCTTGCGGCGGAGCGCGGGCTTCCACTTGGTAAGCTTGGTGAGGAGGAATGGAAGAAGTGTAAGGAGGACGTGCAAGGTTGGGCCAATGAGCTGCTGGGGATGAAACTAGAGCTTGAGAGGGTTTCAGCGGAGGTGAGAGTGTTTGAGGAGACAGTCTGTGTGAAGGGGGAAGGTTGGAAAGTTGCTAACTGTGGGAAATGGGTTTTTTGGCGGGCTGGGAAGATGAAGGAGAGCAGGCAAAATCTGAAGCTGGCTCATTATCTGAAGCCGTGGATTGTTAGTCTTCTTCTCTCTGCCGCGGGCAGGGAGGGGAGTTTCCTGCTTTTCTCGGAAGCCGGGAAGGAGGAGAGAGCGCTTTTCAATCAAGAAATGGCAAAGGAGAGATTAGGATGGCTGGTGAAAGGTTTTTTGTGTGGGAAGTTATGGCCGCTTGCGTTTGATCTTGAAGCGTCGTGGGAATTGATTGGGGAGGATTTTACTTTGTTGGGTGGGAAGAGTGGGTCTGTGGCATTTGATAAAGCTTCAAAGGAATCTGAGGCATTTGATAAAGCTGCAAAGAAGTGGCGAAAGGTGGTGGAGGG
This sequence comes from Chthoniobacterales bacterium, assembly GCA_026418675.1. GTDB lineage: Bacteria > Verrucomicrobiota > Verrucomicrobiia > Chthoniobacterales > DYNR01 > JAOAAX01. Next base: position 54,759 of record JAOAAX010000013.1, on the reverse strand, counting down.
TTCGATTTATTCGCATGAGCCACCAAACCTCGCAGCGAAATTGGTGTGGAGGGATATTAACCCGTTTGAGGTTAAGGAAAGGAGAGAAGATGCCAAGCGATGGGCCAATTCAATTTTCAGAGAATTCAAAAGCTGGACCGCTAATAATTCAACCTAGAATGAAACGTTATGAGTAAGGATTTTGACCTTTTAAATTCAGAGATTAAAGAGGGGTTAACGGTTATTGAGTCCAGTGCAGGGACGGGAAAGACATTTACGATTAGCAGATTGGTGCCGCGTTTTTTGCTGGAAAATAAGGATTTACGGCTTGGGCAGATTCTGCTCGTGACGTTTACAAACGATGCGACGGCGGAACTTGCGGGGCGGGTGAGGATGGTTTTGGAGGAGCTGTATCAGGCTGCTGTTGGTATGGTGAGCGTGGTTGATTCGTATTACGGCGGGCTAATTGAACAACATGGCAGAGATAAGGTGAAAAAGGTGGTGTTGCGAGCGATTTTGGAGGCCGATCAACTGGCTGTGATGACGATCCACTCGTTTTGTGCGCGGGTGCTACAGGTGGAGGGAATGTTGTGCGGGTTACCCGTGATGCCGGAGATTGTTCCTTCGGAGGGAGAGTTGATGCGTGAGATTTTGCATCGGATTTGGGAGGAGAAAGTCAGCAACGATAACTCCCTGATCGCCTTTGCAAGCGTGGGGGAGATGAATTATGAGAAGGATTTGGAGTTTGTGCGGGCTGCTTTGAAGGAAAGAAATGTCGAATTCAAACCGAATAAAGAGGACCTTGGGCTGCTTAAGGATAAAATCGAAAACTTGAGAAAAGGCAAAAAAGAAGAGGGTCAAAAATCATTTTTGGAGCTCTGTCGGAAAATCAGAGATGGAAATTTCTGTAAAAACGAGTTTCCTTCAATTGAAGAAATTAGTGAAAAAATCCAAAATTTTTCAAAATCGTGGGGGGAGTTTTTAGAGGCGGTGGATGTGGTTGTGGGCAGGATTCCAGAGGGAATTAATCAAAGAACGAAAGAAGGCAAAGATCTATTTGAAGAGGTGAAAGGGAGTGAGCTTTTCAGTAGCTGGAAGGACGTGCCGCTGCTGGTCAAGCGGTTTTGTTGGTCATGGAGGATTGAACTGGTTGAGGAAGTGAGGAAACGTTTGGACGATTTGGGGCATACGCGGCGAGCGATTTCCTACGATGGGCTTGTTGAAAAAGTGCATGAGGCGTTGATCGGGGAAAACGGCGAACTTTTAGTAAATAGTCTCCGCAATGAATATGCGCTTGCTTTGATAGATGAGGCGCAAGATACGGATCAGCGGCAATTTGAAATTTTTGAAAAAATTTTTAGGGACTGCCCGCTTGTTTTAATTGGGGATCCGAAGCAAGCGATTTACAGATTCCGAGGGGCTGATGTGAACACATATTTGCGGGCCAAAAAAGATGCGGTGCATTACCAACTAACAACGACGTATCGCTCACCCCAGAAATTGGTAGAAGCGGTGAATGCGGTTTTTGGAAGCCCGAAGGCATTTTTGAAAGAGGGGCTTGAGTATTCTCCGAACAAGTCAGGGCTTCAGCAGGATGTATGGCTTGCGGAGAAAAAAGGTGAGAATTTTGCCCCGGAGTGCCGGATGGAAGCGTGGTTCTTCGCTCCGGAGATGACAAAGACATCAGAGGAACGGCAAGATGTGATCTGTGGAGCGGTGGCGCTAAAGATAGCGTCGCTTTTGGCGAATAAAGCGGAGATTGTGGAGATGGGCTCGAGGGGCCAAGAATTGAGCCGGCGGGAGGTTCGGGCGAGTGATTTTGCGGTTTTGGTGAATCAGCACGCCCAGGCTGAGCGGATGATTGAGCGGCTGATTGAGCTAGGTGTGCCGGCTTATCCAGGGCGCGGGGGGAATATTTTTGAAACTGAGGAAGCAAGCGAGTTGCTGATAGTTTTGAAAGCTGTGGAGGAGCCACAGAACCGGAAGAAGGTGCGGACGGCACGGATCACGCGGTTGTTGGGGGGTAAGTTTGATGAGCTTGATGAATCGGAGGCAGCCGAGGCGGATGCGATGCACTTTTTGGAATGGAATGCCCTTTGGCTGCGGGAAGGTTTGGCGGCAGTTCTGTCCCGTATGGAAACTGAAAAGCAAATATGTTGCCGTCTGGCACAGGAGAAACGGGGGGAGCGTCGGGTGGCGAATTTTCGGCAACTTTGCGACTTGCTCCTGAAAGGAGAGGGGGAGGTCGGAGCGGAGCCTGCACGAGTTTTGCGGTGGCTGAGGGATAAAATCGCCCAAGAGAGCCGGGAGGGGGGGCCTGCGGAGGAATTTCAGCTTCAACTGGAGAGTGAGCGGGAGGCGGTTAGGGTGATGACCATGCACGCGGTGAAGGGGCTAGAATTTCCGCTGGTTTTTTGTCCTTTTCTCTGGGATGGGAGGGAGCCGAATGGGCTTCAGAAATTGAGGGACGCGGAGGGAGGAGTTGTGATGGTGGACCTCGGAATGACTAAGTGGGAGGAGAAAAACGAAAATTTGGATTTGGGAATTCTTGCCAAGCGGCAGTATCTTGAGGAGCGGATTCGGTTGGCGTATGTGGCGCTGACGCGTGCGAAAGTGAAGGTGTGGTTTGTGGCGGGGATCCAGGGGCAGAAGAATTCAAAAGTTGGGGTATCGGCTCTGGATTGGCTTTTGTGCTCTCTGAGAAAAGAAGAAGAAGAAAAAGTGACAAAGGAGGATCTTCATAAGAGGGATTTACATGAGTCAAACAAGCACAAGGAAGTAACAAATGAGGAATTCCAAAGATGGTATGTGAGTTTTAATCAGGACCAGCGTTACGATCTGCATAAGAGAGCCTTATGTAAGTTGAAAGAGCACGTGAATATTGTCGATGTTGTCGAGGATCCGGAGGGGCAGGTGGTGGCGGTGAAACGGGAGGAGGCAAAGGTTGCGCCTGAGCAACCTCCGGCGGTGCCAGCAGTTCCTGTGGCGTGGGGACTTACTTCCTTCAGCCAATTGACGCGCGAGAGGCACCGATTTTCTGACGCCACGCCGTTGGAATTGAGGGGAGGAGGAGCTGGTTGGGGGGAATTGCGAGCGGCAGAAGGAGGAGAGGATTTTCAGCAAGTTCCTGGTGGCACGTTATTTGGACAGGCTGTGCATGAATTTTTGGAGACTTGGGACTTTCAGGAGCTTGACGAAGAGAATTTGAAGAATCATATACGGAAATATCCTCTGCGGTCGGACGGCACGGATTGGGTGCTGGAGTTCAAGAAGTCGCTTGAAAATTTACCAAGAGCAGTGTTGCCAGGTTTTGGGGTGAGTGTTGGAGAGGTTTGTGGTGCGAACAGTGGCGCGGAGTGGCATTTTCTGCAGCCATTGCTGGGGAAATTCTCGGTGGGAAGGCTTGCGAATGCGTTTGAAATGTGTGGAGAAACTGAATACGCGAAGAGCTTGCGGATGTTGCCATTTGCCGAGCTGGAGGGCTTTTTTGAGGGGATTATTGACCGGATTGTGTTTCATAATGGGCAATGGGGGTTGATTGACTGGAAAACCAATTGGTTAGGGCTATCGGCGGGCGACTATTCTGAAGAACGGCTGCGGGAATGTGCGCTGCAAAACCATTATGTGCTGCAAATGAATTTGTATCTTGTGGCTCTGAGGCGGTTCTTACGACTTTGCAAACCGGATGCGAAATTAGCAGGTGCGTGGCTGGTATTTTTGCGCGGTGTGGAGAGGGGGCGTTCTCAAGGAATTCTCCACATACCCGTTAATGAGAAGCTTCTCAGGGAATTGGAAAAGCTTTTTTCGGAGCAAAACCTTTAGCAAAACCTTTAAATGAGTTCAGATCAAGCATGACAAATCTCTCTACCAAATCGCACTGGGAGTGGCTTCAGCGGAAGTGGGGCTTGCCCGAAGTGCTTCGGGGAGCTGTGGAGGGGCTTTTGCAAGCGGAAGCCAGCGGCAGCACAGCTTATGAGGTTGAACTCCCGGAGAAAGGGCGTGAGTGGTTGGAAGAACGACAGCAGACCCTTGCTGGGAGTTTTCCGATTGTTCTGAAAACCACGGGAGGGAGGACTTTTCTGCAGAGTCGGGTGCTGCACGAAATGGAGTGCTCCGTGGTTGAGAAACTCCTGAAGCTTTCCAAGCAAAGTGCAGGGCAAGGGAGTAATTTTCAGGGACTGCTTGGAGAAAGCAGCCTGAACGGGCAGCAACGCAAAGCGGTGGAGCATGCACTCACGCATTGTTTAACCATCGTCACAGGAGGGCCCGGCACGGGCAAAACCTACACGCTGGCGCGAATTTTGGCTGTGTTTTCAAAGCAAGCAGATTTTAAGCCTACGCGGATTCGGCTTGCGGCGCCCACAGGGAAGGCAGCCCAGCGGATGAAGGAAGCATTGTTGGTATGTGCGGAAGGTCTGCCGGAGCAATTTGATCGAGGGAAGATTCGGGCTTTGGCGGAGAGCTGCAGCACGATTCATGCGCTTTTGGGCTACAATAGGGGGACGGGAGGCTTCCGGAGCCAGCCGTTTGATGATGGGACGGTGTTGGTGCTTGATGAATGTTCGATGGTGGACTTGCCGTTGTGGTGGGCTTTGCTGGGTTTGATGCCGGAGAATGGTCGGCTGATTTTGATTGGGGACCCGCATCAATTGGAAAGTGTCGGACAGGGAGCCGTATTTGCGGAGGTGGCGTCGGCGGATGCGCTCCGAGCGCACGTGATTGAATTGAAGGAATCCCACCGTTTTAAGGATTGCCCAAAGTTGAAGGAGCTAGCGGAAGCGATGCGCGAGGGCAACGCTGAGAAAGTTAGTAGGGTTCTTGGCAGTGTGCTGGAGAATTCCCAGAATTCAACGGCAGACTCGGACCTGCTTTGGCGCAGGAGGTGGCCGCGTGGGGCGGATGATTTTCCGGAATTTGTCAAAGAGAAATGGCAGGGGATAGCCTGTGCAGAGGATGCGCAGGAAGCCTTGGCTAGGTTAAGCGGACTTTGTCTTTTGACGGCGCACCGTGAGGGGAGTGTGGGGGCAGAGGTGTTGAGTTTGCGAATTCAACAGCATTTCCGCGCTTTGAAAGGGGCGCGGTTTTTTCCGATCATTATCAACAAGAACGATCCTTTTACGGGTTTGAAGAATGGGACGGTGGGAGTTTTAGAGGTGCCTAGCCAAGTAATTCCTTGCAAAGAGATAACTGTTAGCAATTCCCTTGAAAATTCTTCGGCGTGGCAGGAACGGAGGCTTGGAGCGCGAGCCTATTTCAAAGTTGGCGAAGGGATTAAAGAATTCGCGGCTAGCGAACTCCCCGATCACAGCCTGGCCTGGGCGATGACGATTCACCGTTCGCAGGGCAGCGAGTTTGAGGCGGTGGTGGTGTTGGTGCCGCGAGGGGAGAGTCCGCTGGCTACGCGGGAGCTGCTATACACGGCCATTACGCGAGCGAGGAAGCAAGTGCTTGTGTGCGGAGAACTGGATGACATCAAGAAGGCTGCACGGGACTCAATGCCTCGTTGCACTTTGCTGGGTTGCTTATTTCAGGAATCGATTAAGGAATTGAATGTTGGGATTGATGGTGAGATTGGGGTGAGATTGGGGTGAAACCAACCGATCCGGTCCCCTAAGCGGCAGTAGCCTGAGCTATTTGGTAGAGCGATGCAGGAGTAAGAAATGAGCAAATGGGAAAATTTTGGGGAGAATTTTGGCAGGATTCGAGGCGGCACGGAGGAGGGTTTCTGTGCCTTGGATATTAACTTTCCGGAGGAGGCGACGGTTTTTAGCGAGAGGGACTTGTGCAACGTTGTGGTGGATGATATCCACCCCTTCGCAGGCACGGCGAACGGCGGCTAAATCGCGGTTGTCGGCGTGGTGGAATTCGACTTCGTTGGGGAGGTCGTGATTGGTGGAGATGTCGAGGACGCGGACTTGATGGCCGTTGTCGAGGAGGCGGCGTGCGAGCAAGGAACCGAAATAGCGGGCTCCGCCTGTGACGAGAACGAGCTGGTTTGGCATGAGCCGAGACCTCCGTTATCGAGGCACCAATGGATGCTGCAACGCGTGCCTTCCTCGAGATCAACGGTTGGATTGAAAGCGAGTTTGCGTTTTTCGAGGGAGATGTCGCAGGCGATGGTGCGTCCCATTTCGAAGAGGACGTGGATTTTTTAATTATAAAGGCCGAGTTATTGGAGTGGATTAGTGAAGCTCGTCGGCAAACCAGTAAGCTTTTTCCCGCGGCGGCTAGGGAAGTAGCGGCCCAAGAGGCAAGCTGTGGCGAGATTTTCGACGTAGGCCATGGAAAGAAGGCTTAAGCCTGTGGCGACGATGGGGGCAAGGCCGTCCCGGATCATGCGGAAGAAGAGGGTTTGTCTTGGGGGTTGAGGTGGGCCGTAAAACCAAGGTGGGCGGAGGATAAATTCCTGCTTGAGCGGCAGCTTAGAGGAGGTTGCGTGTGCCCTGGAGGTAGACGTTGAAGAATTCGCTTAGGCGCTTCGGGTGGGTGATGCCTGCAGTGTTGATCAGGAGAGCTCCTTATCCGCCGAGGTTGCAGAAGTTACGGCAATCGTCGGGATTCTGCAAGTTGCTTTGAAGTAGTTTGCTGGGGGAAGATTTTTAGGCGGTTCGGCAAGATCCGTGCAAATTTGCAAATTGGTTGGGTAAATTGACTTTTTCCAAGTCTCAAAAGATAGTAAGCGGATGAGGTTGGAACCTAGGAACTAGGAACCTAGGCAGCCATTTCGCCTGTAATGAGGATTTTCGGAATCATGGCGTTAGTTTTTTTATCCGAATTTTCTGATGGACGAGTAAATTTTTAGGAAGAAGGGGAATTGGGTTGGGGAGGCAAAATTTGCAGGTGCAGGGAGATGACGAGGGTGGTATGTGAAATGGATGGGGATTTTGCTTGGGGCTAGAGGAGAGGGGTGGGAGGCTATAGCTGGAATTTGGTAGAGGGGTGTAGTAATCTGATGTCAGGGTATTGGCTTTCGTAAGGGAAAGGTGGATAGGGGGGGTAATGTGCTAAGGAGTGATTAAGCAGGGGGTTGGTGGTGGGAGGAGTCGCGGAAAGCGCGGGGAGGGCCGAGGATTTCGGTGAGGATGATGGCTTGTTGGAGGGAGTGTGGAGATGTTAGGAAGGATTGGAATGGTAAGGGTGTAGCGGAGGTGGGAAAAGGGGTGAGGGTGGATTCTACGCGTTGGAGGCGTTGGGCGAGTGCGCGATATTCGTCGGGGGGGGGTTTTAAAGTTTGGGCTTGGAGTGGGGATAAAGGGGTTGGGAGAGGGAGTTGGGAAGGTTGCTGGGGTTCTAGCGGAGGTGGAGCGGGAGGGGAAGGCGGAGGAGTTGCCTCTGGTTGGGGAGAAGGGGGTAGCTCTGATTGGGAGTCAACAGGGGAAGGATGTTCGGGTTGGGGTGGGTGATGGGTAGTGGGTTTGGGTGGAGTTGGCGGTGTGACGGTTTCTTCTTTTTCCGCTGGGAGAGGGAGGCCGAGGGCTTCGAAGAGTTCACGCAGTTGTTGTTCTGGAGTGGGTTCTTGTTTGGTAAGGATTGGCGGCGGGGAGGATTCGGGTAAGGTTTCGGTCTCGGATATTTGTTTTTGGGTTTGGAGCTGGCGCTTCTGCTTATGTTCGGCGGATTTTTGCAGGATCCATTGGATGAGGCTTATAGCCGCAAGGATGATGAGGAAGACGAGTTGTTCCATAGTTGGGAATGCCTTGCGGTTGGTGGGTTTTTAAAAGTTTGGAGCGAGATGGGGGAGGTGATGGGTTGTGGGAGTGTTTAAGTGAGGGTAGGAATGAGGGGGGGATTCGTGCTTTGTTTGGGTTAATGGTGTTGTTTTGCTTCGGTCCCGGATTTTTCGATTCCAGAGATGGCTTCGCGCATGGCAGTATCCGCCATGAGGTTTTTGTAGCGCATGTAATCGAGGATGCCGAGTTGGCCTTTTCTGAAGGCTTCGGCGATGGCCAAAGGGACTTCTGCTTCAGCGGCGACGACTTTTGCGCGCATTTCTTGAGTGCGTGCACGCATTTCCTGTTCGGTAGCGACGGCGGCGGCACGGCGCATTTCTGCTTTAGCTTGAGCGACGACTTTATCGGCTTCGGCTTGTTCGGCTTGGAGTTTTGCGCCGACGTTTTCGCCGATGTCGACGTCAGCGATGTCCACGGAGAGTATTTCGAAGGCAGTCCCACTGTCGAGGCCCTTTTGGAGGACGACTTTTGAGATTTTGTCTGGATTTTCGAGGACGTCTTTGTAGGAGGCGGAGCTACCGATGGAGGTGACGATTCCTTCGCCGACGCGGGCGATGATGGTTTCTTCTGTGGCGCCACCGACGAAGCGGTCGAGGTTTGAGCGGACGGTGACGCGAGCGCGGACTTTGACGCCGATCCCGTCGCGTGCGACGGCGTCAATGTATTGTTTGCCGGAGGCTGGGTTTGGGCAGTCAATGACTTTTGGGTTGATGGAGGTGCGAACGGCTTCGAGGACGGTGCGGTTGGTGCCTTTTACAGCGAGATCAATGGCGCAGGCGCGTTTGAAGTCGAGCTTAATGCCAGCTTTGTCTGCGGCGATGAGAGCGAGGACGACCTGGTTGACGTTACCGCCGGCGAGGTAATGAGCTTCGAGGTCGTCTGTGCTGAGGTTTAAGCCAGCTTTGACGGCGTGGATGCGGGAGTCAACGATGAGCCCGACGGGGACGCGGCGGAGGCGCATGCCGATGAGGCTGCCAAAGGAGACCGGCGCGTCGGCAATTTTAGCTCTTAGCCAGATACCGAAGAAGTTGATGAGGATGAGGACGAGGACAAGAGCGAGGATTGCGAGGAGACCAAGGAGAGCTAGTATGAGTAGGGAAAACATGGCTGGAGGATTATTTGTTTTGGGATGCTAATTTAGAAGAAAGTAGAAAAAGCTCCACTAAAAATTGAGGGGGGGTATTGTGGAGCGGTGGGTGAGAGTTGGGGTTGAAGGTGAAAGGTGGGGAGTGATGGGAAGTGGTTGGCTTGGGTAGTTAGGAGATGTTTTTTGTGGTGATGAGTATGGGTTTTAAACTGGAAGGGTGTAGGAGGGAGTGGGTAAATAATGTTTTGGGATGGGGAAGCTAGAGGTTGGTGATCTGAGTTTTATTATATTTTCGGAAACTATGAATGAGGGAAGGGTGAGGGAAGGGGATTAGGAGCAGCAGCAAGAGGAGGAAGTTGTTTCCTTTTTTTGTTGGGAAGTCTGTTGGGAGCAGCAAGAGGAGATGACTTGTGGGTTGTTCCACGGCATTTTTGCGATGAGGTTTGCCATTGGGCAGTAACCCGTGATGCCTGCGAAGATGAGGCCGCAGCCGACGAAGCCGGAGAGGATGACCCAGAGTGGATTGAAATACCAGGCGAGGATGGCGCCAGCGAGCGCCATTAAACCAGCGACGATGCGGACTTGGCGCTCGAGTGGGAGAGCGGTTTGTCCACGATTCACTGGGAGGCCAGCTTTTTCCCAGGCGAGGATACCGCCTTCAATGACGGCAACATCGGCGATGCCAGCTTGGTGAAGTTTTTTTGCAGCTTCTTCAGCACGGATGCCACTGCGGCAGAGGACGTAGCAGGTATTGCCATTGAGCATGGATTTGATTTTGTCGGGGTTGAGTTCGTGCATGGGATGGAGGATGGAGCCGGGTATGTTCATGGCGCGATACTCAGCTGGGATGCGGACGTCGAGGATGAAGGCATTTGTGATGGAGGCGACTTGTTCTGGTTTTACGAATTTCATAGTTATTTGTCGTTTTTTTTTGGATTGGGTTTGTTGGTTTACAAAACGATATGCTCAAATGGTTATATTTCAAGGGGGAAATTGTGTGAGAATTTATCGAATATTCCGGAAGGAGGAGGGATTCAGCGTGGGGAGAAGAGGACGCTGCGGATGGAGTAAGGGGAGAAGGGAATGGTGTTTTCGTGGAGGGGGCAGAAGGTGGACTCTTGGAGGTTAGTGAGGGAGATGCGGAAATTTGGGTTTGGGATGAGGGTAGCGTTTCCTGAATTACCGCGGGTTTCGTGGAGGCGCAGGATCCATCCGTGATGGTTTTGGGCTGGTTTGACCCAAGCTGGGATGAGGGAGTGGGCATTATGGAGTGAGAAGAGGCCCTCTGGAGGGGAAAAGTTGGGAGAGGCAGGGATGGGTTTTGTGAAGAGAGAATCGGCGAGGGAGGGTGGTTGGAGGTGGAGAGGTGCATTATTGCTGGCAGGAGCGAGAGCGAGTTGGAATTTGTGCTGGCCGAGGTCGGAGAAATCGGTTGGGGAGAGTTGGTCCTCTGGAGTTTTACCTGGGAGGATGGGGCTACGGAGGAGCGAGCAGTGGAGGGTGCCGCGGTGGGCGCCAAAGCCGTAACGGTCGCGAGTGATGATGGCGAGGCCCTCGGATTCGGTATCATTGGCGACGAGTGCCCAGCGGCTTGCTGGGACTTCGAAGAGAGCGTCTGTTTGGAGACCGCGAGCGAGTTGTGGGCGGAGGACGCTGCCGAATGGGGCACCGAAGCGGGCTTGAGAGCCACAATAAGAGGTTGGGAAGATGATTTGGAGGAGGGTTTGTGGGTCGTTCCAATTGACGGTGAGGTTGATGCGGAGGACGGGCAGATCGGCGGAGAGAAGAAATTCGATCAAGAGATCGCTTTTTGCGGTGAGTTGTATAGCGAATTTTGCAGAGGCGGAGAGGTTGTCGAGGGAGAAGCCGAGGAACTGAGGGGGATGGTGGAGTGGGAAGGAGGAAGGGGGGGTATTGCGGTCGAGGTTCCAGGCGTGGAACTCGGCCGGGAAATCTGGGCAGCATCTGACTTGCGCTGCTCCAGGGAGGATTTTTAATTGGGTGCCATTGAGGGTGAGTTCAGCGATGGTGGCGTCAGGAAGGAGTTTAACGGAGGAGTTTCCGCAGCGAAGGGAGAAATCAGATTCGGAGATTTCTGGGCGGTTGGGGGGTGGAGAAGCGAGGGAGGTTGGTCGAGTAGCTAGCGGAGGGAGGTGGAGGAGGAGGCCGTTGGAGAGGGGGAAATTGATGGGGAGAGGGAGAGGATTGAAGAAAGCGTTGTCTGAATTTTGTTGATTTAAGGGAATTCGGTTTTGTTGTTGAGAGGCGAGGTGATGAGTTTTTTTGATACAAAGGTCCGCTAATAATTGGAGTTCTGGGACAATTTTATGATAAACTTCTGCGATGGAACTACCTGGCAAGCAATCGTGGAATTGAGCGAAGCAGAGGCGTTGCCAGGTGTGGAGGTCGGAATCGTCGAGGGGTGAGTTAGCGATGGCTTTTGTGGCTTCGAGGGTTTGGAGTGCGGATTCGAGCTGGCGGTAGGCTTGTTTTATGCGGGTTTGAGTAGTGTAAGTTCCGCGGTGGTATTCGAGGAGGATTTCGCCGTCCCAAGAGGGCAAGTTGTCTTTGAATTGGAGCATGCGGTTGAAGAAGTCCGAGATTTTTCCCCACGAAGTTCTGGGAGTGGAGAAGAGGGAGTTGTATCTTCGGATGCGCTCGCAGGTTTCTTCCGAGGGGCCGCCGCCGCCGTCGCCCATGCCGAGAGGGATGAGGATTTCAGGGTGGATGTGGGCTTGGCGGTGGGCATGGAGGGGGAGGAGGATGTCGGGGAGGTTCCCCATGCGGTTGTAGGCGGCTGCGTAGTCGTGGAGAAGGTGAGCGATGACTTCAGAACCGTCCATGCCGCGCCAGCGGAAGGAGGTGTAGGGGAAGCGGGAAGATTCGCTCCAGGCGAGCTTGGCGGAGAAGAAGAAGGGGACATCGAATTCTGCCATGAGTGTTGGGATGGAAGCGGAGAAGCCGAAGCTATCGGGAAGCCATAAAACAAGACTTTTATATCCAGAGATATTTTGGAATTGTTGTTGGCCAAGGAGGAAGGAACGGGCGAGAGCTTCGCCTGTTGGGAGGAAGGTATCGGCTTCGACTTCGAGGGCGCCGACTGGCTCCCAGCGGCTTTGTTGGATTCGGGAGAGGACCTGGTTGTAGAGTTCGGGGGAGCGTTTTTTGAGTAATCTGTAAGCGGCTGGCTGGGAATGGGAGAAGATGAACTCTGGGTATTGGTCGAGGAGGCGTTCGACAGTGGAGAAGGTGTGGACGAGTTTAGCTTCTGTGATGTCTTCTGGCCAGAGCCAGACGAGGTCTATGTGTGCGTGGCCGATGGTGGTTGCGTGGAGGTTAGGCAATGGTTGGGAGAGATGGTCGAAGATTTCGCGGAGTTTTTTGGACATGGCGAGGGGGCCGTTGGTTTCCCAGAGTTCGACTGCAAGGTCGAGGTGGTGGATGAGGTAGCGGAGGATGGGGTCTGCTTCGTGCCATTCGTGGCGGTAGAAGAGGGATGATTCGAGGGAATTTTGATTTGGGATATTGGGGTCGCGAGAAGCGAGCCAGCGTGCGAGATCAAAGAGGACGGAGAAGTCGAAATAATTCTGCCATGCGATGGGATTTTTTTTAGCGAGGTAGGCACCTTCGAAGCGGCTACCTTCTGAGTTGATTTTGGATGAGGAGCCTGGGACCCAAATTGCTGCCTGGGTGCAGTAGCTTTCGATGATGGCTTCCTTAAAGTTTGGCTTAAGTGGGACGAAGTGGTGTGCTGGGTCGAAGCCGCCGGATGGGAAGCCGTCGAGGTAGAGTGTGGCTTCTGCCTGGTCTTTCCAGCAGAGGTGGGAGTAGGAGGAGAGTAGGTGGGAGGGGAATTCGATCTGCCACCAACGTTGTTCGAATGGTTTACCCCAGAAATGTGGGAGATTTTCGATTGGGTGTGGGGTGGGTGGGCGGTTGTGGAAGCTGGTGTGGTTGCGTGTTGGGGTGGAGGCGCGGACGGGGAGTGGGCGTGGGTCGAGGGTCCAGATGGAATTTTTAAGGCGAGAGAGGGCGGCTTTGAGACGTGGAGGGAGGAGATGGAGGAAGGGAGTTTTCTGCATTTTGTGATTGTGAAAGGAGATAAATTTGTCTTTGAAGAAGAGAAGAGTGGTTAAAGATTAAGAGGGATTACTGCCAGCGGTTGGAGCGGAGTTGTCGATGGAGGACGGAGTAGAGGATAGCGAAGAGGATGAGGGAGAAGGATGTGAGGACAGCGGCGTTGAAGATGAGAGTATTGGCGCGGAGGCCGAAATAGATTTTGGTGGAGCCAAAGAAGATATTCTGGTGTTGTTTTTCGCGGTAATCGGATTCTTCGATTTCTGCGCGGTTGATGAGGTCGAGGACTTTTTGGTTTACGTAGAGTTGTTCTGCGGTGATGGTTTTTGCGTTTTTTGGATGGGGGGAGAGGATGTTTTCGCGGATGAGAGGTTGGCCGTTGATGACGTTGTCAATGAGGCGGAGGCGTTGTGCGACCTGGCGTGGGGAGGTTCCGTTTAGGCCGGAGAGGATGGCGAGGAGTTCTTTGAGGTCTTCGAGACGGTTTTCTTCGTTTTGGGATAGTTGTTTTTTTGCAATGAGAGCTTTGATTTGGCGTTGGATTTGGCGTTGGCGGGAGGTGAGGGGGTTAAGTTTTGCCTGAGCGTAAACGATGGCTTCGTAGCTCCAGCGCATGGGGTTGAATTCGCAGATGAGTGGGACGCGGAGTTTGCTTTGTGGAGGAGTGGATTTATCCGGATATTGTTCGAACCAGCGTTGGAAGGCGTAAACGAGGTCGAGGTTGCGGTTCATTTCTTCGTATTTGATGAAGGAGCCGCCGAGGATGATTTGAGGGATGAAGACGGCTGGGATGAGGAGGATGGCGGTTTTGCTTTCGGAGACGAGGCTTGAGATAAGGAGGCCGATGGCAATACCGCTGAGGGCTGTGAGGAAGAGGTAAGCGAACATGGGCCAGAGGAAGCCGCGGAGCTCGAGGATGGCGTTGCCGATGAGGGAGAATAGGAGGCACTGAAGGGCGGCGAAGATGCCGAGGGTGATGGCTTTTGCGAGGACGTAGAAGCCGATGCGGACGTTGAGATTGCGTTCGCGGATGAGGAGGGGGCGGTCGCGGATGATGTCGTCAACGCTATTAGTGAGGCCGAGGAACATGGCAACGACGACGGAGAGGAAGAGGTAGGCTGGGATGTGGAAAGCGGAGGCGAAGTCGTAGGTTTCGGATTCGGAGTAACGGAGGACAGTTCCTATGAGGAGGGCGAGGAGAGGGGCCATGATGAGAGTGATGGCGAGGTTGGCTTCGTTACGGAGTTTGCTGATGAAGCTGCGAGCGAAGAGGATGCGGAATTGGAAGAGCTCGTCGCGGAGGCGCAGGGAAGGTGACTTACGGTCGAAGCGGCGGGGGAGGGGGGGGGGGGGGGGGCGAAGTTCTGGGGGAGCGGAGGAGCTGGAGCGGACTTCACGAGCGAGGCGCCAGGCTTCGAAGCGGTCGCGCCAATAATCTGGGGAGAAGCGGCGGGCTGGGACGAGTTGGCCGCGGGAGTTTTCTTCGTAGATGATGTCGCCGCTGATGTCGCGGAGTGGAGTTTCGAGGACGTCGAAGATGAATTCTGGGCGGCTTGCGCCGCAGGCTGGGCAAGCGCCGAGGTCGGTGCCGAACTGCTGTTGGTGTTCTGCTTCGGCGAAGTATTGGAGAGCTTCCTGGGGTGTTCCAAAGAAGACTTCTTTGCCCCCTTTGTCCAGAATGAGGACTTTGTGGAACATGGAGAAGAGTTTGGAGGAGGGCTGATGGATGGTGACGAGGATAATTTTGTTGTGGGCAATAGAGCGGATGATTTCGAGGACGTGTTCGGAGTCTTTGGAGGAGAGTCCGCTTGTGGGCTCGTCGAAGAGGTAGATATCGGCCATTCCGATCATGTCGAGGCCGATGTTGAGGCGTTTGCGCTCGCCACCGCTGAGGATTTTTTTGTGCTGGCTGCCGACGATGGAGTTGCGGCGTTCGGAGAGGCCGAGTTCAATGAGTTTGTTTTCGATACGGCGGAGGCGTTCGGCGCGGGAGAGATGGGGAGCGCGGATGGCGGCAGCGAAGTTGAGGTTTTCTTCGATGGTGAGGTGTTCGTCGAAGGCGTCGAATTGAGGGATGTAGGCTATATAATGGCGGAAGGTGTCGAAGTTTGCGTAGAGGGATAGGCCGTTGAGGAGGATTTCGCCGTGGATGGGGCGGAGGAGGCCTGAGAGAGTTCTGAGGAGAGTGCTTTTTCCGGAGCCGCTGGCGCCCATGATGCAAATCATTTCGCCGCGGTGGGCGGAGAAGTTGATGTTATCGAGAGCGGTTTCGCCGTCTGGGAATTTGCAGAGGAGGTCGCGGACTTCGAGGGAGCTGATGATGTTGCGTTCTTCTTCGATGATGCGTTCGGAGAAGTTACAGCGGAGGATTTGGCCTGCCTCGATTTGGATGGTATCGCCGTCGTTAAGGATTGTGGAGTTGCGGACTGGGGAGCCGCGGACGACGATGGGGCGGTCGGCTTGGAGGACGGTTAGGCGGCCGATTTTCTGTTCGTAATCGCACTCGATTTTGAGGAGGACGTCGCCACCGCTGCCTGGAGTGAGGAGGATGTCGCCTTCGTCGAGAAGGGATGGTTGGTTGGAGACGAGGTATTCGGATTTGGTTTGGCGGAGTGGGAAGCGTCTTCCGATGGAGCGGGTGCGGCGGCGGATTTCTTCGAGGGAGATGTCCCCCTGGTTTTGGAAGATGATTTTGTCATCGAGGGAGGCGGTGACATCGGCGCCTTTTAAGAGGGGGATGTTTCTGAGGGTGGCGGAGGTATCTTTGAGAGCGATGACGCGGACTTTTAGGCCGAAGATGATTTCGAGGCAGCTATCTTTTTGGCGGGAGCGGTCGAGGAGGATTTCGTTGTTATCGCAGATGGTAAGGAAGACGTGTGCATGGGAGACGTTTTTTTTGGCGTTGAAGTAGAAGGAGAGGTCTTGGAAAGAGAGGACGTGGTTGTTGCAAAGGATGCGTTGGTTGGAATAGATTCTGCCGAGGTTACCTGGGTAGAGGGTGCGGCTTTGGAGGATGAGGTTGCGGTTGGTGCGGTTTCGGATGAGGACGAGGTCGTGGTAGCGGTAGGCGATGATTTTTTCTGTGGGTTGGAGGTCAGCGAAGGGGACATCTGCGTTAGATTCGTGGCCGAAGCTGAGGACTTCGAGAGGGGAGGTGCCGTTGGGGTAGATGGGATTTTCGGCAGAGGAGTCGTCAACGTTGAGCTGATAGACGATGTCAATGGCTTGAGTGGCCATGCCGAGGTTGGCCATGAAGGAATAATAAGCGACGATTTGGTCGTGTTTTAAGCTTGCGCGTGCAACGAGGTCGTAGAGTTGGATGCCGAGGAGGAGTTTTTGTTCTTCGGAGAGTTCTGCGGCGAGTTTTCTTGCGATGGCATCGAGGTCCTGCTGTTCGTTGAGTGCGGCTCTGAACATTTTGCGGAGTTCTGAATAAACGGTGTCTGGGTAGTCGTAGCGGAGGAAGCCGAGGCAGGAGTCAATTTCTTCTTCGAGGACGGAGCCATCGAGGTTTGAGAAAGCGGCGAAGACTTTGATGAGGGTTGGGAGGAGGCCTGCTTGTTGGGAGACAGGGGAGGGTTTTTTTCTGAAGCGGCGCCACCAACGGTGTGGGATTTTGGAGGCGGCATTGATGAAGCGGAGGAGGGACTCTAATGCTGAAAGGAGGGAGAGGAGGGTTTTTTTATGGGTTTGCAGTTGATGGGAAGAGGAGTGCAAGGAAGAGGGATTAGAATTGGATGGTGGGAGAGACATCGTCTCTTTTTGCGCAGAGGATTGGGATGTGTGAGTGGTTGGAGAGGTGGAGGGCATTTTGGACAGTAGATAGAGCCAAGAGAGGGGAATTACAATCGGCGCTGAGGTGGCAAAGGATGATGTGTTTGAGGGAAGGGGATGCAGCTGAAGCGATTGCTTGAGCGGTTTGGGTATTGGAGAGGTGGCCGAAGTTGGAGGAGATGCGCTGTTTTGTTTTCCAGGGGCGTTTGGAGTCTTTTTCGAGGAGGGTTGGGTCGTAGTTGGCTTCGATGATGAGACAGTTGACGTTTTGGATGTTGTAGAGGACGTTATTTGTTACTTTGCCAAGGTCTGTGAGGATGGCAAGCGAGGAAGAAGGTGTGGAGATGAGGAAGCCGACGGGATCTGCTGCGTCATGGCTTACGCTGAAGGGGAGGACGTGAAAGGGGCCGATATGGAAGGGTTTAGAGGTGTGGAAGTAATTCCAGACAGGGTTCTCTAATTTGTATTGCCAGCAAATGGCTTCCGCAGTTGGACGGTTTGCGTAGAGTGGTATGTTGAATTTTTTTATGAGTTGAGGGAGGGCGGCGGTGTGGTCGGAGTGTTCGTGTGTGAGAAGGATGGCATGGAGGGAATTGAGGGTGAGGTTAAGGGAGGAGAGGCGGAGTTGGAGTTGGCGTAAGGAGATTCCTGCATCAATGAGGATGGAGGTGGAGTTGTAGTGAAGGAGAGCTGCATTGCCGGAACTTCCGCTGCCGAGGAGGGTTACGGAGAAGGGGGGTGGGTGTGAGTGAGAAAGAGGATGATGATATCGAAAATTATCAGGGTTAGTGTTTTTTTGAGGATGGGATGGGGTCTGGGACATGGGATGGAGGCAGGGGAGTATGAGGAGAATTTTTTGTTGGTTTTGAGAAGAACAAGGAAGGAAAAAAGTTGGGGAAGGGAAGTAGGTAAGAATGTGGAGGGGGAGAGGGGAGAGAGGAGAGAGGGGATAACTTGCATGAAAGGGAAAAAGAGGTTTAAATTGGAGGAGTATTGGAAGACCGAAGAGACAGGATGTTGAAGCCCCGGCATGAGTGTGGGGTGTTTGCAATCTATGGGCATCCGGAAGCTGCGATGCTGACGTATTATGGGCTTTTTGCGCTACAGCATCGTGGGCAGGAGAGTGCCGGGATAGTGACGAGTGATGGAGGGGGAGGGGCGTTTCGTGTGCATCGAGGGATGGGTTTAGTGTCGCAGGTATTTGGTGCGCAGGAGCTGGAGTGGCTACGCGGGTGGCAAGCGATTGGGCATGTGAGGTATTCGACGACAGGCTCGAGCACGATCCGGAATGCTCAGCCGTTCTGTGTGGAGACAGGGCGTGGGCAGATAGCAGTGGCACACAATGGGAATTTGGTGAATGCTGCGGCGTTGCGTTGTGAGTTAGAGGAGGAGGGTTCGATTTTTCAGACGACGGCGGATAGTGAGATAGTGCTGCATTTGTTGGCGCGAGTGCCGAGGCGGCAGAATCCGCTGCATTGTTTGCGGAGGTTGGATGGAGCGTTTTCGCTGGTGATTATGGGGGATGAGGAGATATTAGGGGTGAGGGATCCATATGGGTTTCGGCCGTTGGTGCTTGGGCGATTGGAAGGGGCGTGGGTTTTGGCATCGGAGACGTGTGCGTTTGACTTGATTGGAGCGGAGTTTGTGCGGGAGGTGGAGGCTGGGGAGGTAGTGATTATTGACAAGGAGGGGATACGGTCGGAATTTCCGTTTGAGCGACGACAGAAGGCTTTTTGTATATTCGAACATGTGTATTTTGCGCGGCCGGATAGTCGGCTAGGGGGGATTTGCGTCAAGCAAGCGCGCGTGGAGATGGGACGGGAGTTAGCGCGGCAGCATCCTGCGGATGCGGATGTGGTGATACCGGTTCCGGATTCTGGGATATATGCGGCTTTGGGGTATGCGGATGAGTTGAAGATGGAGTTTGATATGGCTTTTGTGAGGAACCATTATATCGGGCGGACGTTCCTGCAGCCGACGCAGCGGATGCGGGATTTGGATGTGCGTGTGAAGTTGAATTTGATCGAGGAGGTGGTGAAGGGGCGGCGAGTGGTTGTGGTGGACGATTCAATTGTGCGTGGGACGACGGCGCGGGCGCGGGTGGTGAATTTGCGGAAGGCTGGGGCGAAGGAGGTGCATGTGCGGATCAGTTGTCCGCCTCATCGGTTTTCGTGTTACTATGGGATAGATTTTCCGGACCCTGAGAAGTTGCTTGCGAATAAGATGAGTGAGGAGGAGATCTGTCGGTTTCTGGAGGCGGATAGTATTGGGTATTTGGATATAGAGCGGATGGTGAGGGCGACCGGGGGAGGGAGGGAGGATTTCTGTCTAGCTTGCTTTAATGGGGAATATCCGGTTCGATACGATGCTGGTTTTGATAAGCACATTATGGAGCGGCAGAGGAAGCGGGATGGTTTGCTGGGTGGGAAATCGTGCCAGCAACAGTTGAAGTTGGAATGAAGGGGAGTGTTCAGAGATGACTGAAGAGACGAGAGGAAGTGAAGAGGGGGGAGGTGGTCTGTATGCTGCGGCTGGTGTGAATATACTGCTTGGGAATGAGGTGAAGAGCGGGTTGCAGGAGCTTGTTGGGCGAACGTATGGGCCGCAGGTTTTGGGGAAGATAGGAGGTTTTGGGGGTTTTTTTCGTGCTGATTTTGGAGGGATGGAGGAACCTGTATTAGTTGCGAGCGCGGATGGAGTTGGGACAAAGTTGAAAGTAGCGGTGATGGCGGGGAAGCACGATACGGTTGGAGAGGATTTGGTTAATCACTGCATAAATGATTTGGCAGTGACGGGAGCGCGGCCGTTGTTTTTTTTGGACTATGTGGCATTTGGGGAGTTGGATGCTGAGGTATTTCGGCAAGTGATGGAGGGATTGGTTCGTGGGTGCGAGTTGGGCGGGTGTGCTTTGCTTGGTGGAGAGACGGCGCAGATGCCAGGGATGTATCAGCGTGGGGAGTATGATTTAGCTGGTTTTATTGTTGGAGTTGTGGAGCGCCGGAAGGTGATGGATGGGCAACAAGTGCGGGCTGGGGATGTTTTGGTGGGTTTGCCATCGAATGGTTTGCATACGAATGGGTATTCGTTGGCGAGGAAAATCCTTTTTGAGAAGATGGGTTATGGGATAGGGGATCGGCCAGAGGGGTGGGAGCGGACGATTGGGGAGGAGCTCTTGCGTGTGCACTTGAATTATGAGCCGCAATTGCGGCGGGTTGCGGGGAGAGGTTTGCATGCAGCGGCTCATATAACGGGAGGGGGATTTGAGGATAATATTGTCCGGATATTGCCGGAGGGGTTGCGAGCGATTGTGGATGCGCGTGTATGGAAAGTGCCGAAGGTGTTTCAGTTTTTGTGTGAGAAGGGAGGGGTGGAGGTGGCGGAGATGTATCGGGTGTTCAATATGGGAATAGGGATGGTGTTGGTGGTTGGGGAGAGGGAAGTGGAGGAGGTGGAGGGGATGGTTGGAGGGGTAAGGGTGGGGCGAGTTGTGGAGGGGGAGCGAGGAGTTGAGCTGATATTGCCCGAGAGGTTGTGAGTTGCGAAATTTGGATAATGGAGTCTGGAGTTTAGGAATTTTGGTGAAGAGAACTAGTTTTTGAAGGAGGATGGAGTATAGAATTCTGATATGAGCCTTTGGAAGCTATTGAAGATAGGGCGTCAGCAACAGGCGTTTGGCGTTGGGCTTGGGATAGGCTTGCTTGGAGCGATTTTGCTTGCGCTGCGGTATGGGTTTCGGCGGCGTGGAGCGGCAGTGTTGCCTGAGTCGTTGAGTCCGGCGATTTTTGCGACGCGAGTGGTGGCGACGTCGCGTGGGCAAATGGTATATCATACGAGTGGTGGAGGGGAGGGTTTGATTTTTGTGCATGGGGTTTATCCTGGAGCGTCGAGTTTTGAATGGTCGCGGGTGTATCCGCATTTTGCCGTTACGCACGAGGTGATTGTGCCTGACTTGATTGGTTTTGGGGAATCGGAGCGGCCTGGGGAGGCATTGGATATGCGGGAGCTTGGGGAGGCGTTTGTGGAGTTTCTGCATTTAGTCGTTGGAGGGAGGGCGCCAGTGGTGGTGGGATCTGGGGTGAGTGGGAAGATGTTGTTGTTGGTTGCGGCGCAACATCCGGAGTTGTTTTCGAAGTTGATCCTATGGTTGCCTTTGGGGGTGAGGCAGGCTTTGCGAGGGCGGGCGGCGCGTCGTGTTTTGGGGATAGAGCGGCTCCCGTGGTTGCGCTCGTTGGCGTGGGGGAGTTATTTGTCGAGCGCACAATTTCTGCGGGCGTGGCTTGCGCGGGTTGGTTACGGGGAGCGGGGGTCGGAGGATGAGGAGGCGTTGGCTGTATTGACAAATTGTGCTGGGTTGTATCATGCGGAGGTAGCGATGTGGGGGTATTTTCAAGGGACATTTGGGGAGGATTTAGCGCCGAGGTTACGGGACATACGGTGTCCGGTGAGCATTCTTTGGCCACAGGAAGGGACGAATTATCCGGTAGGAGAGGGGGAGACCCTGGCACGGGAGATAGAAGGAGCGCGTTTGCGGCTTGTCGCTGCGGATGGTTTGCTTGCGCCGTTGCGGCATCCGCGGTTGTTTTTGGAGGTTTTGCAAGGGGAGATTAAGAGGGGTGAGGGAGGGCCGAAGTTAGAGGTTTTGGAAGGCGATGGGGGATGAAGGAGGCAGCGGAAAAGGGAGTGGGATTGAGGCGGAGGTTTTTGTTGGGCGGGAGGGGTTAGAAAATTTGTTGAGGGAATATCGGGGTTTTTACGGACGGGCGAAGTTTCAGAATGGGTTTCAGTCGGTTGGGTGGATTGGGGCGTGGTATCGGACGCTTGGGCGGAGGTTTCGGCCGGTGGTGGTAGTGGTGAGGGAGGATGGGGTATGGAAAATGGTTTGGCCATTTTTTGAGGTGCAGTTTCCGATGATGGGTAGGGCATTGTGGCCTGCTGGTGCTGATGTGAATGATTTATTTGACCCTGTGATGGATGGGGAGGAGAAGGAATGGGTTGTGTGTGGGTTGAAGGAATTGCTGCGAGGGTGGCAGTTCGTTTGGTTACCGTTGTTGAGTGAGGATTTTGTGAAATTGTTAGGGGAAGGGGAGGTGAGTGGGATGCGGTTTTGTTTAAGGCGGAGGGCCGTCCGGCTAATGGTTGACCTCGTTGGGGTTGGGGATTTTGAGCGGTATCGGAGGGAGATAATTCCAGGGGAGATGCGGAGTTTGGTTGAGAGGAGAGGGAGGAAGATGAAGAGGGAAGGGGGAAGGGTAGAAGCTTGGAGGAATACGGTTTCGAGAAGGGAGCTGTTGAGAGTTGTGGATCGAATTATTGAGGTTGGAAAGAAGACGTGGCAAACGGAGGCGAAAAAGGGGCCTTTTCGGGATGCGGAGAATCGGGAGTTTTATCGGTTAGCGTTGGTGGATGGGGTTGAGGAAGGGGTAAGCCGGTTGAGCGGGATGTGGATAAGGGATGAGTTGGTTTCGTTTGAGGTTGGTTTTTTGCATAATAGTTTTTACTCGATGCATACGACGGGGTTTTTACAAGATTTTTGGGACTATTCGCCGGGGACTTTGTTGATGTTTTCAAACCTTCGGTGGTGTTTTGAGGAGGGGCTTTTGTTTTATGATTTTTTACAGAATGATCAGGGGTATAAGCGAGCCTTTGCGACGCGGGAAGAGAATTTGTATGATTTGGTGGTGATGCGTGCTGGGATTTGGTCGGTGGGTTTTGAGTTTTTTCTGAGGTTTTCGGGTTTTGTTCAGCGATGGTGGAAAGGGAAAAGGGATAGGAGGGGCATGGGAAAGGGAAGGAATTTTGCGGAGGAGGAGAGAAGATAAGAGAGGAGATGCGGAAGCTGCGTGATAAGTTTTTGAGGTTGTGTTTGGGGAGGTTGGCACGGCGCGGTCGTTTTTCGAGAACTATTTTCCCGTTGGGGTGAGAGGGGCGTAGATTGAGGGGAGCTGCAGGTTGAGAATAGGACGTTTTAAAGTAAAGCGTTTCGAGATGAGGGGATACAAGAAGTAGCGATGAGCACCAGCGGAGCAGTTATTTTGGGAAGGTGTGGAGGGGGGACTTTAGCAGAGGTTGGAAGAAGGGTTGCAGCGTGGTGTGCAGGTTGGGTCGAGCAAGGGGCGGTGGATAGGGAAGGTTCGAGCGATAGAGGAGTTGATGGGGATAAGAGGGGTTGGAGAGGCGGAGATGGAAACAGAGGAGTGTTGCAGGAGGTGTATGGGTGTTTGGTTCAGCGTTACCGGTGGGAGTTTCGGCGTTTGAGGAGAGGGGGTAGTTGAAAAGAGGGCTGATTTTTGGGGAGGAGTGCTTTTACGGTGGAGTGGAGGGTGAGGAGAATTTTTTGGGGAGGAGGAGGTTTTTGACTGGGCGAGTGAGGGGTTCGAGCAGGCCGCTTCCGTAGAGTTCGGCGGGGATGTTTTTGGGACGCCATTGTGGGTTTTGGAGGGAACCGTCGGAGTAATATTCGAAGAATTTACTGATGGGGAAGAGGAGGAAGCCGGGTGTTCCTTTGACGTTGAGGCGGACGGTGAGGTCGAGTTGATTTTTTACGAAGAAGATATTTCCTGAGCCATAAAGGCTAAAGCCCTGACCTACGATTTCGAGGTCGTTTGTATGGATAGTTTGGTTTGCGACGGAGAAGGAAGCGGTGGCCAAGCGGGAGTTTTGGTAACCTGCGCCTGGTATGACGGAACTGATGAGCGGGGAGAGAGGACCGAAGATAGGGATAGCGAAGACGTTTCCGTCTTCGATGCGGAGGTGGCCAGAGCCGACGAGGTTTTCTGGGTTGGAGTAATCGGAGGAGTAAGAGAAATGGCCACTTAGCTTGCCAGTGGATTCTGAGTAATCGAAGTAAAGTTTAGAGAGAGGGGCGAAGTCAACGCGATTGAGGTTGAGTTTGAGTTGGTAGGTGGGGTTGGATGGGAGGAGTGAAGCGATGGTTTGGATTTGGACGGAGCCGTTGAAAAGGGAAGCGGAATGGATGTTAGCCAGGAGAGTATTTTTTTGGATAGAGACGGAGGCAGTGATGTTGGAGAAGTGGAGGTTTTTCCCGAGGAGCTCGTAATCGAGACCGTCGTTGGAAGAAATGGAGAGGGAGAGGTTGGTATCGGAAGAGGAAGTGAGGCCGACGGTTCCATTGGCGAGGATGGTAGGAGGAGAGCGGAATTTGTAGGGTTGGATGGTTTTGACGATATTGGGGTCGGCCCAGAGGAGGACTTTGTCTGGTGGCAAGTTGGAGCGGATGGAGGAGAGGAGGATTTGTTTGTTGCCGAAGTCGTAGATGAGGGTTCCAGTTCCTGTCCGGTTTGCGATGGAGACGGTGAGGTTTTGGAAAGTTGTGGCTTGGTTGGAGACGGAGAAGTTAGCGGAAGCGGAATCTATCCACGCACCGCGGGTAGCGGTTTTTCCGAGACGGATGGAGCCGTTGCCGGAGAGGTTCGATGGGGCGTTGGTGGGGATAAGGAGATGGACGTTTGCCCAGCCTGGTTGCTCGAACTGCATGAGGTTGACGGTGTTTCTGAAGCCTTTGTCGAGCCAAGGTTTGCAAAGAGTTGGGTTAAGGTAGCCCTCGGCGAGGAGATTAAGGAGGGAGTTTTGGAATTTGAGGTGGAAGTTGGCAGTTAGAGGTTGGGAGAGGATGGAGCAGTTGCGAGCGAGGAAGAAGTTATTGTGCCATGTGAAGGGGAGATCGAGTTTTTGGATGGGGACGTTGCGGAAAGAGAAATGCTCGAATTGGGCTAAGCCGAGGATGCGGAGAGGCTTGGAAGGGGAGGAAGTTGGGTCGTAGATTAGATCAAGTTCGAGGAGAGGGGATTTTTGGAATTTTAGTTCGTTGAAGGTTTGCTGTTGGGAGAAGGAACGAAGGAAAGGGGAGAGGTCGAGGGTTGAGTAGATGGCGAGATTTGCGCGTTTTGAGGTTAGGCAGTAGGAGCCGGCAGCATCGAGTTGGCCCCCTTCGTCGCCTGGAGTGATTTGAGGGGAGTCGTCTTCGGCGTGGAGGTGATGAAGGAGTAGGGAATTGTTGGAAAGGGAAGCGGAGAAAGAGACGTTGGAGAGGATAACATTTTTCCAAGATAAAGAATTGGCTTGGAAATGGATTTTGGGAGCGGCGATGGAGTGGAGGTTTGCGAGGTCGCCGACGAGCTGGAGGTGCAGAGAAGGAGGAGATTTTTTGGGGAATTTGAGGAATTTGAGTTGGTCGAGGAAGTCTTGGAGGAGGTCGGCGGCACGGGGGTTTCTGGCGAGGGTTCCACGCTGGGAGGGTTGAAAGGCTTTTGGGTTGAGGAGAGTTGCGTTGAGACGGACATTTACGCCCAGGAATTGGAATTGGGCATTTTGTAGGATGAGAGCTTTTTCGTTGAATGAGAGGGAAGCGTGAGCATTTTGAAGGTGGATAAGGGAACCATTGGGAAGAGGGAGTTGGAGGTTTGCATTTTGGAGGCGGAGTGCGTTGAGTTCGAGCTTCCCTCGGATTAGGGAGTGGAAGTTGGGTTGTAGGGAAAGACGATTGATTTGTAGGATTGCTTGAGAGGGGGGAGGAAGGTTTTTAGGAGAGAGGGAGGAGGGAAGATTGGGAAGAATGGAGACGTCTTCGGCGACAATTCCTTGAATGGGGTGGAGGCGCAAATGAGCAATTTGAACTTGGAAGGATTTTCCACTAAGGGATTGGGAAATTCTCCGCAAGAAACAACCTTGGATGCCATAGGTTGTAAGGTATAGAAAAAAACTGACGAAAAAAATAAGTATTAAAGCGAGGAGGAAATAGGCAAGGACGGCTGGCGAGCCGCGAATATTCATAACTTATTTATTATCAATAATTTATTATCGGGGGGGATATTTTTTTGAATTTCTGAATTGAGAGCGTCGCGGAGAGCGGAGGCGAGTTGGAGGAAGTGGGGAGCGAGGGAGGAAATGGTATTTGCATCGGAGGCTTTTGCGGCGAGTTCTATTTTGCTGGCGAGTTCTTCGAGATTTTTTGATTGGAGGTAGCCTGCTAGTCCTTTTATTTTGTGGGCGGTGGAACGGATGGTTGGGAATTCGGAGGTTTGAAGGGCGTTGGAGAGATTTGGGATTTGCTCGTTGAGGTTTTCGATAGAATTTTTTGCGAAGCGGAGCCAGGAGGTGAAATTGCCGTTGACACTGCGGAGGATGAGGGAGTTGTCGAAAAGTTTTTCAGATGAGGGTGAGGTGATAGGGGATGGAGTGGGTGTGGTGGTGGAAGTTTGTGGGGGTGGCTGAAAGGAGGAATCCGAGGTTGAGGGACTAGGGAGAGGTGGTTGAGGTTGGGGTTTTGTTGGCAACCATTTTTTGAGGGCAGCGAAGAGGGTGTTGCGCTCTATGGGTTTGCTGAGGTAATCGTTCATACCGGCTTGGAGGCAGTTCTGGCGGTCTTCTTCGAGTGCATGAGCGGTGAGTGCGATGATGGGGACGGAGGGGGAGGTGAGGAGGTTTTGGGAGGAGCGGATGCGACGGGTAGTTTCGATGCCATCCATGCCGGGCATTTGGACGTCCATGAGTATGAGGTCGAAGTTTTTATTACTGAGCTGGTCGAGGGCGTCTTTTCCGGAGCTGACGACAGTTGGGGAGAGGCCGAAATCGAGGAGAGTTTGTTCGAGGATGATCTGGTTGGGTTGGAAGTCTTCGACGATGAGGACTGAGCCTTGGAGGGGGAGGAAGGGTTGATTGGTTGGTGACGGGGGAGGTGGGGGTTGGGAAATGGGAAGAGGGATTTCGACCCAGAAAGTTGAGCCTTGGCCTGGGGTAGAATTTGCGCCGATTTGGCCGTTCATGAGGTTGACGAGTTCGCGGCAGATGGAGAGGCCAAGTCCCGTTCCGCCGAATTTGCGAGAGATGGAGGAATCGGCTTGGACGAAGCGGTCGAAAAGGGAAGGGATGAGGTCTGGAGGGATTCCGATGCCTGAGTCGGAGATTTGGAAGAGGATGAGCGCGGTTTGAGGATCGGACGTTTTTGCGGAGACTTGGAAGTGAATGCCTCCTTTTTGGGTGAATTTGTGGGCGTTGCTGAGGAGGTTGAGGAGGATTTGACGGAGGCGTTGTGCGTCGGCAAAGACGAAATGGGGAGTGTTGGGGTCGAGAGAGAAATGGAAGGAGAGGCCTTTTTGATTGGCTAGGAATTGCCATTCGTCGGCGAGTTGTTGGAGGAAATCGTGGAGGTTGAGAGGGGCTGGTTCTAATTTGACATGGCCTGCTTCGATTTTGGAGAGATCGAGGATGTCATTGAGGATGCCGAGGAGGGAGGCTGCACTGGTGCGGAGGAGGGTTGCTTGGTGACGTTGTTCTTGGGTTAAAGGGGAATTTAGGAGGAGGTCAGCGAGGCCGAGGATGGCACTCATGGGGTTACGGATTTCGTGGCTCATGTTGGCCAGGAAAGCGCTTTTTGCGCGGCTGGCTTCTTGTGCGCGCTGGGTGGCTTCTTTGAGTTTCTCTTCGTATTGGATGCGGTGGGAGATATCGGTTCCAATGGATTGGAATTTGATGAGTTTGCCGTTATTATCAAAGATGGCGCGGACGTGCCATTCTTGCCATGTTTCCATGCCTTTTCGCAGGACGCGATGGACGCTGACTCCCGTTGGGCGTTCGGGTTTGAGGGAAAGTAAAAATTTAAAAAGGTTATCGCGAGAGGATTCAGGGATGTAATCAATGAATTTCTTCCCTATGAAATTTTCTGGTTTATCACCGAAATACTCTGCACAATAGTTATTTATGAAAATAATCGTAGAATCAGGGAGCACTTCAGTGACGAAAGCAGGTAAATCATTAGCGAGGGTTCTGAAGCGTTCTTCGCTTTGGCGGAGGAGGAGTTCGCGGTTGCGAAGTTCAGTGATGTCGGTTTGGACAGAGACCCAACCTATAATGGCACCTTCTTCGTTACGTTGAGGATTAACGCTGAGCTTGACCCAAAAGGGTTCCCCGTTTTTTTTGTAGTTGAGGACTTCTTCGACAAAAGGCTGGCCACTAAGTAAGGCTTTGCGCATTCTTTGGCGGGTTTGTGGATCGGTAGCTGGGCCTTGAAGGAGAGAAGGGGATTTTCCTTTGACTTCCTCGAGTGTGTAACCTGTGAAGCGAGTGAAGGCATCGTTGACCCAGGTGATTTTCCCTTTTTCGTCGGTTATGATAACGACATTTTCTGTGAGTTCAGAAACAAGGGAGAGGTTTTTGATTTTTTCCTGGAGTTTTTTTTCGGTAGTTATGTTCCGGAGGTTTAGGATGAAGTAATCTGGACTTGGGTGAGTGGGCTTACGGACGGCTGAGGCGACGAGGCGGAACCAAGAATTTGTTTTTGATTTTAGTTGGATGTCGAGGGTTGAGAGGGGATGTTGGTTGGGGTCTTTTGGATGGAGGAGGGAAGAGAGGAAGATTCTGCAGGAACGGAAGGTAGAGCGGTCGAGGAAATGGCGGGCGTGTTTTCCGAGGAAGGTGGAGGGAGGTGCGGCGAGATGCTGGTGGCAGTTTTCTGAGATGGATTGGATGTAACCTTTGGGAGAAATCTTGCAAACAATCGTTGGAGAGAAACGGAGTAGGGATTTGTGATCCGCGAGGAGGGATTCGATCTCTCTTTCTGCCTGTAAGCGGGCTTTTGCTGAGAAGAAGATTTGACCGAAGATTTTGAGGAGGTTGAAATCCGTTGGCGAGAAGAGCCGTTTATGAGAGACGGAGTCGAATCCAACGAGGCCAACGAATTTGTTGTTGAGCCGGATGGGGTAATTGATCATGTTTTTGATGTCTTGGGATTCGAGGAGGGCACGGAATGGGGAGTCTTTTGGGAGGAGTTCCACCTCGACTCCGAAAGGGCCGAGTTTGTCAATTTCTGCCATTTCGTCTAAGAATTCGATGGGACAATTTTTGCAATTGTGGATTTGAGGGGAAATTCCTTCTGCGCACCATTCGTGGGTGCAACTGATGGTGGTTCCGTTGGAGTCGCGACAAAATATGTAAGCGCGGTCAGCTTTTACAATAGAAGCTAACTTAGCGAGGTAACTGTTGGTGATAAGGTTAAAGGAATCGAAATTGGTATTGAGAAGCTGGAGGGCGAATTCGACGAGGATTTGAAGGCCTTCTTGGTTTTTTTCGAGCTCGTGTTGGTAGAATTTTGTTTTTGTGACGTCGGAGAAAACGACGGCGACTCGTAAACCTGATAGTGGGAAAATATTGACGGAATAAACAACGTTGCCAACGGAATCGTCGTGATAAGGAATTTCGAGGTGTTGTGGTGGTTGGAGGCCGTGAGCTATTTTTAGGAGGATTGGTGGGACTCCATAGGATCGAAGGAGGGGATTTGCTTCGTCGATAAGTTTGCCAACGATTTCGTCGGGATGCTTTTTTATGAGTTTCCAACAAGTTTGGTTTGCGTAGATGAGGCGGAAGGAGCGGTCGTCGTGGGGATTTTCGAGGTGGAAGATGAAGAAGCCGAAGCCTGCATTTTCGATGATTTCACGTGCGAGTGGGCAGGAGAAGTGTTGGTTTTTTGATTGAGAGATGTTCTGATGGAGGAAATAAATGATGGCATCGGATGGGGATAATCTAACACCGATGAGATCGAAGAAGAGGGTTGGGAAGCCAGGGAATTGGAGATGAATTTGTGCTTCCGTTGGAGAGTTTGAATTAGCTAATTTTTGAAAGAATTTCTTCCATTGTTGTTTGGGGTGCTTGGGGAGTTGGATTTGGAGTAAGGCGTCAATCGTTTTGAGTGGGACCTTGGGGCGGCAAATGATGGAACGAGCGGCGGGATTGGCATCGAGAATGAGACCTTCAAGGTTTGTTCGGAGAATAGGAATAGGAGAATTTTGGAAGGAGTGATGGTAAAAAATATGGGAGTGGGTGATTTGCTGGAGGGAATGGAGGAATTTTTGGTTGTAAGTTTTGAGTTGATTAAGGTGTTGAGCGGAATCGTTGAGAAGTTTCTGTAAGTGGGAAAGGTCGTCGTATGGGAGGGAGGATGATTCGAGGAGGCGCTGGGAGATGGAATTAAGGATGTCTTGGATTTTGTCGGTAAGAGGGGGAGCGCCTTGGGAGTATTGGTTGAGGATTTCTTGAGGTTCCATTGAACTAACTTCGGAGTTTGTGTTGGTTGTGGAGCGGAATGGGCTGACTAAATATGCTCGTTGTCAGAGTGAAGTCAAATAAGGAAGCAGGACTCATACCGGAAGCAAAGGTGGCGGCTGATTTTTTTGTTCGTTTTCAATTCTAAGCGATTGGTTTTGAGATGGTAAGGGGAGGGGGTATGTTGGGGATGATTTTTTGTAAGGCGTGAGCGAGTTGGTGGAGGTGGTCGAGGGAATGAGCGGCAGAAAGGGAGATGCGGAGGCGAGCTTTTGCGCGGGGGACAGCGGGGAAACGGACACAAGGGGCAAAGATGCCGAGGTTGAGGAGCTGTTGAGAGGTTTGGAGGGCGAGTTTTTCGTCACCGAGGAGGATGGGGAGGATGGCAGCAGGAGGAGGGGTTGGTGCGAAAGAGGGGAGGAGGTTGGGGATTTGGTTGCGGAGGTGGGTGAGATGGGCGATGCGGGTTTGGGCTTCAGGGGATAGGAGCCAGCGGAGGGCAGCGAGTGCTGCGGCAGCGACGGGTGGAGGGGGTGCAGTTGAGAAGATGAAGCTGCGAGCACGGTTGGTGAGCCAATCGGCGATGTTTTTAGAGCAAGCGATGTAACCGCCTGCAACGCCGAGTGCTTTGCCAAGGGTTCCCATTTGGAGTTCGATTCGATGGGAGAGGTTGAGGTGAGCGGCGAGGCCGCTGCCTTGGGGGCCGATGACACCAATGGCATGAGCTTCGTCGAGGAGGAGGCAAGCACCGTAGTGGTCTTTGAGTTGGACGATTTCTTCAAGTGGGCAGAGGTCGCCGTCCATGCTAAAGACGGATTCAGTGATGATGAGGATGATGGAGGAGGGGTATTGGGAGGTTGCCCACTCGAGGAGGTGGCGGAGGCGGCGGGTGTCGTTGTGGGGGAAGACGCGGAGTTTAGCGCCACTGAGGCGAGCTGCGTCCACGAGGCAAGCATGGGCGAGTTTGTCGAGGAGGATGACGTCGTTTTGGGAAACGATGGCGGGGATGACGCCTGCGGCGGTTTGCCAACCGGAGGCGAAACAGAGGGCGGCTTCGGTTTGTTTGAAGTGAGCGATTGCGGATTCTAAGAGGGTGTGAGGGGGGAGAGTGCCTGAGATGAGTCGAGAGGCTGCGGAACCGACGCCGTAGGTGAGGGCGGCATCTGCGAAGGCCTTGCGGAGAAAAGGGGCTGTGGCAAGTCCGAGGTAGTCGTTGGAGGAGAAGTTAATGAGGAGCTGGCCGTTGAGAGTGATGGTTGGGCCGGAGAAGGAGTCGAATGAGCGGAGGTAACGGCGGAGGGATTGTCGTTGGAGGGATTCAAGTTCGGAGAGAGCCTTTTGCTCGAGTTTGTTCATTTGGTGGAGAGCTGAGGGAGAAGGGGAGATGGAGATGGGGTTGGTTTAGGGGAAGAGGAAGGAGGAGGAAGGAGGATGAAAGGGATCGGAAGGTAAGTAGGGTAGGGGGTGGGTTTAAGTTGGCTTTAGGTTTGTTTGGCGGGATTTTGAGGTTGTTTGTTTTGGGGTAGAGGGTGTGGGATGTTTTTGCGTTGTTGGAGTTGAGCGAGACGCTGAGCGATTAGCGCCTCTTCGCCGTTTGAGGTAGGGGTGTAAAAGGAGCGAGGTTGGGGGAGGTAATCTTGGGGGACCCAAGAGTCTGGGTAGTTGTGCGGGTAGAGATAATTGGCACCGTGGCCGAGGTGGGCGGCGCCCGGATAATGGGAGTCGCGAAGGTGAGGGGGGATGGGAAGGACTGGACCTTTGCGGATGTCCGAAAGTGCGGCTTCGAGGGCAGAGTATGCGCGGTTGCTTTTCGGAGCCGTTGCGACATAAAGGGCGGCATGTGCAAGGGGGATGCGAGCTTCGGGGAGACCACATAGCTCGACGGCTTGAGCCGCGGCGGTGGCCACAAGGAGTGCACGAGAGTCGGCAAGTCCAACGTCTTCACTAGCACAGATGAGGATGCGGCGAGCGATGAAGCGAGGGTCTTCGCCGGCTTCGAGCATTTTTGCCAGCCAATAGATGGTGGCATCTGGGTCGCTTCCGCGCATACTTTTTATGAAGGCGCTGATGGTGTCGTAGTGAGCGTCGCCGCCGTCTGCGTAGAGGATGGGTTTTTTTTGGGTGGCTTGGGCGGCGATAGGGAGGGTGAGATGGCGGGAACCGGAGGGTTGAGCTGGGGTGGCGGAGACAGCGAGTTCAAGGGTGGAGAGGCATTTTCGGGCGTCACCGTCGCTATGGGCGGCGATGTGGAGGAGAGCATCGTCGTCTGCTTGGACATTGAGGTGGGAGAGGCCACGAGGGTCGGAAAGGGCACGGCGTTGGAGGGTGAGGAGGTCCTCGGTGGAGAGAGGCTCGAGCGCAAAGACGAGGGAGCGAGAGATGAGAGGGCTTGTGAGGTAAAAGAAGGGGTTGTGCGTGGTGGCGCCGATGAGACGGATGTTTCCCGCTTCGACGTCGGGAAGGAGGACGTCTTGTTGGGGTTTGTTGAAGCGGTGGATTTCGTCAAGGAAGAGGAGGGTTTGCTGGCCGGAATGGTTTTTTCTATGTATGGCTGAGTTGAGGACGCGGCGGATTTCTGGGACATTGTGTTCGACGCCGCTGAGTTGGACGAAGATGGAGTTGGAAGAAGTGGCGAGGAGTTGTGCGAGTGTGGTTTTGCCGGAGCCAGGAGGACCATAAAGGATAATGGAGGAGAAGTTGCCGGATTGGAGGATGGAATGGAGGGGTTTACCTGGTGCGAGGAGGTGCTGTTGGCCAAGGAATTCGGAGAAGGAGCGTGGGCGCATACGCGCCGGAAGAGGAGTTGGAAGGTTGGCGGGTGGATCAGGAGAGGAAGAGAAGGTTGGAGTGGGGGACTGGGGACAAACTTGAGTATGGGACGTGGTGAAGAGGTCGCCTTGGAGAGGGGTGGGCTGGAGATTCGGTTTGGGCACGAGGAAGGAGGAGAAGTTAGGATGGGATTGGGGGACGCTTTGGGGGAGAATTGGCGGGGTCGCGTCCTTCGTCCAAGTCAATGTAATCGAAAAAGGTTTGGATGTCGGTGCGGTTTTGCCAACCGCCCTCTGCGAGGCGCTGTTGGAGGCGTTCGGAGAGGTCGTCACGCCAACCGCGGCGAGTCATGGCATAGTTCCAGAGGCGGATGAGGTGAGGGGATTGGGGAGCGCCTTGTTGGTAGCACCATTGGAGGATTTCTTCGTCAGAACCGCCTTGGAGAACGCGTTCACGGAGTTGTGCATAAGGGATGCCGAGGAATTCGCAGCACGCGGCGTCGAAGCCGATGCCGAGGTTAGGAATGAGGTCGGGGCGGAGGGTTCCGGCGTGGTGGAGGCGGATTTTATCGAGCATTCTGCCGAAGTAGACCATTCCGCCGACAGTTTCCCAAGGTGAACGAGGCAGTTGGTATTCCATAGCAGGAAAGATTATGCCATGGGAATGAGCGGGGAGCAATTGGGGTTAGAGAAGTTAAGGGAGGCTCGCGAGGAATTGGTTGAGGGCGAGTTCGACGGTTTCTATGCGTAGTTCCGCCATCGGTGGTTTGGGATAGTTTTTGGGGTGGAAGGGTCCGGTTCCCAATGGAGTGACGGAGAGAGAGAGAGGGTGACGCGGTCGCCACTGGATTGGGTTAATGGGACCGAAAAGTGCCAAAGAGGGTCGGTTGAGAGCATCGGCCATGTGGATGGGAGCACTATCCACGCCGCAGAGGAAGGAGCACCTGGCGATGATTGCTGCGAGTGTGGAGAGGTCCGTTTCACCGGTGAGTGAATAAATGCGGTATTTTGAGGAAGTAAGGGGGAAGTTCTGGAGGATTTCTGAGGTATGTTGGCGGTCGCGCTGGGATGCGGTTCCAGTGAGGATGACGGAGAATCCCCGTTGTAAAATTTTTGCTATGATAGCAGCCCAGCGATCGGGGAACCAAAATTTTTCTTCTTTTACTGAGCAAGGGTGGACGATACAAAAGGGGACTTTTATATCTTTTTTACTGAGGAGTTCTTGAGCTTTTTTTGAAGCAAAGGGTGGGATTGTTAGGAAGGTTGGGACATTAGCGGAGTGGATGCCTGCGGGGGCGAGGAGTGCGGTGAAATAGTCGGCAGTGTGGAGGCTGAAGATGTCTGCGTCTATAAATGCATTGTAAATTTTTGAGCGGAATGGGGCGCGTCGTTTCCAACGGGAGTAGATAACGCGGGTTTTAGCATGTGAGAGTGCAGTTGCGAGGGCGGAGCGGTCGTTGCAGGTGAAATCGAAGCAGAAGCTATAGGGTTGACGGTAGGCGGAGAATGTGAATTTGAGCCATGGGATTGGGTTTATGCTTGTTCGGCGGAAGACAAAAGCATGATCGTGGTCAATGCACGGAAGAAGGGGTGCTGAGGAATTTTCTACAGCGAGGTGGATTTTTGCCTGTGGGAGGTTCTGGCGCAGGCAATTTATGGCGGAAGTTGTGAGGATTAAGTCTCCGATTCGTTTGAGTTGAAGGAGGAGGATGTGCAAGATGGGCTAAAGAATTATCAATAGTTGTAAAGCAGAGATAGTAGGACTCTTTTTCAAGTGCCGGACAGCTAATAATGGGCAAAAGAATTATTCAAGGAATTTTATTAATCAAGGTTTTGTGTGTGGAAATTGGTTGCAGAATTGCAGAGAGTGAAGCGAGGGTCTGGCAGGAGAATGGTGATTCGGTGTTGAGATGGCGACTGAGAGAGCAGGAAGTGGAAGGAAATACACAATGTGGTTTGGTGAATTTGTGCCATGTTTGATGAGTAATTTTATTTGAAGTTTGCATTGGCTTTAAGGAGAATGTAGATAAGTTGGTTAGTTTTATACGAAAATAAAACGAGTCGTTTCTCAAAAATTGTTTTATTGTATTTCTTTCACAAGAATTAAGCTGCCGAGAGATTAGTATTTTAGATAAAAAGGTATATTGATTTGCTGGTATGTTTGGGTTTCTTCATCTTGGAGGTGAACTTGGGATTGGGGCTAATTCATATTTGCTTCGGACGCCGCGGGGCACCTTTTTGTTGGATGCTGGAATGCATCCGAAGAAGGTTGGAGCTTCGAGTGCACCGGAGTTTGGCTTGCTAGAAGGGATGGAGGCACCTTTAGCGGCTTTTGTTACACATGCGCATCAGGATCATGTGGGATGTCTGCCAATGTTCACGCGAGCGTTTCCAGAATGCCCTGTTTTTATGACTCCTGAAACGCTAGCATTATCTGATATTATGCTCCATAATTCAGTGAATGTGATGTTGCGGGAGCAGGAAGCGAGCCGCGAGGGGGAAGTGCTGCTTTACTCGCATCGGTCTGTTGAGCTTTCACGAAGGCAATGGCGTGCTCAGAGTTATGGAGTGAAGTTTAACGTTACAGGCGAGCGAGGAGGGGGAGGAGATATGGAGTTTTGTTTTTACCCGGCTGGGCACGTTCTTGGGAGCGCGGGTGTATTTTTTCGGATCGATGATATAAGAGTCTTTTATACAGGGGATGTTCATTTTGGGGGGCAAACGTTGCTGCGTGCGGCTGAGTTTCCGGATATTGAAGTTGATTGTTTGATTATGGAGGCTACGCGTGGGGATACACAATGGAGTGAAGAGCGGGCGCGTGAGCGCCAGAAGGCGCGGTTAGGGGAATTGATCCGCGAAGCTTTTTCTGATGGGGGTTGTGTGACGATGCCAGTTTTTGCTCTAGGGAAGACGCAGGAAGTTTTGGGTTTGATCTGGGAGCTGAGACGTGAGGGAGCGATACCGCCGGGGCCTGTTTATATTGGAGGATTGGGTGCGAAATTCACGGCTGTTTATGATGCGGCGAGTCGGAGTGAAGAGCGCCTGCATCCGGGGTTGCGGTTGCTAGAGCAGGTCGGTCCGCTCGTAGCAACGGGTGCGGATGCGCATGGGCTCCAGCCGCGGAGGCGTTGTATTTATGCGCTTTCGAGTGGGATGTTGACGGAGAGGACGGTTTCGAATTTGTTCGTTCGGAAGATTTTAGGGGACCCTGTGCAGCGGCTTGTGTTTGTTGGGGATCGCGACCCGGAGTCGCCGGCCGGGCGGGTTCGAGCTGCGAAGGAAGGGGAGGAGGTAATGCTGGATGAAGCGATGCCGCCTGTAAGGAAGCGGTGTAGGGTGGATGAGCTGGATTTCAGTTCGCATGCTTCGCGGGAGTCGTTGGTGGAATTTGCGAAGCGAATGCGGCCGAGGGTGGTGCTATTAGTTCACGGGGATGTTCCCGCGATGGAGTGGTTTCGAGTGGAATTGGAGGGGGCGATGCCGTGGGCGCGGGTGGTTATTCCGCAGCCTCGGGAGTGGGTGGAGTTTGAGTGAATGGAGAGTGGGGATTTTGTTTGGATTTTTTTTGGTATTTTGGGGGAGCATTCAGTTTGAGGGGTAACAGGGAAAGGGTAGGAAGGTGAGAAAGAGCTTGCTAAATTCAGGGGGATGGTTAGTTTTTTTTAATCATGAGTCAGCATCGTAGTTTAAAAGGACGTAGCTCAATGGGAGCCAAGCGGAGCGTATTAAAGCGTTTTGAGCGGGTTGAGGTTTTGAAGAGGAGGGGTTTGTGGAAGGAAGGGATGAAAGTCATAGGGTTGCCAAAAACGAAACCTGAGGACTGATTTTTTTAAGAGGGATGAGGGGTTTGGGAGATGCGTATTAATCAATACCTTGCGGAAGCGGGTCTTGGTTCACGTCGTGGCTGTGAGCGCTTAGTTCTTGAGGGGCGAGTTTGGGTAAATGGGGCTGTTGTAAGGACGCTCTCGGTTCAGATTCAGGCTAAGGACCGGGTAGAGGTGGATGGTCGGGTTGTTCAGCGCGTAAAGAAGGTATGGTTCGCCCTTTATAAGCCAAAGGGTTTTTTGACAACTTGCTCTGATCCGCAAGAGAGGCAGACTGTTCTTGATCTTGTGTCTTACAAAGGGCGGCTTTTTCCAGTTGGGCGGCTTGATAAGGAAAGTGAGGGGCTTGTTCTCCTAACGAATGATGGGCAGTTGGCTCAAAGGCTTCTACATCCGCGTTATGGAGTCGAAAAAGAGTATGAAGTTGTTCTTGATAAAGAGGTTACAGAGAAGGATAAGGCTCGGTTGCTCAGGGGATTCCCGATTGAGGGAGGGAGGGGGAGGTTTGATAAGATTTCGGGGAGTGTTCGTCGAAAAATTGGTGGGGGAAGAGAGGTGTGGAAGGTGTATGTTGTTCTCCGGCAAGGGATAAAGCGCCAAATTCGGCAGATGTTTTACCGCCTAGGGTATGAGGTTCTTCGTCTTAAGCGTATTCGGATTGGACCTATTGAACTTCGCGGTCTAGGGAAAGGGGAATTTCGGCCATTGACTCTTGGTGAGGTTTCAAAGTTGCATAAGATTTCTCAGGCTGAGAAAGAGTCTGCTTTGGGAAAGGCAGAAAAAAGTAATTGATATTAATAATCTATTATTATTTTATTTGAAGTCATGAGTGCGCCACTTGTTTTAATAACAGGTTTTCTTGGGGCAGGGAAGACGACTTTTTTACGGGAGGTTTTACCTCTGTTGGAGATGCGAGGGCTTGCGCCGTTTGTAATTATTAACGACTACGCGAATGCCAAGGTGGATGCGGCGACTTTGGCGAAGGAGGGACGTGCAGTGGAACCGATTACAGGAAGCTGCATTTGTTGCGATTCGATATTAGAGCTGTTGAATGTATTACTCGAGATTCCGCCTGCAGCGGGCAGAGTTGTGTTGATTGAGGCGAATGGAACATCGGATCCTGTTACGTTAATTGAACATCTGCTTGTGAATCCGGAGTTGCGGCAACGATACGAGCCGATTCTACAGGTTGTTGTAATTGATCCACAGCGGTGGCAAAAACGACGTCATCATAATGAACTGGAACTTTTGCAAGCGGAGAGTTCGAGCCACATTTTAATTACGCGAGAAGAAACGACACCTGCTGAGTGCTTGGAGAAGGTTGTTGCTGATTTACGACAAAAGAATCCAAAAGCTGAGTTTACCGATCGTTTTAAGTTTACAAATTTGCTCTGTAATTTGACTCAAACATCTAAAAAAATGGAGACTGCTGGCACCAAATTTTTGGTGGAGAGGGATGGGGAAGGAACTGCACTCGGATCGGCAGCAGATTGCTTATTTCGAAGCAAGGTGGCGGATCACCATGAAGATGCTGACCAGGTTGAACACTCTCAAGAGCACCACCATCATGGTCACCACGCTCTGTCCCATGGTTTTGTTGGGTTGCAGATTGAGCTCCCGGAGCCAGTCAGTGCAATTCATCTCCAACGCTGGCTTCAGTCGCTTCCGGAGGATGTTCTGCGGGCGAAAGGTATTGCCACTTTTTCAGAAGAACCTGGCCGTTGGTATCAATTTCACCGAACGGACTCCTTCACAGGCGAAGCAGAGTTATATGAGCTCTCGCAGAAGCCTGTTGTTCCATCCTGCGCAGTTCTGATTGGCGTTCACCTTGACGAGAAGAGTATCCGAAAGACGTTGCAAAAAATTTTAGAAAACTAAAAAAGATAGAATTATCTGAAAAAAATAGTAATCAAACGGGAGAGATAAAGAATTAGTTTCTTTTGCGGTATATCAAAAAGGAAGCTGATTGGTCAGAGCTTCCAAAGCTTAGAGAGATAGCTTGAAATGGATTATTAAATCCTCTTTCAAGATTTAAAATGGATACGTAATTCTTTTTTTGTAGATTACGCGAGTTTAAAAGAAGCAATGAAATATAAATTTGGCTGTTAGTTCAGGGATTTTGAATTAGAAGGCGTTTAAGTTAAAAAAGTTTATATCGTCGAATAACATTGTTTTGGCATATTTTCTTTGAGTTTTTCAAAAAAACTAAGTGACAAATTTGTGGATTTCTGGTTGAATTTTTTGTCCACGAGGCGCCTCCAGAATTTTTCGATTTTATGATGAAATTAAGATTTTCATTGCGTGTGCTGGTTTTGGGGCTTTTGAGTTTTAGTTGTTGTGGGGGTGTTGGATGGGGGCAAAGTGGGCGGGCGCTTACATTGGCAGAACGGGAAGCACAACGGCGGCAGTATATAACAGAGGTATTTGTTCCCCAGATGCTTGAGCAAGGTCGAAAGGCCATGCAAGAGCGGGATTACGAGAATGCGTTTCGCTATTTTCAATCGGCGGTGGATGCAATGCCTGCCGGGGGTGCTCCTGAAGTAGTGCGCGAGCGGAATAAAGCACTACGTGATTTTTCTCAAGCCGCGGAGAAGTTTGCGAAGCAACGCATATCGGAAGGGCGTTACTCGGATGCTGAAGAAATTGTGCGTGTTTATTTGACGCAATATGATCCAAAAGATGCTACCTTACTCTTGCTTGAACGGAAGCTTAAAACTCCTGGATATTTCAACAAAACTCAGACGCCGGGGTTTCTTGCCAAGGTTGAGGAGGTGAAGCAACTGTTGGAGGAGGCGGATGGATTTTACCAAAGTGGACGTTATGACTTAGCTTTTCGTCGTTACGAGCAGGTGCTTAATATAGATCGTTTCAACATTGCTGCACGACGCGGGATGGAAAAAATCAACAAAGCTCGGCAAAGTTATGCAGAAGCTTCTTACAATCACGCCCGCGCTGTGATGATAACCCAAGTTGAGCGAGGATGGGAAATTCCCGCGAAGAAGGTGGATAAAGGGGTTTCAGCGATTATCGAGCAACCTCAAATTGACATATCGGGTGCGCAGGTAATCCAAAGCAAGCTAGAACGAATTATTATTCCTCGTATTGAGTTTAACGATACGACGATTCGTGAAGCGATTGCCTTTCTCCGCAAACGATCCGCCGAACTTGATACCGAGGAAACGGATCCCACTAAAAAGGGGATAAACATTGTATTGTTGTTGAATCCCCAAGAATTAGAAGCTGCATCCCAATCGCGGATAACCCTATCACTTACGGATACCCCTCTTGGGGTTGTTCTAGATTTTGTTGCCCAATCTGTTGGACTGAAGACAAAAGTTGAGCCGTATGCTGTAGCGATTGTGCCTTTGAGCGCTTCGACGGAGCAAATGATAACAAAAGAATATAGCGTTCCACCATCGCTTATAACAGGTGATTCAGGTGGTGGGCAGGGAGTTTCGTCTCGGGCCCGAGCCAAGGAGGCTTTGGAGGCCAAAGGAGTTGAATTTCCGGAAGGAGCTTTCGCTCAATACTTTCCTAGCAGCAGTAAGCTTGTTGTGCGGAATACAATTCAGAATATAAACTTCATTGATGGTATTGTTGAGACGGCTTTAGCTACACCCCCAACCCAGATTGAGATTCAGTCCAAGTTTTTAGAAATAACACAAGATAATATGAAGGAGCTGGGATTTGACTGGCTCTTAGGTCAATTTTCGCTGCCGTTTGGTTCCGGAATTTACGGCAGTGGAGGAACAGGAGGCGCTCAACCCCCTTACATCGTAAATGACCAACCAGTTCCTTTAAGCCAGATTTATCCCTTTGTGGGTTCTGCGAATAATGTTCCAATAGGACTGAGCAATCCAAGTCCACAGAATAACCCAACGTCTGGCACGGGACAGCTCACGGCAGGCAATCGCTCGGGAGGGACAGCTTTTCGAGCAAATGCTTTAGATGCTCTCCTGTTTGGCACACCTGCGGGTCCTGCACCGGGTGTGCTTGCCCTTGCCGGAATTTTTACAAATCCTCAATTTCAAGTTGTTTTGCGTGCGATTGACCAAATGCGGGGAATTGATTTGATGTCTGCGCCGACAGTAACGACAAGTAGTGGCCAACAAGCGACAGTTGAGGTTACGCGCCAGTTTTTCTATCCTGCAGAATACAATCCGCCACAGCCACCACAAACAGTTGCCATAGGAGTTTATAATCCAGTTGCTCCTGCCACGCCCTCCTCTTTTGAATATGAAAATATTGGCGTTACGCTTGAAGTTGATCCCACTATTCTGGATGATGGTTTTTCGATAGATATGCGGATAACGCCAAAAGTTACTGAGTTTGATGGATTTGTCAATTATGGTTCGCCAATTTTTACTTCCGCGCCAGTTCTTACAGCAACTGGCATAACACCGTTCCAGTCATTCTTTAACCAACGAATTCAGATAACACCAAATAACATTTACCGTCCTGTATTTAGTTACCGGGAGGTAACGACTCGTGTTACAATTCAGGATGGAATGACGATTGCGTTGGGTGGGCTTATCCGGGAGGATGTTCAGAGTATCAACGATAAAACTCCGATCCTTGGCGATGTTCCGATTTTGGGTCGTGCTTTTCGAACAGTCGCATCGAAACACATTAAGAGGAATTTAATAATTTTTGTAACAGCGAATCTGATAGACCCGGCCGGCAAGCCTGTTACAACAAATATTGACGAAGAATTTTTAACTTCAGAAGCTCCGTTGCCCCCTGAAACTCTACCACAACTTGAGCCTGCTCCACCAATGCCTTTGCCGTGATTGGAACATCTATGCAAACTCTTAAGCCATTTTTTTTAATGCTTCTCATTGCAGTTTTCAGCTCCTGGGTTCCATTAGCGAAAGCAGATTCGGTTGCTGCAATTGCGGAACGCGAAATTGCCCGCCGCCAAGCGAATGTTGAAAGAGCTGAGCAACTTTTAT
The DNA here is from genome assembly GCA_026418675.1 of Chthoniobacterales bacterium. GTDB lineage: Bacteria > Verrucomicrobiota > Verrucomicrobiia > Chthoniobacterales > DYNR01 > JAOAAX01. The sequence goes on along the minus strand of JAOAAX010000013.1, from coordinate 13,515 downwards.
CCGAAGGGCGTAAGGCGCTCAGTTTTAAAGAATATGAAAAGGCGTATGTTCATTTTCTTGATGCGGTTGAATTACTTCCGCCAGCCCTAGACAATGGGCGACCACGGCGGGCAGCGGTTAATGAATTTTCAAGAGCAGCGATGGAGTATGCAAATTGGTTAGTTCAACAAGGGAGGTATGAGGATGCAGAAAAAGTTGCCAAGACAGTTCTGCTTCCAGAATTTAATCCCACGTATCGCCCTGCAGTGGCGTTTCTTTCCAAGCTTGAGCAACCGAACGTTTTCAACAAGACGCTAACTCCGGAATTTGCAGCCAAACGCGATCAAGTTAACAAACTTTTTCAGGAGGCCGAAGGCTTTTATATCTCTGGCCGGTATGATTTAGCTGCGCGTCGTTACAATCAGATTCTCGAACTTGATCCTTACAACGAAGCTGCTCGACGTGGACTTGAGCAGGTGGAGAATCGAAAACAAGAATATTATCAATCTTCGTATGATGAAACGCGCTCACGATTTCTTTGGCAAGTTACGAAAAGTTGGGAAATACCACCCGAGAAGACAGTGCGACGTGAAGCAAGTGCTGGGCCCCAGCAAGAGACACGTGGCACAGAAGCTATTCTTACAAAGCTCAATCGAATCATCATACCTAGAATAAATTTGGAAGACACCACACTTCGGGAGGCTGTGTCCTTTTTGCAACAACAGAGTATTCGGCTTGATACAACAGGTGACGAGAGCCGCAGAGGTGTTAACATAGTGTTACAGCTTGCGCAGCAGGCGCAGCCGGGCCAAGAACAGCAACAGGAGCTTCAAGTTTCTCCAAACACACGCATAACTTTACAACTTACCAATGTTCCACTTTCCGAGGCACTTCGTTATGTTGCTGAGTTAGCGGGTCTTCGGGTTAAGGTTGAGCCTTTTGCTGTTACCCTTGTTCCACTGAGTGTGCCAATTGATACATTGGTTACGCGAGAGTTTCGCGTGCCACCAGATTTCATTCCCTTTACGAAAGAAGATGCGCCGCAGGCATTTGTTCCCCGGGGACAACCACAAGGGCCCCGTTCAAGTCTTACAGGCACAATTGACGCGCAAAAGTTTTTGCAAGATCAGGGCATAAAATTCCCGCAAGGTGCTTCCGCTACGTATTATCGAAGCGGGAGCAAGCTCATTGTTAAAAATACCCAAGACAACATTGATCAAATCGAGGCACTCGTTAATGCTGCAACAGGAGTTCAAGAAAAACAAGTCGAAATCCAAACCAAATTCATAGAAATTTCTCAAAACAATTTAGAAGAACTTGGATTCGACTTCCTGATGGGGCCATTCTCCCTCAATGGCGTTGCAATAAGCGGTGGGGATCCTTCCTATCCCAATACAGGCAACTACCCATTTAATCTTAATTTGCCCTCGATAACTAGTGGATTGCGCCGTGGTGAAGGAAACAATATCCAATCAGCAACTTTACCCAACAATGTTGATTCTCTTTTACAAGGGACGCTTTTTTCTCCATCTCCAACACCTGGGATTTTTGGCATAGCTGGCATTTTTACAAATCCACAGTTTGAAGTTGTAATTCGAGCATTAAGTCAAAAGAAAGGGGTGGATCTTTTAGCATCTCCGAGTGTTACGACAAAACCTGGTCAGGAAGCAGTTGTTCGTGTTGCTCGAAAGTTCTACTATCCGACGAGTTATGATCCTCCGCAAATTTCTCAAACAGCAACAGGGGATGGAGGTGCTCAAACGGCAAACATAGACCCACGGACCGTTCCAGCTCCACCGATTGTTCCGTCTTTCCCAAGTGCTTACGCAGAACAATACATAGGCGTTATGCTAACGGTCACACCCGAAGTCCAAAACGACAACTACACAATAGATTTACGGCTGAAACCAGAAGTTATTGATTTCGAAGGTTTTATAAACTATGGTTCGGAGATTAACACGGTAGGTTGGAGCGATGGGTTTGGAGTGGGGCCTGATGGTCTTAATCTCTTTGCTGCTTTCCCGCGCGCAATTGTTCTGACTGAGAATAAAATCCTACAGCCTGTATTTTCCGTTCGCCGAGTTACCACGAACGTCAAAGTTTGGGATGGTCAAACAGTTGCCATTGGTGGGCTTATTCGAGAAGATGGCCAAAAAGTTCAAGATAAAGTTCCTATCTTAGGCGATGTGCCGATTGCCGGACGGCTATTCCGAGCCACAGTGGATAAGAAAATTAAAAAGAATCTATTAATTTTTGTATCTCCACGGCTTTTGGATACGGAGGGGAAGCCATTACGGCGTGAGGAAGTGGATGAGGAAGAAATTGTAGACCCATTGGGATTACCGGCGCCAATACGTCCAACACCTCCCCTTTCTAAGGGCAGCCCCCGCCTCAAATAAATTAAAAGCGAATTGCCCTTTTAACGAAATCAAAGTTTATGGCTGTCCTTGTCGTTGGTTCAATTGCTCTTGATGATATTGAGACTCCTTACGAGAGCCGCAAGAATCTCTTAGGCGGATCAGCTTCTTACGCTTCCTTAGCAGCGAGCTTTTATTCCCCGGTTAACCTTGTAGGGATAGTTGGAAGCGATTTTCCCAATTCGCATCTTGAGTTCTTTAAGAAACACCGGATAAATCTGAACGGACTCCAAATCATAGCCGGTGGGAAAACGTTCCGTTGGTCTGGTAAATACCATGCTGATTGGAATACTCGCGAAACCCTCTCTGTTTGCTTAAATGTCTTTGAAAATTTTACACCCCAGCTTCCGCCTGAATATCTTCATCCTAAGGTTACACTTTTAGCAAACATTGCGCCGACTCTACAAAACCATGTCCTCGACCAGCTTACCCACCCCCAATTTACGATTGCAGACACGATGGACTTATGGATTAATACGCAAAGAGCCGAGCTTGAAAAACTTCTCCAGCGAATTGATTTGCTAATTCTTAACGACAGCGAAGCCCGTCTTTTTACCTCCCAAGCGAATCTTTTGGTTGCAGCTCGGCAAATTCTTAAATTTGGTCCTGCCTTTGTAATTGTAAAAAAAGGCGAACACGGAGCAATGCTTGTTTCGGAGACCGAACTTTTCCTTGCACCGGCGTATCCAGTCGAACAAGTTTCCGACCCAACTGGTGCTGGTGATACTTTTGCAGGGGGGGTTGCTGGTTGGCTTGCGGCTAATCTGTCGCTTTCCCCGCCGACGTTCAATCAACTTCGATATGCCATTCTTCGTGCAACCGCTTTAGCGAGTTTCTGTGTTGAAGACTTCAGCCTCGAGGGCTTGCGCAACCTAACCACTGAAACGATCGAATCCCGCGTTTCCGCTCTGCATTCGTTTATTTCTTGTCCCTAAGGGGATTTGTATCTTCACTGCTGAAGTGAGCTAAGCCAATAAGGCAGAATTTTTTGCTCGCCTTCCATCAAAAAGCCTGAAAATACTGGAATATTTACGAACCATTAACTATTAAAAAAGTAGAACTTGCAAAGCTCGTCCCTAACATCAACCCCATCAACCCATTACTCCCGTCCAAGGTCCTTTCGGTTCATCGAACGTCTTTCGAGCCATAAACCTATTCCACCGCTCTCTTGGATAGTTGCTTCTTCCCTTGCTATTCCGATTTCTCGCGTAAAAAACATCCTCTGGCATGGCCCTTGGGTTTTAGCGAAAGCTCTTGCTGAATCACTTCCGCAAGTAAATTTTTGCTTTCTAACCTCTTCTTCGAGGTTACCTAAGGCAATCCAATCGTGGCTTGAAAAAAGGCAGCCATCCAACTTTGAAACCTTCACCGGCTGGTCGTGGGCAAATTCCGTCCCCGAAAATCTTAGGAACTGTTATGATCTTGTCATTTCCTTACACGGCTTCAGTTATCCTTCTCCCCATGGAATCCTTCAAGCCTTAGCAAACTTCCTCCGCCCTAATGGTGGTGCGCTGTTCATTCGTTTCGCGACAAAGTTATCTACATTTTTTTTTAATCCGCCAGAGACACCCAGTGCTCCGTCCCACGAGCTTTTAAATTTATCAGCGAAACTTTCCTCCCTTTCACCCGCTCTTTCAGGCTGGAGTGGCCTAACTGAAAAACTCAAACCCATTTTGAGTCGTTTTCCACTTCCGGAAAATGGCTTCGAGCTGTTGCGAGCTGCCGAAAACGCCGGCTTAATGGCCATAGCCGACCCACGATTGCCTGCCTATCTCCTTCCAAGTGCTGGGAATTTACCATTAGAGACGCTCAGACTTCCCTCCCTTTCAGATCTTGCCAAAGCGTATGCCCTTCTTTATTCTGCCCCATTTTTCGATATGCTTATCGTAAAAGGTGGGCCTGGCGAGCCCCCATGGAATGCTCCCTCCGCTTTACAACTTTGGAAGCCGTGGGTTCCTTTTTTCAACACTTCCGCCCTTCCTTCATTTAAACCACCCTGGCTACGTCCTGTTCATTTGACGTTAGAGATTCAGGGTATTTTGCCCAAAGTGACTATACAGGTAAGCTCTGTCGTTGCTGCGATTCTCCGCGAAGCCAATGGCAATCTTGATCTTGCTACCCTTCTTCGATCTCTTGAAGTGCCGGAGAAATTTCACCTCGATCTTACTCCTGCTTTGTATTTGCTTCATGTTTCGAGTGTGTTGATTTTGCGACCGCCAACTGCTCCCAATCTGACCACTGCTTAATCCTGCATGACCCATCCAGCTGACCTCCAAGAAGCTCTTCGCCGCATTGCGCAGATGGCCAACACGCCTCTTGCGCTGGAGCAATTTTTCCAACTTTACCTTCAGGCGATTGCGATTTTTCATGGCTTTCGTGGTTGCGCGATTTGGGGGCACCACTCTGGCGAATTTGCGCTTTTTGGTGGATCCGACACCTCTGAAATCCTCTATGAATCCTCGCCCTCCCAGAAAAAGCACATTCAAGATTTGGTTTCACGTGTTGGCGCTACCCTTCAACCCATAATTGCTTATCCACAGAATTCGCCGTCGTCACTTACCAACGAATCTCCTCTTTATCTCCTTTTTGTGCCCATGCTATCTGGCTTACCGGGCACTCAAGATCCACTCCAGGGTGTGCAGCTTACTTGGCTCAGAAACGATTTCCCTCCCGACTCTCTCCAGCAGGCCATTGAGTTTTTCTCTTCCGCCGCGGGCCTATGTGCTTTGGTTTTGCGAAATAACCGGCTGGCCCGGGCTGCTGAGTCATTGGAGCAGGTTCAACGCATGGTAAAGCTTCTCTCCTCCATCACTGGCGAGATGGACCTGGAGACTCTCGGCTTAAAAATGGTCAATCTCTGCCACGAAATCATAGGCTGTAAGCGCTGTGCGATTTTCCTCCCACCTCTCAAGGGCAAGGAACCTCGCCTCCTTGCGATCTCGCACATGTCCACTCCCGAACCCAAGAGTGCGCTTTTGCGCTCCATGGCGATGGCTGCTAAAGAAATCTTCAGCTATGGATCACCAAGCGTTTACAAGAAGAAAGACCCCAGAACCCAGCAGCAAGGCAACATAGGCGACTTCTTCTATTACACCGATGCCGAGGCGCTTGCGGTAATTCCGATGAAAGTCGGTGAAAAGAACGTCGGCATGCTTCTCGCCGAATTCCAACAATTTGAAGGCGAAGACCCTCACCGGCTCAACCAGGCCCTTTCTGTTGCCCATCATTGTGCTCCAGCGCTTTACAGTGCAGACCAACTCAATGCCCTTCCTTTCTACCGTCAGCTCCGTCGCCTTCACAACTTCCTCCTTCGCTATCCTACTCTCCGTTCCTTTTTCTTCCGCAAGCGTTTCCTCATCCCCACTCTTGTCACCTTCTTTCTCTGTTTCTTTCCCTGGTCTCATGATCTTACGGGCGACTGCACCATTTATCCCATCCAGCGCGTCCAAGTTGTCAGTGAAGTCTCCGGTATCCTCAATCATATCTATGTGCAAAATGGCCAAGCGGTTTCTGCCCAACAACCCCTCGCTCAACTCGACGACCTCGAAATTCGCCGCCAACTCGAAGTTCTCGGTCAAGAGGCAAACCGTTATCGCACCGAAGCCGATCACTACCGTTCGCTTGACAACCGCGCCCAAGCACGCATAGCCGAGATGAACCTCGAGCGTGTCCGCTCGCAAATCGCTTTTTGGCAGGATCAACTTCGAAAAACGACCCTTCGCGCTCCTATGGAGGGTATCCTCTATGCTCCCCAACTCAAAGAAGCCCTGGGCACCCTAATTCAGCCTGGCACCCAACTTGCCATCGTTGGCGTCCCATCCTCTTGGGAACTTGTCATTAAGGTTCCCGAGAGCGACATTGCTCTCCTTACTTCCCGCCTCCTCAAAGGCCAATCCCTTTCCGTGCGTTTTCTCCTCTCGAGCCTTCCGACACAAAAATTTCACGCTCAAATAACTTCCCTTTCGCAGGTCAGCCCTATTGCCGAAGTAATAAAAAACCGCAACTGCTTCCAAATCCGCGTTCCCCTTCCCCCTTCCGACTCACAGCAAAAGTTCCGTTACGGTTTTGAAGGCCGGGCAAAAATCCATCTCGGCACACTTCCCGCTGGCTATCTCCTTATGCGGGCTTTTCTAAACTGGCTCCGAATCCATGTTCTCCTTTAATACCCCAATAAAAATCTTCTTGCTCTTCCTTCTTGTCTTACCATGTTTTGCGGATGTCGTTCCGCCCATTGAATCCCCTCCTTCGCCCACTCCGGAACCTTCCGCTGAACACGCCCAACAAGCCCAAGAGCTTCCGCCGCAGGCCTCTCCCTCTCCTACCCCCTACCCAATCCTGACTGCTGAAGGCCTCCTCCTTCCACGCAACCAAGCTAAACTCGCTTCCCAGGTAGATGGTGTCGTTGAGGAAATCCTCGTAAAAGAAGGCCAATTTGTCCAAAAAAACGAACCCATCCTCACTCTCAATGCCCGTGAACAGCAACTCCGCGTCCGATTCGCCGAACAATCTGCGCGCAAAGCGGCCAACGATCTCGAATCTGCCCGCCGCCTCTTAGCCGAGAACCTCATCAGCCGAACGGAATTCGAGCGTGCCGAAATCGAAAAAGCCGCTGCCGAGGCCAACCTTGGCCTGGCTACCCTCCAAAAGGACTATCACATCCTAAAAGCTCCATTCCCCGGCCACATCCTCCGAATTCACAAAAAGCCCGGCGAATCTGTCCAGCGCTTTGAAACTCTTGCAGACATTGCCAACTGCTACGACATGATTGCGCTTGTCTATCTCGAAGCCATCCATCTTCCGAAGGTTCACCGTGGCCAGACTGTTCTCGTCACACCCTTGCTTGGGGACAACCCCGAAACCCTGGAAGGTAACATAGAATTCGCCGACCCCGTTGTTGACCCTGGCACGGGCATCTTCCGCGTCAAAATTGCTCTCCGCACTCCCTCCGATACACCCACATCTGTTCCAACGGGCATTCGTGCGCGCGTCCAATTCCTCCCTTCACAATGACATCTGCTTCTACTGTCCATTCGCTGGGCAATCGCGTCCCATTTTCGCAGCCGCGGAATTTCGCCTTCCGCGACAATCCCCGCTTGCCCCGTCTCCGGCGCGACCTTCACATTCGCAAGCACACCTATCGAGGCAGAGTCAGCTATGTCATCAAGGACCCTGTCTCCCTTCGCTACTATCGTCTTGGGCCTCTCGAGTATTTTATTGCTTCACATCTCGATGGTTTGACAACCGAAAATGACTTACTTCTCCTAATTGATGAATCCTTTGGCAAGGGCACACTGACGCGCGCCGAACTTCGCAACATTCTCAACTCCTTCCTCATGATGAGCTTACTCGAGCTCGACAGCGACCGTGCCCTCTCCCTGGCCAACAATCTTAACCAGCGCCAACGCGACCTCCTTCGCAAAACCTCCCTCCTCCGCCACCTCGGCAAGATTACCTCCTTCAAAATTTCCTTACTCGACCCTGACATCATCCTCCTCCGTCTCTCCAAAGCAACTTCTTTCCTCTGGACGAAATCCGCCATTATTATCCTCTTTGTCCTTTTGCTTACTGCTATTCTCACCCTCATTTTAAATTGGGACGAAGCTATCGCAAAAACCCCTGATTTCTTCTCCCTTCAAAACCTCATCTACCTCTGGATTGTTTCCATCTTTGTCAAAATTTGCCATGAATTCGGGCACGGCCTTTCCTGCAAACATTATGGGGGTGAAGTCCACGACATGGGCTTCATGTGCATTGTCTTCACTCCGTATCTCTTCTGCGATGCAACGGATAGCTGGACGTTTCCGAACAAGTGGCATCGCTTCTTTGTCACCCTTGCCGGCATTTACGTCGAATTATTCCTAGCTTCCTTTGCTGCTATCCTTTGGGTCATTACGGAGCCAGGGCTCCTCAATCAACTCTCCTTCAATGTCATGATTGTTTGCAGTGTTTCCACGATTCTCATGAATCTCAATCCCCTTATGAAATACGATGGCTACTATGCTCTCTCCGACTTCCTTGAAATCCCCAACCTTCGCGAACGTGCCGACCGCTTTTTCTTCTCTCGTGTAGCCGAATTCCTTACTGGCTATCGGCTGGCAACACCTGATCCGATTGCACAATCCCTCCGCTACCGGCTTAGTTTTTATTCTATTGCCTGTTACCTTTGGCTCATCAGTGTCACCTTTGGCATCCTCCTTATTATTGACTATTACTTTCGCGAATACGGCCTCCACCGCCTCCTTCAGATTGGCGCTTTCATTACTCTTTTCTACAGTCTTGTTCTTCCCTTTGTGGGTATTTACAAGGCGGTCAAGCAGGCTCTCCGCCTTGGTGCAAGCAAGGCTTTCCTTTTCAAGCGCCTCGTCCTTATCGCTTTTGTTCTAGCTGCTATTTTCCTCATTCCATTCCCCTATCATTTCCGCACTTCGTGCATCATTTCCAAAGACACGGTTGTCCCTGTTTCCCCGGGTGCGGATGGCTTCCTTCGCTCCATCTCTGAAAAAGAGGGCAACTATGTCCAGAGTGGTCAACTCCTTGCGCGGCTTGAGAATCCCAAGCTCACAGCTTCCCTCAACGATGTTCGCGGTTCCCTCCGTGCCCACCAAATCCTCGAATCCTACTCCCTTGCCAACAACCTCGAAGAGACTCTCGCCTCTGCACGTTTCCTCATTGCTCAACTCCGAGCGCAGGAGCACGAGCTCTCTTCCCGCATCCATTCGCTCGAACTCTTCGCTCCTGTTTCGGGCACGATCCTCTCTGCCCCTTCCGAGGAAAAACTTGGCGAACTCATCCAATCCGGCTCTGTAGTCTTTGAAATCCTCCCCGAGGGGCCAACTCGCATTTTTGTTCCACTGAGCGAAACTGCTGCTGCAATTATCCGTCCTGGGGACCGCGCTTCGCTTTGTCTTCTGGCCGACCCTGCCAAAACCTACACTGGCCGTGTCATTTCCGTAAGCCCAATTGCCGAACGCATCCTCCCCCATGATGCCCTTGGAAATGGTGCTGGAGGCACGGTTCCCCTCCAGGCATCTCAAGCGCTCCGCCCCGATGGTTCCTATGCTCATCTGACTGCAAGTCCCTTTTACGAAGCGATAGTTTTGCTCGATCAATCCGATCCAACCTTACGTCCAGGCATGTCTGGCCGCATCAAAATTTCGGCCGGCTGGCACAACCTCGCCTGGCGCATCCACCGTTGGTTCGTCAACAAACTCCGCAAAGATTACCAACTCTAACTCCCTCCTCCCAAAGCTTGGATCTGCTAAACCTGTGAAAAAGCCGGCCCGTTTCCTCTTCCCCCTCCTCATTGCTGCGTTCCTCCTCCCGTTTTGCCTCTCGCTCCCCGCTCTGGCCCAAGCCGAACCTTCCCCCGCGCCTGCTTCTGCCGACTCTCAGCCCTCCTCTTCCTCTTCACCCCCGCCTGGTCCATCTCCCCTCTCCCAACCTGCCGACCTCGAACTTACCCTCGACTCCCTTTTTGTTGCTCCCGAGCACATCTTCGGCGTTGAAATCCGCCGGATCACTCTTCAGGAGGCTCTCCTTGAGGCCCTCCAGAACAATCCTCTCATCAAGGCCCGCCGTCTCAACCCGGAAATTGCCAACGCTCAAGTCCAGGCTGCCTTCGGCCGTTTCGACCCTACCCTATCCCTCTCCACTCGCTACAGCTACACCAACACCCCTCAGAATGCCGCCCAATACATCGCTACAGGCGGAACCGTCACCCAAACTCAGCTCTCCCTCCTCGAGCAACTCGAGGAACTCCTAGCCATCCTCCGCGGCCAGGAACGTCCCCAACCCTCCCCCAACCAGCGCATCCTCCTCCAGCCCAACCTCTACGATTCCCAGAATTTTTTCAACCGCATCTCCCTTAGTGGCCTTTTCCCTCTCGGAACGAGTTACGAATTCTATCTCAACTTCGACGAACTCCGCAACGAAACCAACATCCGCGGCCTTCCCGCTCTCTTTTATCCTGAATACTCCGGTGCGGTCGGCTTTCGCCTCTCCCAGCCCCTCCTCCGCAACTTCGGCCCTGCCGCCAACCTCGCTCCCGTTGCCCTCGCTCGTCTCGACCGCCACATCGGCTGGCTCGAATGGCGTGCAGAAGTCGAGCGTGTCCTCGCCGATGTCGCCGCCGCTTACATCGACCTCGCACTTGCTAACGAAAACCTCCTCGTCCGTTCCGACAACATCCGCCTCGCCCAGCGTCTCGCCTACGAAAACCAGCGCCGCGTCCTCCACGGCCGCATGTCCCAATTCGACGTCCTCGAGGCCCTCAGCGCCGTCAAATCCCGCGAAGACGACTTCTACACGGCTAGCTCCGAATTAGCTACCCGCATGTCCACTTTCCGCTCACTTATCTCCTCCCCAAACTCCCTCCAACAGTGGACCGACCTTCGCCCGGCTGACCCCATCCCCTACTTCCCCTTCACTCCAAACCGCGACGAATCTCGCTTCATTGCCTTCCAGCACAATCCCCAGCTCCTCATTGCACGCACATACATCGAGAAATCCGACGTAACTATCCGCTATTATCGCAACCAGACACTCCCCGATCTCTCCATCCAGCTTGGCTTGGCTGGCCTTTCTACTTCCTCTTCCTATCCCAACTCTATTGAGGACTCCTTCAGCGGCCAGGGCACAGATTTTTCAGCAGCTGTAGTTCTTTCCATTCCTCTTGGCAACGTCCAAGCGCGTGCCCAGCTTGCTTCTGCCAAATTCGACCGCCAGCGCAACGTTTTCTTCCTTCAGAATCTTCAGAACGCTCTTTCTTCCGAAATTGATGCTATCTGCTCGCGTCTCCTCCTTGCGCGCGAGCGCATATCCACTGCCCGGCGTGCTGTCGAGCTTGCCACTCGCTCCCTTCAATCCGCTAATCGTCTCCTCGAAGAAGGTCGCACGACCAGCTTTGATGTCCTCCGCATCCAGAATTCCCTTGCCCTTGCCCGCCTCCAGCTCAATTCTGCATTGGCTGACCATGCCAAAAACCTTATCCAGCTCCATCTCCGCCAAGGCACCCTCCATTCCTATTTTGGCTTTACTCTCGAGAAAGAAGCTTGGCGCGACCTTGCCCCTTCCCCGGGCCGCAGGAAAAACTTCACTTCCCATACTAGGAAAGCTCCGCTCCCCTCCCCGTCCCCTTCTTCTCCCACCTTGGCCCCTTCCCCCCCTTTGCGAAATTAACCATCCCTTTCCTCTCCTCGTGCCGCTTCCGCCGCTCTGTCCCCTCAAAAAAATACCACAAACGGCCGATAAAACTCCTTGACCGCGCTGCTGCTAGTGATTGTAAAAAATTTCACTCTTTTTTTCTCTTGTGCACACCCCCTTTTCGGACCAGAATTCCTCTCTTTTCCCTACGCTGAATTTCCAGGATTAATCCAGAATTATGCAAACTGAGACAACTCCTCCAGCTGTCACAAAATCCACAGGTGTGAACGGTCAGTCGACCCCTTACGACATCCTCCCCTACCCCATGCTGACCTTTGCCCAAACCCACATCGGAAAGCTTGGCGCTATCGCCCGCCTCTTTGGTGTCCCGGCAAAAAACCCGGAAAATGCCCGTGTGTTAGAACTGGCCTGCGCTCAAGGCGCCAACCTCATGGCTATGGCGCAATGCTACCCCGATGCCGAATTTGTCGGCGTGGACCTCTCTCGCCGCCAAATCACAGAAGGCGAAAACATCCTCGGCCTTACCGGCATCAAAAACGTTCGCCTCATCGCCGACAACCTCGCGCAAGTCGGTCCCGATTATGGCAAATTCGATTTCATCATCGCTCATGGCCTCTACTCTTGGGTCCCCGACGAAGTTCAGGATGCCATCCTCCGCATCTGCCGCGAAAACCTCGCCCCGCAGGGCGTCGCTTACGTCAGCTACAATTGCCTTCCCGGATGGCGTTTCCGCGGCGCCCTCCGCGACATGATGATCATGCACACCCGCAACTTCCCCGACATCAACCAAAAAGTCCAGCAATCCCGTGCCCTCTTAAAATTCCTTGCCGAAGCCTGCGACGAAAACACCGCCTACGGCAAGCACCTCCGCGGCGAGCTCGAGCTCTTCTCCCGTTGCGACGACAGCTACATCGCCCACGAATTCCTCGAAGACGAAAACCGCCCGCTCTACTTCGTGGACTTCCTCGCTCAAGCCGCTAAGCACGACCTCCAATACCTCGGCGAAGCGGAGCTCAGCACCATGCTCACCGAAAACCTCCCCCCGCAGGCCGCCGAAACCCTCCGCAAACTCAAACTCCCACAGGTTGACGTCGAGCAATACATGGATTTCATTCGCAACCGCATGTTCCGCTCCACCCTCCTTGTCCACAAAGAGGTGCCTATCAACCGCAACATTGACCCCTCCCTTGTCGAGCAATTCTACATTTCTCCGCTTGTGGAACTCTCAAACCCCGACGCCCCTCCATCCGAGGACGCCATCTACAAATACCCTGCCGGCGGCGAAATCCGCCTGACGGAGCCTTTTGGCAAGTCCCTCCTGCGTTCCATTTGGGAGCAGGGCTATCATGCCGTCTCCTGCAGGGAAGTCATTGAAAAAGCCCTCGATGCTGCCCCTCTCCCCGAGGGAATAACTCGCGAAACCCTCCGCTCCCAGCTCCAAACCGCACTCGTTTCCTGGGCCTTCCGCAAAATCGTGGACTTCTACACCGCCCCACTCAACTACCGTAAAGCTTCCTCCCAACTTCCCGAAGCCCTCCCCTTCACCCGCTGGCAAGCCCATACCAGCCAGCGCCTCACTAACCAGCGCGGGGAAATGATCCCCAGCGACCCCTTCGCTAACAAACTCGTCCAACTCTGCGATGGAACCCACGACTCCACTGCCCTCCAGCTCAAGCTTTCCTCCGCCGCTGAAGCTCGCGAGTTTACCATCAACGAAAACGACAAGCCCATCGAGGATCCCATCCGCCTCCGCGAAACCGTCTCCATCCTCCTCCAAAATACCCTTCCTCGCCTTTACCGGCTCGGCTTTATGTGCCTTTCCCCCTCCTAGTCCTCCTCCCCTCGCTCCTCAAGCAGCCGGTCGGCCCAGTCCGCGGCGTCCTCCGGCGTCAGGCCGTGGTCGAGGAGCCAATCGTAGAGGGTTTGCCATCGCTCCTCCTCGTCCGCCATGTCGCGC
>JAOAAX010000012.1 GCA_026418675.1 Chthoniobacterales bacterium | reverse complement strand
CCTCTATCCTCTGCGGGCGTAGGAAAGTTGAGGGGTTCAGACCCTAGTACGAGAGGACCGGGTCTGACGAACCTCTGGTGTTCCAGTTGTCGCGTCAGCGGCAGCGCTGGGCAGCTATGTTCGGAAAGGATAAGCGCTGAAAGCATCTAAGCGCCAAGCCTATCCCAAGATGAGCTTTCCCTGAAGAGCCGTGGAAGACTACCACGTTGATAGGTCCCGGGTGTAAGCGCAGTAATGCGTTCAGCTCAGGGATACTAATGCTCGTTCGTCTTTTTTCACCTTAAATCGAAAATCTTAGGTTTCGTTCCAACTTTTCTTTTTCCCTATGTGTGTGCGGATTTCAGCGAACTTCCTTGCCAGCGCAAAAAAAAATTCATAACATCACAAACTAACCCTACAAAAACACGCTATTTGCCACCAGACACTCAGCGGTTTTCGCAAAATTTCGTGAAGCGAAAAACGTTGCCGTCTGGTGACCATAGCGCGGTGGAACCACCCGGTCCCATTCCGAACCCGGAAGTGAAACGCCGCAGCGCCGATGGTAGTGCATCTATAGGTTGTGCGAGAGTAGGTCGTTGCCAGAATCCAAACCCCGATGGTAACCCATCGGGGTTGTTTTTTTTCTTCAATAGCTCACTTGTTCGTGCTAGAATGACCCTCCCTCTCGAACCCGATTGAAAACCTTTTCGGATGAACCTCCCCAACCAACTTACTCTTTCAAGGCTAATCCTCGTTTTGTTTTTTGTAGCCTCCATGAGTTTTCCTATCCCCTTCCAGAATACCCTCGCCCTCTTCCTTTTCTTACTGGCCGCAATGACGGATTACCTCGACGGAACTCTCGCCCGAAAGCTCAACCTTATCACCGATTTCGGCAAACTGATGGACCCGCTTGCTGATAAAATCCTCACTACTTCAGCTTTCATCCTCTTATCCGCTGAGCACTTAATTCCAGCTTGGGTTGTCATATTAATAATTACCCGCGAATTCCTAATAACAGGTCTCCGACTCCTAGCCAGTTCCAAAGGGATCATCCTTCCTGCCGAGCGACTTGGGAAACACAAAACCGCATGGCAAATTATCACAATCATTTACTTCCTCTCCTACGCTTCCCTAGCTGAAATTCCCATGCTGGCTTCCCTCCATAATTCTCCGGCCCTACCTCTCTTGGGCAAAATTTTAATCCTCATAACAACCCTTTTAACACTATACTCCGGCGCTGCTTACTACCAAAAAAACAAAAACCTCCTCCTAACTTAGTTCCATTTACTTTCTCCCAAAAAAATGCCCCATAAAACTCTCTCTCCTTCTCCCAACTCGATTCTCATTTCCCTTCTTCTTGGTGCTTTGGTAGGAACTGCACTGCATCATCTCTCTGCAATCCTGCCAAACTCTCAAAAATTTATCCAGACCTACCTTACTGACGGCGCACTCTACCTCATCGGACAAATTTTTCTTCGCCTATTAACCATGCTGGTTGTCCCCATAGTCTTTGTTTCCCTCACTTGTGGAGTCGCCTCACTTGGTGACTTACGCAAACTTGGACGCATCGGCCTACGAACTTTTATCTTTTATCTGGCTACTACAGCCCTGGCTATCTCCTTAGCACTCCTCGTAGCCTCCCTACTTTCCCCAGGTCGAAATTTCCAACTTAACTCAGCCCAACAAATCCCCTTTACACCTCCACCATCCCCATTTTTTTTAGATACTCTACTCTCCATTTTCCCACGCAACATCCTCGCTGCAATGGCTGAAGGCCAAATGCTCGCAGTAATCACTTCAGCCATATTTTTTGGCATAGCTCTCAATCTCACAGCCGCGAATTCCTCCTCAAAATCCATCTCATCCTTTTTATTTGAATTGAATGAGGTCCTACTAACCCTAGTTTCCATCACCATTCGTCTAGCTCCCATTGGCGTATTTGCACTCCTCGCTCGGACTTTTGCAACTCAAGGCTGGCAAACTCTCCTCCCCCTATTCCTCTACTTTATATCCGTCCTCCTTGCTCTCGCCATTCATGCAGGTCTAATCTATCCTCTCCTGTTGAAAATTCTCACAGGACTTTCTCCTCTCTGCTTTTACCGAAAATTCCGCGATGTTCTTACTTTCGCTTTTGCAACTTCTTCCAGTAACGCCACTCTTCCAGTCACCCTCAACACTGTAGAAAAGAAACTCGGCGTAAGCAACCAAATCGCATCCTTCACCATTCCTCTTGGCGCAACCATAAACATGGATGGCACAGCCATTATGCAAGGAAGTGCCACTGTTTTCCTCGCTCAAGTTTTTAATATCCCTCTTACCTCTTTAGATTATTTGACAATTCTACTTACTGCAACTCTCGCTTCCATTGGAACAGCCGGCATCCCCGGCGTTGGCTTAATTCTCCTCACTCTAGTCCTTCAACAAGTTGGCATCCCTACCGACGGCATCGCCTTAATCCTCGGCGTTGACCGCCTACTCGACATGGCACGCACAGCCGTTAATGTCACCGGCGACGCCATCGCCGCTTGCTACGTCGCAAAAAAAGAAAATCAGCTCGACCTCAACCGCTTCTTCGACCACAACACCTCTTCCCTTCGATAACCTCCCTCCCTCCACTAATAATAAAATCACTCACCTTGAAACCACCAGAAAACTCACCCACTCCTCCATTCCCCATCCAACTCAACACCATCCACATCGGCGACGCTCTTACCTACCTCCCTCTTCTCCCTGACAACTCCATCCAAGCTATCGTCGCCGACCCTCCCTACTTCCGCGTCCTCAACGAACCATGGGATAACCAATGGCAAACTTTTAACGACTACCTCCAGTGGACTCTCTCTTGGCTCAATCAGGCCATGCGTGCCCTCCGCTCAGATGGCCTCCTCTTTCTCTTCGGCCAAATCGGAAAACGCGAACACGGCTTCCTCCACGTGCTTTCCGCCGCGACCCAACTCTGGAAATTCCACGACCTCATCATCTGGGACCGCGTCGTCGGCTACAACGAACGCCGTGACAGCCTCACCCCAGCCTACGAACTCATCCTTCTCCTTCGCAAAAACAAACCAAAATTCCACAAACACGCCCTCCGCATCCCTTATGATCCTTCTACTATCGCGCGTTACCTCCGTGACAAACGTTACAAAAACCCTCAAGCCCGCGCAGCTCATCTCGCCGCGGGCAAATTCGCCACCAACATCCTCCGCATCCCAAGCCTAAAAGGCTCCTCCCGAGAAAAATGCGGCCACCCAACCCAAAAACCCCTCGC
Source organism: Chthoniobacterales bacterium (assembly GCA_026418675.1). Taxonomy (GTDB): domain Bacteria; phylum Verrucomicrobiota; class Verrucomicrobiia; order Chthoniobacterales; family DYNR01; genus JAOAAX01. Next base: position 55,922 of record JAOAAX010000012.1, on the reverse strand, counting down.
ACTCATCCAAGCACTCCTCCTCCTCGCGACAGATCCCAACGACATTGTCCTCGACCCCTTCCTCGGTTCGGGCACAACGGCCCTCGCAGCGAGAAACCTCGGCAGATTCTGGCTCGGCTTCGAAATCCATCCCCCATACGCTCAACTCGCCCTCTCCAGGCTCAATAACTCCCAGCCCCAATCCAAATTCGCCCATCAAAATAACTTGCATTTTTCTCCGTTCCCAATTAACCTAAACCCCCTTCAAAAAACTTAGCCCCAAACACCTCCGACCTATGAAAATCCAAAACAAGCTCCTGCTTCTAGGTATTAGCCTCAGCTCAATACCTCTTATAATCACACTTACGATCTTCCTCGTATTCAACAAAAAAACCATCGAAATAACCCGACATGAAGCTCTAGAACACCACTTCGAAGAAAACCAAAACATCTTGCTCAATTTAATAGAGTCGCTCGATACCCAACTGAATAATCAAAAAAATAAAGTAAATTCAGATATCGAGGTCGCAAAAGTTCTCCTCGCAGACGTCGGAGGCTTCCGTATTGACCCCACACAAAAAATTACTTGGAACGCAACAAACCAATTCTCCAAAGAAACAAAAACCGTCGAGCTCCCTGCCGTCCTCCTTGGGAACAAAACCATCCAAAAAAATTACGACCTAGCTCAACATTCCCCTCTTGTTGATGACATAAAACACCTCCTCGGCGTCACTTCCACCCTCTTCCAAAGAATGAATGAACAGGGGGACATGCTCCGCATTTCCACCAATGTCGAAACCGCCGATAAAAAACGCGCTATTGAAACCTACATCCCTGTCATCCAACCTGACGGAACCCCAAATCCCGTTCTCGCCAAATGCCTCGCCGGTCAACGTTATGTCGGAAGAGCTTTTGTCGTCAATCGCTGGTATGTAACTGCCTACGATCCCATCATTATTAATGGGAAAGTTGAAGGCATCCTCTACGTTGGTATTCCAGAAAAATTTGATGGAATCCGTCAAAAAATTCTCAACACCGTCATCGGAAAGACGGGCTATGTATATGTCCTCGATCCAAAAGGAAACTACATCATCTCCCACAAAGGCCAACGGGACGGCGAAAATATCTGGAACTCCAAAGATGCTAATGGCAACTACTTCATCCAGCAAGCCATCAAATTAGCTATGTCGGCCAAACCAGGCGAATTTCCCTCCATAAGTTACCCTTGGCAAAATCCAGGCGATCCCTACCCTCGAATCAAAACTGTTTTCCTTACTTACTACGAACCCCTCCAATGGATCCTCGGCGCAGGAACTTGGGACGAAGAATTTCTAGATGCAAACCAGAAAGTAGAGGAATCCTATTCCCAGGCTACAGCTCTTACAATTGGAGTCGGTCTTGGAATAATCCTCCTGTGCGTTTTAATTTGGACTTGGCTCTCCAAAACAATCACTAATCCAATCCGCCAAACCTCTGATCTCATTAAAGACCTCTCCGAAGGCGAAGGTGACCTCACCAAACGCCTCCCCACAAAAGGCAACGACGAAATCGCTGAACTCTCCACTCACCTCAATTCCTTCCTCTCCAAACTCCAGGCAATCGTTAAAACCATCCAACAAAACGCCCAAACTGTCGCCTCAGCTTCCTTCAAACTAAGTGACATCTCAACCCTAATCGCTAAAAATTCAGAAAATTTAAAATCCCAATCTCAAAACGCTGCAAACTCTGCACAAGCATCCTACGCGGAAATTTCTGCCTTGGCAGCCGAAACTCAAAAAATCGCCGAGGCCGTTAACTCTATCGCTTCTTCTGCTGAAGAAATGAATTCCTCCATCACAGAAGTCTCCAAAAATTGCTCTCAAGAATCCCAAATTGCTAAAGATGCCGAATCCGAAGCTCAAAATGCTTTTCATGTCATGGCGGAACTTTCGGCAAAAGCAAAAGAAATCAGCAAAATCGTCCAGTTGATTGAGAACATCGCCTCCCAAACAAGTTTACTCGCACTCAACGCCACCATAGAAGCGGCTAGCGCAGGCGATGCAGGTCGAGGTTTCGCAGTCGTTGCTGCAGAAGTTAAAGAACTCGCCCGCCAAACCGCTGAGGCAACTTCCCAAATCGCGTCCCAAATCGGAAGTATCCAATCCGCTATTCAATCCGCCGTCTCAACTATTGAAAAAATTTCTTCCGTCATCTCTCAAATCAGCCAGATCGCTCAAAACATCGCTGCCGCTGTCGAGCAACAAAACGCCACAACCTCCGAGCTTGCTAGAACCGCCACTAAAATCTCCGATTCCACAAACCTCCTCGCTAAAAATGCTCAAAAAGCCGCCACCGAAACCCAAAAATCTACTGAAAGCATAAACAACACAAGCGCCTCCTCCTCACAAATCGCCTCTGGTGCCGCTCAAACCGAAGCAAGCGCAAAAGAACTCACAAAATTGGCAGAATCCCTCCAAACCCTCGTTGCAAAATTCAAAACTTAAGGAAAATTCCACCAGAAAAACTTCACCCTTTCTTCTTTCTCTTTCTGTTCCCATCCTCTTTTCCTACCGGCACAAAATCCACTTGTTGTTTATAAAAGTCCACCCGACTAACTACCACATCCAACTCCTGCCCAACGAAAAACCGCCGACGGCTCCTTCGCCCAATAAGCTCCCCTTTTGCCCGATCATAGACAAAAAAATCCCCTTCAATCTCCGAAACGTGCACTAACCCCATCTGCAGCTCCTCTACCAATTCCACAACAAGCCCATAGTTCCGAACCTCTATCACCCTCGTACGAAATACCCTCCCCGTCCGTCGTTCCAATTCATGTCGGAAAAACTCAATCTTCGCTCGCTTCAACGCTTCTCGCTCCGCTTCTGCGGCCACTCGCTCCGTCTCCGACAAATGCTCGGCTAGCTTTGCCAAACCCCGTGCATCAGGTCCACTCCGCACGAATCCCAACTGCCGCTCCAGCGCTCGATGCGCTACTAGATCCGCATAACGCCGAATTGGACTTGTAAAGTGTAGGTAATCTCCTTTCGCTAAGCCATAGTGGCCGACTGGCTTTTCCGAATAACACGCCCTCTTCAAACTTCGCAACAGTCCAACCTTCAACAAATCCTCATGCGGATGCCCCCGCAACCGCTCTAATAGCCGACACATTTCCCGCCTATGGCTCAAATCTCCGCACTTCACTCCATAATCTAGCAATACCTCCCGAAACTCCTTCAACTTCTCCTCATCCGGCGCCTCATGCACCCGGTAGATCACAGCTTGATTCCTCCTTCGCAAAAATTTTGCCACCTCTTCATTCGCCAACAACATCAACTCCTCAATTAACTGATGCGAAATATCATTCTCCACCCGCTCAATCCTCTCAGGCTTCCCATCCTCCCCAAAATAGACTTTTACCTCCGGTATGTCCAAATCTAGCGCACCCTCCTTCATTCGCTTCCTCCGCAAAACAGCCGCTACCTCCCAAGCTATCCGCAGCCGCCGCCCAATTTCTGTCTGCTCCTTTCCCTCCAACAATTCCTTTGCTTCTCGATAAGTCAACCTCTCCCTGCTTCGTATCAACGTCTTGGCAAATTTTACCTCCAGAACTTTCCCACTCCTGTCCACCTTCGCAAACACCGAAAACGCAAAACGATCCTCTCCAGGCCGCAAACTACAAATCCCATTGCTTAATGCTACTGGTAACATCGGAATCACTCGCTGCGGCAAATACACACTATTCCCTCGCCGCTGCGCCTCCCGATCCAAAGCCGACCGTGGCCGCACATAATGAGCAACATCCGCAATGTGCACCGCCACCCGCCAACCATCCCCTTCCCTCTCCACGCAAATTGCATCGTCGAAATCCCGGGCATCCTCCGGGTCAATTGTAAAAACAAAATCTTCTCTGCAATCCATCCGCTTCTCCTTCCTCGCCGCAACTCCCTCTTCCGCTACCCGACGTGCTTCCTCCTCAACCTCCTCCGGAAAATCCCCCGCCAACCCATACCTCCTTATCAACGCTCGCAGCTCAACATCCGCATCCCCGCCCCTTCCCAGCACTTCCACAATCCGCCCTTCCGGATTCACATGTCGATTCGGCCACGCCTCCACCTTCGCCACCACCCGATCCCCAGGCCGAGCCAAAACACTCCCCGCACCCGGTTCCAGCACACAAACGTTATGAACAAATCCAGGTTCGTCTGCCACCACATACCAAAACCGCTCCGTCCGCTGCAACGTCCCCACTACCTCCATCCTCCGCCGCTCCTTCACTCGAATCACCCGCCCCTCCAATCGCCCTCCCATCCCTCTACTACCAGGGAAAACCCTCACCACAACCACATCCCCTGGCAATGCAGTCCCTGTATCCTCTGCACGAATGAAAACCTCTCCCCTCTTCCCTCCTTCCACACGCCCTCCACCAGACGAAAAAAACTGAATCCGCCCAACAACCAAATCCGCATCCTCTGCAAGCACATATTTCCCTCCTCTCACCTTCACTACAACCCCCTCCCCCTCCATCTTCTCCAACAGATTTCTCAGCCCCTTTCGCTCCTCCCACCCTAACCCAAGCAAGTTCGCTATTTCCGACGCCGCTAATGCCTCATGCAACAACTCGCTCACACGCTCCTCTAAACTCAATCCATCCTCCGGTGCAGCCACCTCTCCTCCTTCGCCTCTACCCTTATTTCGTTTACTCCTCCTCACACCTCAAAACCCTCCTCAACCTCAACCCCAACCTCAAGCCTCTTTTTTTTTCTTATCCATCACAGTTCAAAATAACAGAGCTCAATCCTCATCCAAAATTTTCGTATCTCCTAATCCAAAATTACCCTCAAGCCGACTACCGACCCTCCCTCACCACTCTTGCAAAACACTCCCTCAATCCCTAAAATTAAAATACTTGCGCCTCTAGCTCAACGGTAGAGCAGGAGACTCTTAATCTCTAGGTTCAGGGTTCGAATCCCTGGGGGCGCATTCTTTACTCATAACTCCTTTTTCTAAATTACCTAATTGTCTAAAATAACTGCTCCCGCCTTTTCCCTAACTACTACCTTCCCCTCTTACCTTTCCATTCTGAGCAACCTCACTCATTGACAACTCCCCCAGATTAGCTTAATCTTTTTTGCCCGCTTGCCCGATGGTGTAATGGTAACACACCGGCCTTTGGAGCCGTGGTTCTAGGTTCGAATCCTAGTCGGGCAGCCATTTCTTTTCCCCGAGGTCCCTTCCTTCGGGGCGTAGCTTAGCTTGGTAGAGCGCGTGGTTTGGGACCACGAGGTCGCAGGTTCGAATCCTGTCGCCCCGACCAATCGATTCCTGGACAAAAAATTTTTTTCGATTTTCTTGTCAGCTTTACAAACTTCCCTTCAAATCCACCTCTTCCAACTAGCCAACCTCCGACACACACACTGCAAACAGGCCGTCTCACACCCCTTATACTCTTTCCTTCTCAGTTGCGAGGCAAACACGCCAAGCCTCATACAGCGCAATACCCACAGCAGTCGCTAAATTCAAGCTCCTCGCACCCTCAACCATCGGAATCCTTAACAACCACTCACGGTTCGCATCCAAAAGCCATTGTGGCAGCCCACGCGTCTCCCTCCCAAAAACTAGCGCATCCCCAACCCGAAAAGGAGCATCCCAGTGAGCCACACTCCCTTTCGTTGTAAAAAGCCAAAACCTCACACCCGGATGCGCCTCAACCCATCCTTGCCACGAAGGCCAAACTTTCACCCTACACTCCTCCCAATAATCCATTCCCGCGCGACGCAATGCCCGATCATCCAAAGAAAAACCCAATGGTTCAATTAAATGCAACTGCGCTCCGCTCGCTAAACAAAGCCGTGCTATATTCCCTGTGTTCGGCGGAATCTCTGGCTCCACCAACACCACATGCAACCCACATCCCACCCTTGGCCGGCTCCCCCACTCCACCACCAAACCCGCACTCAATTCGCCCCTCCCTCCCCCTCCACCCATCAGCCAAGCATCGCCTTCACTGTCTCCATCTCCTCTACAAGCTCCCGATTCGTAACCTCAAGCTTCTTCCTCGCAAAATCATCCATCTCAAACCCAAGCACCACCTCATAGCTACCAGGAGTCGTCGTCCGCACAGGCAAACCAGCCCACACATCCGGGTGAAAACCATAGGCACCATTCGACTTCACGGCTATGCTATGCACCTTCCCAGGTGTGCACAAATCCCTCACATGGTCCACAAGCGCATTCGCAGCAGATGCTGCGGAGGATGCCCCTCGCGCCGCGATAATTGCTGCACCACGTTTCCCAACCACTTCGCAAAATTCCCCTTCCAACCAGCCCCGATCTCCAATCACTTCTACCGCTGGCCGCCCTCCAATCTTCGCATGCCCAAACGCAGGAAACATCGTCGGACTATGATTCCCATAAATATAAATTTCCGTCACCTCACTCACCAGCACACCTGCCTTCTTTGCAAGCTGCGTCTGTGCCCGGTTCTGATCCAATCGCACCATCGCAGAGAACCTCTCCGCAGGCAACCGCCGTGCACTCCTCGCAGCAATCATACAATTCGTATTCGCAGGATTCCCAACCACCACCACCCGCACATCCTCCGCTGCCACCTCGTCTATCACACGCCCTTGCTCCACAAAAATCTTCCCATTCTCCTGCAACAAGTCCGCTCGTTCCATCCCAGGCCCACGCGGCTTCGATCCAACCAACAAACACCAATTCGCCCCATCAAACGCCTTCCGTGGATCATCCGTTAAAACCATCCCATGCAAAAGCGGAAACGCACAGTCATCCAGCTCCATCGCCACACCCTCCAATGCCTTCATCGCTTTCTCCACCGGTATCTCCAAAAGTTGCAAAATCACCGGCTGATCCATCCCAAACATCGAACCAGAAGCTATCCGAAACAACAAAGAATACCCAATCTGCCCAGCCGCACCTGTTACTGCTACTCGAATCGCTCTTTTCATGGTCATAACCACTGCATTCTTGCACCATCCACAGCCACAGGCAAAACAAATCCACCTTCAATTAACGCCCACAAACTCCTTAATCCTTCCACCACCACTCATCCAACACAAACCCACCTCCCGACCTTCCTCTTGCTACCCCATCCATTCCAGTTAATATCCTCCAAAAAAAAACGCGGATGCCCGCAAAAATAATCACCTTCTTCATCCAAAAAGGCGGAACCGGCAAAACCACTTGCGCCGCAAACACCAGCGCAGGACTCGCTCGCCTCGGCCACCGTGTCCTGGCCATTGACCTCGATCCACAAAACAACCTCGCCCTCTCTCTCGGCGTCCAAAATCCCCCCATCACCTCCTACGAACTCCTCACACAATCCCCCAACAGCTGGCACTCAAACTTACCTGCAGTGGACATCTCCGGCCCCTACACAAATTCCGGCGGTTGCCTCCACGTCCTCCCAGGTTCCATCGACCTCGCAGCTATAGACCGAGAAATTGCCCACGAGCCAGACCACGTCTTCCGCCTCCGCAACGCTCTCCAACCCGTCAGAAAAAATTACGACTACATCCTCCTCGACAACCCACCCACCGTCAACGCCGCCGTCATCAACGGCCTCGCCGCAGCCAACGCACTCATCGCTCCCGTCCGCGCCGATTTTCTCAGTGTCGCAGGCGTAACTCAACTCCTCCGCACCATCGAGCTCGCACGCAAGGGCGGCATCAACACAAACCTCCACCTCAACGGAATCATCCTCACCTTCTACGACCCACGCACAAACCTCTCCAAAATGGCTGCCTCCCAACTCCGCCAACACTTCGGCAATGCTGTCCTCTCCTCCACTATACGCGACACCGTCACTATTGGCGAAGCCCCAGCTACCGGAAACGACATCTTCCGCTACGCACCCTCAAGCCCCGTCGCCGAAGACTTCCGCAAACTCTGCCTCGAAATCCAAGAAAAATTCTAACCCCCCATTCCCCACCATGGCCCCTCCAAAAAAGTCCAAACTCGCAGGCGGCTTCGCCGCTATGCTCAACGCAAACCCACCGCAAACTCAACCCCCTCCCACCACCAACCAACAGCAAAATCCTTCCACTTCAAACCCCACCTCGACTACACCTTCAACCACTCCGCAAAAAAATAAAAAAGATCAGAAAATCCAATTTCAATCATCATCCCAACTCCAACTCCCTGCCTCCCCTACACCCCCCCCCCATACACCACCACCAACAACAAACCAACCCCTCCCCCCTTCTCTCACCCAACCTCCCACACCATCTTTCCCCATAAGTCCCCCTACTACTACCCAACAACCTCCTCTCCAAACCTCCCTCCCAAATCTCCCTCCCCTACAAACTCCTTCCTCAACTCCACTCACCTTCCCCAATCAACCTCCACACCCAACTCCCACTCAGAACCCAAAATCTCCAACCGATTCCTTGCCCCAACACGCTGCCTTCCTGAAGCCAGACCCCACCGCCCCCTTCACAGGAAAACTTGTCGCTTCCTTCCGTTGGTTCGACGGCGCCAAAGCCAGCGCCGCACGCCCCGAAACACCCTCCGACGACCAACCAGCCCTCATCACCTACAAAGGTATGACCAACCGGCTCCCCCATTTCATTGAGTTCGCTACTAAAACCCAATTCCTCACCTATTGCCAAGAAGTCGCACGCCTCGCCGGCGCCTCCCTCAGCTTCATCAACGCGCGTGGCGGTCGTAAGCGCATCATCCCACGCGAAGGTCGCCTCCCAAGCCAAATCGGAATCCCCGACGGCTGGCGTCGCTACACCGTCATCATCCGCGAAGCCTACTACCAGGCCATCGAAGCCATTCGCCAAGCAACCGGCAAATCCCACAAAGAAATTATAGATTCTGCCCTCGAAAAAGAACTCGCCCCTTGGTTCCAAAATTCCGCCGAACAAACCCACCCCAAACCCCAACCCCCTCCCCCAACTCAAACCCCATGAAAGCTGCCGTCCTCGTCAGCGGCGGCATGGATTCCGTCACCGCCCTTTACGACACCGCCTCCCGCCAAGAAGCCACACTCGTCATATCATTCAACTACGGCTCCAAACACAACGCACGCGAAATCCCCTTCGCACGCTGGCACGCCCAAAACCTCAACCTCCCCTTCCTCCTCCTCGACCTCCCTTTCATCGGTCAATTCTTCTCCTCCCACCTCCTACTCGGCGGCGGCGAAATCCCAAAAGGCCACTACGAAGAACAGACCATGCGCCAAACTGTCGTCCCCTTCCGAAATGGCATCTTCCTCTCCATCGCCGCAGGCCTCGCAGAAAGCCACGGCTGCGATACACTCGTCATCGCCGCTCATTCCGGCGACCACGCAATTTACCCCGATTGCAGGGAAACCTTCCTCCAAGCCATGCAGGAAGCCATCCGCCTCGGAACCTACGCAAACATCCGCCTCCTCCGTCCTTTCGTCGGCATGGACAAAACTGCCATCGCAAAACGCGGCGCACAACTTGGCGTGGACTTCTCCAAAACTTGGTCCTGCTACGTCGGCGGCGAAATCCATTGCGGCGAATGCGGCACCTGCATCGAACGTCGCGAAGCCTTCCTCAAAGCAAACCTCCCAGACCCAACCCACTACCTCAAAACTCCCCCCATACCCCCTAAACCAACCCCATGCACATAGCCGAAATCTTCTACTCCCTCCAGGGCGAAGGAGAACTTGTCGGCGTCCCATCCGTCTTCATCCGCACCTCCGGCTGCAACCTCCGCTGCTCCTGGTGCGATACCCCATACGCATCCTGGCACCCAAAAGGCTCCCCATGGACCATTGAACAAATTATAGATAAAGTTGTCTCTTTCCCTGCACACCATTGCGTCCTCACAGGCGGCGAGCCAATGATTGCTAAAAATATCCACACCCTCGCTGCAGAGCTCCACCGCCTCGGCAAACACATCACCATCGAAACCGCAGGCACTATTCCACCAGACGGCATCTGCTGCGACCTCGCCTCCGTCAGCCCTAAACTCTCCAACTCCACCCCACCATCCTCCGCTGGCCCCTGGAGCAAAAAACATGAAAAAAGACGAATTAATCTAGATTCCATACGTCAATGGCTCAACACTTATCACACACAGCTCAAGTTCGTAGTCTCCTCCCCTACCGACGCCCTGGAAGCCCTCAATTTCACCCAACAACAATTCCCCGACATCCCTCCCCACAGAATCTTCCTCATGCCAGAATCCCGCTCACCCCAATCCCTCTCATCCCTCGATTGGCTCGTGGATTTCTGCAAAAATACCGGTTGCCGTTTTTGCGACCGCCTCCACCTCCGCCTTTTTGGAAACAAACGCGCCACCTAAAACAATGCCATTCCGGATTTGTAAGTCCTTTGAAATTGAAAGCGGCCACATGCTCGCCCATCACCCAGACAAATGTCGTTTCCCACATGGCCATAGCCGCCGCATCGAGATCATCCTCGAAGCCGATGAACTCGACCAAAATGGTATGGTCTGCGATTTCAAAGCCATAAAAATCGCAGCAGAACAATTACTCGAAACCTTCGACCACGCACTTTGCGTTAACACCGACGACCCAACTTTCCCCCAACTCCAATCCCTCTTCGGTTGCAGAATCATCCCCTTCCCCTCCACAGAACCCACTACAGAAATCCTCGCCAAATTCTTTTACGAGCAAATCAGCTCGCGCCTGCAGGAACTAGCTGCCCAGCCGGATCCGCGCTACCCAGTCCGACCTTCTATCCGCCTCCTCCGCGTCCGTGTATGGGAAACCTCCGATTCTTGGGCCGAATACGAACCGGTCTTAACCCCTCCTTCCAAAGAAACTCTACAAACTTAAAAAAGAAAAAACTACCTGCAAAAAAAGAAAAAAAATTGATACAATTATCCTAAAAAAATTTGAAAAATAAGAGGACCGCGCCCGGCAGGAATCGAACCTGCGACACGTTGCTTAGAAGGCAACTGCTCTATCCACTGAGCTACGGGCGCATCCAAAAAATCTACCTTCCACTTCAAACGCCTCCTTTTCAAGCTAGTTTCGCTATACAAACATCCCTTTTCTCTCTTTTTCAAGCCCAAGGCAAACAATATTCCTATAACTGCCACCTCACAGGCTATTGTGGATGAACGTGGAACTTTTTCTTACCCGAACATCCCCTATTCGGTTAAGCTTTATCATAATCGCTCCTTTCGCAATCCCCCTTTCACAGCCTATATTCTAAAACATGCCCACAAAATCCACTATAGTTACCCGCCTCGCTCTCTTCCTCCTGCTGCTCTCCCTCATACTCGATCCTCCTACAAGCAAAGCTCAAGGTGCAGACCCAGCAGGAGAATTCCTCCGCGCCTACACCGAATTCCAAAACGCCGAACAACTCGAATCTACAGGAAATTATGACAAAGCTATCGAAAAACTTCGCCTCGCCGCAGAAATTCTCCAGAGAATCTCCCGCCATTCTCCAGATTGGCAGCCTCTCGTCGTCCAATACCGAATGCGCAAAATTTCAGAATCCCTCAGCCGCGTCGAAGCAGCTGCTCAAGCAGCCCGCACAACCCGCCCACACGCCACTTACCCCGAAGTCGAATTGCCAACCGAGCCTTCCCAGCCAAGCTTACCTCTTTCCCCAACCACAAGACCCCTCCAACAAACACAAACACAACTCCCACCATCCCAAAAGGAAATCGACCGACTCCGTCAGGAAAATCAACAGCTCCGTGAGCAACTCACCCGCCGTAACGCAGAACTCAAAAGCGCTTTGCTGGAAATTGATAAAACACGCGTCACCGTAGTCGAACTCCGCCACGAACTCGCCCAAACCCGCGAAAAACTTGATAAAGCCATCCGCGAAGCCACCCCTTCAGCACAGCTCCAGAAGGAATTCACTCGCAAACTCGCCGAAGTCTCCGCTGAACTCGAAAAAACACGCGCCCAGCGCGACGTGCTCCAGGAAGAAAACGACCGGCTACTCCAGAAACTCGAACAAGCCGCGGATTACATCGCAAAAAGCGACGAAATCCGAAAAACTCTCGAGCGCGAACGCCGCACCTTCTTTGAGGAGCGCAAATCAGCCCGCGCTGAACGCGACAAAATCCAAGCCGAGCTAAGCTCAACCCTCCAACAACTCAATGACGCCCGCAACCGCCTCGCAGAACTCGAACTCCTTACCGCTGAAAACCAAAAGCTCAAAGAACAAGCCGCTGAAGCTTCTCGCAAAATCGAAGAACTTACTGCACGCATCACCGAAGGCGATCGCACCCTTGCTGAACTCCAGCAAAAACTTGCTGAATCTCGCGACCCCAATCCCGAACTAATCGAAAAACTAGCCGCCGCAGAAAAACGTATCCAGGAACTTGAAGCCGAGCAACTTCGCGCCGCACAACTTCAGGCCCGCCTCACCGAAACCGAAGCCAAACTCTCCGAACAACAGTTAACTAACCTCAACTTCGCATCCCTACAGAAAGACGCCGCTCAACTTTCGGAACAACTCGACTCACTCCAAAAGGAACTAAATACCAGAAACTCTAGAATTGCTGAACTAGAGTCACAGCTCCAAAAAGCCAACGATGAACTAGCTCGTCTCAAAAAAGCTCCCCCAGCACAAGCCGATAGCCAGGCAATCATTGAAAACGAACTCCTGCGCTCCATCATTCTGCGCGAACTCAAAGAACAAGCCCGCCGCCAGCAGGCAATGCGTCTCGTCCAAGAGGAACTTTCCCGCCTCAAAGTCAGCTCAGATTCCCTTCGCGCCGGGCTGGAAGTCCTCGGCCGCGGAATCCAACTCACGGAAGAGGAACGCGCTCTCTTTCGAACTCCCATCACCCTCGTGGAGGACACCGAACCCGGAAAATTGGAAGCCAATATCGCTTGGGTAAAGCCCCCCGCCCCGAAACAAAAAGAAAAAAAACAACCGGAACCTGCATCCACACCAGCCGGCGCCGATGCTCTCACTGAACCCATGCGCCTTCGCGCCCTAGAAGCCCAAAAACTCTTCGAAAAAGGGGATCCCGCCGCAGCCGCCCGCATCTATTCTGAACTCTTGGAACAAGCTCCTCGCAATTTTTACCTCCTCTCCCAGCTTGGCACTTGCCAATTTCAAGCTGGCCAAGCCGAAGAAGCAGAAACCAGTATCCGAAAAGCTCTCGAGGAAAAACCTGATGATGCCTTCTCCCTCTCCATCCTCGGGATTATCGAATTTCGAAAAGGCAACTTCTCTCAAGCCGAAGCTGCCCTCGAAAAAGCTCTCTCCATCGAACCTAACAAAGCCCGAACCCATAACTACCTCGGCATCGTTTATAGCCAAAACAACAAATTTGAATTAGCTGAACGCCATCTCCAAAAAGCTATCCAGCTTGAACCTCGCTACGCTGAAGCCCACTTCAACCTCGCTGTCATTTACGCCACCCAAAAACCCCCCTTCCTCGAACTGGCCAGAAAACATTACTCCTCCGCAATAAGCCTCGGTTCACCCCCAGACCCAATTATGGAACGTTTACTTAAAAATCCCCAATCATCCGCACAATCCCCGTGAATTACAACTGCCTCAAACTTGCTGCCTCTGCAATACTGCTGTTGCTCTTAATTCAGCAACCAGCAACTTGCCAAACCATTAACTCAACCCTCAACCCTGACCAAATTCTCCGCATTCAAAATGGCGAAACTCTCGTCGAAGTCAATGAAATCCCCGGCAAGCAATGGCCTGAATTAAAAGTCACTTGCTTTGTCCGCGCTCATCCCCAACAAGTTTTTGAGCTCTTTACCGACTGGGAAAGTGCACCCAGCTACATCCCAAACATGCTCAGCGCAAAAATTATTGCCGAACCCTCCCCTCAAATAAAAGACGTCGAATATACCGTCCGATTACCAATTCTCGGAAAAATTTCCTACGCAGTTCGCAATTATCTCATTAAAAACGGTGAATCTTACCAAGTCCGATGGGAACTTCTCGCCTCACCGCTCGCTTCTTCTGCAAATGGTTCCCTCTCCCTCGAACCATTCGCAGGTCAAACCCTCCTTCGCTACCAAAATCTCGTCGAACCAAAACTGCCCTTCGTGTCCCAACTTAAGTATCTCGCGCGCGATGAAGCATTAGCAACAGTCCAAGCCCTCGGCCGCGAAGCCGAACGTCGCTACTTTTGCCAGACACAACCACCTCCAAACCAAAACCTCGAACAGAAATCCATATCCTTCGCAGAATCCTTAGCTCGAAAATCAAATCAAAATGCCCAAATTTCTATTCAACAAACCCTCACTCAAAATTCTTCAAGCGCCTCAACTAAATAATCTCTTCCCTCTAAAATCTCCCAGGAAAATAGAGAAACTAGTCAAAAATGTAGCTTTTTTTCTTTCATCCCTTTTACTTGTTTTCGTTTTCAGTTCAGTTTTTGTCCCAAACTGCCGGGCACAATCCTTCGCCAGTTGGTTAGAGGAATTCCTACGTCAAAATCAAGCACCCCCTCAGGAACAATCCCCACAGGAAGCACTTGCAGTAGCCCACGAGAAATCTCAAGCCGCTCGCGAAACCTTAGAGAAATATCGCTCGCAGGAATTTGCCGAATCCTTCCGACAAGCGAGTATCCCCGAAAGCCGTCTCTCAGAACTTATTACTGCTAAACAGGAGGAAGTCCAAACTTGGGAAAGCGCCATCGCTAATATCCGGGAACTCAATAACCTTCTTGCCACTCCCGAACCCACCCCACAACAAGCACCACCCACACCCCAAGAAGCCGCCGAACTAGAACGCAAACTCGACCGCCTGCGAGAGTTTAAACTCAAACTCCAACTCGAAAAGGATTCCATCCAAACGCTTTCTGAGCAAAACCGCCAGAATCTCCGATTCCTTCAACAAGAACTAGCTGAAGCCCAACGCGAATTGGAGGGCGCGGCAGAAACAACAGCCCGCTCCCAAGCACAGTCACGCCAAGAACTTGCATTCGCTAAAATTGGCGCTGCCGAGGCCGCTAATTTCCTCTACCGCTGGCATATCAGACGGCTTGAGCGTCAATTGTTTCTCGTCAATTCAGAAATCAATACCACCAACTCAGTATTGGAAAAAAGCGGCCTCCTCAATGTCCTTGACGCAAGTCGCGCAAATCGTGAGCTCGAAGGAATCCTCAAACAGCTTCCTGAAATCCAGAAATCCGTCGAGAAAGCTTCAAACACCGTTAATCATATCAACGAAAAAATTCACAAAATTCAGATAGATAACTCCACAAGCTCAATTCCCCCACAAATCCCGGAATCCATTAAAATAGAGTTAGAAATCTGGAATTCACTTTTCACCACCCGTCGCGCAAAACTCGCCCTCCTCAAGCTTGAGGAGGATTTCTGGAGAAAAATTCTATCCCTCCAAGGGCAGCCAACCCTCCAACAAATGCGTGACCTCCACACGGAAACAAAAAACGCACAAAAGACCGTCAGCGCCTTTCTCGGCGTGCTGGATTCGAGAATCACGGAGGCCCAAGCCAGAGCGGAACAACTGCGCGATCGCTCTAACCTACCCTCCACACAGCCTTCTGAAAAAAAATCGTTGTTAAATCTCCTCCCGCTCAATCAAGACCTGCTCGAGGAATTGCTCCAAGCAAAAAACCGAGCCCTGGAAGCAACCGCCCTCCTAACACGCGCTATAAGCGGACTCGATACCAGAATCGCTGAACAAACTTCTAAACAATCTCTTCTGGCCTTCCTAAATCAAATTTCCCATTTCCTCGAACAAACTCTTAATTTCCCACTTTGGCAATCTGAAACCAAAACTCTCACACTCGGGATTGCTCTGTCGGCTATTCTCGCCATTCTCCTCTCCATTTATTTGGCAAAAATAGTCTCGCGCAGAGTATCGGTTGTCCTCGGTAGGAGGTTCAAAATTCCATACTCACAACGCCACCTTTACGAAACCTTACTCCTCTATGCACTTTCCCTTCTCCTCACTCTAACCGTTCTCCAATGGCTCGAAATTCCACTAACCGTATTCGCTTTCCTTGGCGGTGCACTCATGGTCGGGATCGGCTTCGGCAGCCAAAACCTTATCAACAATTTCATCAGTGGCCTGCTCCTCCTCTTCGAACAGAATATAAAAGCCGGAGACCTGATTGAAATTGAGGGACGCACCGGCCGCGTCATCCAGTTCGGAAACCGCTGTATAACCATCCGCACCTTCGACGGTGTCGAACTTCTCATCCCCAATAGTCTTCTCCTCGAAAAAACAGTCATAAACTGGACTCTAACCGACTTTGTCCACCGCTACGAAATTAGTATTGGTGTCCTCTACGGCACTAACCCCGAATTCGTCCTCAAATTGCTCAAGGAGATTCTGACTAGCCACCCCGATATCCTCAAAGCCCCCCCTCCAGAAGTAGCCTTGGAAAACTTCGGGCCTACAAGCTTAGAGTTCCGTCTTTATTATTGGCTGCAAGTTGGAACTCATGACGCCAGAAAAGTCGGCACTGAACTGCGAATCGCAATTCTTAGGGAATTTGAAAAACACGGCATTGAGATTCCCCACCCTTACCGGGTGCCTCCAAGTCAACAACCAACCCCTCCCTCACCCCCACAAAAAACCTAAAACTAGATCATTCGACACCTAAAAAAAGCTGGGTTTTCTTCCTCTCCTTAACACTCTCAAAAATCTAAAACTCCCATGCGAGACATCCGCAATATCGCTATCATTGCTCACGTTGACCACGGCAAAACTACCCTCGTTGATCAATTGCTCCGACAAGCCGGAGTTTTTCGACCAAACCAGCTCATCGAAGAACGCGTCTTGGATTGCATGGAGCTGGAACGCGAAAAGGGCATCACCATACGAGCAAAGAACGCTTCTTTTTTTTGGAAAAATTGTAAAGTAAATCTGGTTGATACTCCCGGACACGCAGATTTTGGAGGGGAAGTTGAACGAACCCTCCGAATGGTTGATGGAGCCTTGCTCGTAGTTGATGCTGCCGAGGGCCCCCAGGCTCAAACCAAATTTGTTCTTCGGAAAGCTCTTGCTCAAGGCTTAGGTATCATCGTCGTAGTAAACAAAGTGGACCGCGAAAATGCTCGTCCATTCCAAACCCTCGACCGCGTTTTCGAGCTTTTCCTTGAACTTGGAGCAAATGATAACCAGCTCGATTTTCCTTACCTCTTTGCTAGTGCAAAGCTTGGTTTTGCCAAACGCACTCTAAACGATCCAGCCGAGGGTATGCAACCATTATTTGAAGCCATTCTTCAACATTGCCCTCCACCCGCCGTTGGGGAGATTTCTGAACTCCAAATTCTAATCTCAAATTTGGACTATAATGATTATCTTGGCCGTGTGGCAATCGGCAAAATTACTTCTGGCAAGCTTCGCCGAGGACAGGCTGTGTGGCTAGTTAGCAGTGCTAACCGTTACCAAGCTCATGTTACGGCTATCTTCGGATATTCGGGATTAGAACGGGTAGAACTGGACGAAGCAAGTGCTGGCGACATTGTAGGAGTAACAGGTTTCGCCGAAGCTCGAATCGGTGACTCTCTTTGCGGAACAGAAAATACTCCTCCCCTCCCTCCTGTCTCTCTAGACCCCCCTACAATCTCTATGCGAATTTCTGTAAATGACTCTCCACTTGCCGGGAAAGAGGGTAAATTCTTAACCGCTCGTCAAATCTGGGAACGGCTAGAACGAGAAATGCGAACCAATGTAGCCCTCCAAGCAGTAGAAACTCATACACCCGGAGCCTTCGAATTGAAAGCACGTGGCGAAATGCAAATCGCTATCCTTGCTGAAGAAATGCGACGTGAAGGGTTTGAGTTCTTGATCTCCCGACCGGAAGTCATCTTAGTCCGCAACGAAGCTCAAGAACTCTATGAACCTTATGAAACCCTTTATCTCGATCTCCCCCAAGATTTCTTGGGAGAAACTTTGAAATTGCTTACAAGACGAAAAGCAGAAATCATCCGCATGGACCACAACGCGGCAAATGTTTACATCGAAGCCACAATCCCAACCCGCGGTTTAATTGGTTTCGAATCCGAATTCGTAAATCTCACGCGAGGGCAGGGAATTTCAAGTCATCTCTTCAAAAAATATGCCCCATTCAAAGGGGAAATACCCAACCGGATAACCGGTGTCCTAGTTGCAGTCGAGCAGGGGATAAGCACGTCCTACGCCCTAGAAAGCATCCAAGAACGCGGCCGCCTCTTTATCGGCCCTGGCGAAGAAGTTTACGAGGGGATGATCATTGGAGAAAATTCTCGCCCTGGTGACCTCCCTGTCAATCCCTGTAAAACCAAAAAGTTAACCAACATCCGTAGCCAAGGAGAAGGTAAAGGAATTCAGCTGGAACCTCCTCTCAAAATGAGTCTCGAACAATGCCTAGAATTCCTCGCAGAAGACGAATGCTTGGAAGTCACTCCCAAAAACCTTCGGCTCCGCAAAAAAATTCTCGATGCAAATGAACGCCGACGCGCCGCAACAAAATCATCTTCCCTTTCAACCTGTTAACTTCCTAAAATTTCTAAAATAAAAAAGCAACTTACGAAAAATCTTTTTGTTAATTTCTCTCCCCCATTCCCTCCCTTAATACCTACTTTACGTTAGTTTCAATTTAACATCTTTATACAAATTAAAACGAACTACAAGATTTTTGTTAACAAAAAATAACAAACAAAAAAAATTTTTTCACTAGAAACTATCACAACTTTATTGACAGAACGAAAAATACTTTTTTTAATTTATCTTTTATGCAAGATTCGGTCAACTCTGAAAAAGCATGGTGGCTCCTACAACAAACCTTCTTGAAATCTCGCCAGATTGTTCGTAAAACAAGGGTAATGTTTTGTGTAACAAAAAAAACTTTTTCAGGAAACTAACAGAAAGTTCTAAGAAACAAACGGAAAATTCTGGAAAACGCATAAAATATTCCTAGAAACGGACAAAAAATATAAAAAGTTCCAGAGGGAACGGGCAAACAGATTCGGGAATTGAAACAAACGGTTGAGAGTTTGTCGAAACGTTTTAACGTTTTTGGAAATCTTCTCGGCGAATTCGTCGAGGAAATGGTAAAACCAGCCCTCATTAAGCTGTTCAAAGGAGAGCGGCTCGAAGTTCACGAACTCTGTGAACATGTTCGATTTAAGCGCGCAGAAGATGGTGCTGAAGTGGACATGATCATGATTTATCAAAAAGAAGCGGTTTCCGTAGAATGGAAAAGCCGGGTTACTGTGGAGGACGACGAACGACACCTCGAATGCACGCAAAAGGTAAAGCTCCTAGACTCAATGGTCGCCGATCGAATCCTGTATGGCACTATTGCGGACAGGGTCGTGGACGAAAATGCCGCCAAACTCGCACTACAGAATGGCCTTTACTTGCTCCACTTGCTCCAACAAAGTGAAAAAGCAGTCGAAATCGCTAATCCACGGGATTTTATCCCGAGGAAATTTTAATTTAATGTCGATGCCTAATCCTAATTTTATCTATTTCCTAAAGCCGCTACGCGTTCATCTAGTTTTGGACTTTTATTTTCGAGTTTTTCCTACCCAACGACGTTTCGGGAAATTTTCCTTCACAATTGACTAACTTGAAAACTGGCTCGTTGAAAAAGAAATTTTCCATCAGAAGATTTACGATGGTGTTTTTGATCTATCGAAATTAGAAACTTTTGCCTACTTAGGTTGCAATCGCGGATTGTTTTCCCTTTGGTTAGCTGCCAATTCTAGGCCTAATTTAAGAGGGCTCCTTGTCGAAGCCAATCCACACTTAATTTCTTACATTCAAAAACTTTTTCAGAAAAACGATATAAAAAATTTCACAATTATCCATGGTGCAATTGGAGCTGGAATTGGCAAAAAAGAAACCGAGTTTTTAATTCCTTCAACAGGTGTGGGAGCAGGTTTGGTAGAAATAATGAAGAAGCGACAAGGCAATGATAGGTGCGAATCTGTGTTTGTTCCCTGCTTGAATTTAAACAAGGTATGGGAATCGCACTTTGGATCAACTCGTTGCGATCTCTTAAAAATTGACATTGAATGAGCTGAAGTTCAATTCTTTGAAGAAGAATCCGAATTTTTAAAACGGGTAGAACGTATCATACTCGAAGTTCATGAAAACCTTAAAGAAGCCATTAAACTCAATAACCTTCTGGAGGAATCTAAATTTAAGATTGTTTGCACAAAACGCATAGATTCTCAAACTTATCTACTGTTCTGAGAAAAATTTTTGTAAAACAACAGAAATCTAAAATTTTAAATATTCAGTTCTTGTAATTATAATTTTTGAAACAGAACCGTTGGGCGATAAATTAACCAACAAGAGAGAAAGTTTCTGTTGATTCTTGGGAATTAAGAAAAACTTTTGGCATTCTTTTTCGGTCGGCCAAATTTCGGCGTAGCTCAAGGCTTTTTCCTCTGCATCCTGTAAGAGAAGGCGAAATCTCCCGGAAAGAACTCTCCCTTCAAAAAGCAGAATTCCCCCTTCTTCTGAATTTGGAATTTCAGCAACTCCAGCTAAAAACCATTTCTTGGGTGGTGAAACTAAAAATTTAGCATCTTCGGGCAGTTCGCTACAATAGGCAGAAGAAAGTTGTTGCCAAAACAGCGGGATTGGCTTCGAAAGAGGAGCAAAAGCTGGCTGCTTACGAACAAGCATGACGTAACAAAAACCCTTTTTGCCGCTGTAAAAGGAACCACTCCCTCGCATTTCCCAAGAACTGTCAGCGCGAGGAACCGAAGCGGCAACCTGATATACCCGAGTTGAATCCTCATCTAAAGCAATTATAAGTTCAACCCCCGTTTCGTTAATTTGCATAATATCCAATTTTGAAAGAGGACGAAAATTAACGATAGTTCCGTCTAACTTCTTTAGCATACTAAATGTATGAAGATTGGAACTTTGCACCATTCGCAGCAGCCCAGGTTCGGAATCATCATACCAAAAACGGATAATCCGTGAATCAAACTTGGCAGGAGGAATCAACTGAGAAAGTTTTTGCACGAGGACTGGCTGCCATGTTTCATGCCCGTGGATTCGTTTGTAGTCTCCTAAAAATTGGGAATAGAAAGGAGTAGCAAGAATTAATCCCCACGCAGAATATATAGAAACTACAAGAAAAAATAAAAATTTTGATTGAAATTTCCTAAAAGTAATAAACGCAAAAATGCAAACAAATAAAACAAAGCATATAGAAATAAGCGAACTAAACAAAGAATTCTCGATCCTAGCAAGCGAAAAACTACTGGCAAGAAAACCTGTGATGATAAAAAGAAAAGTTAAAAGGAAATATTTTCTTGAATAGTGAGATAATAATTTATAATTCATTATAAACGAAAAACAACTTGCATTAGCTAGAAAAACCGCTGGAAAAAGAAACGAAAAATAGTAAGGCATAGACAAAGCATAAGCTCCACCTAATAAATCTCCAACCCAGAAGAAGCCAGCAGATAGCCCTAAAGTAATCCATGCCCCGCGGAGTAGAATTCCTCCGTTCTTGAGAAAAAAAATCATACAAAGGAGGATAGGAAATGGTGATAACCAAGCGGGAGTAGTTGAAACAACATCTGAGATCGAACGTTTCCAAACATTTGCAAGTCCTTCTGATAAATCTTTCATCACTTCTTTTGTAGGTGCCCACAGATCGACAATCCCCCAAACTTCACGATAATATGCCCATGCCGAGATCCAAGTAATAAAAGCACCAATTATAACCCAGTTGAGGGTTTTGAGTCCACTCTTTCCCTCATTCCAGCGACTTGCAAGAACAAAAGGGAAGAAAAGAGGTATAAGAACCAAAAGGTAAAGGTGAGCAGATGCACAAAAGGACAACAAAACTCCTGAAGTGAGCCCCATCCACCACTTAGCTTTCGGCCAAGCAGTTAGCAAAACACCCACTAAAAAAAAAGGCATTGCCAGCGAATCAAGATAGGTCGTGCACAATGCTCGTAAAGAGACGGGATTTGCCCACCAAATGACTACAGCTAATACTCCTAATAGAATTCCACCCTGCTTCTCAAAGTATAAAAAGATTATTATTAACAGAATTGATTGTAAAGTCATTCGTAAAAGAATTATTCCGTCAGGATTTCCAAAAAACCAAAAAAATAAAGCATCCGGAAAAATAACCCCAAATCGCATCGCATAGTAAATAAAACCATACCGAAGAACAAGCTCTGAAAAATTTGTTGCATAGGAAGGATAAAAAACTGAATCAGTGAAATTATCAAAAGCAAGAACGGGAAGTTGGTAAAAATCTTTTGCTATCCACGGAAGAATTCCAATAAATCCTAATAAAAATAAGCGAAAAGAAAATAAGTTATTGTAGAAAAAAATCTTTAGTTGTTTTATTTCCATCCTTATCACAATAAAACCTTCTCTAGGAATAAATCACACTAACATAGACTAATTTGGAAAAACGGATAAAATTGCTCCTTTGAGCGAAAGCTGATAATCATTAAAAGTAGAAAAAGACTGAACGCTAAATCGGAGGACTTTGCCGGCTCCAAGGAGTTGTTACTTCGTAAGCATTGGCTATTGACAAGAGCTTCTGCTCTTCAAGAAAATTGCAGAGAAATTGGAGACCAACTGGAAGCTTTTTTCCATTTATTTGGGCAAAACCACAGGGAACGCTAATAGCACATATGCCAGCGAGATTAGCAGAGATTGTAAAAATGTCAGAGAGATACATCTTCAGTGGATCGCTTGTGCGTTCACCAATAGGGAAAGCTGGCTCAGGAGAAGTTGGACAAACAATGGCATCAACGGACTGGAAGGCTTGCTCAAAATCGCGGCGAATGAGCGTGCGAACTTTTTGAGCGCGGAGGTAATAAGCATCGTAATAACCAGAACTAAGAACGTAGGTGCCGAGGATGATCCGGCGTTTGACCTCGGAACCAAAACCTTCCGCTCGAGTGTTAAAATAAAGCTCTGATATGTCAGCGGGATTTGCTGTGCGATAGCCATAACGGACTCCATCGAAGCGGGCAAGGTTTGCAGAGGCCTCGGCTGGAGCAATAATGTAGTAAGTGCTAATCGCATAGGGAGTATGCGGCAAAGAAATTTCAACAATCTCAGCACCAAGTTCCTTACAATGCTGGAGAGCTGTTTCAATACACGAACGAACGTGGGAATCTATACCCTCTGAAAAATACTCTTTGGGTATTCCAAGGCGTATACCTCGGAGGTCTTCACGTAAGTTGGCAGTATAATCCGGAACAGGAGCATCGAGCGAAGTAGAGTCGGCTGGATCATGCCCTGCAATAACACTCAGGAGAAGAGCACAATCTCGCACGGAACGGGCAAGAGGCCCAATTTGATCAAGAGAGGAAGCAAAGGCAACAAGTCCATAGCGGGAAACTCGACCATAGGATGGTTTCAGTCCTACACATCCACAGTGAGCTGCAGGTTGGCGAATGGAACCACCTGTATCGGAGCCAAGAGCCGCAAAAGCGGAACGCGCAGCAACAGAAGCCGCACTCCCCCCACTGGACCCCCCAGGAATACGAGAAGGGTCCCAGGGATTGCGAGTCAGTTGATAAGCACTATTTTCCGTGGAACTACCCATTGCAAATTCATCCATATTGAGGCGGCCAAAAGGTATCGCTCCGGCGGATTTAAGTCGAGCGATAGCGGTTGCATCGTATGGAGCTCGGTAGCCAGTCAAAATTTTAGATGCACAAGTGCAAAGTTCCCCCTTCACATTAATATTATCTTTGATTGCAATTGGTAATCCTCCAAGAGGAAGGGAAAGGTCAACATTACGGGCTTCAGAGAGAGCTCTCTCGATGTTGTAATCCAAATAAGCACCAACAGTGGAGTCAGTTGCTGCAATTCGCTCACCTAAGGCTTCTAAAACTTCACAAACTGAAAGCTCCCCATCGCGAATTTTCTGACGTAATTCGTAGAGTGTTAAATTGACGATTTCCATATCTATTATCCATTATCTCTTATTCAATCACACGAGGAACGGCGAATAATCCCGAGATTTGCCGAGGTGCATTAGCAAGTGCTTGGTCCTTTGGAAGGCCTGCTTGGGGTTCATCAGGTCGTATGACATTGAAGACTGGGTGTGCATGGGCAGTCGGCTCAACATTCTCGAGGTTAAGCGAAGAAATTTGGTTTACATGTTCTAGAACACGATCAAGTTGTTTTTGGAATTCGTTGATTTCGCTTGGCAAGAGAGCTATGCGCGCGAGTTTAGAGACATAAGAAACGTCAAAATGAAGGTCGGAGTGAGAACTCATGGCAGAAATGTTTGTGTAATAGTAAGAATTAGCCTTAGCAAATTCCAGAGACAAAAATTAAGAGGATGAGATATTCGGGCAATGTCTGGTTAAGAATATTGGTAAAACAAGAGTATTGTGATGATGCTTGAAAGAAAATGAAAATCACTCGAATTAACGAGGCACTTGAGCGGCAGGAGGTTGTTGGCCGGGTTTTTTTGGTAATACGACATTGCTGAGGTTGAAAATAGGGCCATAGATTGCGTAAATAAGAAATCCAACGATTGCCCCCATAGTTACGAGTGTAAATGGCTCGATAATTTTATCAATTTGGTTGGAGATATTATCGAGTTCTTCTTCGTAATCAGATGCAAGTTGCTCAAGGAGTTCGTTTGCGGATCCCGTTTCTGCAGAAATTTGGACAAGAGCAGAGATAATGCGGCCATCGGAACCCAGCCAATGAGATTCCTGAAGAAAAGCTTCTGGAAGTGAAGAACCTTCTGAAATATGGACGCGGACTCTAAGAAAGAACTCACGGTAGTCAATAAGAGGGGCACTAGCAGCAGTAATTTCAAGGGCTGTTAGAATACGGACATTCGCCTGTAACAAGGTAGCAAGCACTCGGAAGCAAACTGTCGCAGCGGCTTTTTGAAGAATTTTTCCGACCGTAGGAAGCCCAACGAAGAATTTTTGGACTGATGGGATCGAGTAAATTTTCCCCCAGTTTTTAAAAAAGTAATAAAGACCAACAAAAGGTAGAATCGCTAGCCACGGCTGCTTGAGAAGAATATTGGAGAAGCCTATCATGATTATCGTCGCTAGAGGGAGCTTGACGTTCATTGAGCTGTAAAGCTTGGAAATGGCAGGGACGAGAGTAAAACTCATGACAATCACTACAACAACAGCAAGGACGAGCACTATTGCTGGATAAATAAGTCCAGATTTAAGTTTTTTGAGAATGCGAAGAGTTTTTTTCTGAGAATTTGCGATCTGGTAAAAGATTTCTGAGAGGCGACCGGATTCTTCGCCTGCTCGGACAAGCGCAAGAGTCTCATCAGAGAAGAGATCGGGGTGTTTGGCTAATGCATCACTAAAGCGGTCGCCACTTGAAATGTCGGATGCAATTTCCGCAATCGCCCCGCGATAGCGGGGAGATTTCATCTGACCTGCTATGAGTTGGAGGCTTTTGAGTGTTGAAATATTCCGGTCTAGGCATCGAGCAAGACCCGCAAAAAAAGCAACGCGTTCATCGAGCGAGGGTTTGGAGCTAGTAGTTTTTATCAACCACTCGTCGATCCCAGAAACATCTTGGACTTTTGCAGTTTCATTTGGAGCTTTGCCCGAAGCAAGGATTGCACGTTCGTCAGAGTCTGCTTCAACGAAAACTTCTACCGTTTTGCCAGAAACGATATTTGTAAGGAGAACTTTTTTGAGCATGAATTAAGATGGAAAAATTAAGGTTTCGAATGAAAAATGATCGGAACCAACTATTGAGTTGGCCGATTTTGCTGCTCGGTCAGAAGCTTTTTTCGAGTGAGGCTCGAGGAAAAAGATGTTTTGGCCTCTGGTGCAGTTCCTACGAATGAAAATAACTGGTGCTAATGCTTGTTGGAGAAAATAGGAAATTTTCTTTTGCTCCTCGGAACAAAAGGAGACATCAAAAGCAAATGAGCAGATTAGGGAAGTGAAGTTAGAAAATCGCCTAAAACTAAATTGTAAGAATTCAGCATTCCTTGCAGTAGCAAGATCAAATCTTCGCCAGGCTAAAAGGATATGAAAATAAAAATCGGCATTAAAACAAGAGAAAGATTTTAAACCTTGATGCACCATACAAGATTCGGCATTCTTAGTTTTTATAACAACCAAGATGGTCACTTGGTAGGCTTATTTGATACTTGAACGCGTTATTTTTAAAAATGTGGTTTAAGCTAAAAAAACTTTATGTGCAATTATTCTAGTAAGTGCAAGTGCACAAGTGAAACCACGCCAAGGGTAATAGCCATCACCCCAAACTCTGTATCGTTTTAGATAGCTTAGATTTGTTCGAAAATATAATCACGTTGAAGGGCAGTTAGTTATAGACTGCAAGTATTTGGAATTGTATGCACGAGGAAGTATTGTATAAATGACATACTTATAGAATATTAAGAGCACACCTGTTAATCTTTCGCATAACTCGATGGATATGTAAAAACACCAACCCATGAATCAATTGGTTTTGTAACTCAACTTATCAGATAACGAAATTAGTGGAAAGGGAGAGCCGTTGGTAAACATCAATTCTAATTTTAAAGAGCCATTTGCTCCCAACGAATCTCAGAGGTAAGTCGAGCATATTGTAAAGTAGATTCTATTATCTAGATTTTTCTTGGTTCGACAAAATAAACCCATCATCCAATCTTCCAATCCTTTCTCCATAGTTAACCAACTTGAGGATCGGTATTGTTGAAAACAGTAACATAATGGCATGAGGTATTGTGGGAACAGGAGTGTTGTTTTGTCTTTGTTTGAATCAAGTTCCCCTCTAGTTTGGTAAGCAAGTTGACAACCGGGCAAAACCGAACTTGATGGCAACTGGTTGGAATCAGAGGTAGATCCGAGGTGAGAAAAATTTGTTGAAGTAGTAATCCGGAGGAATGTGGTTAAGATGTAAATTAGCTATAAACAACCATTTAAGCCAGTTTAATTTAAGGCTCGCAAGGATAACGTTAATTTCTTCGCTAGGTTAGAAGGGCGGACAAGTTCTGGAGTCATGTTGCTTAAACTTTTTTGTTCATCTTCAAGCTACGAAGCGGTTAGTTTTGGATGTATGAATGGTTAAGCTTTTGGCATTACCAACATTTTCAGTGAGGGAAATGCGATTTTGGCGCTCTATAAACATAACTTGCATTAAGCTCCACCTTGAGTGCCAAAAACGACCCTTGCACCATTCTATCGTTACGATAACGGAGGTTTTGTTGATAGTTTGGATCAGGAGATAAGCTAGGACAGCGCATCCACTCCACTCTAAAATATTATTAGAGAATTGAAGAATAGCCAGTGCGTTTTCGGTAATGGAATTCCATGCGGAGCGGAGGAATTTCAATACATTGAAGTAAAAGCCGAGCTTGGTCTGGGCAAATAAAAGTTCCAAGGTTCGAAAACAGGAACCGGGCTTTATGCGGATGATAAAAATTACTAGAACAAGCGGACCAAGATCGAAAGCCGAACGTATCCAGTGGTAGCAAGAACCTGGCGGGCTAAAAGGGAAGCTAACTTTTAGCTCAAAAAATTAAGGTTTAAAATATTGAATTAGACAGCAAGATAGTCTTTTATAATTTGATCCGTCAAAGAAGTAATGTGACCTTTGGCGGCAACGGTGCCGCGGTCAAGGATAGCAAATTGGTCAGCGATTTCGCGACAAAAGTCGAGGTATTGCTCTACGAGAAGTATAGTTACTCGTTTTTCGGCGTGGAGTTTTGCAATTGCTTCCGCAATTTGTTCGCCAAGAGAGGAACCATCACTGGGGCAAAGAGAACGAACCTGAGCAAAAAGTTGTGCAAGGTGGAGATAATCCTCACGCTTTGTTTGAGGATAGGAACGTTCGAGAGAAATAACGAGTTGATGGAGTTCATCAAGGGAGTCAACTAAATGGGCTTGTGCCGTAGCACGCTGTTTTTTGATTAAACTAGAGATTTGGGTAAGAAGGCCGATTTCATCGTGATGTGAACCTCGTTGGAGGAGTTTGATAGTATCCCCAATCTGGTCAATGATGTTGGGTTGGATACCTTCTGTGGGTTCGTCGAGAACAAGGAGGTCGGGATCAGTCATGAGCGCGCGCGCAATAGCAAGTTGTTGTTGCTGGCCGCCAGAAAGCATACCTCCCTTTCGGTTTCGAAAATCATAAAGAATTGGAAAAAGGGAGTGAATACGTTTTAGGGTATGCTGGAAGGATTTGCCTTGAGCTATGGCTCCGATAAGAAGATTTTCTTGGACAGTAAGGTGAGGGAAGATACATCGTCCTTGGGGCACGTATCCGATGCCGAGACGGGCACGTTGCTCTGGGAGAAAGTGGGTAATGTCTTGATCTTTGAAAACAATGCGCCCAGAAGTTGGACGGTAGAGCCCAAGTAAAGTTTTGAGTGTAGTAGTTTTGCCTACACCATTGCGACCCATTATACAGAAAATCGAGTTTTTAGGAACATGGAAGGTAACCCCCCTAAGTATGCGAGAGCCACCAATCGATACGTGGAGATCTTCAACTCGGAGCATGGTTTCACGAATTCGGCTGATTGTGAGCACGATGTTTACGACCTAAATAAACTTCTTGAACACGGGGGTCGTTTTGAACGTGTTCAAAAGAACCTTCGCAAAGGATGCGGCCTTGATGGAGGACAGTAACACGCGAGGCAAGCCGACGAATAAAGGTCATATCGTGTTCGATGACGATAAGGGTGTGACCACCTGCAAGGGTGAGTAAAAGGTTGCCGGTTTTTTCAGTTTCTTCATCGGACATTCCGGCGGCAGGTTCATCAAGGAGGAGAAGTTCTGCTTCTTGAGCGAGAAGCATACCAATTTCGAGCCATTGTTTTTGGCCGTGGGAAAGCAGGCCTGCAGGAATATGAGCTTTTTCAGTAAGGCCAATAATTTCGAGCACTTCAGCAATTCGGTTTTTTTCTGAGCTGGATATGCGATGAAAAATCGAAGAGAAGACACCCCGTGGACCTTTAAGACCGAGAAGGAGGTTTTCAAAGACTGTATGGTGAGCATAAATGCTAGGAGTTTGGAATTTGCGGCCAATGCCTAGGCGGTAAATCTCGTATTCGCGTAGGCGAGTGATAGGATTGCCCCGGTAAGTAATCGTGCCCGAGTCAGGCCGAGTGCGGCCCGTGATAAGGTCGAGAAAAGTGCTTTTGCCTGCGCCGTTCGGACCAATGATAGTTCGCAATTCGCCACGGTCAAGGTAAAAGTTAATATTATCTATGGCTTTGAAGCCATCAAAGGATTTAGTAAGGCCCTCGGCTACGAGGAGAAATTCACGTTTCATCCTTCTTTCAACTTTTCTTACTTGAATTATTCCTTTTTAAGTTTTTTGGCTTTCCTGCCCAGATGGATTTGGGCTAGATGTTTTCGGGAGGGATGAGTTGGTAAAAATTTGTGTGTTGGGTAAAATAGGCCTTGAAGCTGTAAGAACCTTGCCAGCAAGGAATTCCAGAAAACCAGCAATGCCTCGAGGTGCAAAAAGAACAACGAGAATGAAGAGTGAACCAAGCAAAATGGGCCAGTAAGCAGGCAAAGAAATTGTGGCCCAGCTTCGGAGTGCGTTAACGCCAACTGCACCAATCACCGGACCGTAGAGAGTGCCGCGTCCACCAACCGCAACCCAAACGACTGCCTCAAGAGAACGAGAAGGTTCCATTTGGCTTGGGTTTATTATTCCGACTTGAGGAACGTAAAGAGCGCCAGCAAGACCCGAAATTACAGCAGCAAGAGTAAAGGCAAACAGTTTATAATTTGCAGCAGCATAACCGGAAAAAAGGACACGATTTTCACTATCGCGAATCGCTCGTTGGACTTTTCCAAACTTCGTAAGCGTAAGTGTTCGAAGTAAAAGGTATGTGAGTATCAAGGAAAGTGCAGATGCAACATAAAGAGCGCGTTGGGTATCGGGAGAATTGATTGGTTTCCCAAGAATAAATTTGAAGTCTGTAAAACCATTGTTCCCCCCCATAGAAAGTTCGTTGCGAAAAAATAGCAAACAAGCAGCATAAGTAAGGGCTTGGGTGAGGATTGAAAAATACACTCCGCGGATGCGAGAACGAAACGCCAACCATCCGAAGAGAAAAGCGAGGAGCCCTGGGACCCAAAGTGCAGCAGCTGCAGCAAACCAAAAACTATAAAAGGGAACCCAAAAATCAGGAAGTTTGTTATAACCAAGGAAAACCATGAAGTCAGGCAGGTCACTCTTGTATTGTCCGAGGCGTCCTATCATGAGCATTAGATGCATACCGAAAGCGTATCCTCCTAGGCTAAAGAAGAGCATCTGTCCCAAACTAAGGAGACCGGTATATCCCCATAAAAAGTCAAGACTCACTGCTACAATCGCCAAACAAAAATATTGCCCTAAAAGATTCACGAGATAATTACTAATGTAGAAAGGATGGTCAGTAGGAACAGCAGAATTGAGTATGGGGATTACAAAAATGAGAACTGCACTTAGAATGAGGAGAAAGAAGATTTCTACTTTAGGTAAGCGATCGCTCATGGAGATAACGATTGAAGTTAAATTTTTCTGTCAAGTTAACCTTCATCAAGAGAACGTGAGCGAATGGTGAACAAGCCTGAAGGTTTCCATTGGAGAAAGAGAATAATTCCAACAAGCACAAGCACCTTACCAATTACAGGATTACGAAGTGAGATTTGGAGTATTTGGTCAAGTGTTCCAATACCGAGTGCAGAAAGAACTGTTCCGGCCAAGTTGCCAACGCCGCCAAGGACAACAACCATAAAAGCGTCCACAATATAAGTCTGTCCTGTTGACGGGCCAATATTACCCAAGAGAGCAAGGAGTGCCCCTGCAACCCCTGCCAAGCCGGAACCAAAAGCAAAAGTTAAGGAATTTACTTTACCTGTCGAAACCCCCATGCAAGCTGCAGTTGAACGATCTTGAATTACAGCACGTATCAGGAGACCCAAGGGAGTTCGAGCGAGTAGAAGCCACGTTGCTACCAAAATCACAAAAGCAGCAAAGATAACAAAAATGCGGTTGTAATTCATGATAACCCCTTCAACAACATAGCTACCTGTAAGCCAAGCAGGTGCAGTAACAGGTATATTTGCAGGTCCGAAGATGAGTCGAAAGAGTTGTTGAAGAATTAAAGAAATCCCCCATGTCGCAAGAAGCGTTTCGAGCGGGCGTTGATAAAGGAATTGGATTATGCCACGTTCTAGTATTAGTCCAACTATAGCACTTATAAGAAAAGCGATGGGTAATGAGATGAGGAAATAAGCCTGGTAAAGGTTGGAAGCTGGATCAAGACCTAGGCCTGGAAGATTAAAAGAAAAGCCAAAAGGAGCCAATGCCAATCCTGTTCCAAAGAGACATTGAACAACAAAAACCGTATAGCCCCCAATGATCATGATTTCTCCGTGAGCCATGTTAATTATACCCATTAAGCCAAAAGTTATCGCCAAACCAATAGCAACAACCAATAAAACAGAACCTAAGCTAATACCGCGAAATACAGTTCCAAAGAAATCGGTCCAAAAAATCCTTCTTTCGATAGCTTTCATCGCTTTGTTGGCAGCATCTCGAACAGCGGGTGAAATTGAAGAATCTGCTAATATTTTTTGGATTGAGTCTCGGGCAAAAATTGGCGCCCGAGCTTCGAAATGAGATAAAGCTTTGATTTTAGTAGTCGTATCTGGAGAATTAAGATTTATTAATGAAATGGCATCGAGGATCGCAATTTTTACTTTTGGATGCTCTTCCTGCTCTTTGAGACGTTCTAAAATTGGCAATGATTGGAGGTTTTGTCTCATTCCCAACTTGAGGACGGCGTTTTCACGAATTTCAGGGGATGGATCTGCGAGAGCAAGCTGATCGAGAATGATACGCATCGCACGACGAAGTTTACCGGTAGTTTCGAGGGGGCGGGCATTTTCAGGTAGTTGAGCTATCGGAAGAGATTGGGCATTTTCAACTAGTTGGAGTTGGGAGTCTGGTAAGCGTATTACCGGGGTAAGTTTTCCGTTTAAATCAAGAATAAACAAATCTCCCTTTTGCCAAGCTTCAAGTATTGGACCAAGCACTGGATGAAGATTTTGAGCAAGAGCTTCGACAAGTTCGGGTTGCTTTTCTTCAGGAGCTAAAATTGCTTTTAGAATCGCCGAACGAGCTGAGGATTGTCGTAATTGATCATCGCTGCTTGCATATAATTGGAATACCAGCACGAACAGCAAAAGAGAGGATAGAACAAGCGACCTGTGTGATAAAAAGTAATAATTGAACTGAGCGAAATAGGAGAAAAGTTTCAAAAAAGAATTTATTATTAGCTGGGCCATTGAATAGGAATACGATCCAGTGAGTTTTTTTAAACCTTATGAAAAATAAGGGGAGGGGAAGAAATCCCCTCCCCTATTGTTCTCCCGCGTGCTGATTACTTCTTCAAAAATGTTCCCTTTAGGAAGGGTTCGGGGACGACCTGCTCGAATTGACGAAGGATCTTAAATTGACCGTCAGCTTTTGTTTCACCAATATAGACGTTTTTCTTAGTATGATGGTTTTTAAGCATCGTATTCAGACCATTTGGACCGAGGAACGTTATCTCACCTGATTCAAGAGCGGCGCGGACTTTATCAACCTCAAAACTTCCCGCTTTCTCTACAGCAGCCTTCCACAGATAAACGCTTGAGTAAGAGAGGACCATCGGACTACAAGTCACACGATTTTGGCGTTCTATCCCTGGAACGTTTGCTGTTTTAAGCCATTCGAAGAAGTTCTCTTTGAATTTTTTATTTTCGGGAGTATCCAGTGACATGAAGTAAGCCCAAGCCCCCAAATGACCGACAAGGTCTTTTGTCGGGAGGCTCCGGAATTCATCTTCCGAAAGGCTCAACGACACAACAGGACATTCCTCTGCAGTTAAACCAGATGCAGCAAACTCCTTGAAGAAAGGAACGTTGGAATCACCATTGATCGTGTTGATGACACAAGCATCGCCAGAAGCAGCAAATTGTTTAATTTCAGCAACAATTTGCTGGAAATCCGTATGACCAAAAGGAACATACTTGCCCGCTGAGATTACATTCCCTTTACTATCCTTACGGAGGCCACCACCAATATTCTCTATGGGAATTCCTTTGGAGAGAAGATATTCGAGTAGGATTAAGTTGGTTGTTTGGGGATAGACATAATCGGAACCAAGGAGATAGAATTTTTTCCTACCCATCTCCAATAGGTAATCCACTGCAGGGGTAGCCTGTTGGTTAACAGCCTCTGCTGTGTAGAATATGTTGGGAGATAATTCCTCTCCCTCGTATTGAACGGCATAGAATAGCAAGCCGTTATTTTTCTCGAAAACCGGCAAAACGGATTTACGACTTACAGATGTCCAACAACCAAAAACCACTGGAACTTTGTGAACTTCCAGTAATTCCTTTGCCTTTTCAGCAAAGAGAGGCCAGTTGGATGCTCCATCAACCACGATTGGTTCAATCTTATGGCCGAGAACTCCACCGCTTTTATTAATTTCATCAAAGGCAAAAAGTAAGACATCCCGCAGACTGGTCTCGCTTATTGCCATTGTCCCACTGAGGGAGTGCAATACACCAACTTTAACTACTTTATCAGCAGCAAAAGAAGGTATAATTGCAGCAAAAATGGCAATCGCTAGGAAAGAGATTAACGATTTAATTTTCATACTTTGTAATTATGCCTTCCTTGTTTAGAATGAAAGTTTTACTCCAACATTTGCAGTTAGAAAATTATCATCAGGATTTGTAGGGATTACATCCTTGTTTGTATTGTAGTAAGTCACGCTACCATGTAGTTCCCAGTTACCAGGCAAATAGGGAATTGGGACGCTTGCTGCGACACCAAGTGCAGTGTAAGCATACCCACCATCGGCGCCGTGAAAGTCAGTTGTGCAGAAACCCATTGCGGCACTTGGGGTTATTGTTAATTCCCAAATTTTCCAGTTATAACTTAGATTGGGAACAAAGAAGACACCCGCATTCCCTGGACCATCACCTCCAGGTCCCTCAAGAGAGGCATTCATACGAGTGTGAATAGTTAATGCTGGGTTTAGGAAAGTATTATTTGCATATTTGAGAATAACATCAAGCACACTTTCAGTTTGCGAAGCATAATTCCATGCTTGGTAGAGCACGGTTGTGCTAAATTCTTTCCAGGTATAACTTAAGCCCGCCCAAACATCTACTTCTTGAATGTATTTCCCGATATTACTAGTGGCATTGTTATTGATGTCCCAGAATGTTCCTACGATAGCAGAAAGTCCTTCAACTGGCAAAGCTAAAGAAAGCTCGAGAGAGGGGTTAAAAGTTCCCTTTCGCCAGGAGTTCCCTGCTGCCCATACATCAAGTCCATAAGACATGAAGTGACTATTCAGATCGAAAGAAATCCACCCAGACACGACGGATTTCTCCTTCTCCTCGACAGGAGGCGTTACTTCTTTTGATGCCTTGACTGGAGTTCCTGCAAATGCAGAACATGGAACAAGTGCTGCAGTGATTGCTAAGAGAATGCTTTTGTTCAACTTGATTAGCTTCATAGTTTTTTGATTTCCTAATTATTCTTTGGTTATTGTTTATCTGGGTAAGCAATATCTGCCATTCCCCGCCTGAAATGAAGCAATAATTGTGCCAAATTAGAATTTAGAATGTATTTTTTTACATTATTATGATTAAAAAATGCAATCAATCCTTCTCGCAGCCCGCATTAGTTAAAGTTGAATCTGACTAAGTTTATCAAACCTTTATTTAATAATTAACTTGACATGATTTTACATAACTAATTATCTAAAAGTTGATTAAATTAGCGCCGATTATTTATAGGCCTCTAAGATAGACATTCCCTGTCGAAATTAATAAAAAAATTCCATTGAAATGAAAAATGCATTTATCTTTGAATGAAAAGATTAGCCTGACAAAGATGGGAATAAAGACCGCCTGCTGCAAAGAGTTCTGTATGGCGTCCCCGTTCAACAATGCGTCCCTGGTTTAGAACAAGTATTTGCGAAGCATTTTGGACAGTGCTTAGTCTATGGGCAATTACGAAACTAGTTCGATTAGCCAGGAGACGCTCGAGGGCTTGCTGGATAAGACGCTCAGTTGCAGTATCCACGCTAGCAGTAGCTTCATCGAGAATAAGGATGGGCGGATCTTTAAGGAGCAAGCGAGCAATCGAAAGCCTTTGTTTTTCACCAACGCTTAAGCGAACGCCTCGTTCACCAAGTGGAGTTTCTAAACCGTTCGGAAGCCGGCGAACAAAATCAGCGGCATTTGCCGCTTCTAAAGCTTGCCATAACTTGTCCTCCGTAGCATCAGGTAAACCAAAGCGGAGGTTATCCGCAGCAGTCCCATTGAAAAGGAAGCTCTCCTGAGTAACCATACCAATATTTGCACGAAGAAAAGAAAGTGGATACTGGCGTATAGGAATTCCATCGAGAAGAATCTGACCTGCTGTAAACTCATAAAAACGCACTAATAGGTTCACCAAAGTCGTCTTGCCTGCCCCGGTAGGACCGACTAGAGCTATTGTTTCTCCGCATTCTGCACAAAAACTAATTTCCTGAAGTGTTGGTGAAGCATCTATCTCGGGATTATAACTAAAAAAAACGTTTATAAATTCAACTTTTCCAAGGAGTCGTCTGGGTAAAATTAATTGTTCCGGATAACTCTCTGGTGTTACTCTAGAGTCCTTCACTTCAATTTCGGACGAAGTATCCTTCCCAGATGATCTGCTGTCAGAGTAAGGTTCTGGGGGAGCATCCAAAATATCAAAAACGCGGTCGGCAGCGGCACGTCCAGCTTGAACTAGCTGGTTGAGCATATGAAGACGGCCAATTGGTTCATAAAGAAACGGACACAGCACAAGGAAAGCGGCGAGCACACCAAGGTCAAGTTGGGTAGCTTGAACGAGATGCCCCCCATAAACAACAACTAAAAGGGCTCCACAAGAAGCCAAAAAAACCATCGTAGGGTGATAGATTGCCCAAGCTTTCATAACAACTAATGTTGCCCGGCGTAAATTGTCGCTCGCTCGATTAAAACGAGAATGCTCTCGCTCTTCGGCACAATATGTTTTGATCTGTCGGATACCGCTTATGTTGTCATGGAGAAGCGAATTTAATTCGCTTGCGGCTTTTCGCTGACGTGAGTAACGAGTTCTGGCAGTTAAAGTGTAGATAAGAGCGCCAGCTAATAAAAAAGGCGTTGGGGCGAGTGCTGCTAACATAAGTCGGATGTCATAGGAAGCCATTAGTGCCACAACTACTACGATCTGAAGGATTGCAACTATTCCTTGTTCTACACCATCGATTAAAACACGCTCCATGGAAGTGACATCCTCAACCAAGCGTGTCATTATGTCACCCGTTGCGCGTTGATCAAACCAGCGCAACGGTAAGCGCTGAATGTGAGCATATAATTCGCTGCGGATGTCAAAAATTACTTTTTGCTCGAAGTGGTTGTTGAGAAGAATGCGCAACGAATTAAGCCCATTTTGCAGAAAAAAGGCGAGTAAAGAAAAAGCCCCAAGTGGAAAAATAAGATGTGGTTGCCCTCCGCGGATACCAAGATCAATAATTCTCTGGGTTGCAGAGGGAAAAACAACAACCATAACAGTGCTACCAACAGCAGCAAGGAGAGTTCCTACAGCAAGAAAAGGGTATTTGCGAAGATAAGCCGCAACACGCCAAATCGAATCCTTATCGTATCGCAACTTAGAATTTGTATCTGAATTAGAATTAGGAATATGCTGAAAAGAAGGAAAACCGGTCCGCAAATTTATAATAATCTTTTAAATTAAATTTCCAAAAGAATGGAGAGCATATTTAAAACGAACAAGTTTCATTCGCATAACATACGATAGGCTTCGGAATATTTGGCTGCCGTTCGCTCGACAATTTCTGGAGGGAGAGAAGGAGGAGGAGGTTGTTTATTCCAGCCTGAAGATTCGAGCCAATCACGCACAAATTGCTTATCAAAACTAGGCGGAAAAGCCCCTGGTTTAACAGATTCAGCAGGCCAAAAACGTGATGAATCTGGTGTAAGAAGTTCATCTATAAGGATCAATTCGCCATTGTAGAGCCCGAACTCAAACTTTGTGTCAGCAATAACAATCCCACGGGAGATAGCATAATCGCGGGCATGTTCGTAAAGTTCAATGCTAATTTTTCGAACCTGATGGGCGAGTTCATCACCAATGAGTGAACGACAATCACGCCAACTCAAGGGTTGGTCATGGCCAGATAAAGCTTTCGTGGTTGGAGTAAAAATTGGGGAATCAAGCCGTGAAGCATGTTGGAGGCCAGAGGGGAGGGCTTGCCCACAAACAGTGCCACTTTGCAAATATTCTTTCCATGCAGAACCTGTAAGCCAACCTCGAACAATACACTCAATGGGAAGCGGTATTGCTTTTTTCACAAGCATTGAGCGACCTGCTATATATGGAGCAACAGGCAGAAGATCCGTCGGAAAATGATTGGGGTTAGAGGTTATGAAATGGTTTGGAAAAAAATCGAGTTTATGGAACCAAAATTCTGAAAGCTTCGTAAGGATTTTCCCTTTGTCTGGAATTGGCGTTGGGAGGATAAAATCGAATGCGGAAATGCGGTCTGTAGCTACAAGTAACAAGCAATCGCCAAGGTCCCAAATTTCGCGAACTTTACCTGAAGCAAGTTTTTGGATTCCAGGAATTTCTAATTTTTCGAAGCTGATCGTTGCCACTTTTTAATGATTTAAAGTCTGAGTCCCCTCTTGAGTGGAGTTCTTCAAATTCCTAGAAGCATCCTAGCTGGATTTTCGACGCATTCTTTAACCCGAACGAGAAAGGTCACAGCCTCCTTACCATCAACCACCCGATGATCGTAGGAAAGAGCTAGATACATCATCGGCCGAATTTCTATTTTACCATCAATTGCAACTGGACGTTCCTGTATTTTGTGCATTCCGAGAATTCCACTTTGGGGAGGATTCAAAATAGGTGTGCTCATCAATGAACCATAAACACCACCGTTAGAAATGCTAAAAACACCGCCTTGTAATTCCTCTAAGGTAATTTTTCCCTCCCGGGCACGTTTAGCACAATCCGCAAGTTCTTGCTCAAGTTGGCCAAAGGACTTCTGATCACAATCTCGAAGAACAGGAACAATTAGTCCACGGTCGGTCCCCACAGCGACCCCAATGTCATAGTAATGGTTGATTACAAGATCGTCCCCGTCCATCCGAGAGTTTAAAGCCGGGACCTGCTTCAAGGCGTCAACCACTGCCTTAATGAAAATCGACATGAAACCGAGCTTCACCCCAAATCGCTTGAGGAATTCTTCCTGCATTTCCTTTCTAAGGCGTATTGCAGCCGACATGTCACACTCGTTAAAAGTTGTAAGAATTGCTGCATTATGCTGGGCAGCAACAAGTTGCGTTGCAATTTTTCGACGTAGGGGGGAGAGTTTTTTACGAGTTGTCCGCGGGTCGGGCCGAGAAGCAGCTTTTAGCTGAGGCTCAAACGGTTCCACAATTAGTTTTGGCGGCGGAGGAGGAGAAGGGGGTAGAACAAATGACTTGCTAGCAGGACATTCAACAGTGGCTGGAGAAGAAGTATCTCCCTTTGCAGGAGTAACAGAAAGCTTTTGTCCCCCACTTGGCATCGGCTGCTGAGGAGAAGGAGATGAAGCTTCTGCCGGCTGAATATAAGCAACAATTTGACCAATTTTTACTTCTTCCCCTTCTTGAACGAGGCACTCCAGAATACCTGTTTCAGTAGCCGTAACTTCGGTTGAAATTTTATCAGTCTCAATAGTAAAGAGTATTTCTCCAGCACAAACAGATTCTCCGTTCTTTTTGTGCCAAACAGAGAGAACCCCCGTTGAAATTGATTCGCCCACAGAGGGAACTTTGACTTCAAATTTCATAATATGAGCAAAATTATGACAGTATTCGAGATTGATTTATATTGCAAAAGCTTCGCGAACAAGAGCTTCCTGTTGGGCTTCGTGAGCCTGGATTGTTCCAACCGCTGGACTTGCACTCTCCGGACGACCAGCGTAAAGAATCGGTTTCTGGAAAATTTGTTGCAACCGAGGTAGAATAAACGTCCAAGCTCCCATGTTATTCGGTTCCTCTTGACACCAAATAATTTTGGTATCTTTACCTTCGAAAGGTTGAGTTATTTCCCGAATACGGTGTGAGTGTAGAGGATAGAGTTGTTCTATCCGAACAATTGGAGCTGTTGTCTCTAATTTGTGCTTCCGTTGGAATTGGAGCAAATCATAATAAACTTTTCCAGAACACAGTATTATTCTCTCAGCTGGTGAAGAAGGTGGAACATCCGGACCAATAATAGCATAAAAACGGGAATTAGTAAAGTCCTCTGTTCGAGAAACTGCGAGTTCAGAACGCAACAAGCTTTTGGGAGTCATAATTATAAGCGGCTTGCGAAAACCACGATGAATTTGCCGACGCAAAGCATGAAAATACTGAGCAGGAGTTGTTAGATTGCAAACTTGCATGTTCTCCTCTGCGCAAAGTTGAAGGAAACGCTCCAACCGAGCACTCGAATGTTCTGGCCCTTGCCCTTCGTATCCATGGGGCAATAATAATACTATCGAGCTAGGTTGCCCCCATTTGGATTCAGACGAAGAGATATATTGATCAATGATAATTTGTGCACCGTTAGCAAAATCCCCAAACTGAGCTTCCCAAATGCAAAGCATAGAAGGATAATCCATTGAGTAGCCATAATCAAACCCAAGAACCGCATACTCCGACAGAGGACTATTATAAACGCAAAAAGTAGCCTGATTTGGGGAAAGATTGTTAAGCGGAATATAACGCTCCCGCGTAAAAGCATCATACAAAACTGAATGACGCTGGCTAAATGTTCCCCGCCGACTATCCTGTCCAGATAAACGGACAGGAGTTCCTTCCAATAACAATGAAGCAAATGCTAAAGCTTCCGCAAAAGCCCAATCGTATGGACCGCCATTTTGCCAAATCTGACGACGGCGGTCAAGCAAATTTCGCTGAATTTTTGGTAACACACGGAAATTTTCAGGAACAGTCGTAAGAACCTTGACAATATGAGCTAACATTTCTGCCGATATGGCAGTATGCACAGGTTCATGGGAA
Source organism: Chthoniobacterales bacterium (assembly GCA_026418675.1). GTDB lineage: Bacteria > Verrucomicrobiota > Verrucomicrobiia > Chthoniobacterales > DYNR01 > JAOAAX01. The sequence continues at coordinate 15,988 of JAOAAX010000012.1, read as the reverse complement.
TAAGGTGGCTGGAAAACCGCCGCAGACCCTAAAAGCTGTTGTTCAAGAGTGACTTCTGTGCTATGGCTAGCCTTAACCGTAGCCATTGCTGCCTCCAATTCCCGGTTAATCTCGGCGCGAATCTCGTCAGCCTCCTCCAAGGACAATGTCCCCCATTCCAGACATTTTTTTATGAATATCTCAGAAACCCTAGGATGATTGCGTATCCGATTATAAAGATCGGGTTGAGTGAAATTCGGTTCATCTCCCTCATTGTGTCCGTGACGCCGGTAGCAATAAATATCAATTACTACATCACGCCCAAATTCTTGACGAAACTCTAAAGCCCACTGAGCAACTTGATAGACCGCTATCGGATCGTCGCCATTCACATGGAATATAGGTGCCTCGATCATTTTGGCCACATCCGTGCAGTAGAGAGTTGATCGAGCATCCGCTGGCAAAGTTGTAAAACCTATTTGGTTATTAACGACGATGTGAACTGTGCCTCCCGTTCGATAGCCAGCAAGTTGAGACATATTAAAAACCTCTTGAACCACTCCTTGTCCAATAAATGCTGCATCGCCATGCACTAAAAGTGGCAAGACTTTTTTTCTTTCCACAGTATCACCCAATATTCGCTGCCTTGCTCGAGCCTTGCCTTGGACAACTGGATCCACCGACTCTAAATGGCTTGGATTTGCTGCAAGGCGTATGCTTACTTCATAACCACTTGGCAAGACTCGTGTATTGTTATAACCAAGGTGATACTTTACATCGCCATTTCCCCCAACCGATTCAGGAATAAAGTGCCCCTGAAACTCGTTAAAAATAACATCAAAAGGCTTGCCAATAAAATTAGCCAAAACGTTCAAACGTCCCCGATGTGCCATTCCCATAACAATTTCCAAAACTCCCCGCTTCTCGCAATCTTGCAAAATCCCATCCAAAGCCACCATAAGAGATTCTCCTCCCTCTAAAGAGAACCGCTTCTGCCCCACATACCTTGTATGCAAGAAATGTTCAAAATCCTCAGCCCGCAATATGCAACGCAGAATTTGCCGATGAAGTTGCGCATCATTCATCCATGCCTCACCACGATTCTCAATCCGATCTCGAACCCAACTCCGTATTCTTGGGTTCTGAATATGCACAAACTCCACACCTATCGTTCCACAATAAATTTTTTCCAACTCATAAATCATTTGCCGAAGAGGCATCACGCGTCCCTCGCGGTAAAAACGTGAAGCCGCAGGCCGGTCTAGGTCACTCTCCGTAAAGCCCAACTCTTTCAAAGTCAGCAAGTCATGAGTTGGTTTCAAAAGACCAAGAGGGTCTAAGTCCGCTATCGAATGCCCTAGTGAACGATATGCATAAACTAATGAATCCACTCGTGTCTGCCACGAGTTATCCATTGCAACTGTCCCAACTCGTTGCCCCTCCGAACCATCGCTACTCTCACGGGCCAGACCAAGTTCAAACCCTTCAAAAAAAGCACTCCAAATCGGATCCACCGCTGCAGGATCTCGAGTCCATCGCTCATACTGCTCCTCAATTGCCGCTTGATTCAACCTTGCCGTAAATGTCTGTTTCATTACTTTCTAACCGCTTGCTCTCTTACTTCATCGTGCCAAACACTCCTCTTTTTGGCAACCGCTGCTTTTCCCTTTCAGATAAAGTTTTTTACAAAAAACGATAAATATATCACCTTATTTGTTAACTTCTTTGTCCTTTGAAGATATTTTTTCCATCCCCATAAAAAATCAATCATAACTTTCGCTTCTCGGAAAAGAAAAATCTACTTTCAAGGCTAAAATCAATCACCGTAGCCATGAGGATGAGCTTTATGCCACTTCCAAGCACTCTCAACAATCAACCGCGGATCTTGGAATTTTGGCTCCCATCCAAGCTCCCGTCGAATCTTTTCCGAGGAAGCAATAAGACGGGGCGAATCACCAGGGCGCCGCGGTTTTTCAATAGCTGGAATCGGATGGCCCGTGATTTCCCGGCAAATTTCGATTATTTGTTTTACAGAAGTTCCCCCTCCTGTTCCTAAGTTATATTGCGCACTGCGCTCCACTCCCAAAGCAAGCAGATGAGCATACGCCAAATCCAGAATGTGGATATAATCACGAATACAAGTCCCATCTGGGGTATCGTAATCTGTCCCAAAGATATGCACGGCCTCTCGCTTGCCTAAAGCAACCTGAAGCACAAGCGGAATTAGATGGGTTTCAATTCGATGGTCTTCACCGTAACGCTCCGTAGCCCCAGCTGCGTTAAAATACCGCAAACTAACGCTTCTTATTCCATGAATTTCGTCATACCACCGCAAAATCTTTTCGAATACCAACTTTGACTCTCCATAGGGATTGATTGGTTTTTGTGGTGTTTCTTCATCAATTGGAACACGATCAGGCAAACCAAACGTCGCACATGTTGAGGAAAAAACCAAGTGGCGCACATTAAACTCGACCATTACATCCAATAAATTAATTCCACAGCAAATATTATTCCGAAAGTATTTGGATGGATTTGCCATGGATTCTCCAACCAAAGCATTTGCAGCAAAATGCATAACGGCTTCAGGCTTAAAAACTTCAAAAGCACGCTTTACTACATCTCTATCTCCTAAATCTCCTTCGTAGAAAACAGCTCTTGGATCCACTGCACTCCGATGTCCCTCGCTCAAATTGTCAAAAACAGCCACCTCAAAACCCTCATTCAAAAGCAACTCTACACAGACACTTCCTATGTAGCCGGCACCACCTGTAACAAATATTTTCCTCATACGAAAAGATATGTTTCTTTTCAAAAAACAGTTCCAGCAAGCGCCAATTTTAAAAACCTCAAATTTTTTTTGTTGACCTAGTGAATTATCTCAGCTATATTGGTTCTATGACAATAATTGATAATAGAGTAAATCCTCAAGCAAACCAATCCCCATCTCCATCAGGTGTAGCGGTTGGTCAGGATGTGAGTATTGCGCTTCTTAAAAAACAACTAGATTTAATGAAAATCCAAGGCGCAGGGGAAGTTAAGCTACTGGAGTCTGCCAACATTAAGCCCCAGCCGACACCCGACGGAAAAGCAGGAACAATTTTTTCTGCCTACGCTTAGGTTTTGGTTGTTTGTTGCTGTTAGTTGCGAAAAAAGCGGGAGCCTGCGCTTCCCGCTTTTTTTTTTTTTCATGCTTATTAGAATCTCTTACTTCCTACCACAACTTGTCTTCTTCTAGTTGTAACTAAAGATCTGCTCATCATCCATCACTCATAAAACTCTTGTGGAGTTTTGTAAGCTTTTTCAACTACCAAACAACCCATTCTTCTTTCTTATTTGGTGCTCAAAATCGAATGAAAACAATAGTAATCGGACACAAAAATCCAGACATGGACGCGATCGTTTCTGCCATCGCCTATGCCGAACTCAAAAAGTTTTTAGGAATGGGAAACGTTGTAGCTGGACGCGCCGGCAATCTCAACGAACGTATCGAGTTCGCTCTTTCCAAATTTGGTGTCCAACCTCCTCAATTCTTTAGTGATGTTTCCCCTAAAGTCGAAGATGTAATGGAGAAAAATGTCGTTTTTATTCGCGACAACGACCCAATCGAGAAAGCACTTTCACTCATGGGGGACAAGCGCTTCCGAGGTCTTCCAGTTGTGGACTCCGAAGGGCGTTGTGTCGGCTTGCTCTCAGGATTTCGCATTACTCGCTACCTATTCCCTCCTGCAACTGAACGCAGCCGGGCTCGGGAAGTCACAGCCTCTCTTGCTGACATTGTCAGCACTTTCGGGGGAACTTGCATCGCTGGCCATCTCGATACTGAAATCCGTCACAGAACCCTCATGGTCGCAGCTATGAATCCAGAAACGTTCGCCGAACGCGTTTCAAAAATGGATGATCCAGAGCAAACTGTTCTCTTCGTGGGAGATCGCTCCGACATCATCGGACTTGCGATTGGTTTAGGTATAAGTGCCATCGTGCTCACTGGCGGACTCCACATGCCTCCAGATATGATCGAAGCTGCGCGCGCAGCAGGAGTTGTTCTCATCGAAAGTCCACTCGATACCGCCACAAGCGTTCTCCTATCTCGTAGTGCCATGCAAGCTCGACTCCTTCTCGATGACTCCTTCCATCCACTAACCCCAGAAACTACTATCGAAGCAGCACGAGCAGAAGTCGCACTCTCTAACGATTTCGCTTTTCCAGTTGTTGACTCAAACGGCGTTCTTGTCGGAATTCTCTCCAAGAGCGATTTTCTTAAACCAGTCCCCCGACAGCTTATCCTCGTTGACCACAACGAGCTTGGCCAAGCTGTCAATGGTGCCGAGCACATCCCGATTGTTGAAATCCTCGATCACCATCGAATAAGCACTATAATTACAGACTCTCCTATCCTCTTTATAAATCGTCCTGTTGGTTCCACCTCAACAATCATTGCTATGTGTTACGAGCAAGCTAGCGTAGCCATACCAAAACCGATAGCAGGCATTCTCATGTGTGGAATCATCTCCGACACTCTCAACCTTACTTCTCCCACAACGACCGATACTGACCGCTACATCATGAAACTCCTTGAATCTATCACAGGCCAAAACCCAACCGACCTCGCCAACGAAATCTTCAGTGTCGGTTCTCCTCTTCTCACTATGTCCGCTGAAGCTGCTATTACAGCCGACATGAAGCCTTACGAGGAACACGGCAAACGCTTCTCGATTGCTCAAATAGAAGAACTCACATTCTCCCATTTTTGGGAAAAAGCTGACCAGTTGCTCGAAAAATTAGAAGACTTCCGCCATACCAACCAATTCTTTTTCTCAGCCCTTCTCGTAACTGACGTTAATTCTCAAAACTCCCTCCTCCTCCTCCGAGGACCTAATTCCTTTACGAAGCTTATTGATTACCCAGAAATCCAAAAAAATCTTTGGAGACTCGACGGTGTTGTCTCCCGCAAAAAACAACTTCTCCCTTACCTCTGCTCTCTCTTGTCAAAAATTACAGCCAACTAAAGCAACTTAAAAAAACTACTCAAATCTTTCTTTTGGTATCTGGCTTGGAACCGGCTCCGTATGCCGCAAAGCCCGATCAACTGCTCCTTCATAATCAATCTTTTTCAAAATTTCCAAAAATTCTGGGTCAGTTAATAATTCATGCAACTTCGGGCTGCTTATAATTCCCACGTAATCTCGCTCGGACGCATATTTCTGGATTTTTTCATCCTGTATTAACGCAACAAATTTTGGGTATTTCATAAGCGGAGACATCTCCTTTGTCTCAAAAAAAGCTACCAATGCCTCTGGTGACGTTAGAACACGGGTAGTTTTTGCAACAAGGTCATATGTTTTCTGGGGTATGGGGTCTGCATGTTGAATAATCGCTGACGCAGCCCCTTTTTCCAAATGCCTACGCAACTCCGCTAATCCATTACCCGAACCTTTAGCATCAAAAATTCCGCCACCAGCCCTAACAAAAGTCACAATTGCCCAGATATACAACACTCCAACCGCTAACCCTGCAACCATCCCACCAACACCATAGAAAAACCTTATAAAAAAAGGGCGGTTATCTCCTGTTTTTTTGAAAAAAAAAGCAGCCACCAAATTTAGCAAAACATAAATTGAAACCCCAACTGCTAAACCTACTAAAAGGCCACCAAAAATACCAACTCCGGCAAGCCATTTCTCCACAACTCCGGCTACCAATACCCCCACCTCCCAACCCACAATAGCCGAAAGGGTTAGTGCAAGCAACCTGAGAGTCGAACGAACAACTCCCAGATGCCACCCCTTCCACCCCTGATAAATTAACACAAAAAAACAAAACCCATAAAAAAATACTTCAATAAGGTTTCCCCCCACCAGGAAATTTCTAGCTACCTCAAAACTCGATTTCGCCAAATTAATTGACATTTCTTGAATTCCTTCCTTATCCGAAATTTTCCAATCTTTCTCTTTTTCTTCAAGTTCGAGCCTAGAACTACCTCCGTTCCATCGGAAAAAAGCTAAGAATTACTCAAGGATCTTCTTTTTCTTGTCCCCCACTCTGAATTGCATTGAAAACTTTTTCTACCTTCGGATGAGCAATTTTCAAAACGTAAGGATGATGGGGATTTCGCCTTACAAAGTCTTGGTGATATTCCTCTGCTGGATAAAACGCGTCCAAGATTCGAATTTCTGTAACGATTGGATTCGAATAATTTTTCTGCGCCACATCCCGCAGCCGCTCAAGCTCCTCTTTCTCTTCCTTCGTTGAGGCAAAAAGCACACTCCGATACATCGGTCCAAAGTCCGGCCAAACCCCACGCGAGTCTGTAGGATCATGAATTTGCCAAAAAATCTCTACAAGTCTCTGCAGAGAAACTTTGCTTGGATCGTAAGTTATCTTGACCACTTCGGCATGCCCGGTTTCTCCCCTACAAACTTCCTCATAGCTGGGATTCGGAACATGACCACCAGCAAACCCTGAAGTCACCTCCAAAACTCCATCCAACCTCTCATATACAGCCTCCACGCACCAAAAACAACCAGCACCTACAACAAGCGTGCCTAAAGCACCCTCCTTCATCTGGCCGTTACTAACAGACATACCCATTATTAAAAAAAAACAAAAATTGCAGCCAGCCAAGCATAAAACTAAATTCTCTAAACTTAATTACTTTTCTTTGCATCAAACAAATTCTTCCATTTGCCATACCCCTCCTCCTCTAATCGTTCAAAAGGTATAAACCGTAGCGCAGCAGAATTTATACAATACCGCAACCCAGTTGGAGCTGGTCCATCGTCAAAAACATGACCGAGATGAGTATCGGCTGTTTTTGTCCGAACCTCAACACGCACCATACCATGGCTAAAATCCACCCTCCGCACAATCTCTGACTCATCCAAAGGACGCGTAAAACTCGGCCACCCAGTCCCTGAATCAAATTTATCCAAAGAGGAAAAAAGCGGCTTTCCGCTTACAACACAAACATAAATCCCCGCCCGCTTATTGTCCCAATACTCATTACGAAACGGCGGCTCAGTCCCGCATTTCACGGTAACTTCATATTGAAGCGGCGTAAGTTTTTCCCGAAGCTCTGGCCTTTCCGTTGAGGATTCACCTCCAAATGTCATAACTCTTAACAAAAGAAAATTTACTACAATCAAAATAAGTTTCTTCACCAAATAAAACGCTCAAAATTTCCCCTTAGATGCTCCAAAGGAGGATATATTTAATCTTCCAGTTCAGAATAAACCGGATTTTCTTTTTTCCCTAGTTCACGACGAAGTTTATTCAATGCGATATTTTGCAACTGACGAATCCTTTCCCTAGTGACTCCGAACTTTGCTCCAACCTGCTCTAACGTCTTCGGAGCTGAGCCATCTAACCCAAAACGAAAGTTGAGAATCTTCTTTTCCCGTTCATCTAATATTGACAAAACATCTGCCAATTCGTCACGCAAGTTTTTATCACGGAGTTGTTCGAATGGACTTAAAACGGAAGTATCCCCGATAATCTCATTTAATTCTGCCGAATCTTCATCGTTTCCAATGGAAGCATCCAAAGAGGCAGGCCGAACTGCCGCATTTTTTAAAGCGCTCACCTTCGACTCTGGCAAACCCAATTCCTCAGCAATTTCTGCATCCGTGGGCTCTCGTCCCAGTTCTTCAGCCATTCGCATACTCACCCTACGAACCTTTGCAATTTTATCAACATAATGAACCGGCAAACGAATAGTTTTTGTCTGGTTGGCCAAAGCCCGCTTGATCGCTTGCTTAATCCACCACGAAGCATACGTGCTCAATTTACCTCCTTTGCGCGGATCAAATCGCTCCACAGCTTTTGCGAGCCCTATGTTCCCTTCAGAAATCAAATCCAACAATGGTAAACCCAACCCAGCGTAGTCACGAGCAATTTTTACCACTAAGCGAAGATTACTCCGAATCATTTGTTGCTTAGCTTCAACATCGCCCTTCCGAATCCGTTTGGCCAATTTCTTCTCCTCCTCAACCGTTAAAAGCGGAAACTTTGCAATATCCTTCAGATATTGCTGCAAACCTGTATCGAGCTCGTCGTTGTTCATATTGTTTACCTCCCTGGTTTGCTTTGCTAGATTCTCGTTCTCTTCTTTTTCTGAAGAAACGATCCTCAAGCATTTCCGGCTTCACTTCCTCTTTTGCCTTTTCGGCAAAAGGAAAGCCTGCGCTGAGTAGTTAGACACCCCTTATAATCTATCGTTCAAAAAAAATTCCCCTTAATCAAAAAAAATAACCTGTTTCCTTGAAGGAAACCTCACAAAATACAAATTAATCCACAAATATAAAAGCCCTCTAGGTCATTTTTAATTGAATTTATTTAATTTCTACTGCTTTGCAACCCATTTCATTAAAGTTTTTCAACTTTTTTAAAAATTATCTGAGTATCCTCTTTTAAAAACTCATTCACTTTTTTTTTGCGCATGCAGTGCAAAAATTTTCCTAATTCATCAAGTCTAATTCTTGCACACATCTTCGAATTCTCCGAAAAATCTCTCCCCTGCCATGCATCCTCTGCCCGGTTTTCGTGACATCTATCCGGAGGACTTCGCGATTCGCCGCTACATATTCCATACATGGCGAACTTCTGCGCGCCTTTTTGCTTTCCGCGAATACGAAGCCCCAACACTGGAACCTGCTTCCCTCTACGAAAAGAAAAATTCCGGCAGCGAAATCCTTGAACAGCTTTACCGATTTACGGACCGAGGCGGCCGTGAGGTTGCCCTCCGTCCGGAACTTACCCCTTCCCTCACACGAATGCTTATTTCTCATGCCCCTTCTGCTCGCAAACCCATTCGCTGGTTCAACATCGGAAACTTTTTCCGCTACGAACGCCAGCAAAAAGGCCGCCTCCGCGAATTCTCCCAATTCAATGCCGATATAGCCGGCGAATCTTCCCCCACTGCAGATGCCGAACTTATCGCCCTTGCAATCCATATACTCCGCTCATTAGGCTTTACTCCTAGCGACATAGTCGTTCGCCTTAGCTCTCGTTCAGCATGGCTCGATTTTACTAATGCTCAAAATATCCCCCAAAATTTACTTCCTGAGCTTCTATCCATCGTTGACAAAATCGAACGCGATCCTCCTGAAGTCATTCAACATCGGCTCATCCAACTCGGCATATCCCCAGAAGCACTTTACCAATTTATAAACTCTCCACCAGAAGATGCTTTTTCTACCTTATTATCCGAATTAACCGCTTATGGTTGCTCCGATTTTATCCAGCTCGATCTTCGCATCGTTCGCGGTCTCGCTTATTACACAGGCACGGTATTTGAAATTTTTGACCGACAACGCTCATACCGAGCTATTGCCGGCGGTGGTCGTTACGACACCCTCGCCCATACTCTAAGCGATGGTTCTCTACATCTTCCCGCTGTTGGGCTCGGTATGGGCGACGTTGTCCTATCGAACCTCATCCTACAAACTCCTCACACCCTCCAAAAATTCCATGATTGGCTTTCAAACGACCTTGATGTCGAGATATATTTGATTCTTGCCGAACCTTCCCTCCGCCCACAGGCTATCAGTTTGGTTTCCCAATTACGCTCCAGCGGTTATCGAGTCGAATTCCCACTTACAACTACTAAAGTAGCCAAGCAATTCGCCTCTGCAGAAGCTGCTGGCGCTCGTTTCGCTCTGCTCGTCGGATCAGAATGGCCACGTGTAAAACTCAAAATTCTCGCCCAACGAAAAGAAATTGAGCTCGACTCCCAGTCGCTCCCTCAATCTCTCAACCAAATTATCCAAAATCTTAAGACAACTTAAACAAAACCAAATTCGCATCACTGCAATTTTATGACATCTCCTTACCGAACAATTGACTGCGGCTCTCTTCGCTCGCAGGATGCTGGTTCTCAACACAAACTCTGTGGCTGGGTTCAATCTCGCCGCGACCATGGCGGCGTCATTTTTATTGACCTCCGCGACCGCGCTGGCATCACACAAGTTGTCTTTCGTCCGGAAGAGGCTCCACAGGCCTCCCAATTGGCTCATTCACTCCGAACCGAAGATGTAATTTCCGTTTTTGGAACGGTCTCAAAACGCCTTCCTGGCACAGAGAATCCAAAGCTCCCTACTGGTGAAATCGAACTTGTAGCAAACCAACTCGAGATCCTTAACCGTGCTGAACCTCTCCCCTTCCCTCTTGACGAGCGAATTTCGAACGAAGACCTCCGCCTCACGTATCGTTACCTCGATCTCCGGCGCAAAGAAATGCTCCAAAACCTCCACCTTCGTCACCGCATCTGCAAAATCATCCGCGACTTCCTCGACCGCCACGGCTTCCTCGAAATAGAAACTCCTATCCTCTCTAAGAGCACCCCCGAAGGCGCCCGCGATTTCCTTGTTCCATCACGCCTCAATCCAGGAACTTTTTATGCCCTCCCCCAGGCTCCACAACAATACAAACAACTCCTCATGGTGGCCGGCTGTGAACGCTACTTCCAAATCGCTCGTTGCTTCCGCGACGAGGACCTCCGCGCTGACCGCCAACCCGAATTTACACAACTCGACATCGAAGTCTCTTTTATTCAACGCGATGATCTCCTCAGCCTCATTGAAAACCTAATCCGAGAAATTCTCGCCCACACCCACCAACACCAAATCTCTACTCCATTCCCACGCATCTCCTTCCACGAAGCTATAAACCGCTTCGGTTCCGACAAACCAGACACCCGCTTCAACCTCCTTCTCCATGACCTCTCCGACATTTTTACCTCATCCGACTTCAAAGTTTTCCGCAATGCTTTAGACAGCGGAGGTGTTGTTAAAGCTATCAACGCTAAGGGCTTTGCCTCCATTACAACCGGACAAATCCAAGCTCTGACGGAGCTCGCCGTCGCCCATGGAGCAAAAGGCCTCGCTTATATCAAGGTTGAAAACGGTGAATGGAAATCGCCTATCACCAAATTCCTCTCTTCCACAGAAAAAGAATCCCTCCGCTCCCGTCTTAACATTTGTGATGGGGATCTCGTTCTCTTTGGCGCTGGTCAGTGGCAAACTGTCTGCAACGTCCTCGGCCGGATCCGCCTCCGCATCGCGGAACTTCAAAACCTCATACCAAGCGACAAAAAACTCCACTTTCTTTGGGTCGTTGACTTTCCCCTCCTCGAATGGAGCGAAGAAGAGGCTAAGTGGAATGCTGTCCATCACCCCTTCACTCGACCAAAAACCGAAGACCTTCCTCTCCTCGATTCCGAGAAGTTCTCTCAATCCCGGGCAGAAGCTTACGACCTTGTCCTTAACGGCGTTGAAATCGGTGGCGGAAGCCTCCGAATCCACGAAGCCCAACTCCAGGAAAAAATGTTCAACATCCTCGGCATCTCGCCCGAACAACAGCAACAGCTTTTCGGTCACCTCCTTCGTGCTTTCCGCTTCGGGGCTCCTCCTCATGGAGGAATCGCTCTGGGACTCGACCGGCTCATCATGCTCTTAGCTGGTGCAGAAACCATACGCGATGTCATTGCTTTTCCGAAAAACAACCGTGGCCAGGAGCTCATGACTGGAGCTCCTGCTCCAGCCGAGCCGCGCCAACTCCGCGAACTAGCCATCGCCTCGACCGTTCCCCCAACCCTACGAAAATAACTGTTCCTTTGTTATCAAGTTAACTAACCTATAAAATCCTTCCGTATCCTTATTAAGAATTTTTTTTTATGATAGAATTATCCCATTTAAAAAACCCTTTAAAACATCAGACCTCTTTGCATTTTCTCCATCCAGAAGACATGTTTTAATTCCAAACCAACTTGCTCCGACTCCATGCAACTTATTTTGCTCAAATCCAAGCTCCACCGTGCGACAGTCACTGCTGCAAATATAGATTACGATGGCAGCCTAACGATTGCAGCCGACTTAGCCGAGTTCGTGGGTCTCCGTCCCTATGAACGTATCCTCGTTGGCAATCTAAGCAACGGCGAACGCTTCGAAACTTATGTTATCCTAGGCCCACGGGGCTCAGGTTGTATTGAGCTGAATGGAGCAACTGCTCACCTCGGTAAACCAGGTGACCGCCTCACGATTATGGCATTCGGCTCCTTTAATCCTGAAGAATCTGATAAACATATCCCGTCGTGCGTTGTTCTCGACGAGCAAAACCGCATCATCCAAACCTCCAATATTTAATCCTACAATAAACTTTATTTTTTAGTCAATTAAAGAGAACTTATTACTGATCTATATAATAAAAAATTAACTTTTTTTCCATGCGCCCCGATCGCTTCACACAAAAAATGCAGGAGGCCCTCAACACTGCCCTCGATCTCGCCTCCAAAGCCCACCATGCCGAAATCTCCGAAGAACACCTCCTCCTCGCACTGCTCGAACAGACAGATGGGATCGCTTCACCTCTCCTTGAAAAAGCTGGTGCCTCCCCTCAAAACCTCCGTGATGCCCTCCAGCTCGAGCTCTCCCGCCGCTCTAGCGTCCACGGCGGTGCACAACCTTACCTCTCTAATGACCTCCGCCGCACCCTCGACCGCGCCGAAGAGGAAATGGCCCGCCTCAAAGACGAATTCCTCAGCGCCGAACACTTCCTCCTCGCCCTCACCGAAAGCCGCTCCCCAGCCGCACGTTTCCTTGCCTCCGCTGGCATCACTCGCGACCGCCTCCTCCAAGCCCTCGCCGCCATCCGCGGCTCTCAGCGCGTAACCGACCAAAACCCCGAAGACAAATACCAAACCCTCGAAAAATACGGACGCGACCTCACCGCCCTCGCCCGCCAAGGAAAAATTGACCCCGTCATCGGCCGTGACGACGAAATCCGCCGCACCATGCAAGTCCTCTCCCGCCGCACCAAAAATAACCCCGTCCTCATCGGTGAACCCGGCGTCGGGAAAACCGCCATCGTCGAAGGCCTCGCCCGCCGCATCGTCGCCGGCGACGTCCCCGAATCCCTTAAAAACAAACGCATCATCGCCCTCGACCTCGGCGCCATGCTCGCAGGCGCCAAATACCGCGGCGAATTCGAAGAACGCCTCAAAGCCTTCCTCAAAGAAGTCACCTCTAGCCAGGGCGAAATCATCCTCTTCATTGACGAACTCCACACCATCGTCGGCGCAGGCGCCGCTGAAGGCGCCGTTGACGCCTCCAACCTCCTCAAACCCCAACTCGCCCGCGGTGAACTCCGCACCATCGGCGCCACCACCCTCGACGAATACCGCAAACACATCGAAAAAGACGCCGCCCTTGAACGCCGCTTCCAACCCGTCTATGTCGGCGAACCCTCCGTCGAAGACACCATCGCCATCCTTCGCGGACTCAAAGAACGCTACGAAGTCCACCACGGCGTGCGCATTCAAGACGCTGCTCTCATCGCCGCTGCCACCCTCTCCCACCGCTACATCTCCGACCGCTTCCTCCCTGACAAAGCCGTGGACCTCGTGGACGAAGCCGCCTCCCGCCTCAAAATCGAACTCGACTCCATGCCCACGGAACTCGACCGCCTCGAGCGCCAAATCATGCAGCTCGAAATGGAACGCCAAGCCCTCGAAAAAGAAAAAGATCCCGCCAGCCGCGAACGCCTCGCCAAACTCGAAAAAGAACTCGCCGATACCCGCACCGAAGCCGACGCCCTCCGCGCCCAATGGCTCCGCGAAAAAGAAGAAATCGCTCGCGCCCAAAAAATCGCAGAAGAAATCGAAGCCCTCAAAACCGAACTCGAACTCTGCCAGCGCCGCGGCGACCTCACCCGCGCCTCCGAAATCCAATACGGCCGCCTCCCCGCACTCCAACGCGAACTCGAAGCCCAGACCTCCAAACAGCGTTCCGGCTCCACCCTCCTCAAAGAGGAAGTCACCCCAGACGACATCGCCAAAGTCGTCTCCTCCTGGACCGGCATCCCCGTCTCCCGCCTCCAAGAAGGCGAAAAACAAAAACTCGTCCACATGGAAGAGCGCCTCCGCCAGCGCGTCATCGGCCAAGACGCCGCCATCTCCGCAGTCTCCAACGCCATCCGCCGCGCCCGCGCCGGCCTCCAGGACGAAAACCGCCCCATCGGCTCCTTCCTCTTCCTCGGCCCCACCGGCGTAGGCAAAACCGAACTCTCCAAAGCTCTCGCCGAATTCCTCTTCGACGACGAACAAGCCATGGTGCGCCTCGACATGTCCGAATACATGGAAAAGCACAGCGTCTCCCGCCTCATCGGCGCACCCCCCGGTTACGTCGGCTACGACGAAGGCGGGCAGCTCACCGAAGCAGTCCGCCGCCGCCCCTACAGCGTCGTCCTCTTCGACGAAGTCGAAAAAGCCCACCCCGAAGTTTTCAACGTCCTCCTCCAAGTCCTCGACGACGGCCGAATCACCGACGGCCAAGGCCGCACCGTGGACTTCAAAAACACCGTCATTATCATGACCTCCAACATCGGCAGCCACTTCATCATGGACGACGACCTTTCGCGCGAAGAACGCAACCGCCGCGTTACCGAAGCTCTTCGCGCCCACTTCCGTCCCGAATTCCTCAACCGTATTGACGAAACCATCATCTTCGACCGCCTCGACCGGTCCCAACTCCACGCCATCGTTGACATTCAAATCGAACGCCTCCGCCGCCGCCTCGAAAAACAAGGCCTCACCCTCCAACTCACCGACTCTGCACGCGACTTCCTAGCCCGCGAAGGCTACGACCCCGCCTTTGGCGCACGCCCCCTCAAACGCGTCATCCAACGCCATATCCTTGATCCACTCAGCCTCGAAATCCTCGAAGGCCGCTACCCCGAAGGTTCTCAAATACGCTGCGACTTTCACGCGAACCAACTTACTTTTTCCTTAATCCCCTCGCCTTCTTCGTCTGATCCTTACATTTCTCAGAATCAATAATCCAGAACAGCGGACCAATTCCCGCCTGTTCCTAGGGATCTGTAATGGTTACTCAACCGGCAAAGACGTGTTTTTTTCTATGCGCCCAAAGTCGTATTCCCGGGTAAGGGGGAGTTGCCAACTGAACCTGTATTTATCCCCTCCGAAATAACGACTCACATTATCCCCAATGAGCTGCTTGCAGCTCTTCAGAACAAAGGAAGTCGCTCCGTAACTTCGGAAACTCCCGAACTGGGTAGACCACATGCAAGATTTTCCGAAACAGAACCCTTTTCGTCTGAGGAAAAACCGGCAGTTTACTTCCCCCTTCCTATGAAGCAGAATGGCTGGGGAGGAGTTTGCGTGAAAACTCTTCAACACGGTTACCGATTTACTTCATTTCTCCTCATCTAGTCCCGGGTGTGATCTCCCATTACTTCAGTCATCAACACAGGAAACATCAATCTTGATCCCCCCTCCGTTGCTTTCCAAGAAGACTGGAAGCGAGAACAAGGTCTTGACTATCATGCAGAATTTTCAAAATGTTTGAAATATGTCGGACGAACTGAATTTTGAGAAAGTGTGGCGCATGTTTCAGGAGACGAAACAGATGTTCCAAGAAACGGACAAGAAGTTTCAAGAGACGGATAAGAAGTTTCAGGCGACGGACAAGAAGTTTGAGTCAACGGACGAGAAGATCGAGAAGATGGCAAAACAGATTGAGGAAGCCGGGAAACAATTGGATCGAGCGGGGAAGCAGATAGAGGAAACAGGGAAGGAAGTGAGGGAGACGACGAAACAGGTTTTGGAGTTGAAGCAGACAGTGGAGAATTTGTCGCGACGGTTTGGGGACTTGGGGAATCGGTTAGGGGAATTTGTGGAGGAGATGGTGGAGCCTGCGGTGTTGCGGCTGTTTCAGGAGCAGGGTTTGGAGGTTCGGGAGGTGAATCGGCGCGTGACGTTTCGAGGGGGAGGAGAGGGATTTGAGGTGGATTTGATTGTGAAGGACGAGGGGGTGGTGGTGGCGGTGGAATGCAAGAGTCGGCTGACGCGGGAAGCAGTGGAGGAACATGGGAAGCGGCTGGGGAAGATTCGGCGGATAGCATCTGGGTATGAGGGGAAGGTGTTGTATGGTGCAGTGGCGGGGATGGTGGTGGAGGAGGAGGCGCAGAGGGTGGCGGAGGAGGAGGGGTTGTATGT
>JAOAAX010000131.1 GCA_026418675.1 Chthoniobacterales bacterium | reverse complement strand
GCATAGCGCAGAGTCCACCGTGCTATACCTTCAGACTCCCCGACTTTCATAAGGGGATTGAGACATGTTTTGCTGGGCCAGCCGGCGGGCGATAAAAGGCTTCAGACTCCCCGACTTTCATAAGGGGATTGAGACTGCGGAATCTTCATAAGAACCCTCGCAAGGAAACTTCAGACTCCCCGACTTTCATAAGGGGATTGAGACGACCCCCTCAACGAGATACTTTTCAATCTCAACAACTTCAGACTCCCCGACTTTCATAAGGGGATTGAGACTAGGGGGTGCGGCGCACCCCCCAGATCCACCAGCTTCAGACTCCCCGACTTTCATAAGGGGATTGAGACGTTTACTTACTTCATAAGGCCTCCTTTCTGGCCTTCAGACTCCCCGACTTTCATAAGGGGATTGAGACCGCTGGGCGCGAACCGTGATTTTTTTCCGCCACCTTCAGACTCCCCGACTTTCATAAGGGGATTGAGACTGCGCCCACGCCCCCAAAAACC
>JAOAAX010000130.1 GCA_026418675.1 Chthoniobacterales bacterium | reverse complement strand
GATTTGGCTACCTTCAGATTCTCCTGCTGTTCATCGGTCAGGTTGGTCATAAGGGTTAAATTAATCATACCCGTAATACCATTGATGGGGGTTCGGATTTCGTGGCTCATGTTTGCAAGGAATTCGCTTTTTGCCTTATTAGCGGTTTCCGCTCCTTCTTTTGCACGTTTCAGCGCCTCCTCCACCATTTTCCTGTCATGTATGTCTGTTGAGATTGTAACAAAATGATATTTTTCGGGACTGTAAATAGCTATGGAGTGCCACCTTTGTAATATTTCCGAATAATAACTGTCAATAAAAATTTTCTCTCCATCAATGGCAGCCTTTGCAACCAAACTCAAAAATCCGGTGTTTGCATCTTTATACTGTGGATAAATTTCTGTAAATCTTCTGCCTATGATATCCTCTTTCTTTAATCCACAGCTTTTTAAAAAGGCTTCATTTGCTTCAATGTACTCAAAGTCTACCGGGTTGTTGTTTTCATCCATAATAATTTTGTTGTAATTATATGCGC
>JAOAAX010000129.1 GCA_026418675.1 Chthoniobacterales bacterium | reverse complement strand
ACGGAGAGCAGGTGTTTTGAGGCGCTGACGATTTTGTCCAGCTTTTCCTGTTGCTGGGGATTGCGGCTCTCCCGACGCAAGAGGTACGCCAGGCCGATGATAGCGTTCAAGGGGGTACGGATTTCGTGGCTCATGTTGGCCAGGAAAGCGCTTTTGGCCTGATTGGCCGCTTCGGCCATGGTCTTGGCGGTCGCCAGCTCACGTGTGCGGGTGTCTACCAGTTCTTCCAAGTGATGGCGGTAACGCTCCAATTCTTTGGTGATGCGGTTGCGCTCGGTAATGTCGCGCATGATGATCGACATGCCAATGACGGCACCCCGTGCATCGTTGATCGGCGAGGCGGTGACGGCCACCTCCACCAGGGTGCCATCCTTACGCCGCCTAACGGTTTCTGAGGGGCGTGTGCGCTCGCCGCGACGGATAGTGGCCAATTGTCGTTCGATCTCGCCACCGCATGCCGGTGGGACGATGAGTGACTGCAAGCGCTGGCCCATAGCCTCCGCGGCGCTGTAACCC
>JAOAAX010000128.1 GCA_026418675.1 Chthoniobacterales bacterium | reverse complement strand
GCTTCCATGAGGTAGACTTCAGACTCCCCGACTTTCATAAGGGGATTGAGACCGGTTTTCTCGTGCTTTTCGCCGTTCTTTTTCCACTTCAGACTCCCCGACTTTCATAAGGGGATTGAGACTCGATCATCCGCACCAAGCGACGCAAATCACTCTTCAGACTCCCCGACTTTCATAAGGGGATTGAGACTAGGAATGCCACTGCTTGGTGGGTGTTTCTGGCCTTCAGACTCCCCGACTTTCATAAGGGGATTGAGACGTAGGGGGTTCTTTGGACCACCCGCACCTCCCAGCTTCAGACTCCCCGACTTTCATAAGGGGATTGAGACAAAACTTTGAGCCGCATGGCTACCTCCTTGCCCCCTTCAGACTCCCCGACTTTCATAAGGGGATTGAGACCGCTGGCTGGGCGGCATGCTGACCGTCTTGACTTCAGACTCCCCGACTTTCATAAGGGGATTGAGACGGTGTAGGGGGTTTTGTTTACCACCCACACCCACCACTTCAGACTCCCCGA
>JAOAAX010000127.1 GCA_026418675.1 Chthoniobacterales bacterium | reverse complement strand
TGTGTATAAGAGACAGGTGCTTGCGCTGGTGGCGGAAGCCAGTCTCAATCCCCTTATGAAAGTCGGGGAGTCTGAAGAAAAGCAGCCTGCGCCGCAAGCGTTCAAAAGCTTTGGTCTCAATCCCCTTATGAAAGTCGGGGAGTCTGAAGGGGTGGGTGCCCACTTGCAGGGGCAAAGGAAACGCGTCTCAATCCCCTTATGAAAGTCGGGGAGTCTGAAGGCGGCGGAAATTTTTGTTCGTTTGTCCTCCTTGGGTCTCAATCCCCTTATGAAAGTCGGGGAGTCTGAAGGCTGGTGACCCGGCGCGTTGCGCTGTCGCGCGCTCGTCTCAATCCCCTTATGAAAGTCGGGGAGTCTGAAGGCGTCGCAAAAAAAGTCCCCGGGGCTGGTTTTGTCTCAATCCCCTTATGAAAGTCGGGGAGTCTGAAGGTACATGATGGACATCAAGGAATATCTAGTGGAGTCTCAATCCCCTTATGAAAGTCGGGGAGTCTGAAGGTATTATATCTGCGATATAATGGGC
>JAOAAX010000126.1 GCA_026418675.1 Chthoniobacterales bacterium | reverse complement strand
ATATTTCTAAATTCTTGGTAAGTCTCAATCCCCTTATGAAAGTCGGGGAGTCTGAAGATACAGACGCCGTGTGGCGTCTGGCCAGAGAAGTCTCAATCCCCTTATGAAAGTCGGGGAGTCTGAAGGCGGTTATCGTACTATCTATGCCTAGGCACAGAGTTTGTCTCAATCCCCTTATGAAAGTCGGGGAGTCTGAAGGATGTTTTTATCCCCCCCGATTGGGGAAGGAGGTCTCAATCCCCTTATGAAAGTCGGGGAGTCTGAAGAAGTGGTGGTGTTATATCAACACCATGCACACAGTCTCAATCCCCTTATGAAAGTCGGGGAGTCTGAAGTCGTGGATGCCTTTAACACATTCGATCCCCCCAAGTCTCAATCCCCTTATGAAAGTCGGGGAGTCTGAAGGATTTTCCGGCTCAAAAAGCTGCCAGAAAAATGTCTCAATCCCCTTATGAAAGTCGGGGAGTCTGAAGGAGTAATAATGGAACTTATTGAGCTGAAAAAGAGTCTCAATCCCCTTATGA
>JAOAAX010000125.1:425-530 GCA_026418675.1 Chthoniobacterales bacterium | reverse complement strand
TTTTTTACAAACCTTCAAGGGAGGTAAGGCGATGAAAAAAATTTTGTTAAGCACCGCAATTCTC
Organism: Chthoniobacterales bacterium; assembly: GCA_026418675.1. Lineage (GTDB taxonomy): Bacteria > Verrucomicrobiota > Verrucomicrobiia > Chthoniobacterales > DYNR01 > JAOAAX01. Next base: position 466 of record JAOAAX010000125.1, on the reverse strand, counting down.
GGACTTGCTGGAATTTCCTTTGCCACAAACGGGGATAACCT
>JAOAAX010000125.1:0-415 GCA_026418675.1 Chthoniobacterales bacterium | reverse complement strand
TTACTGATTTATCCCTTGTGTTCATAACACCTGCACAGGAAAGGGCAAAGAGGAAGGTAATAAAAACTATCTTCATACTATATACCCCATCAGGTTTACAATAGAGTTTATCACAAGATAGGGTTTTATACTTCTTTTTTGCTTTGTCCAATATAGACTTGTAAGATAATGTCATTCCATGAAGAAAAGCTGGAAAAATTATGCTGTGTCCAATAAAGGGTTCAATATCCTCCAACATATCCAACTATAAATAATGCTTAAAGAAAAATAAAATTTTTGAATTGCATGTTTTATTGGTATAAAGTTAGAATTTTTTACAAACCTTCAAGGGAGGTAAGGCGATGAAAAAAATTTTGTTAAGCACCGCAATTCTCGGACTTGCTGGAATTTCCTTTGCCACAAACGGGGATAACCT
>JAOAAX010000124.1:293-531 GCA_026418675.1 Chthoniobacterales bacterium | reverse complement strand
AAATAAGAACACCTATGAATGCTATACTGGGAATGACAGAACGGCTGCTGGATACCAAGCTTGACGATACTCAGCGAGACCTTGCCCAAACTGTAAGCAGTTCAGGCAATCTGCTTTTAAACATCATAAACGATATTCTTGATTTTTCAAAGATTGAAGCTGGAAAGATGATAATAAATTATTTTGAGTTTGACCTGCCGGAGGTGGTGGAGGGTGTAGCCGAGTTAATGGCGGTAAA
>JAOAAX010000124.1:0-283 GCA_026418675.1 Chthoniobacterales bacterium | reverse complement strand
ATGACATACGTTGAACCAGGAATAAAAGTTCTGAGGGGCGATGGAGACAGACTGAAGCAAATATTGTTGAATCTGGTAGGCAATGCAATTAAATTTACCGAAAAAGGTGAAGTCGTTATAAAGGCATCTGTCAAGTACGAAAAGGATAATTATCTGCATGTGCTTTTTGAAGTGTTGGATACAGGGATTGGTATCCCTGAGGAAACACGGAAAAAATTATTTCAGCCATTTATACAGGCAGATGGTTCCACCACCAGAAAGTATGGGGGAACCGGGTTGGGGC
>JAOAAX010000123.1 GCA_026418675.1 Chthoniobacterales bacterium | reverse complement strand
ATATATACATTTCCAGCAACGGAAACTTTAAAAAAGAGAGGTAAATATACAGCACAGGTTGATTGGAATTATGGTGACAAACATGTAAAAAAAACGTTTGAATATTCAATAGACAGGGAAGATGTCAATCAAGCTGAAAAGATCGACTTGGCATCACAAGGGATAAAAGTCCCAACAAACGCAATCATTATAAAACCTGTTCACCTGATTGGCGGTACTGCAGTTATATTAATTCTTGGAGTTATTATATTTATTTTACTACTTAGAAATAAGAAAAAATGTAAAAAATAACACGTTTGATATTTGTTGTTTTATGAAGGATTGAAAAAAACAAAGACCCATGAATGTTTATTCATGGGTCTTTGTTTTGGCAGGGGAGACAGGCATCGAACCCGCAACCAACGGTTTTGGAGACCGCTACTCTACCAATTGAGCTACTCCCCTAAAAGCGACTTCTACAGTATACAATAGGTCTATATTTATGTCAATGGTTGATATTATTTTCTCTATCGTTAATAGATGAAATCAGTTCTATAATTC
>JAOAAX010000122.1 GCA_026418675.1 Chthoniobacterales bacterium | reverse complement strand
CCCCAACTAAAACAGCGAAAGAGGACGCAAAACCCAGAGAACCGGTCAAGACGCGAGATATCAATACGTAGTCAGCGCCATAATGAGGGAAAAACGTCCCAATTGCGGAATAAATATAACCAAACAAAAGTCCTAAAACCGCGGCAATAACCAGAGCATGCGTGAGGTTAGTACCTGGAAAGTCACCTAACAAAGTGGCATAAGGAATCAACCCTACGACAAATACGCCAATCGAAGCAACCGCCATTAAGAGTACAAGAAAGCTATCCACGACACCTAAATTAGACGATCGCTCTGAGTTTTGATTTGCCATCCGTCATTCCTCCAGGGAAAAAATACCTTTCTGAATTATAGTACAAAGGGTCTGGAGAAATTCCTAAAAAGGCATCTCCAGACCCCTTTTGAGTTTACAGGTGGTTTACAAAATTACCGATTCTTAATTGCCGCCTGTGCAGCCGCCAGACGCGCCACTGGAACCCGGAACGGCGAGCAGCTCACATAATTCTGCCCAATTAAGTGGCAGAACTCGATGGACTCAGGATCGCCTCCGTGTTCACCGCAAATACC
>JAOAAX010000011.1 GCA_026418675.1 Chthoniobacterales bacterium | reverse complement strand
GTGTTTAACGCCGTTTGGCTAAAGGGGGATACTGTAGGAGAAACTCTTTTCTATGGCCGGGGAGCTGGTGCAGATGCGACCGCAAGTTCCGTAATAGCCGATTTAGTTGAGGCTGCTCGTTGGTTAGAAAACCCAAATATGCGGCAAATTTATCCTGAATACAATTTTTACCACTCATGCATTCCGGCAGAGGATTTTTGTTCTGGTTTCTATCTCCGGCTGGAAGTTGAAGACCGCCCTGGTGTTCTTGCGCAAGTAGCAGGGATTCTAGGCGAGGAACAAATCGGTATTTCTTCAGTAATTCAGCATGAGAACTCGAGCAGCATGGTTGTCCCTCTCGCCTTAATGCTCCATGAGACAAGTTTTGGAAAAGTGCACACTGCCCTCCGGCGAATTAGACAATTGTCGTGTGTAAAGAGTGAGCCTTTACTTTTGCCAGCAGAGCGAATGGGAGCTGAATAGTGAAGAGTGCGGAAGTTTTTAATCTGCGGTTATCGAAGGGTGTTATCGAGCGTTACCGAGAGTTTTTGCCTGTTAGTCTTACAACTCCGGTTGTGAGCTTACAAGAAGGGAGCACACCGCTCATTCCTTCCCCATGGCTCAGCCAAAGGGTCGGTGGAGGTTCAAAAGTTTTTTTGAAATACGAAGGGTTGAATCCAACGGGCTCTTTTAAAGACCGCGGAATGACGGTTGCAATTTCAAAAGCTCTCGAACGTGGTGCAAAGGCTGTTGTCTGCGCTTCTACTGGCAATACATCTGCTTCTGCAGCGGCTTACTCCGCCCGTGCCGGCCTTCGCTGCGCTGTGGTTTTACCTGCTGGGAAAATAGCAACGGGGAAACTCTTGCAGGCAGTTATGCACGGTGCGGAGATTGTCTCTGTCCGCGGCAACTTTGACGAAGCTCTGCGTATTGTAAGGGCTTTTGCAGAATTATCAGACTTTGAGATCGTTAATTCAATTAATCCAAACCGGATTCAAGGCCAAAAAACTGCAAGTTTTGAGATCTGCGATACACTTGGAGACGCACCCGATATTCATATTTTGCCTGTTGGAAATGCGGGTAATATTACAGCTTACTGGCTCGGTTATCGGGAATATTACGAGGTTGGACGCTCTAAACGCCTACCACGTATGTTAGGGATACAGGCTGAAGGCGCCGCTCCGCTTTACTATCGTTCACCCATTCCAGATCCGGAAACTGTTGCAACCGCCATTCGTATTGGCAAGCCAGCTAGCTGGTCTGGAGCAGTTGAAGCCGTTACCCAATCTGGTGGTTCTTTCGAAATTGTTTCAGACGAGGAAATCCTAAATGCACAGAAATTGCTTGCCTCCAAAGACGGCATCTTTGTTGAGCCTGCTAGCGCCGCTTCAGTTGCTGGATTACTGAAATGCACTAGTTCGGTTCGATGTCCGACCTGTCCACTTGCACGATTGGAGCCGGAATCCACTATTGTTCTCACAGTTACAGGTCACGGACTTAAAGACCCCTCGACACCTGCCGCAAATTCACCAAATATTCTTGAGGCTGAGCCTGATATTAATGACGTCCTCCGCGTTCTCAAACTTAAGTAAAAATGGCGTTAATTGTCCAGAAATACGGCGGAACCTCTGTTGGAACAACTGAAAGAATTCGCGCAGTTGCCAAACGGATTCTCGAAACTCAGCAGGCTGGAAACCGTGTTGTCGCTGTAGTCTCGGCAATGAGCGGCGTTACCGACGCGTTGATCCGGTTGGCTCGCGAGGTGTCCCCTCGGCCGACTGAACGCGAATTAGATGTCCTGTTAGCTACTGGAGAGCAAACCACTATTGCCCTCACAGCTATGGCCATAAATGCTCTTGGCGGTGTAGCAATATCCCTTACAGGTGCTCAAGCTGGAATTGTAACCGACGGCATCCATACAAAAGCAAAAATTTCCAACATAGAGCCGACCGAAATCATTCGTCTCCTCGATGAAGGGAAGATTGTGATTGTAGCGGGATTCCAAGGGAAAACGAGTTCGGGAGATATAACAACTTTGGGTCGCGGCGGATCCGACTTAACTGCAATTGCAATAGCCGCCGTGCTTCAGGCCGACATGTGCGAAATTTATACAGACGTCGATGGAGTTTTCACCTGTGATCCCCGAATTGTTCCAAATGCTCGCAAAATCGAAGTTATTAGTTACGATGAGATGCTTGAAATGGCTAGTAGCGGCTCCAAAGTCATGCAGTCGCGCTCGGTCGAATTTGCTAAAAAATTTCATGTTGAATTTGTCGTCCGAAATAGTTTCAACAACAAACCAGGAACGCTTGTGACAGAGGAAAAACCGAGCATGGAAGAGGTGGTTGTGCGCGGCATCAGTGTCGAACGCAACCAAGCAAAAATTACCATCCAATCCGTTCCCGACCGCCCTGGGATTGCTGCGAAAATTTTCCGTGTAATAGCGGCCGCTCATATAATTGTTGATATGATAGTCCAAAATGTTGGAATAGATGGACTTACTGATATTTCATTTACAGTTAATCGGGATGAACTGGAAAAGTTAGGGCATTTGTTGGATCCAACGGTTCGTGAAATTGGGGCAAAAGGAGTTATTATCCAGAGCGGAGTTGCAAAATTGAGCGTAGTTGGGATTGGGATGCGTTCACATTCAGGAGTTGCTGCTCGATTGTTTGATGCGCTGTCGAAAGGCGGAATCAACATTCAAATGATTTCTACGTCGGAAATAAAAATTGCTGTCATTATTGATGAGGAGCGCATCGTTGAAGCTGCACGCCTAGCACATGATGCTTTTGGGCTAGGGGAGGGGAGTTAAATTTAACACAAGCATATCAATGCAATTGGATACTAATTTTTCCACTTCATGTGGAGCAAATGTAGCTGAACGTGCTATGTCCTTCTCTTTATTGGCTGGGACATTCCAAATCCTGCTGAAAGTTTCAGCATACATTCTTACTGGTTCGGCTGCGATATTTGCCGATGCAGCGGAATCTCTTGTCCATTTTTTAGCAGTTATTTTTGCGTATGTGAGTTTGAAGATTTCCCGCAAACCACCGGACCGAGATCACCCTTATGGCCATGCCAAAATTGGTTTTTTTTCTTCGATATTTGAAGGGGCAATGATCCTGGTTGCTGCTATTTTCATCCTTGGAGATGCAGCGAAAAAAATTCTTGAACACCCAGAAATTGAATTTGTTGGATGGGGTATTTTCCTAACGCTGATGAGTATTTTGATGAATGGAGGCTTGGGGGTGTGGTTGGTCCAACTTGGCAGGAAGCATCGGCAAATCATCCTTAGTTCGAATGGTTGGCATTTACTTACCGACTCATGGACAAGCATTGGTGTAATTGTCGGGTTAATTTTGGTTTGGTTTACCAAGTGGGCTTATTGGGATCCGATTTGCGCTGCAATTGTAGCAATCAATATCCTCGTTACAGGAACATCCCTTGTCCGTAGGGGAATTTCTGGACTTATGGATGAAGCCGATTCAAAAGATATTGCAATTGCTGAAGATTTGCTTGAGCGCGAATTGGCGGGAACAGGGGTTCGCTATCACGACTTGAGAATGCGGAACACGGGCAACCGGGTTTCGATAGACCTCCATCTTTTATTTGATGACCGCATGTCCGTCCGCGATGCTCATGAATTTGCTACTGTTTTAGAGAGAAAGCTCTCGGAAGCGTTCCAACCCGCAGCAACAGTCATGACTCATATTGAACCTTGGAGTGACCAGGACCAACTCCATGGAAATGAATCAGAGTTTGCTAAATCTTCCCATTCTTCCTAGGGGGGGAGGTGCACCAACAGTTAAGTCTCAAACCGGAATTTTGGCCCAACTTCAGTGGTATATTTACCTGCCGATAATCCATCCCCAGCGTGGAGAAATCGGCCAATATACGAGAAGCGCCCGGCCAGTAACATTACGAGCAGGTAAAGGTCCCCAATAGCGACTATCGCTCGAATTTGGGCTGTTGTCGCCGAGAGCAAAGTAGGATTTCGGCGGGACACGAAATTCCATATTCGGGTCACCGAGATATTGGAACTTATAACCTCTGGCTAAGCCGTTCGTGTAACCTTGATAGCCATTTTGACAACTCATCACTTTACTGAATCCATTACCACTAGCTGGTTGACCATCAACGTATAAAATTGGTGGAGAGATTCGCAAAGTCTCGCCAGGCATTCCCGCTAACCTTTTGATGTAATGCTGCGAATCAATTCCTTGAGGGAGAGTTTCTTCAATACGCTTTATTCCCGTAGTTTTGAAGACAAATATGTCTCCCGCCTTTGGGAATATAAAATTGTATGACATCTTGTCAACTAAAAGTTGGTCTCCGCTACGAATGACGCCGCGAGCAATAGTTTCTCCAGCTCGATAAAACCTGCCTGGGCGAACCCCGAAATCCTGTTCAAGCTGAGTTTTTGGAGCAAAGACGTTGTAAGTATTTTGTTCGCAAGAAATTTCCGTGAAAGTAAAAAAGTTGAGATAAGTTTTTTCTTTAAGAGCAACTACCGCTTCATCAGATTTTGACTGAACCTCGATGTAGTTTTTTCCTAAAATGAAAAACTCAAAAAAGCGAATGACGGGGTTTGGAAAGGGAGCATCAGTTTTTTCTGAAACGATACCATAGAGCGTTGGCTGCATGGAGCCAGTTGGAATTTTGAAGGGTTGGAGAAAATAAGCCCGAATTGCAGCAGCGAGGATAACGGCCACGAGCAGGACCTCGCAGTTTTCACGCAACCATGCGCTTCGTTGTGGAGGAGCATGGTGAATTGCAACGGCTTCGAGTGCCTTGCCTGCATGTTCGATTTGGTTGCGGTCTTTGCTCTTAAGTGCGATGTGTAGGTTGGCCAGCAAATTTTTAAAAAGTTCCTTTTCTTGCTGGTTCAGCAGGTCTTTTTTGTAACGATAAATACGCGATGCGGCAGAGAGAAGTTCTTTTGCGTCACGCAGATAGCGGGGCTGAAAAAAACCGAACATGAGTTTAAATAATGATATGAAATTTTATGAAATATCCTAGGAATTAAGGGGATAACCGATTTTTTCCCGCCATTTGCGATAAGCAATCGGACAAAGTTCGGAAGGTTTTATTTCGCTTCTGCCGCCCCAAAAAACGTTGGTATAGAGAACAGGGATCCCTTGCTCAGCTAAATGGCGGTCTATAGCCTCCTTGTGGGCGAGAACGAGGTTTTTCTCAGTTCCGTGAGCAACCGCCATAATATTTACGTTATGGAATTCTGGGCCAGCTTCTCTCCAATAACAGTGCGTGAGGATTTCATGGCGCCCAATTTCACTTCCCGCTTTTTCTTCAAGTCCGATTGGAACAGCCCAGTGAAAAAGCGCGTTGAATTTAGTTACTCGTTCACCAGAAGAGGTAGGTTTCACGTGTTCCAAAAAGGTGGAAAAACGGCCAAGGATGCCCAAATTGTTCAATTTTTCAACTTCGGAATAAAACTTGTTTAAGGGAAGCCCCAATTCTTCAGCTCGGCCTGCCCAGGCTGGTTCGCGAATCTCATCGGATGCAAATTCCCGCTTCAAAACTGATAACAGTCTCCATTGTTCATCCGTGAGGCGAATAGTTTGGACCGGGGTCATCTGAGCAGGTTTTGGAGCCTTGTCGCCAGGTTTGAGCTGGCGGCGCCGAGTGTGTCCTACTCCTAGAACAAAGATTCCTCTCGCTGGCATTATCCTGAATGCAGTAGCCGAGATAAAATGTTGAAGAATTCGGCAATGTTCCTCGATAGAAAGACCGACGGGGACCTTAAGCGTTGTCCAAAGTTTATAGGAAGCTCCGGGAATTTGGGCATCAGTGGAACGGATAACTATATGGCCGGAAAAGGGATCTTCACGTAATAAAAAATCGAAGGCAAAATCAAGGCGATTCTCTGGAATCTGCCACGCCACGAGAGCCCCTTCAGCAAGACTGGTTGTTATCAAAGTTTGTCGAATGCGACGAATTGTTCCCGCTTCCAGCATTGCTCGGAGTCGCAGGAGTAACTCCTCAAGAGGGACCCCTGAAAGTTCGGAAATAACGCGGAATGGTTCAGGTTTAAAGCCTTGGATTTGGTCTTCAGAAATAGCGAGAATTTTTGCATTAACTGGGTCGAGATGACTAGTTGGAATTTGAATACCTGCTGCTACGCTCATGGAAAGGTTTTGTTGCTCTTGAAATTTAACAAAAGCTAATCAGAAAGTAAAAAAGTTTAGCAGTAATCATCCAAACAAAGAAGTAGCTACCTCATTTCGAAGTCAATTGGATGAAATGACATTTTGGAGCAATTCCAGACGGAGACGCTGGACTTGTTCGGCAAGTTTTTGAGCGTTGGAAGCATCGAGTGGAGAACCCGAGCGAAGGATTTGTTCGCATTTTCCAGCGTGCTCAGAAAGGGGTTGACAACCGAGGGAACCAGCTAAGCCTTTGATTGTATGAGCAATTCGTCTTTGTTCCTCTAATGATTGAGCATTTTGCCAACGTTCTGAAAAATTTACCCACGAGTCAAAGAATTGACGGGCAAGATTTACATAGAGGGATCGATTCCCCCCTAGCAAAGCGAGAGCTCGTTGCTGGTTGAGAAATAAGGGAGGAGTGTGTTGAGTTTGGGAGGGAATTGTCGTAGGAGGAGAACTGGGGGGAGTCTCCGTTGGTGAGGAGCGGAAAATCGGCTGATGTGCTGGTTGTGGTTGAGTTGATGGCGATTTTCCCATAAATAGAACTTGAGTCTCTTGCATTGTTTGAGATTGAAGGTCACGTTGGCGAGGAATGTCTTGGGAGAAGCGCTGCGGATTTTCAAATGAAATCACTTGCGTTTCGTCAAGTTTTTCATGTCTTTCTACGGGAATTGGTTGAGGAGGGAAATGTGCCGAAGTTTGCGGAAGTTGTTTGTTAGACTCAGAGCTCTTGCTCAGAAGGCGGTTAAGTTCAAGTTGAAGTTGAGAAATGTCAAGAGGTTTCGTGATGTAACCATTCATGCCAGCAGCTGCAGCTTGGGCTCGCATCTCACCAAGGGCATGAGCAGTCATTGCAGCAATCGGAATCTTAGAAACAGCAGGATTCCGATGTTCGCGGATAAGACGAGCACAAGTAAAACCATCCATGTCTGGCATTTCTAAATCGAGCAGAATGAGATCAAATGTCTGCCGATTAAGTAATTCGAGAGCAGTTTGCGCATCGGGAACAGTAATAACATTACAACCAAACTCCTTAAGTAAGCCATGAGCAATTTCTCGGTTAATTGAATTGTCATCAACAACAAGGATTTTTTTGTTAGTAAGAACTTCAGTTTTTTCCTGAGATGGCAGTTGGTTGCGGATCCAAGCATTAGAAGGTAAAGCGGGAAGAGGTAATTCGAACCAAAAGTTTGAACCGCGGCCTGGCTCGCTCCAGACACCAATTTCTCCACCCATTAGCTCCACGAGTTTTTTGCAGATTGAAAGTCCAAGACCTGTTCCACCATATTTTCGAGCTGTAGAGGTTTCGGCTTGCTCAAAGGATCGAAAAAGACGTGCCTGTTGCTCGGGCGTGAGACCAATACCTTGATCCACAACTTCAAAACGGATAAAGCCTCTTCTCGAGGCGTTCTGAATTCGTAAAGTGACCCTTCCACGCTCTGTAAATTTGATGGCATTGTCAACTAGATTGACAAGAATTTGCTGAAGCCGCAGGCTATCACCTTCCACAATACTTGGAACCTCAGGCGATTTCTCGATGTAAAACTCGACGTTCTTGCCCATTTTACGCAGAGCCGCAATGTCGGTCAGTGAGTTAAGGAGTTCATCAAGAGACATTGGCTTAAGCTCAATTGATAACTTTCCGGCTTCGAGTTTCGAATAATCCAAGATGTCATTTATGATGCGGAGGAGGCGCTGAGCTGCCATGTTAATTCGACCGAATTCGCGACGAGCATACTCGGAATCAGTATCCCGCCCAGCGAGGTAAGAAATTCCAATGATCGCGTTCATAGGGGTGCGGATTTCGTGGCTAACACGAGCGAGGAAGAGAGTTTTGGCTTGGTTTGCCTCGTCAGCCGCTTCTTTTGCAATCTGAAGTTCTTCGAGCGCTCTGCGAAGGTTTTCCTCATTCTTCCGGGCGAGCCGAACGTCGCGGACGCTTACGCAGAGAATGTCTGAATTAGTAAATTGCACACGCTCGGCGAAAACTTCACAAGAAATTGGCTCATGAGTATTGAGGTTTAATATTTCCCACTGAAGAACGCCTTGGGGTTTCTCCCAAGCGGCTGAAAGGTAAGCTAAAAGCGTATTCGCTAACGTTTGATTTGGCGCCAAGATGGAAATATTCTGCCCTAATATTTCCCGACGTTTTTTCCCAATCAGTTGTTCCACACGACGATTCCCCCAAACAAGTTTGTTCTGAGTATCTACAATAAAAACAGCATCACAAATCGAATTTAAAACTTGTCGAACTGCAGTTTGGGCTTGCTCGGCACGCTCGGCCGCCTGATTTTCTAAAATCTTAAGAATACCAAGGACCCCTTTGTTTTGAAGCTCAATTAACAAGGAAAGTGTTTCGGGATTTGTAATATAATCAGAACGGAATTTTCCATACTGATGGATTGCTGTGTTGATGGCACTAGCCGCTTCCTGAAGAACATTTTCCAACTTTTTCCGTGAGGAAGAAAATGCAAAAACCACAATAACCACAACTATAGCCAATACAGGCCAGCCAAGATTTTCTAAGATTTTCTGTTCCTGAATTGGGTTGTGGAGAGAAGTTAAGAATTTCGGGGTAAAGCCTATGAAGATGCACAGAAAAGCGAGGGCTAAACAAGCAAGTAAAGAGGGAAATAGAATGGATCTGGGGTTCACTAGAAGTTCTTTAGATTCTTAAATTTACTCTTAACTAGGATTGCCAGCCAAGCTTGTTAAGCTGTTCACGTAGAATGCTTAACGTAACTGGCTTTGGAAGAAAAGAATGAAATCCACTGCGTCGAGCTTCCTCTACTACACTGTCTTGGACTGATGCTGTCAAAGCTATTAGAACTGGAGAATGATCAGCACGAAGTGCAAGGATTTCTCTTGCAGCAGTGAAGCCATCCATAATCGGCATTTGTTGATCAAGTATAATTAATTCATGGTGGCGCAAACGATACAACTCTTTAGCTTCCTGCCCATTTGAGGCGGAAGTAATATCATGGAAACCGAGTTTGCGAAGCAAATGAACAAGTATCCTTAAATTTACAGCGCTATCGTCTGCTACGAGCACAGAGGTATCAAAACTACGATGGAGTGTGGGTAGCTGTTGTTTTTCGAACACCACTGCTTTTTTTTCTCCAGTAAATGTCTGATTGGAAAAAAGTTCTAATAGGTTTGCTAAGCGCTGATGCAATTCGTGTAATCGGGAAGAAGCAGCAGTAAGGGGTGGGTATGCGTCCGATGGTAAAGTAAGCGACTTGAGAGAAGCAAGGGACGTTGAAAGTCCAAAGAGAGGTTCGCGTAATGTTTGAGCTGCGTCTTGAAGAGCTTCAATCCGCGATGCGTTGGCAATACGAGTCGTGTCTAGAGCTTTTTTTTGAATATCAAGACGATCCACCAAATCGCTAATATCAGTTAAAAATGCATTCCAACCTTCACATTGGCCTGAATCATTATAAAAGAAACTAACGTTCATGCGCATCCAACGGTAGCCGCCGGGAACAGGTAATCGTATGTCAAAATGTGTCTCCGCTAGTTTGTGTTTCTTTGCATTTAGGAGAGTTCGGGCTACGGGTTCACGCTCTTCAGGGTGTAATAAATCAGGGAACAAACGGCCCAAGGCAGCACTTATAGGACGCTGAGTGAGATTCACCCAGGCAGTATTTAGAAAGTTTACTGCGTCATCCGCCTCAGCACATACAAAAATTTGATTAAATTTTTCAGAGAATTTTGAACCAGAATCAAATTCCTTTTTTTCACCAGCGACAAATTGCTGGTATTGCAAAATATGCTGCTCTAATTTTCTGATTCTTAATTGCGTGCGGACGCGTGCTCGAATTTCTCCTGCGTGAAAAGGTTTTGTAATATAATCGACAGCTCCAACTGCAAATCCTTCAAGTTTATCTTCAGGAGAGTCAAGTGTCGTTACAAATATGACAGGAATAGATGCGGTTTCAGGATTCTCTTTGAGTTTCCGGCACGTTGCGAAACCATCCATCTCAGGCATTAGAACGTCCAAGAGGATTAGATCCGGGGATGTTGCTGCGGCTAAATCAAGTGCCTCTTGCCCATTTGTTGCAGCCGCAACTTCACATATATCCTGAAGCAACATGCTAACCGTTGTTATGTTTTCAGGTGTATCATCAACAACTAAAACTAAGGAATTACTAAACGCTTGCACTTTCTTAAAAATTCTAACGATCTACTTCTCCTAAGACAATATCTATTGAACCTAGAATTACCATTACATCGGCAATTTTTGCTCCAATGCACATTTCCTCTAACAAAGTTAGATTTATCAGGCTAGGTGGACGAACCCTATACCGGTAAGGACGATCGGTCCCATCGCTTATAATATGAAAACCAAGTTCCCCTTTTGGAGCTTCTAATCGAGCATAGACTTCTCCCGGTGGTGGGCGAAACCCACGTTGTTTGATCTTGGGATTAAGAACCGGCCCCTCCGGAATTTCGTCAAGAGCTTGCTTAAGAATTTCGACTGATTCGCGAGCCTCGTGAATTCGGATCATGAATCGGTCATAGCAATCGCCATATTCTCCACGAGGTATTCGGAAACGAAAACGTGAATAAATCCCATAGGCATCCACTTTGCGGATATCGTAGTCAACACCTGAAGCCCGAAGGGGGGGACCACTTAAACCTCCCTCAATCGCACGTTTCCCACTCAATGGAGCAACCCCAACCAATCTCGCAAGTAAAATTTCGTTTTCAACAAGAAGTTTTTCCATTTCATCTAAGAAATTGGGAACCCCTTTAACAAATTTTCGAACTTCCTCTAACCAACCCGCTGGAGTGTCCCAACGGCATCCCCCAAAACGCATAAAATTTACCATCATCCTAGCACCTGTCAATTCTTCAAAAAAATCCAATATTCTTTCCCGCTCTCGAAAAGCATACATTAAGGCAGTTCCCCATGCCCCCATATCACCAAGAACAAATCCCAAAAAAGCAGCATGATTTTGAATTCGTGTCAGTTCAGCTAGAATGACTCGCAAGTATTCAGCGCGCTCGGGAACTTCAATGCCGGCAAGTTTCTCAACGGCTAACGCATAAGCCCAATTGTTAGTCAGCGGGCAAATATAATCGAGCCTGTCAGTATAGGGCATGGAGCCGAGGTAACTCATCCCTTCGGCCAGTTTTTCGTGATTTCGATGCAGGTAACCAAAAACAGGTTTCAAAGCAACAACAGTCTCCCCCTCCAACGTAACATTCATCCTGAATACACCATGCGTGGATGGATGCTGTGGACCGAGGGAAACCTGGAGACTTTGCTGTTCTTTCGAGATCAATTGCGAAGTTACTCTGTTTTTCCTGCTTTCGTTTTAATGCGTTCTAATATTTGTCCATGCGGCGTTGGTTCGTATTCGTAGTCATCGGGGGGAATATAGTCTTTACGCATAGGATGCCCTTCAAATTCTTCCCACATCAACAGCCTTCTCATGTCCGGATGACCCCCGAACCAAATTCCAAATAAATCAAAAACCTCCCTTTCTTGAAACTCCGCACTCTTCCAAACAGGGGTTAAGGAGGGCAACTCCGGCCTATCTTCCCTCGTTTTTGTTCGAACTCGAAGAATTAGGGGACCAACCTTTTTTTGCACCGAATACAAATGGTAAACTACCTCCAAAAAACCCGATTTTCCACCGTCTATTTCCTCATTACTATCGGACTTCCAAATCCCCTTCTTAACACCATTTATCCAATCCACGCCCGTAACATTGCTACAATAGTCAAACCCCAAACAATCTCGCAAAAAATAAGCCACATCAACAGCAATCTCTGGAGGAACTAATAATGAGTGCTGTCCCGAAGGAGAAGAATTTTCAAGAAACCTAATATCTTTATCAGGATATTTTTCGATGATGGATTTGAAAACTTGATCTGTCATTTAAAATTTAATCCCCAACGTGTATTGGAGGGGGGTGGAAAACAGAAGAATTATATGGAGGATCGAGATCATTTGCTCCGTAATTCGGAACAGGATATTCAGAAGGTTGCGCAGAAGTCGTGCTTCGTGCCGCTTCATTACAAAGTAACCGTTCACGGGCAATCTTCTCCTGAAGTTTAATGAGCCCCTCCAGCAGAGCCTCTGGACGAGGCGGACAACCAGGTATGGATACGTCAACCGGAATATAGCGATCTATGCCTTTCAAAACATTGTAACCCTCTTTAAATGGGCCTCCGCTTATTGCACAAGCCCCCATAGCAATTACATACTTCGGTTCGGGCATTTGATTATAGAGCCGCACAACCTGGGGAGCCATTTTTTTTGTCACTGTTCCAGCTACAATCATCAGATCGGCTTGCCGCGGTGACGGACGAAAAACTTCCGCTCCAAACCGTGCTATGTCAAATCTCGAGGCAGCAGTAGCAATCATTTCAATAGCACAACAGGCCAAACCAAATTGCAGAGGCCATAAAGAATTTTTACGTCCCCAATTGTAAATTTCCTCCAGTGATGTCACAAAAACCCCATGTGGCCGAAGTTCCATCTCAAGTTGTTCATAACTACTTTTCATGATTATTTTTTTCTTTTTCAATCCTAGAGATGTTAACCAACTTCACCCAATCTCCGTCCAGGAATTAAGTAGTTTTTGACATAATCTGTAACAGCATCCTCCAAACTCGTAATTGGAGAATTATATCCACTCGATCTAAGCTTGTTGATGTTAGCGCAAGTGTAATATTGGTATTGGTCACGAATTGATTCTGGCATTTCAATAAACTCAATATTGACCTGGCGTTCCATCGCAGCAAACAAAGAACGCGCCAAATCAAGCCAAGTCCGCGCAATCCCTGCCCCAAGATTATAGATTCCTTTTGTTTCCTCGCTATTGGCTAAATATAAAGTCATTTTAACAGCATCCTTAACATAGAGAAAATCACGCATTTGTTCTCCGTCCTTGTATTCTGAATTATAACTCTTGAAAAGCCTAATTTTGCCAGTTTCTAATATTTGATTAAAAGCTTTACATACTAAACTACGCATGTCTCCTTTGTGATATTCATTAGGTCCAAAAACGTTGAAATATTTTAAACCTACTATCTTATCAAAATAACCAGCCCGCGCAGCATAAAGGTCAAACATTTGTTTTGAATAACCATAAGCATTTAAAGGACGAAATTTTTGCAAAGCTGTTGCCGTATCATCTAAATCATCCATTCCAAGCTTTCCATCACCATAAGTAGCTGCAGACGAAGCATATACAAACCTGGCTCCTTGGCTAAGGGCAAAACGACATAACTCCCGTGTAAAACAAAAATTATTCCTAGCTAAAAAGCTTACGTTACGTTCGGTCGTAGAAGAACATGCACCTAAATGAAAGATGAAGTCAAAATTCCCCAGTTTTTGCGGTTTATCGGCAAGTATTTCCTCAAAATTATCCGCTTCCAAATAATCAGAAAATGCCAGAGGAACTAAATTCTTCCATTTTTCATCAGAACCAAGTTTATCAACAATAAAAATATTTTCTATACCAATTTGATTTAACTCATATACAAGTGCACTACCAATAAAACCGGCTCCTCCAGTAACCAACACTCTACTTCTATCATCCAATTTATTTCTTTTCATAAAGCAGTCAAACCAGACACATCCAAACCCTCCCAAAATATTTTCATTTCGTCCTCGCCAAAGATTAACTGCGCTGCCTTTGTGTAACGATTCGCTTCTTGAGCTCTCCCTTCTTTGAAGAGGATTGCAGCTTGCGCGCAATACCAAGCAGGTGTATCACCGGGAAAAAGCATTCGCGAAGCTGTTCGCTTAGCGTCCTCCATTCGCCCCGTTATACAGAAAAGCATTACTAACTTGAATTCGATTAGTTCATTTCGTGGAAAACTGTAGTTGAGCACTTCAAAATACTGGAGCGCTTCTTCAGTTTTTCTTTGAAGAAATAACATCTCTCCAAAATTAAAGCGAGCAGGAAAAAAACTAGGTGCTAGTTCTATTGCCTTTCTAAAATTTTCTTCCGCATTCTTCCAGGACTGAAGCTTCGTGTAAACCACACCTCGCAAGTTATAGAAGGAAAAATCCGGTGGATGTAACTTTTCAGCTTCTCCTAATTTCTGCAAAGCTTTTTCATACTCTCCCTGATCAATTAACATGGCAGCCTCATCCAGGAACAAATAATAAACATCCTCTTTAGTTTGAGGAACAAAACCAACAACCCTTATGGGTTCTTCCAACCTCTTCTCATCTGATGTTTCTGCTTGGAGGCAAACTAAACTAAACACAAACAAAATGACAATTCCTGCTATCCTTCCCTTCATACCGAAAAGCTGCCTCAATAGAATCTTCAACTTTTACTCTTTAAAATTGTTCGCAATACAAACGGTAAAATTCCTCCGTGCCGATAATACTCAACCTCAATTGGCGTATCAATCCGAACCCAGAGAGGTGTTTCCACTACTTCGCCATCTGTTCTTCTCGCTCGTAATTTTATCTCTTGCCGGGGCTGCAAATTCTCATGCAAGCCAACTACTTCGTAAATCTCTGACCCATCCAATCCCAAAGAACTAACAGAAACTCCCTCAGGAAATTGTAGAGGCAAAACACCCATTCCGACCAAATTTGACCGATGAATCCTTTCGAAGCTACAAGCAATAACAGCTCGAACACCAAGCAACTTTGTTCCCTTTGCTGCCCAATCACGACTGCTTCCGGTGCCGTATTCGTGTCCAGCAAGAACTATCAACGGAACTCCTTCTTTCTGATAACGAACAGCTGCATCATAAATTGCCATTTGTTCCCCGCTTGGATAATGCCGCGTAATACCTCCTTCTGTCCCGGGAAGCATCAAATTTTTTATTCGAACGTTCGCAAAAGTCCCTCGTGTCATAACACGATCATTTCCCCGCCGGCTACCGTAGCTATTAAAATCTGCCGGCGCAACCCCTCGTTCCTGCAAATAGCGACCTGCTGGAGAATTTGCTTTGATTGCTCCTGCAGGGGAAATATGATCCGTCGTTACTGAATCCCCAAAAATTCCCAACACACGAGCCCCACGAATCTCTTCGATACCCCTTGGTTCCATACTAAAATTTTCAAAAAAAGGCGGTCGTTGAATGTATGTGCTCGCTTCATTCCACTCATAAACCAATCCACTCGGTGCAGAAATTTGGTCCCATTTAGGATTCTGCGACGAAAATTCACCATACAACTCCCGAAAAACCTCCGGCCGCAAAGCGCTCTCCATCGCAGCGCGAATTTCCGCTTGGCTCGGCCATATATCGCGCAAATAAACAGGCCGACCATCGGTTCCCATCCCAATCGCTTCTTGAGTTATATCCAAATCCACTCGCCCAGCCAAAGCAAATGCTACAACGAGGGGCGGCGACATCAAGAAATTCGCCCGTATGCTTTGATGGATTCTTGCTTCAAAGTTTCGGTTTCCGGACAAAACCGCAGCCGCAATAATATCGTTATTTGCAAGCGCGTGTTCTATCTCTGGAGCAATAGGTCCTGAATTTCCAATACAGGTTGTGCATCCATACCCGACAACTTGGAAACCCAATTCATCGAGATATTTCTGAAGGCCGCTCTTCTCCAGGTAATCCCTAACAACCCTTGAACCTGGAGCAAGTGATGTCTTAACAGTAGGTTTTACCTTTAAACCTCGCTCAACCGCCTTTTTAGCCAACAACCCTGCCGCCAACATTACGCTCGGATTACTTGTGTTGGTGCAGCTAGTAATAGCTGCAATCAAAACTGAGCCGTCACGAATTTCTTCCCGCACTGCCACATGCCGACCTAATTCCGGCGCTGCAGATAAATCCACAACTGCATAATGTTTAGTCGAGCTACCATTCCTACCGTAACCGCCTTCAGCAACAGGCTTGCTAAGTAACTCTTCAAAACGCGCCCCAAGCTCAGCCAAATCAATTCGATCTTGGGGGCGCTTCGGGCCAGAAACCGATGGCTTTACTGTAGCCAAATCCAGCTCCAAAATCGAACTGTAGTCAATTTGCCCCATTCGCGGCATCCCGAACATCCCCTGTGCGCGAAAATAAGCTTCAAAAGCAGCACATTGTTCCTCCGTCCTCCCCGTAGCCGCTAAATAACGAACACTCTCTTCATCAACCGGAAAATAACCCATTGTCGCCCCATATTCTGGAGCCATGTTGGCAATTGTTGCACGATCCGGCAACGACAACGATTCCGCTCCTTCGCCGAAGAACTCGACAAACTTCCCAACAACTTTCGCTTTTCGCAACATCTGGGTGATGTGCAAGGCAAGGTCAGTTGCTGTAACGCCTTCCCCTAAACGTCCAACCATATGAACTCCAACAACTTCCGGCGTCAGAAAATAAACTGGCTGACCGAGCATTCCCGCTTCTGCCTCAATTCCTCCCACACCCCACCCCACAACCCCAAGCCCATTTATCATCGTCGTATGCGAATCTGTTCCGACAAGAGTATCAGGAAAGAAAACCTCGCCTACTTCCGTTTTCTGCCGCAAAACTCCCTGCGCTAAATACTCCAAGTTCACTTGGTGAACTATCCCAATACCGGGTGGCACAACCCGAAATGTTTTAAACGCTTGCTGTCCCCACTTCAAAAACTCATACCGCTCCCGATTCCTCACAAATTCCATTTCCAGATTTCTGATCAAAGCATCCGATGTCCCATAAAAATCGACCTGCACAGAATGATCCACCACCAAATCCACCGGAACCAACGGTTCAATTAATCGCGGATCACATCCCATTTCCGAAACTGCAGTCCGCATTGCAGCCAAATCTACCAACAACGGAACCCCTGTAAAATCTTGTAGCACGATTCGCGCAACAACAAACGGAATCTCCTCAGCAGCCGGTGATTTCGCATTCCAATTTGCTAACACCTCAACATCTCTCCACGTCACTCGCTGCCCATCACAATTTCGGAGTAAAGACTCCAAAACAACTCTCAATGAAATCGGCAGCCGCGAAATTCGACCAACCCCCATCTCTTCCAAGGCCGGCAACGAATACATCTTCCCCTCAAACCCATTTCTCCCATTAAAAGTCCGAAGTGTCCTAAGAGCTTCCTTCATACATCCCATAATCCTTGCCAAATTCCCGAAAATCAAGAAGCATCCGATCTCGCAACTTCATCAAAGAGCTCTTTCCTCTTGAAAAAATCAACCTAGAGGGAAAAATTTAAAAAAAACAACCTCCGGGACGTTTAGCTCAGCGGTAGAGCATCGCCTTCACACGGCGGGGGTCACAGGTTCGAATCCTGTAGCGTCCACCACTTTTTTCCTTAGAGCTAATCCCCACTTCTCTCTGCAGGTTTTGACGTTCCCTTTTTTAGCCCATCGGCAATACTCATTTTAAATGCAACCTCCTAAAAACTTTTTTCTCGATTCTCTCCTTGCTCTCAACATCATTCCTGACTCTTTCATCCGTTTTGGTATTCGTCACCTTCTCAGAAAAAAACTTTCCAGCGAGGATAAAAAAGATCCATGCATCCAAAAAAAGGCCCTTATGGATTTTATTGCCGAATTGAAACGCTCCCCAATTGCTATAAAAACTGACCTTGCCAACAAGCAACACTACGAACTACCTCCCGAATTTTTCCGCCTGATCCTCGGCCCACGCATGAAATACAGTTGCGCTTTATGGACAAACAGCTCTACTTCTTTAGCTCAAGCCGAGGAAGAAATGCTCAAGCTCACCTGTGAGCGTGCCCAGATACAAAACGGTCAGGACATTCTCGAACTCGGCTGTGGTTGGGGTTCTCTAACTCTTTGGATGGCAGAAAATTATCCTTCCAGCCGCATTGTTGCACTCACCAATTCCAATTCCCAGCAACAATTTATTCAATCCCTCTGCAGCCAAAAAAACATCCCCAACGTTCGCGTTATTTCCTCAAATATTACTGATTTCGACACCGATCAAACTTTTGACCGCGTCGTCAGCGTCGAAATGTTTGAACATATGAAAAATTATCGCGAACTTCTCCGGCGAATCGCTTCCTGGCTCCGTCCTGGCGGCCTCCTCTTCGTTCACATTTTTAGCCATGTCCGCTTTGCTTACCATTTTCACGGGGTTGAACCTTCCGACTGGATCACTCGCTACTTCTTCGAAGGTGGAACCATGCCTTCAGACGACTTACTTCTCTATTTTCAAGAAGATTTATCTATCCAAAACCATTGGTGCATTTCCGGCAAACACTACCAGAAAACTGCTGAAGCTTGGCTTAAGAATTTCGACACCAACAAGCTGCCCCTATCCTCCATAATTTCTCGAACTTACGGACAAAATAACCTCCGCCGGTGGTTCGCTTACTGGAGAATATTCCTGCTCGCATGTTCTGAACTATGGGGATTTCGGAATGGGTCCGAATGGATCGTCTCCCACTATCTCTTCCAAAAACTCAAGTAAATCTCCAAAAAAAAACGTTTAATAGAGCACTTCTATATGAATCCTAACCCGCAAAGCGGTTTTAGCGATTCCAACTTTCCTTCAATATCTCTTATCAACCGTCTCTTGTCCCTGCTACTCTTTGCAATACTTCTACAAACCATCACGTGCCGAATCTTCGCAAAGACCAATCCTGATCAAGTTAACCAGGCTCTAGGCATCCCCCTTTTCCCAAACGATACCCCAGCCTCGATCTGGGAGTCTCCTCCCGAATCTCTCGCCGAAAAACTCTCCCTTCCCCCTGAGTCAAAAACAACCTACAGCTCTAGTTTTCGTTCCTATGAGCCAAAAAAAATTCTCGACCGAACTGCCTATTCCGCGGCCATCCATGCAGAGAATGAACGTCCCACTTCTATCAACTTCGTCTTTGCCAACAAAGGCGATATTGAAATCATGTTTTCAAACCGGCAGCCTCCCAAAAATCCCGCCGCACAGGTTGCTTTTGCCCGCAAAATCGATCGCGACTACAAGCGCTTCATCCTTGAGGACAGTTCCTACATCCAGAAAAAACTCACTGAGCTTTTTGGCCAACCCCGCTATATCCGCATAGGGGATTCCCCAAAAAGCTCCGAAAATGCGCGCCTTTGGACCTGGCAAAATAACGCCTTCCTGTTAACTGCTCCCCGCGAAGAATACGTCATGCTCCGTATTCTTCCAGCCCAAATGCTGGATTCGAAAGGTATTGAGCGTATTCCCCGCACTGATATTGCCAGATTAATCGCTTCTAGAGTCCAGCACCGCCCCAACGGAGATATCATTATTACTGATATTCCCATGGTAAACCAAGGCCCAAAGGGATTCTGTGCACCGGCTACAGCCGAGCGATTTCTCCGTTACATGGCAATACCTGCTGATCTCTATGTCCTCTCCATGGCTGCCAATACTGAACTCGGTGGGGGAACGGCGCTCGACAACCTCATCGGTGGAATACATCTCCTCGTTCAACGCTATGGCAGAAAAATCCAGCGCGATAACAAACCAACTTCTATTAAAAACATTTCTCCTTATGTAGATAAAGGCATCCCAGTTCTTTGGGGAATGCTTTCAGACGATCAATTCAACTCCTTTACGGATGAATACACAAAAGAGCGCTCACAAGTTGCAGATTGGCAACTTTGGAAAGAAAACATGCCCAAATGGGTCCAAAAATTTGCTGCATCTTACCAACCCGATCCCACAAGTGCCCATGTCTGTCTGATTATTGGTTACAATCCACTAACGGAGGAAATTGCTACCTCTGACTCCTGGGGGCCAGAATTCGCTGAACGTTGGATACCAGAGAAAGTTGCTTCCCTAGTAAGCTTAAACAATCACCTCGCTATCCTCCCTTGAAAATTCTCCGCTTCGTCCTCTGGTTTCTTTTCACTTGCTGGTTAATCACAATTTTTTACCTCGCTTCCCTGCCCCAGAAAGAAATTCCGACCATTTTATCCGTAATTTTTATGGATAAAATCGCCCATTTTTTTGCTTTTTTGATTGGGGGTTTTCTTTTCCTTGCTGCTCTTCATGTTACTCCACCAATTTTCCGGATTGACCCCGTGTTTTTCTCCATCACTTTCGCCATTTTCATTGGCTTAGCGAATGAATTTTACCAAATTTTTGTTCCTACACGCACTGGTGCAGACCTCCCTGACATTATTGCCAATACCTTTGGCTCAATCACCGGCATTGCAATTTGCCAATCCATACGGAAAAAAGTCCTTCCAATAGCCCTTGATCAAAAAACCTTACCTTCTAAAACCTCCAATAATTTCTCAGCAAAAGACAATCAAAAGCTCTAGCATTAATTTTTCCAAATTTTTATTCAGAGCTGCAGAGGAAGCCGTGATATGGTGGGCAGGGCAGGATTCGAACCTGCGAAGGCGTAAGCCAGCGGATTTACAGTCCGCCCCGTTTGACCGCTCCGGAACCTACCCTTAATCACTTGCCCTACCTAGCAAGGGGTTAAAATTTACCATATTTTTAAAACTTGCCAACTAAAATCATTAAATAGATATTTATATCATTTTTTTATTTTCTTACTCAACACCATTCCTTGCCGTCCAATCCAGGAATATACAAACATTCCAAACTAAGCGGTGCAGGTCCCAACCTGCTTTTTGCCATTCATTTAGAACCTCTGCAAAATTAGGGAGAAAAGCAGGGTGTTTCCTTTTCAGAGTCTCATGAACCCAATCATGCAATTCGTTCTTCAACATAGCAGCAAGGGGAGGCCCAAAACCCTGCTTGCGTGGATTAATTGTTAATCTCGACATCTTCTTTTGAAGTAGTTGCCGCAGACATTGCTTGCCCTTTCCGTTGCTCAAAAGCAAAGAGACTGGTGTTCGCGAAGCAAGAGCAAGAACCTCAAGGTCAAGCAACGGCAGGCGGTTTTCGAGACTCCAAGCCATGCAATTCCGTTCCATCTTCGGGATCGTGCAAGATGCAAGATACGTTTGGAAATCAAGTCGTCCTAGGCGCCTTTCTGCATCTGCAGGGCATTGATTTGGTATTTCTCCATTCTTCCAGAAAAGTTCACGGAATTTTTTCATCCCTGGGATCTCATGAACCAATTTCCCGAAAAACTCTTTATCAAGGATTAAACCAGCAATCGAGGGTGGTAAGAAATCCTTGATTGCGTAATGTGCCGATGCAGCCTCTCTTTTCCATGCTTGTCCCAGAAGACTCAAGCGAAACCTGAGCGGGAGATAATTCGTTGGCTTACCTCCTAATCTGCAAATAGCTGCTGCAAACTCAATTGCCCAATGCGGGATTATTTTTCCAAACAATTGCTGTAACCTCGGCAGGAGAAACGTTGGATAGCCTAGAAACAACTCATCTCCTCCATCTCCACCCAACACAACTTTATATGATCGAGCCGTTTCCCGCGCTAATACAAAACTTGGCAACCCGCTATAGTCCCCCTGTGGCTGGGAGGATTTTTCGCAGAAATCCTCAATTGCTCCAGCCAAACTTCGTTTGCTCAAATCAACCCGGTTCAGTTCAACCCCTAATCTTCGGCCCAATTCCTGACTGAAACGGAACTCATCGAAATCCGGCTCATCGGAAAAACTTCCAGTAAAGGCCGCTTGAACCCCTCCTGTCTCCGCCAAAAAAGCCGCAACCAGACTCGAATCAACCCCCCCGCTTAAAAAAACCGCCACAGGCACATCGCTAATTGTGTGACGCGCAACTGCTCGCCGGAAAACGCCCTCGGCCTCTGCAATCCAAGTTTCCATATCTTGCAAACACTCCTCATCAGGTGCAAGCGTCGGCATAGCCAACTGCTTTCGGAGAACTATGTCGCCTTTTTCTGTATAGACCCTCACTTCTCCTGCACCCAGCGATTCAACTCCCTCAATTAAATTGTCCGGCTCGAGGTAGTAGCCGAGGCTGAGAAAATCCCTCAAAGCGATGGGGTTTATCCGCGGAGACTTTACCGCTAATAGCAGCGCCCGTAACTCCGAGGCAAAAAAAATCCCGCTAGAATTCCGATGAAGAAAAAAAGGTTTCTGAGCTGTGCGATCTCGTCCCACGACAATGCGGCCATTTGCCATATCGTGGAGGGCAAAGGCAAACATACCGTTCAATTCCTGCGCAAAATTAGCTCCACATTCTTCGTAAAGATGCACGAGAACTTCAGTATCGCTTTGGCTACGAAAAACATGACCACGCTTCTCTAGCTCGCGACGCAATTCGTGATGATTGTAAATTTCCCCGTTAAAAACGACACCAATAGATCTATCTTCGTTATAGAGCGGTTGATTACCGGCCACATCTATCCCTTGAATCGCAAGTCGGACATTGCCCAAAATTACCGAGCGGCAACTGTGCACCCCACGAGCATCCGGCCCCCGATGCCGCATCCTTTCCATCATCGCTTCTACAAGCGACCGTCCAGCCTCCACAGCCAAACGTTCACCAGTAACCAAAACTCCCGCAATTCCGCACATTTTCAGATTTTTGTATCAATAATTAATCACAAGCTTTTCGTAAGAATTGGGTTTATTCTGGGCGAATACAGGATTCGCCCAACTCACGGGAGCGTCTCCAAAAAATAACTTTCTTATCTGCTTTTGAGGAATTTCAGGACCAACCAGAGCAAGTTTAAAGTTCTGAAAAACTAAATACCGCTGCGCTACAGCTTGCACATCTGGGACCGTAACAGCCCGAAGCTTCTGTCGCCATTCCTCATCCGGAATATATCTTCCAAAAGCCATAATCGAATGGGCCAATCGCGAATTCCTAACCGTGCTGCGCTCGAGGGAAAGCTCGGCCGAGCCAATTAAATATTCGCTCGCGCGCCGAACCTCAGCAGCCGAGCATCCTTTTTCTGCTAAACGCAGCAAAATTTTGCGCAACGCTCGAAGGCATTCGAGGAGATTAGCTGGCTCCACACCTAGGGTAAGGTGCAACATTCCAGCATCCGAAAGTTGGTGCAATCCAGCCCCAGCGTGATAACACCAACCCCGGCGTTCCCGAAGTTCCTGATTCAACCTTGAGCAAAAATTCCCGCCGAGAATCACCTGCAGAATGGCCAAAGGATATCGCTCTTCCGATAGGTAGCCAGGAATGGGATATGCAGCAGAAACCTGCACTTGTTCGGTTGGCTTCGGTTCGAAAGTCAACACAGGGCCAGCATTAGGCAGAGCACCTGGCGATAAGCTCCGCTCGCCACCCCCTAAATTCGCAAGGTATCGGCCTGCAATTCCGACAAAAGACTCGTGTTTGACAGGGCCAACCGCAGTCAAAAGCAAATTTTTCCCACCATAATATTTTTGATGGTAAGCTCGTAAATCCGCGGCTGTAATCCTTGAAACACTCTCAATCGTGCCAGAAATTGGAAGTCTCAAGCTGGAATTCTCCCAGAACACTCCGTTAAGGAGTTCCCAGGCACGTTGTTCCGTGTCGTCGTTGCACATCCTAATCTCATCCAAAATAACTCCCCGTTCAATCTCGACACTTTCATCTGAAATTCTCGGACATGCCACCATTTCAATTAAAACGTCCGCAATTTTCCGCCAGCAATGCGCAGGGGAGAGCGCGTAGAAACCCGTCCATTCCTCGGCGGTCTGCGCATTGATGTCGCCACCATGTCCTTCGACTGCCGCTGATATCTGCCAACTTGTCCTTTTCTGGCTACCTTTGAAGAGAATGTGCTCCAGAAAGTGCGAGATACCTGACTGCTCAGGGGATTCGTGCCGTAAGCCAACCCTCGCCCATACAGCCATAGCAACGGATTGGTGTTCCTTGGCTTGCAGCGTTGCCACAGTTACCCCATTGGGTAAACATGTCAGCTTGGGTTCATTATGGACTTTTGTATCCATAATTACAATGTCATTGAGATTTTTCCATTCCAGGGCAAGGAGAGTCGGTGGCTTGGACCTTCGTGGTGAAGCTTCAATTGCAGGACGAAGCAACTTAGCTTTTTTCGGAATTGGGTCGCAGTGCCAATACAGCCAGCATACGGCCCGTCCTTCCGTTCTCCTTACGATAGGAGTAAAATCTTGAAAGATCCGAAGCGGTGCAAATTCCACAATCAATAATTTGCCGGACACCCTCGCGCTGGGCATGTCGAGAAATCTCGGCAGCAAAATCCGTTTCGTAATGCGGCGGACGGATGCATGGGCCAATAAAAATGAAGACTTCTTCGGGTTTGCAACCAAATGCATCTTGCATGTTGCGGAGAGTTCTAGGGACAATTCCGGCCTCTGTTCCGCGGCGTCCGGCATGCGCTAGGCCAATAACGTTTTGCACTTGTGAAATAAAGAAGACGGGAGCGCAATCAGCAACGTAAACGCCAAGAGCGATGTCTGAGCGGTCAGTTATAAGCGAATCAACGCCACGGATTGGATACTGCGGCAACGTTTCTCCATTACGCAATACTGCAACTTCGGGGCCATGAACTTGCTCGCCCGTTACTATCTCCCGACCATCAAAGCCATTTGAAAGCAAAACTTCTAATTGCGGCTTCGCAAGAATGCGGAGTGCAGATTCACGATCGCAGCGAGTTTCGACGTTCGATAATCGGCAGACAAAATAATGTTCAATTTTTTTAATTTCCTGCAGTTCAGGAAACGCTAGCAAACAAGGATGGCTAATGAGCATTCCAGATTTGGTTTAAGGTTTATTTATTCAGTTGATTATAAGTAAGTTGAGATGTCGCTTTTTTAAGGAGCTTAAAGAATTTACGCTACCCGTAACATGTGTCAAAAAAAACGCGAAAAAATTTTTTCTTAAAACTTCAGGCAAGTATTCGGGAAATAGGAAATTCACTAAATCAACGAAAGGGCTGTAACCAGTGAAGGGTAGGGGAGAGATAGGGATTACGCAAACTTGTCAGTTTTTACGCAACTCCAGCCGTAAGCCTCAACTTTGGAACAGAAGTTTTGACAGTGAGAGCAAACCTACGATCCCCTTAGAAGCTATACCACACTCAGCCATCGCTCGTTGGTGTCCCGTTGAAATGTTAGAATTAATTGGAAGCGCCTTCTGTGGGGTGGTTGTTACGGACGAAGGAGGGAGTTTTTATGCGGAGATTAGCGGAAGTGAAGAGAAGGGTAAAAGCGGATTAAGATTTAAAACAAAATTTACTGAGCAAAACGACATAAAAATGAAAACATGAAGATGATCTACAAAACGAAATTTTTGACTATCTCTTATCATTTTTACTCTAACATGTGCACTCTTGTAAATCTAGAAATAAAGCTTATTTTTGCTCCTTCTCTTGGCAATTTTTTGCTGGAATGATTTATCTCTCTCTCATGTGTAGAGACGTTGGTTTTCGTTGGCCTAGCGTTACCGAAGTTCTAGGTTTTATTGAGCAAAGAGAACCTGCTGGCTTGGCAGCTATCGAGACAGAAAAAACCGGCAAAGCGAGTCTACTTCGATCCGGAATGATCCGGGTTAAACCATCGCAGCGAAAAAATGAGTCGGTAGAGGCCTTCTGTTAGGATAGATTTTCTTTTACATGCAGAGAGCAGTTGCCAGTTATAAATGGTTCCCCAAGAAATTCCACCTGACGTCTCTAAAACTGGAATGGTTGCTGCGGAATATCGCCTTCATGGGAGCCTGTAATGAAGCTCCTATTCTTCTAGAGCGTAATTTGGACATTTTTGCATCTTCTTTTTAACAATACGTCATGAAACTAGAGCGGGTATTTTCCTTGCTTCACTGGGAAGAAGTTGCTGAGTCTGAAACCTCCTAGCATGGACAAAAGCAACTACCTTGCGAAGGATGGCCGTTAAATTATCAGGATTCTTTTTCCTACTTTCCAGCAGCTTATGGGAGGCTGGCAAAAAGAATATGGCGGTGAAGGCGTTAAAACCACCTAAGGATAACCCCTCTGCAATTCACAATCTCTTACTGGCGTGAAGACTGGCAATAGAGTGATCACTTTGCTGAGGAGTTTGCAGAGTCGGTTAGCCATATGGGGGGCACTGGAATTTGCGAGGGCGTATGAGGGATCCAGAACATTCCAATTCAGTTCCTAATACCCTTAAAAATACACGAAACACACGACCCCCAACTCGCGTGGTCTATTCCTTTAATCATTGGATGCCTAGAATTTAAAAATTTTTGCAGTTTCGTTTACGCTTTAAAAATAAGCGGAAGAATATTGACATCATAAGCCTTCCATCATTTGGAGTTTTTTGGCATTGGTGTTTTGTTTTCACTCGTTGTGGTTTCTTTTTTCCTGAGCTTTGCCAACAATTTTCCCTAACGAAAAATCACAGATATAAATATCTTTCAGCTGGCCTTCAAAATTCCTCGTTTTTGGAGCGGAATGTGGTGTATTCTCGGTAACCTATGAGTGCTGAAATTACGTCTTACAATCCCGAAACACACCGTTTGGAATCCGATACCATGGGAAAAATTCCTGTTCCCAGGGATCGCTACTGGGGAGCTCAGACTGCTCGCTCGCTGATCCACTTCAACATCGGCCACGATATTCTCCCCCGGGAAATGATTCGCGCCCTCGGAATCCTCAAAAAGGCTTGTGCCTTGGCAAACCGCGACCTCGGCAAACTCTCTCAGGAAAAATGTGATTTGATAGTCCGTGCTGCCGATGAAGTCATCGAAGGTAAACTCGACGACCATTTCCCCCTGCATATTTGGCAAACCGGCAGCGGAACCCAAAGTAACATGAACGCCAATGAGGTTATTTCTAACCGAGCCATCGAACTCGCTGGCGGAGAGCTTGGCTCCAAGAAGCCCATCCATCCCAATGATGACGTCAACATGTCCCAATCTTCGAATGATACTTTTCCGACAGCTATGTCTATTGCCTCAGCCTGCTATCTTGTTGAGAAGCTGCTGCCGGCTGTTCGGGAACTTAGAAATACCCTCCACTCAAAAGCAGAGGCATTTGCCGACATTGTCAAAATTGGGCGCACCCATTTGCAGGACGCTACCCCACTCACCCTCGGACAAGAATTTTCAGGCTATGTCACAATGCTTGATCGTGCTTGCGAAGAGATCGAGAAATCTCTTCACGGCCTTTACGAATTAGCAATTGGGGGAACTGCTGTCGGAACTGGTCTCAACTCCCACCCGGAGTTCGGCCAAAGAGCAGCCGCCCACATCGCGCAAATTACAGGGCTTCCCTTCGTATCAGCACCCAATAAATTTGCTGCCCTCTCCTCCCACAATGAATTTGTTATTGCCAGCGGAGCTTTAAAGGCCTTGGCAGCTGCTCTCATGAAAATCGCTAACGATATTCGTTGGCTCGCTTCCGGGCCACGCTGCGGATTAGGGGAACTCACGATTCCCGAAAACGAGCCGGGTTCCTCCATTATGCCAGGCAAAGTCAATCCCACCCAGTGCGAAGCAATGACGATGGTCGCTGTCCAAGTAATGGGGAATGATGCAGCAATAGGTTTTGCCGCTTCACAAGGAAATTTCGAGCTCAACGTCTTCAAGCCAGTTATCGTCCATAATTTCCTTCACAGCGCTCGTCTGCTTGCGGACAGTTGCCGCTCCTTTAATGAACACTGCGCCATCGGTATCGAGCCAAATCTCGAAAAAATAGATTATTACGTCAAAAATTCTCTGATGCTTGTAACTGCCTTGAACCCCCACATTGGTTACGACAAAGCCGCTCAAATAGCTAAGAAAGCCCACAAGGAAGGTAAGAGCCTTCGAGAGGCAGCCCTTGAGCTTGGTTATGTCACGGCCGAAGAGTTTGACCGTTGGGTGGTAGCAAAAGACATGACCCATCCATGATCACAACTCCTCCCACGAAATTAGAACCAGGCGATCCAGCTCCCGACTTTGAAGCAACAGTAGTCGGCGGTGAATTTGGCCATTCACCAGTTGACTTCCGTCTTTCCAGCTATTTCGGGCGTCCAATTATTCTCTACTTCTATCCGAAAGACGATACACCAGGGTGCACTACTCAAGCCTGCGGCATTCGAGACCAATGGACTAATTTATCGAAAACCGGAACGCTTATTCTAGGCATCAGCACGGATTCCATTGAATCTCACCAGCGTTTCATTACTAAGCACAGCCTTCCTTTTGCACTCATCGCTGATTGTGATAAAAAAATTGTAAACCTCTACGGTGTGTGGGTGGAAAAAAACATGTATGGCAGAAAAATATGGGGGACCGAGCGAACTACTTACCTGATTGGCTCCGATGGAAAAATCACCCACATCTTTCGCAAAGTAAAGCCAGACAGCCATGTTTCCAAAATTCTCGACGTTCTAGGCAGAGCTTGATGCTCTACCTGTAACGCTGCTCCCAGTTTCTAAACTTCTTATGAAAAATGCAGACAAAAACATCACAAGATGCTGATGTTCTTGTTGTGGGCGGGGGGGCAAGCGGTCTCTTGCTGGCTCTCCTCTTGCAGCGGGCAGGCATAAAAGTTCGTTTGATCGATCCCGAAGCTTCAGCTGATCCTCGTCCCCGGCCATCTATCCTTCATTCACGCAGCTTAGAACTCTTGGAATTGTTTGATCTGCTGCCACCCGTTGTAGCTAATTCTCATGAGATTGAAGGTGTCGAGTTCTATCGAGAAGGGAAGTTACTGAAGAGGCTCGACTTTCGTGGCCTGCAAACGCCGTTCCCGTTCGCAAGGGCTTTGAACCGGGGCATCCTAGAGGATTTCTTTCAGGATGTTTTTGAAAGGGGAGGGGGACGCGTCGAACGTAATACCAAAATTTTGGCAGCTTGGTTGGAGAGCGATGGCGTGCGCTGCAAAATTGACGACGCAAACGGCGTGATCGAGCAGTTGACTTATCGTTACGTTGTTGGTTGCGACGGTGGAGGAAGAGTTCTGCGCGAATGTTTAGGGATTGGTTTTCGGCCTCTAGGCGAAGAAGTTTTTTACGGTTTTGTGGAAGCTGCTGTCGAGGGAGGAATTCCTCGTAATCGCTCGTCTGTTTTTTTTCATCCAGAAGGTCTTTTGGAATTTTTACCGTTGGAATCCTTTAGCAAGAATCAACCCAGCCGTTACCGAATCATGGCGGTTCTCCCTATTGTGGATAAGAAAAGCGAATTTACTGTCGAGCAAATGCAGCTCATAGTCCAGGAAAGGGTAGGGGAAGGAATCTTCCTTTCCTCCCCCTCCTGGTCTGGAAGAACCAGAATTCGACCCGCTCTAGCTAGGCGGTTTTCTGCTGGTAAAGTTCTTCTAACCGGTAGCGACGCACACCGGCAAAATCCCATAGCTGGACAATCCCTCGACAGTAGTCTTGGTGATGTTTTTAACCTAGCCTGGAAACTTGTCGCAGTTCTCCGCGGAGACTCACCGCCAAGTTTAGTTGAGGCAAGCTATAGTGAGGAGCGATCAAAGACTGCACTGTTCTCTATCGAGGCGGCTCAACGATTGCTTAACTTCGGCCGTAATGAAACCGGGCCTGTTTCTTTTTTTGACAAGTTCTCGAAAATATTAACTGAGCATAGAACGATTGATCACACCCTCGCACAAGACATCTCCCATCTTTCTCATAACTACCGGAATTCCCCGCTAACGTTTGAGCTAAGAAAAAAATTTCTGACTCCAAACCAAATGCGGGCCGGTGAAAGGATCCCGGATGCAGTTGTCCCTTTTTCTAATGGCAAAAATATTCGCCTTTATAATCTTCTGCGCGGGTCAGAATTTTCTCTCATTCTCCGTCCATTGAATTTTGAAGAATACGGGGCCGCTTCTTTTGGGAACATGCGCTTTTTTTCAGAAGAGGCTACATCAGCTTTTCGCGGAAAATTGCGAGTAATATGGGCTCTGCCTCCTGCTCTCATTCCCCAAGCCACTCGTGGAGGTTTGAACTTTATAGCCGATGTTGGAGGAAATATTTCCCATTTGCTCGGAATTGAGCCATGTGGAGCAGTTTTAATTCGACCTGACTTTTACAGCGTTTGGGCTAGCGCTCAACCCAATATTGCCGAATTTCGGCTTGCAATTTCTCATTTTTGGACATAAAAGGAAAAAATGAGTGCGTCCAAACCGGGAGTTCCCTCTGTGGAGTTTCGTAGCAAGAAAGGGAAATTTTTACGAGGAATATATCCGGGAAGTTTCGATCCAATTACGTATGGTCATTTGGATGTGATTGAACGAGCAAGTCAACTATGCGATGAGCTGGTTATAGCGGTTGCAGATAATGCAAATAAGACACCACTCTTTAACGGACAGGAGAGAATAGAAATGATACGCGAAGTTCTCGGATCTCGGCCAGGACTTCGAGTAGAAAGGCTAACCGGACTTCTGGTCGATTTTGCCGATCGTTTCGAGGCAAACTTTATCGTTCGGGGATTGAGAGCAATTTCGGACTTCGAGTTTGAGTTTCAAATGGCACTCGCCAATCGCCGCCTTCACGCTCACTTAGAAACAATCTTTCTCATGCCCAAAGAGGATTACTCGTTTATTAGCTCGCGGATCGTTAAAGAGGTTGCCCGTTTGGGGGGAGACGTCAGTCAGTTTGTCCCTCCCTTCGTCGTAAAAAAATTACAGGAAAAATTCCCTAAATCACCATGATTGTCCATATTTGCCAGATGGAAAACGGTTACCTGACGCTATCAGGAACGGAAAGTGCAAAAGGATTGGGGTTGGAGGAGGCAGATGCTGAAGCCGCAAGCGACTTGGAGTATAATTTGCAGGCAGGGTTGTCAGGAGGTGGACTTTGGGTCACTGGACGGTTGCGCCTGAAGCTATCGCTCACCTGTGTGCGCTGCTTAAACAAATTTCCGATTGATTTGGAATTAAAGGAATTTGCCGCCCAAATTCCCCTCGATGGGAGAGAGTCCATTGACTTGACGCCTTATGTTCGGGAAGATATTTTTTTAGCTCTTCCACCTTACCCGAAGTGCGATTCTACGGGCGAGAGGGAGTGCTTTGCAAAGTTCCCGCAAGCGAATGATGCGCCAACTGAGCCCGAAGAGGCCGGCCAGCGCTCGGTGTGGGAAATCTTAAACGAGTTAGAGATACCGGACTCAAACAACCAAAAATAGAAATTATGGCTGTTCCAAAGAGAAAGAAATCCAAGATGCGTTCACGTATGCGCCGTGCAGCTAATCGTTGGCGTCCAGCTCAACTTTCGAAATGCCCACAATGTGGAGAAATGAATGTTCCCCACACAGCATGTCCGAGTTGTGGTTTTTATAAGGGTCGTCAAGTATTAGATGTTGAGGCAGCTTGATAGCTTTTCAAGGGCCCGTCGCAGTCAGGAGTAGAAGCAAGCAGCCACCAGAAGTTTCTTATGCGCGTAGCGTTGGACGGCATGGGAGGAGATCACGCCCCAGGCTGCACTGTAGAGGGAGCGGTCATGGCTCTGCAGGAATACCCTCATCTGACCAAACTTTTCGTCACAGGGGATAGCGACCGCTTGAAAGCTGAATTTTCACGCCTTGGCTGCACGGATTCCCGGCTTGAAATTGTCCACACAACACAAGTTGTCGAAATGTCCGACAACGCAGTAGATGCCGTGCGCCGAAAAAAGGATTCCTCACTAAGCAAAGCTGTAGACCTAGTCAAAAAGGGTGACGCAGAAGCAGTTGTCAGTGCTGGCCACACTGGAGCTATGGTCGCTGCAACAACCATCAAGTTGCGTTTGCTTCCAGGTATAGATCGTCCAGGAATTGCCTCTTACTTGCCGACCGAACACAACGTTTGCGTTTTGATAGATGCCGGTGCAAATGTGGATGCGCGTCCCGAACATCTCTTGCAATATGCGATTATGGGGACGGTGCTTTCCAAACACGTGCTGGGATTTGAAAATCCTGCCGTGGGGCTCATGTCTATCGGTGGAGAAGATGTGAAAGGCAGCGAGTTCACTAAGGAAGTTTTCAAGCTCCTAAAGTCGAGCAAATTGAATTTCCGAGGGAATGTCGAGGGACATGATTTATTTGAGAACCCAGTCGAAGTAGTTTTGTGTGACGGATTTACGGGAAATGTTGTCCTAAAGACTGCTGAAGCCACAGCTAAAGCGGTTTTTCATTGGTTAAAACGGGAATTGTTTCGTTCACCAATTCGCAAGTTGGGTGCGATGTTAGCGAAGCAAGCTTTTCGGACCATCTACGACAAAACAAATTATGAGATGTATGGAGGAAGTCCATTGCTCGGAGTAGATGGGATAGCGATCATTGCCCACGGGGCTAGTAGCGCACTTGCAATCAAAAACGCCATTCGAGTCGCGCTCGAATCCATCCAGCAAAAAGTAAATCCACGAATTGTCGAGGCTGTCCGGCTCTTCTATGAAGAAAATCCCAAAGCTGCGGTGGGTTAAGAAACCACGTTCGGTCTCGATTGTCGGGACCGGCAGCTATGTGCCAAGACGCGTTCTTACTAATGCAGAACTGGAGAGGATGGTGGATACCTCGGACGAATGGATTGTGACGAGAACAGGTATTCGGGAACGTCGGATAGCTGCTGAAGGAGAAGCTACCAGTCACTTGGCTGCTGAAGCAGCACGAAGAGCGATGGAACAAGCTCAGGTTAGTGCTGAAGAGATTGACCTCATCATCGTAGCAACAGTAACGCCCGATACCGCTTTTCCTGCAACAGCATGTTGGGTTCAAAAACACATCGGCGCAATTAAAGCCGCTTGTTTCGATATTAGCGCTGCTTGCTCCGGCTTCCTTTATGGCATCGAAATAGCCCAACAATTCATCGCTAATCATACATATGAAACGGTCCTGGTAATTGGCGCGGACAAACTCAGCTCAATCGTCAATTGGCAGGACAGAAATACCTGTGTTCTATTTGGCGATGGCGCCGGTGCAGCAATTCTCCGTTATCGCGCAGGGTCACATGGAATACTCAGCACTCACATGGGCAGCGATGGACGATTCGCTAACCTCCTCATTACCCCTGCCGGAGGCAGTGCAATTCCGTTAACTCGCGATAATATAGATCAGAAACTCCATTGTTTGCATATGCAAGGGAGGGAAACTTTCAAACAGGCCGTAGTTTCCATGACAACGGCTGCACAGATAGCCCTCGAGAAAGCGGGCCTAGATACTGAGGATCTCGCCTGCATTATCCCGCACCAAGCAAACTTAAGAATCATCGAAGCACTAGCTGAGCGGCTCGGATTACCTATGGATAAAGTTGTCGTAAATCTTGATCGTTATGGAAATACTTCCGCTGCAGCAGTAGCAATTGCCTTGGACGAAGCTCACCGTTATGGACGATTCAAAACCGGAGATTATATTCTGCTCGTAGTTTTTGGTGGCGGACTTACCTGGGCTAGCTCTGTCATTCAGTGGTGAATAAGAAATCATACGACGTCTCTACCCTTCCTTGCTGGAAACAAGCAACATTTCAAAAAAAGAAGTTAAAAAGCTCCAATATGCTGCAATTGATTTTGAATCGGCACCCGCAGCCAACGAAAAAGGGCAAGTTGCCATACAAGTTGGGATTGCCGTGGCTGACGGGCAGGCAACCGGCCTAAGCAAGATCTGGAGCTCCTATTTAGATGCAAAATTCAAATGCGGTCCATTTTTTGTGGCGAGTGTTACCCGCCGAAGATCGGAAGGCCTTCCGAAACTGATCGAACTCTGGGGTGAAGTCCGGCAACTCTTGGATGGGCGCGTTCTGCTTGCCCATGGAGCAGGGACAGAAAGGCGCTTTTTGCAGGCATTCCCGGGACATGGCTTCGGCCCTTGGATAGATACCTTACGTCTCGCTCGAGCTGCATTTCCAGAAGCTAAATCCCACTCTTTATCAAACCTTTGTGATTTTTTGGGAATTAGTGAAAAGCTGCGCTCTCTAGGTATCGCAGGCAATAAATGGCACGATGCCCAATTTGACGCTGCTGCATGCCTGTTTTTATTTTTGGAAATCTGCCAACGGGCTCATTTATCACCAATAGATCCTTCAACCTTGCCCATCCTGAAATCTCCAACCCTCTCACGCTATTTCCAAGTAAGAAAAAAACAAAAACCTCAATAAGATTTCCTTTTCCAGGTGATTTTAATGCCGTTTTACCAACGATAAATTCCTTAATTTTGAAGCGCTTTTTTGAGAAGGTTATAAAAGCAATCAAGGAGAGTTACTAGGGCGCTAAGGAAAAGATCAATAAAATTATAGAGAGAAATATCCTTTGATCCAATTATCAGTAACGCAGAAAAAATGATGAGATTAACGATATAAATAAGGACGAGAGAAAAAAACGTTCCACCGTAGAAAATATCTGTCTGCCCTTTGGGTATTACCCACAGAGTGTAGCTAATATGAAAGGAACATGTGAAGCCGAGTGTCCCGAGGAAAACATAATAAAGGACCTTTGACTCATAAAATTGGGCAGCCAAAAGATAAGTGAGGATTACAATAATGCTGTAAATGGGGATGAAATAGGGAGCAAGAGCGATCCAAGTATTGATTCGATCAGAGATGACGTAACCTCCCGAACGAGCAAAATGGAACTGCTGAACTCTGCCACCGGAAAGCAAAACAGCTACCGCATGGCACAGCTCATGCCCAAATACGTAAACTATCACGAGACCAGGAAATACAAAAAACAGAATGAGCCATAACAAAGCTCCTAGCCCAAAGAACCAGAATTCCTCGGTAAGCCAGAAATTTTTTTCGATTGCTACCCACGCAAAAGCACCAAAGAAAGCCTGTGTGAGGCTCCAAGCAACAGGAAGCAAAAAGAGCGCAATAATAAACTTTACATAGCGCTTCGGGACATGAAGCTCGGTTTTTTCTTGATTGGAGATGGGGTCTTTCCCCTTAGGGGGAAAATTTTTTTTTCTTTGTAAACTCGAGGTAGAATTTCGCCGAGTAGAGGTTCGTGCTTTGATTTGGTTTGTCCCCTGGACAGAAGATGTGGCTTTCCGAATTATGGGACGGCTGCTTTTCAACTCGGCAAGACTTTGGTTTTCTTAACTTTCTGAAAAGAGAGTAATAGAAATAAATTGGACTTTTTAGTCCTAAATTTCGAATGGACGTGGGCAATTTGAAAGAATTTCGGCACCGTTGGGTGTAACATGAACAACATCTTCATGCCGCACCCCACCTACGTGCGGATAATAGAGCCCCGGCTCAACAGTAAAAACTTGGCCCGCTTGTAAGTGGGCATCTTGAAGGCGAGGGGATTCATGAAGATCAAGCCCCAAACTATGCCCAATTCCATGGAAAAATCCAACCCATCGGTCCTCGCGGAATTCAGTCGGATATCCTTTTTCGTTAAAGAAGTTGATGGTTTTCTCATGGATCGAAGCGCCAGAAACACCGGGGGTGATTTGCTTGATAGCCATTTCTTGGGCATCGAGACAGGTTTGCCAAAGGCTCCGTTGGGCATCGGAAGCAGGCCCCCGAACAACAGTGCGGGTAATATCGCCATAGAAACCCGTTGCAGGATCTCGGGGGAATACGTCGATGATAATAAGCTCGCTAAGATGAAGAGGCCCTGAACCGCGCTCGTGAGGATCGCAAGCTTGAAGGCCACAAGCAACAATAGTTTTCCCCGGCTCACCGCCTGCTCGGAGAACGGCAGAATCTATTTCTGCACGAAGAATTTCAGAAGTAAGTGGCCGGTTCTTCCACAGGAGGTTTCGAGCAGGACCTGCGTTTGACTGGCGGAGTATATCAAGAGCCCGCCAAATTCCAGCAGCAGCAATAGCACAAGCTCTTTTTATAGCTTCTACTTCGTGTTGGAGTTTGAACTCGCGCTCTGGAAAAAAAGGACCATTCGGTATTTTAATACGATGCCCGGATTTCTCAAGGTCGCGAGCTAAAGCCAGAGGGAAATTGTGGGGAACGATCAAATGGCGTGGTGCATTGCACTGGCGCAACCAAAGGATAATCGCAGCATGTGTAAGGGAAACGCCTGCAGGAAGTTGACTCCACTCCGGTGCTGAAGGGTTACTGCGAAGAGGATCAGAAAATTCCTGAATCGAAGAAATGAAATTGGCCCTAGCAGTCGCTTTGGCACGAGAAAATTCGAGATTGTTAACCAAAAGGTATGTTTTCCCTTGGAACTCGAACCAGCCAAAGGGATCTGGAGCAAAGAAACGACATGCGTAAAACAGGTCGGCTGAGGTTTCGCTCGATGCCCAGATAAACCGGGCAGATGTCATTTTGCTTGGCATTTGAATTTTTGCAAATTAGCTTCTATTCGACGTCTTATTTTTGGGCAGTAGCTGTTTAAGAGGGTCTGAAGAACGAAATTCACGTGGAAGATCAGGGGTGCGGTAGTCTTCGAGATTGGTGCGGATGAGACGTCGTTTCTCTGGGCTTTCAAGTGGGTCTTTAAAATCGTTGACCCACTGGGTATCGAGCGACAGAGCAGCATCGTATCGTGCGAGAGCACTTATGTAGCTAAACTTGGCTTGGAGAAGTGTCGTTTGGGCTTGAAGGAGGGAGGTTTGAGCATTGAGGACGTCGAGCTGAGTGCCGGCACCAGCGTCAAGTCGCTCCCGCGCCAATCGCAAAGCTTCCGTAGCTTGGGAAAGGTTTGCCTTTTGGCTTTCGATCGTCTGAAAAGCTTCTGTAAGGTTGGAGACAGCTTCTT
This sequence comes from Chthoniobacterales bacterium, assembly GCA_026418675.1. Lineage (GTDB taxonomy): Bacteria > Verrucomicrobiota > Verrucomicrobiia > Chthoniobacterales > DYNR01 > JAOAAX01. Next base: position 26,420 of record JAOAAX010000011.1, on the reverse strand, counting down.
GAACCTGGAGAATAACATCGCGGACAGCGTTATCGTAGAGAGCCTTAGATTGGCGCAGGCGGGCTTTGGCTTGTTTTACCTGACCAGCAGTTAGAAAGCTGTCGAAAAGATTCCAAGAAGCTTGAATTCCCAAGAACCACCCATTGAGGATATCTCCAAGGTCGCGCGAGGTGCGGTCATTTTGCCATTCATATCCAGCTTGCGCTGAAATTCGCGGACCGTAACCAGCTAGGGCAACATTAACTTGAGCTGCCTGAGCAAGAATGTCGAAGCGTTGCGCTTTAAGTTGCGGATTGCGAATAAGAGCAGTGCGAATTGATTCTTCGAGATTGATCTCCCGATAAGGGACATCAAGGTCACCTTTAACATCAATAGGTATTTGGGTAGGATCCGATGAGCCATAGTCCATGCCAAGGAGACGGATAAACTGGTATTGGGAAATACGGAGGTTGTTGTATGCTTGAATCAAGGGAGGAATGGCATTTGCAAGGGCAACCTCAGCTTGGAGAACGTTAAAGCGCGGAACAACACCAGCCTCAAAGCGGTTAATTTGATCTTGGAGTTGGCTCTCCAATAAAGCCACGGATTGTTCCTGTGCAGAGATAAGCGCACGGTTGAGGATAATCTGGTAGAAATTTGTTTTTACTGCAGCAATCGTTTCGTCAATGGTTTTACGAAGGAGGAAATAAGCAGCAGTTTCTTGGAGTTTTGCTGCTTTTGTAGCAGAGAATGCTGCACCAGAATCGAATAGGAGCTGATTGAGGGAAAGTTGGAAGGACCAAAAACGATTCTGGGGAGCGGAAGAACCAGGAGACATTGGTGCACCGGCAAGGGATTGCTCGAGGATGGTGTAAGCCGGAGTAGCTACCAGTTGAGGTAACATTTGAGCACGGAGAGAAATGAATTGGCCGGAAGCTTCACGAATTCGCTGAAGAGCGACAAGAACGTTAGGATTGTGATTCAGAGCAAAAGCTATCGCTTCTTGGAGAGTGAAATATTTCTCCGGTTTTGGTGTTGGTTTTGGTTTTGCCGCGCTTCGGAGCTGACGAAGACTTCGCTGGGAAGATTCGATCGTCGAGCGGTCAATCGGAGCTATGTCCTTGGGTATCAAAACGTCAGATTCAGCAGAAGCAGGCTGGCTGGGAATTATCTGGGGTAAAGATTCTTCAAGTTGAATTTGCTTGTCCGAAGGTTGAGATATGGGTTGATTGAGCTCAACCGAAGAAGGTGAAGTTGATAATTCTGAAGTTGCATCAGAAGATTGTGGAGAAGCAAGATCGGAAGGAGAAGGGGAGGGGAGGGGAGACGGAGATTGGACAGGCAATGAAACAGAAACATTTTGAACTGGTTGTAGAAGGGGAGTTCCCTGAGAAAAAAGCGAAGTTAGTCCAACTTCCAAAGCTAGGATTACTTGAATTAGTAAAACTCTACATTTTGATGGCATAGTAACGTGGGCAAAGGTTATAGGGTTAGGGTTAGAAATCAAGGACCGGCTATACGAGCGAAAGAACTTAAATACCGGTAGGATGGTCAATAAATTCCCAAGGTAACCCGAATTGCTTGCGAAGAGCATCAGCAAGAGCACGCACTCCAAATGTCTCCGTCAGGTAATGACCGGCATAGATGAGGTTTATTCCAAGTTCCTCAGCTAAGGTATAGGACCAGTGTGGGCCCTCACCAGTTATGAAGGTGTCTATTCCTTTGTTAGCAGCCGCAGCTACTTCCGCACCTGCAGCACCAGTGCAAATTCCCACTCGGGAAGTTGTTGGTGGCCCTCCTGGAGCCAAATGCGGCAATCGGCCCAGAACTTCTTCAATTCGTGCTAAAAGATTGCGAAGCGAAATTTCCCAATTTGCAACAAGACCAACTTGAACTCCACGCAACTCAAGAAAGGGCAGACGGTTCTCAGGCATACCTATTGCATTAGCTAGAAGGTGGTTGTTACCAATCTCGGGGTGTATATCCAGAGGAAGATGTGCACTATAAATCGCCAAACCTGAGTTTATGGCAGTGCGAAATTTTCGATAATTTTGTCTAATAATAGGTTTTTGTCCACTCCAAAAAAGTCCATGATGGACAAGAAGAAGGTCGCATTTCCAAAAAGTTGCTTGAGAAATTACAGACTCGCAAGCGTCAACAGCAGCTGCAACGCGAGTGACATATCCAGGATTCTCGAGTTGAAGTCCGTTGAGGGCTTCGGGCCAGTCAGAAATCTGCTGGATATTGAGGTAATCATCAAGCCAACGAACGACATCGTTTAGTGGAACTTTGATTGTGGACATAGAATGAGTTAATGAGTCCTTAAGAGAAGATATTGAGCCAATTGACGGAGTTTATCTGCAGCACATTGAAGAGGATTAAGAGAAAGAATCGCTCTATGTGTGAGCACTTCGGCTTGCTTCCGCGCATAGTCTAGCCCAAAGAGGGATGGATAAGTTGCTTTGCCGGAAGCTGCATCTTTGCCTGGAGTTTTTCCCAAGTGGGTTGCTTCAGCGGTTACATCGAGAATGTCATCCACAGCCTGGAAAGCAAGACCAAGGCGAAATCCAAAACGTCCAAGTCTAGAAACAATTTCACGAGGAGCATCAGCCGACATAGCTCCAAGCCTTGCGGAAGCAGAAAGAAGCGCGGCAGTTTTTGTCGAGTGAATTCGTCGCAATTCGCGAGGAGAAATTTTTTTGTTCTCAGAAAGGATGTCAGCAGCTTGACCGCCAACGAGATTGCGGCTGGAGGCAGCACGGGCAAGACAAGCAACAAATTCGGAAACAGAAAAACGTGAGGTAGGTTTAATTTTTGCTAACAAAGCGAAAGATTCGGTCAGCAAAGCATCGCCAGCAAGAACCGCTATTGCTTCCCCATACACCTTATGACAAGTAGGACGACCACGGCGTAAATCGTCATTATCCATGCAGGGGAGGTCATCATGAATAAGCGAGTAAGTATGAAGACACTCAATGGCACACGCGCAAATTTTTGCACGTTCAAAACAATCATCAGATAATTTCCCTGAATTTGTCCCAAGAAATTGCTGCGTAGTTTCAGCAGAAGCAAAAATTATTGCAGGGCGAAGTCTTTTCCCCCCAGCAAATAAGCTGTAACACATTGCTTGATGAAGAATTGTAGGCCAAGTCGAAGCCGATGGAAGTAGTTTCTGAAGAGCTTCTTCTGTAATTTTTTGCCACCGGTTAAGATCCTCCAAAATAGGAGGTTTGGTGTTTTGAGTTTTTTGTTCCACAGGATGACTGGAGGTTTTCGCAGTTCTTATTTAGGAATTAGGAATCGCTGAATCTACTATTCATTCACCAGAATAGTATTTTATAGATTAAATTGTCGAAATTATTTGTTTTTCTACTTTGAAGATTCTTTAATAACCTGTTGGAGCTTTTTAACCTATGATGCGAGCAAATTTTGCAGTTTGGGCCAACCTTCTGGCAACGTTTTTGGTTTACTTTTTTATCCAAGCTGTCAAAGGGGAAACGAATCTGAAGTGGGAAGAGTGGCGGGGATGTGTTTTGGTGGATTCCCTTGGAAACGATGGCGACTCATTTCGTATCAAAGGGCCAAAAGGAGAGCAAGTTGTCCGCTTATACTTTGTAGACTGTCCCGAAATTGGTGATTATTTCGAAGAAGCCCCCCAAAGGATACGAGAACAAGCATCATATTTCGGAGTAAAAAGGGCTATTCTATTCCAGTTTGCAGAGGCAGCTCAGAAATTCACAAATCAGGCGCTAAGTCACCCTTTTGCAGTTCTCACTGCTAACGAAGACGCGAGAGGCATAACCAAGGATGGAAGAATTTTTGCTTTCGTCCGACTTTGGAATGGAAAGGACTTAGGCGAAGAAATACTCAAAGCTGGATTAGGAAGAGCGTTTGGGAAATCAGCTGCTCCACCAGGCAGATCAATTCGGGATTTGTGGGCTAAATATGATTCAGCTGAATGGCAAGCCCGTCATGCCCGCACTGGAATTTGGGCTTCTTCTCGATCTCCTCTTAAAAAAAGCAAAACCAAAAAGAGGAACTTTTATGAAACCCCAAAAATATCCTCCATTCCTCAAAAAGAAAAAAAACCGACCAACTACACGGAAACCCCAGTTCCATAAATTCCTCCCTTGCTTGTTCCCTTGTTCCCTTGACCTGAAACAAATGCAGAGTTCTTGTTGTTATTCAATAAAGGATTCATGATAGTTCAGCCATGAAGTCAGCATATGAACTAGCAATCGAAAGGTTGAACCGCGAACAACCTCTAAAACCACTTACCCCGCAACAAAAAGCACAGTTGTCTGAAATTGATAGCATCTATAATGCGAAAATTGCGGAGAGGCGAGTATTTTTAGAGGGGCTTATCCGAAAATCATTAGGAACCCCAGAAGAAGCTACATTGCGCCAACAACTTGCGATGGAGGTTAGCCGACTCGAAGCTGAGCGAGAAGAAAAAAAGAATCGCATTCGAGAAGGGAAAAACGCGTAAGAAAAAAATGAGGCTCTTACGGCGCCCACGACGATTGCGAGCAACCCCCGCAATCCGTAGTTTAGTTCGGGAAACGCACCTTTTACCAAAGCATTTTGTTTATCCCATCTTCGTAGGAGACTTAACTAACCACGCCGAGCCAATTCCCTCAATGCCTGGCATTTACCGCCACAGCCTCCATTCGCTTCTCCAACACGCCGAATTGGCTCGCTCCTATGGTTTGCTGGCATTGGCTGTTTTCCCCTGCATCGCCCCTTCGCAAAAAGACCATATTGGGAGTTTTGCTTTTTCAGATCAAAACATACTTTTTGCGGCACTTCGCTCACTTCGCCAAAATTTTCCTGACACAGTTCTTATTGCTGACGTTGCTCTCGATCCCTACACCTCCCATGGCCACGACGGTATCTTAACTGAAGATGGGCGAGATGTTGATAACGACAAAACAGTGGAGGCTTTGTGTAAATTGGCAATTTTGGAAGCAGAGGCTGGAGCTACTTGGGTTGCTCCCTCCGATATGATGGACGGACGTATTCACCAAATTCGCAGTGCTTTGGATGAAGCCGGTTTCGAACATGTTGGCATTTTAAGTTATGCTGCCAAGTTTTGTTCAGCCTATTATGGGCCATTCCGTGATGCTGTCGGAAGCAAAATTGGCAATTCCGCAGTAAGCAAGGCCACTTACCAGCTCGATCCTGCAAACGCTCGCGAAGCAAAATTGGAGGTTTCTCTTGATATCGAGGAAGGAGCAGATTTAGTCATGATCAAACCTGCAGGTCCCTATCTCGATATTATTTCTTCCATATCCCAAGTTAGCCAGATTCCTGTTTGTGCTTATCAGGTTTCGGGTGAGTATTCTCAAATCCACGCCGCTGCTCAAAATGGCTGGCTTGAACTTCGATCTGCCCGCAACGAATCTCTCATCGCAATTAAGCGTGCAGGTGCAGACATCATTTTTAGTTATTTCGCACTCGATTGGGCTAAAGATTTTTGTCAATCATAAGGTTATTAATTTTTAAATAGCTAATTAATATTTAGAATTAAGTGTAAAAAAAACTGAACAATTTTTTAAAAAGAAAAACTTCTAGGATGTCATCCATTGATTTTTCCCAATTTCTCCTTCCCGATAAATTACGTGATGAATTCCCAATTCTATCACAACTTGTTCGGGGACAACCCCTTGTTTACTTAGACAACGCTGCTACTACACAAAAACCACAGGTTGTAATTGACGCCATAACTTCGCATTACCGGGAAGCAAACGCTAACGTTCATCGGGGACTTTACTACCTCAGTGAAAGAGCTACATCTGCTTATGAAGAAGCCCGGCAAGTAATTGCAAACTATCTAAATTGCTCCTCAAACAAAGAAATAATTTTTACACGAAGCGCAACTGAAGGAATTAACCTATTAGCAAATTGTCTAACTCAAAAACTGAGCAAAGGTGACCGAATCCTCCTGACAGAGATGGAACATCACAGCAACCTCGTTCCATGGCAACTTGCCGCTCAACAGAAACAACTTATCCTCGATTTTGTCCCTGTCTTACCCGAACAAGGCACACTTGACTTGGATGCTTTTGAAAAACTTCTCTCTCGCGAACCCAAGATTTTTTCGGTTACCCACATTTCAAATGGACTCGGCACCGTCAATCCAATAGAAAAACTCGTAAGTCGTGCCCGTTCTTTGGGCATAACCACAATTGTGGATGCTTCACAAAGCGCTGGACACAAACCCATTAATGTTCAACAAATTGCTTGCGACTTCTTAGTTTTTTCGGGGCACAAAATGTGTGGTCCCTCGGGCATCGGCATACTTTACGGAAGACAAAATCTCCTCGAACAGATGGACCCTTGGCAAGGGGGTGGAGAAATGATCTCTAAAGTCACCCTTGAAACTAGCACATGGGCAGAAATTCCTCATAAGTTCGAAGCTGGCACCCCTAATATCGAAGGAGCAATTGGACTTGCTGCAGCAGTTAAGTTTTTAAAAAAAATTGACTTGCAACGCATTTCTTATCATGACCAAACCCTTGCCAAACTTGCAGCTCAAGAATTGAGAGAAATCCCTCAAGTTAAAATTTTTGGCCCCCTCCATCAACAACACCCCCCAGAATATGCCGGAATCTTAAGCTTCTCTATTAAAGGAATGCACGCTCACGACGTAGTTGCTTTGGCCGACCGCAAGGGGATTGCTCTCCGAGCTGGCCATCACTGCAATCAACCTCTCATGCGCCGCTTAGGCGCAGCTTCCACTGCGAGAGCCTCCTTTTACCTTTACAACACACCAAACGAAGTAAATAAACTCGTCCAGACCATTCATTGGATAATAAAAAACTATCTGGAATAATTTTTATAAAGATTCCTTAATGATTTCTCAAGACGACGAACTTTACAAAGAGGTGCTTCTGGATCATGCACGTCATCCGCGTAATTATGGAGTCCCTTCCCACCCAAACGTCATAGTCGAATCAGAAAATCCTCAGTGTGGAGACGAAATTACACTCTATCTCATCTTAAGCGAAGATCACTCAACCATTTCCTCCTCTCATTTCACTGGTCAAGCTTGTGCGATTTGCACTGCTTCTGCTTCCATGCTAACAACCAAGATTCGAAATATTACCCTCCAAGCTGCAGAACTTACTGCTAAGCAATTCCTTTCGATGATCAAACGTCCTCCCGACGCACCTTCTGCAGATCTCTCCGGTCCTCTTGGCTCTCTCGCTGCACTTGATGGCGTCCGCAAATTCCCCGCTCGGGTAAAATGCGCTGCACTACCGTGGCGCGCACTTCAGCAGGCTCTCCAACAAGCTTCAACTGGCGGTGGAACCTCCTCCCTGGAAATCCGCGACGAGTAATATGCTTTCCCTCCATGACGTGTCCCTCATCTCTCCTAATGGGAATTACATCCTTTCTGGTGTCTCAACCATTTTTCCTAAATCCCACATCTGCGCAATTGTTGGACCATCTGGCTGTGGCAAAACCTCTCTAATCAAAACCATCGCCGGAATCGGACCAGGTTTCGAAAAGGGGCTAATCTATTGGAACCAACAGAACTTAAATGAGAAAGACTTTTCCCCAACTGACCTTGGTTACGTTCCCCAGTTCAACATCACCTACCCACAACTAACCGCCCGCGAATCCGTTTTTTTTTCCCTCAAATTAAAACTCTCGGCATCCCCCTCTGCATCCCTAACTACTATTGTCGAACAAACTCTTGAAAAGGTCGGGCTCCTTGAGGTTGCAGACGTTCGTGTCTCCTCTCTCTCTGGGGGTCAACTCCGTCGTCTCTCCCTTGCTATTGAGCTATGTCAACATCCGCAGTTGCTCCTCTGTGATGAGGTCACTAGCGGGCTCGACCCACGTTCTGAAATCGAAATCCTCAACCTCCTCCGCTCCATCGCTCATTCGACGGGGTGCTTAATCCTAGCTGTTACACATGGCATTGAACATCTCGCTTTTTTTGACTCTATTGTCGTTTTATTTGGGGGGCATCTCGCTTATCATGGCCCTCCGCAATACCTCAATCACTATTTTCGTATTCAAAAAGAAACTGAACTCTTCGACCAACTCCTCAACCGTTCTCCAGAAGATTGGGACAAATCCTGGAAAAAACACCACTCCTCCTTCCTCCAACAAATTCTTCCAAGTCAGGATTCCGCCACACTCTCTACTTCTTCCTTAACTCTTTCCCTAAAAGACACTAAACCATCTCTACCACAATCTCGACACTTGCCTGCCACGGAGGATACTCCAGAGATAGAAAGCCTCTCTCCACAACCTCCTCCACTTCCTACGGAACCAAGTCCCTGTTTGCCATTTGCTATTCTTCGTCAAACTCTAACGCTCCTCCACCGTCGTCTCCTCCTTCTTGTCCGAGATCCCTCACAAGTTATTCTCCATTTTGGCCTTATTCTGGGTTTCCCAGCTATTGTAGCTCTTTTTGCTTGGAACGGCTTTCCTGCTGTAAAAAACCTTTCTCTCGGTTTAGATATATCTCCAATCCGCCAATTTTCCGAATCCCTTGAATTCTTAGCACAATCCTCCCACATCGGCACGCTCGTTAGTGGAGTGGTCATGCTTCAAGTCATTCTCCTAACCCTCCTTGGTGCGAACAATTCCGGCCGTGAAATCTCTGCCCATCGCCAAATCATCGAAAAAGAAAAACTCTCCGGCCTTAACCCAACTGCTCTCCTCCTTTCTCATTTTTTCTACCTATCCATCTTTTCACTAGCTCAATCTTTTTGGATGGGTTTCTTCGTCCGCCAGATCAGCGGAATGCCTGGAAGTTTCACATCCCAACTCCTCTTTCTTGTCCTTTCAAACGCTGCCATGACCTCTGCAAGTCTCGCAATCTCATCCTGGCTTGACAATCCAGAAAAATCTACCCTTGCATCCATTTATCTCGTCGGCTTCCAGCTTCCCCTATCTGGCGCTATTCTTGCAATTCCCGAACCCATCGGCTCTCTGATCCGCCCTTTTATTGCAGCTTATTGGGGGTGGTCCGGTTATCTCCAGACTCTGCGTGACGAACGATATTACGACATTGTTGTCTCTATCGCCCAAACGACTCTTTCCTCATCCCCGCTTTGCCTAATCATTCTCCTTTCTCACATCTTCTTAGGTTATCTCTTCGCCTGGATCGGCCTTCGAAGATTTGCAAACGTCCTTTAAACACCATTTCTAACGAGAAAATTCGCTCCGAAGATGTCTCCTACTTTTGCTTTATCAACATTCTTCGGCCACTCCCTCCCAAAAATCATAAAAAAACGATTCCTTCGGATCCTATTAACGCTTCTCCTCACCACCTCAGCAATTCTCCTCTCATCCGGTTGCACAACGATCACCTACAAACCATATCGTGGCTATAAATACTCCCCCTACACCATTCGTGGCACCCGCTACTATCCCATGCGCCCTCGTGAAGCACTCGGCTATGAAGAAACTGGCATCGCCTCTTACTACATCGGAGGAACTTTCTGGCGACACGGACTATCAGCCCTCGGTGAACGCCTCGGGCCCAGAACACGTGCAGCTGCTCACAAAACACTCCCACTACCTTGCGTTATTCGCGTAACCAACCTCCAAAACGGACGCTCCACAACCGTTCGTGTCAATGACCGCGGCCCCTTCATCAAAGGCCGTATGCTCGATGTCACAGTTCCTGTAGCAAAAGAACTCGGCTTCTACCACCGCGGTCTAGCTCCCGTTCATATCCGTGTCCTAAGCGTTGGCGATGGACGATACCGCATCCATTAATTATATACAATTAAATCCATTTAAGCTAACATTTAAACTCCAATAGATCTCCATTTACACCTCACTGGCACCCTTATTCAATTTCCTGAAAACAACTTTCCCATTCGCCTGTTTTCAGCATACTAACTGAAAAAAGCCTCAATAAATCCCTACTCTAAGCTTTAACATTCTTTAAAACAACAAGTGTCGCAGAACCCAAAAGTTTGTCTCTACTCAGAAATTGTTCGTCTCTTGGCAGAGGAACCTCGACTTGAAGCTGTAGCTTTAAGGGGAAACCGCAAAGAAATCTCCATCGCAACTCTTGGCTCAGAAGATGCCTCTCGTTTACATCGTCGAGTCGAGCAAATCGTCGCTTCCCACCCTCCACTCATTTGTCCTCTAACCTCGAATGGCACTTGCGCAGGCTGCGGCGCAAACCCACTCGATTCAGCACCACCAGGCGCAAAAATTGTCATAAAAAAAATATTTAATGACATCCTTATCGAAAAATCAACCTGCACAACAGCAATTAGCTTCTGGCACTGGGTATCCTTACGTTGGCCCAAATACGTCCCTCGCGAACACTCCTTAACAGATGTTGACGAAAACGAGTGGAAGCCTTTAGCCCTCCAAGCCCTCGGTTGCCTTCTCTTCGGTCTAGCCGGCTGGTTTCTCGAATCCCTCCACTTTCCACCTCTTATTCCTCTTCTTTTATACATCCTCTCCTATGCATGCGGTGCTTGGGAAGCAGCCATTGAAGCTTGGCAGAAAATCCGCTCCGCTAAACTCGACATTCATTTCCTGATGTTGTCTGTCGCAATCGGTGCCGCCGTTATTGGAGCCTGGCGGGAAGGTGCTCTCCTCCTCTTCCTCTTTTCCGCATCCGGAGCCATGGAACATTATGCTATGGGACGCACCCGTCGCGAAATCCGTTCCCTCCTTGATGGCTCTCCAAAAACTGCTCGAATCATTACGCCAAACAACACCGAACGAACACTCCCTATTGACCAGATTACCACAGGCATGCGTGTCCGCGTCCTCAGCGGTGAACTCATACCTGTGGATATGAAAGTCATAAAAGGTGAAAGTGCTTGTGACGAATCCAACCTAACAGGCGAAAGCCGACCCGTTCCTAAAACTCCAGGCGATACAGCTCTCGCAGGGACCATGAATCTTTGGGGGTTACTTGAGGGTATTGTCCTCCGCCCAGCCAGCCAAAGCGCACTTCAAAAAATTATCAACCTCATCCAGCGCGCCCAGGAGTTAAAAGCCCCCTCTCAGCGTTTTACTGACAAGTTTGGCACAGGCTACACGTGGGCAATTCTCTCAATCTGCACCATTATGTTCTTCGTTTGGTGGTTAGGCTTCGGCTTGCCTCCTCTCTCCATGAATCGCGATACCCCAAGTGCTCTTTATCGAGCTATGACTCTCCTTGTCGTTGCTTCCCCGTGCGCACTTGTCCTTTCCGTGCCATCTTCCATCCTCTGCGCTGTTGCTAGCGGTGCACGCAAAGGTGTCCTATTTCGCGGTGGGTCAGCCATCGAAAATCTTGCCACCATCCAGACCGTCGCTATGGACAAAACCGGAACCCTCACTTCAGGCGAGCTCAGCCTTACCAAAACCCTTCTACTCCAAGGCGACGAATCACAACTTCGTCAAGTAGCAGCTTCTTTCGCGCGCCTCTCCCACCACCCGCTTTCCCGAGCCATTGCAAAGGAAGCCGAAAAGTGGAATATCGAACCTTCTGAAGTCTCCAACCTCGAAAGCCTTCCCGGAAAAGGACTCCAGGGTCGAATTTCAGGCAAACTTTACCAACTCGGAAGTGCGCGGTGGATTTTTAGCCAACTCCAGCAACCCAACTCATCCATTCCCCTTCCAGATTCTCAAAGCCAAAACTCACTCAATTCCGAAGTCTGGATTGCTGGTGAGGGCCTCCTCGGCTGCTTCCAATTCTCCGACCAGCTTCGGCCCGAGTCCAAATACCTCCTCGATGAGCTTCACCGACACGGCATCCATACCGTAATGCTTACAGGCGATAAGCCAGAAATCGCGCATGCCCTTGCCAAAGAGCTCGGTGTTCGAGAAGTTTATGCCAATTTGCTGCCAGAGCAAAAAGTCGAGGCCATCCAAAAACTAAAACAAGAAGGGCATCGCCGTGTAGCTATGGTTGGCGACGGTGTCAACGATGCTCCTTGCCTCGCAGCAGCAGATGTTGGAATCGCCATGGGAGCTCGTGGTTCCGACGCAGCTCTCGAACAAGCTGATGTCGTCCTCATGCACGACCGTCTCGAAAACGTCCTCCTCGCTCGCAAACTCAGCGAAAAATCACGCCGAATCATCCACCAAAATATTGCCGTCGCCCTCAGCACAGTCGCCATCATGGTCATTACAACTTTCCTCTTTCCTATCCCTTTGGCACTGGGCGTCTTTGCTCATGAAGGCAGCACTGTCCTCGTCGTGCTCAACAGCTTGCGCCTTCTTGCTGTAAAGTTAAAATAAAACCAAAAAGCGAAACAAACCATCCTCTCCCTTCTACGCCGATTTTCACATCCCGCAACAATCTAACATGCCCGCGCAATACCGCGATTACTACCAAATATTAGGCGTTCCCAAAAACGCTACACACGAAGAAATCAAAAGCGCGTTCCGCAAACTTGCCAGAAAATACCACCCCGACGTTTCTCCCGACAAAAAAGCTGCAGAAGAAAAATTCAAAGAAATTAACGAAGCCTACGAAGTTCTCAGCGATCCGGAAAAAAGAAAAAAATACGACGCATTTGGTCACCATTGGCAAAATGTGGCTTCCTCTTCGGCTGGTTCCACAACTTCCTCCTACAGCTCCTTCAATCCCTTCGGCAGCGACTCTCCTTTCGATTCGGATATCCATTTTGAGTTTGGCGGAACTGGTTTCAGTGATTTCTTCGAAGAACTCTTCGGTTCCCGCCGGGGAACCGCTTTCAAACGACGTGGTGGTGGATTCGGTTTCGACACAACCCCTACCCGCGGTCAAGATATCGAAGCTGACATCCTCGTCACCCTGGAGGAAGCTATCAACGGCTCAACCCGCCAAATTAGCTTCCGCCGTAGCGACACCGGCAAAACGGAAACCTACACGGTCAAAATTCCGCGCGGTATCCGCGAAGGCCAGCTCATCCGCCTTGCAGGTGCCGGCGGAGGAGGAAAATCCGGCGGCCCTTCCGGCGACCTTTACTTGCGCGTCAAATTTCAAAAACATCCCGACTTCCGTGTCGAAGGAAGCGACGTCTATCATGACTTGGAGATTCCCGCACATCAGGCTGTCCTCGGCTGCGAGGTCGAGGTTCCGACACTCGAGGGTAAGGCACGTCTCAAAATTCCCCCCTGCTCCCAAAGCGGTTGCCGATTCCGTCTGCCAGGCCGAGGATTACCAGAAAAAAACGGCGGTCGCGGAGACTTCTACGTCGTCCTCGAACCTCAACTCCCAAAATCACTCACCGAAGAAGAACGCCGACTTTGGCAACAAATCGCTCGCCTTTCTAAAGACTAACCCCTCCTCGGATCCAATTTTGTTTTCTATCTTGCATACTTCCTAAAACTAACAAAACTCCACCCTATGGTCGAACTTGAAATCTACGCTTGTGGCCTACGCCAGCCCGACAAAATGATGGGCTTAGCACTCGAACTCGATACCATTGAAGGCCTTCGCTACAAAGTGGACACAAACCACGATATTGTCTATATGGAATTTAGCGGAGAGCCCCTTAGTCTCACCCAAGTTTCATCAATCTTTCGCAAAATTGGGCTCGACTGTAAATACGTTGGCAAAATGCCAACCGAAGTCTCCATCGGTAAAAAAACTCAACGCCTCAGCGAATAATACCACATTCCCCTTATAGTTCGCTCACTCTGGCTCAGCTTTTTGAGCCCCTCCATGCATTTCTTTAATTGGCTAGGATCCCGCTCCATTCAATCATTCCTTTGGTTGGGCGACCTCCTTCTCCTCTGCGCAGAAACTTACCGGAATCTTCTTTTTAGCCGCATCCGTTTCCGTCTCGTAATCGCTCAAATCGTGGAAATGGGGTGGCGCTCCCAGCCCGTTATCGCTTTCACTGGAGCATTTACGGGTGCGGTCTTCACTGCTCAAACATTTTTTCAATTCACAGCCCTCAACATGGATACAGCCGTTGGCCCTGTTGTATCTGTAGCCATGTGTCGTGAGCTAGGCCCCGTCCTTACTGGCCTTATGGTCGCAGGTAGAGTCGGAGCTGCCATCACCGCTGAACTTGGCACCATGCGGGTCACCCAACAGATCGATGCCCTCCGCGCTTTAGCTATTAACCCAATCGAATACCTCGTCGTCCCTCGAACCCTAGCAATCCTCGCTGCTATGCCTATCCTCGTTGCAGAAGCAATCCTCTTCGGAATACTCGCAGGCTGGTTCACTGCAGTCAAAATCCTAGAAGTAAATTCCGCTTACTATTTTGCCAACATGCTCCGCTTCACAGAAGCCCAAGATGTCATCATGGGTCTCATCAAAGCCATTGTCTTCGGACAACTCATCGTCGCAATTGGCTGCCGCGAAGGACTCGCCGCTCAAGGCGGTGCCGTTGGCGTCGGTAGGGCAACCACAGAAGCCGTCGTCCTCGCCTCCCTCGCAGTTCTCGCTACCAATTTCTTCCTCACTATGGCTCTTAATATTTTCTTCCCAGCCGGCGGAACCGGATGACAATCCTCAAACTTAACCCTCCCAAAACCAACCTCCACTTCTCTCCCCCTCCTCCAGGCCAACCACTTATTTCTGTCCGCAATCTCGAGCAAACACTCTCCCATCACACCATCCTCCAAGGAATTAACCTCGACATACTCCGCGGCGAAACTCTCGTCCTCCTCGGCAAGAGTGGATGCGGCAAAAGCGTCTTCCTCCGCCACCTTATCGGCTTACTTAAACCCAAAAAGGGCAATATCATCTTCGAAGGTGTTGACATCTCCAACCTTTCCGAAACCCAACTCGCTCCCGTCCGCAAACGTATCGGCATCGTTTTCCAGGACGGCGCACTCTTCGACTCCCTCAACGTTTTCGACAATGTCGCTTTCCCTCTTCGCGAAAGAGAAGCAATCAACTGCCCCTTCAAAATTCAGGAACGAGTCGCAGAAGTCCTCGAACTTGTCAACATGACAGGTCACGAAAAAAAGCTCCCAGCCAGCCTCAGCGGCGGCATGCGAAAACGAGTTGCTTTGGCCAGAGCCATTGCGTGCCCACCGGATGTCCTCCTCTACGATGAACCCACCGCCGGACTCGATCCCATCATCTCCGATAGCATTAACCGCCTCATCCGTCGCCTCCAAGAACGCCTAGGCATCACATCCGTCGTCGTCACCCATGACCTCGCAAGCACTCGCTTCATCGCAGATAGAGTCGCGCTTCTCCATGAAGGCCGTATCCATTTCCTTGGTTCAGTCGAAGATCTCTTCTCTTCAAACGATCCAATTGTCTATAACTTCGTCAATGCTAAATCCACAGAGACAGACTTGTAAAATTTTTCCCAAACACATCCTGGAATCATTCCTAACCGAAGGTTAATTTCCCATCATTAATGACACTTGAATACGAACGATCCCTTCAAATCCGCGCCGGCATTTTTACCTTCCTGGGACTTTGCCTGATCGCCGGTCTCGTTACTTACTTCGGCCGCTTTGGTGAAGGCACCCGGCGTTACTACCAAATAAATGTAGAATACCCCAATGCCAGCGGTCTCCTTAACGGCGCTGAAGTCCTCATGGCAGGTGCCAAAATCGGCAAAGTAGCCCGCGGACCGCAAATCCGTCCCGATGGCAAAGGGGTGTCCGTGCTCTTAAAAATCTATGAAAACATCCAAATACCTTCCAATGCGCAATTTTCAATCGGCTCCAGCGGGTTGCTGGGCGATAAATTTGTTGAAATAACCCTGCCGGAACACGATCCCCCCGCCTCTCCTCTCAAACCAGGTCAAACAATCAAGGGATTATCACACGCTGGTATGGCAGAACTCACCTCCCAAGGGGCAAAGCTCGTAGAAGAAATCCGCAGCACTGTCCAAAATATAGATTCATTTGTCAAAAAACTGGACCGCGATTTGCTCGCTGAGAGCAATACAAGCGCAATTCGCGCGACTTTACAGAAACTTGAACAAATCGCAACCACTCTCAATTCAACAGCAGTGAAGCTCGATGCTGCTGTGGAACAAACCCAACCACAATTGAAAGAAACTCTCCAGAGCGCAACAGAAGCTCTCAATTCCGGCAAACAAGCGCTCGAGGAAGGAGCTAAAGCAGCTCGAGAACTGCAAGCCTTCTCAAACAAAGCCAAGGAATTACTCTCTTCTCTGCAAAAGCCTGAAGGCCCCATAGGTGTCTTGCTCCACGATGCTAAGGCCGGTCAAAATTTACGTGTTTTCCTCCAAAACCTTCGCGAACGGGGTATCCTCTTTTACCGCGACCGCAAAGAGTAAAAACGAAAGCTTCCTCAGGAAAACAGAACCATCAAGGTATCTTCTACCCGTTTGGCACAATCTATGCTTAGTATAAACTATGATCTTGCCAAATTGCAGAGCTAAACTCACTGCAGGGGATTTGGAATTCATCGCCAAAGTCCTGAACAAAAACTCCGAACAAAAAAACACAATCTATAACCTCCTTTGCGACCCTGACTGCAGAGATTGCATTCTCGATGATGACAAAATCTATCGTGAAATAATAGAAAGCAGCGAGACGTTGCAAATCTCCCCCAACCTCCTCTTTTACGTCCTCTGTCGCAAGGCATTACGCGGCACACCCGCAGACGTCCGCGAAGTCGCTGACTACCTTGCCTCAATGCTCGGCAAATTTATGCTCATATCCCGTATGTCATGCCCCGAGGAATTAGGTGAGCAGGACCTCCGCTATATCTGCGACGCTTTGCGCGCTTTGTCGCAGGCCTCTCACGAACAAGCCTTTATCCTGCGTGCTCACTTGGCCAATTATTGCCTCTTCCTTTCCGGAATATTCCACGAATACCTCGAAAAGCGTTGCCGACGTGGTGGCCCATCCTTGTCTTTCTATGAAGATGTCGGTCGTAGTAACTACGCTGTCGCCGCCAAAGATCAACGCGCTAAAAAGTTCGGCTTGGAGTCCATTTTTGAAACTCTGGCCTCCTCATTTCACGAAGTCCGTTTAGGGCTGACAGAACTCGCTGACAGAATTCTCCATCTCGATTCAGCACCCTCTCCGCCTTTTGAGTTAGCTTGCGCTCGCTAAAAATCGCGTCGCCAAAAAAGGATGTAAAAAAGGATGCACACCCAAACATCCCTCTTTCGTGAAATTCAATTACTACTCGAAAGGACTTACTCGGCAGTAGGACTTAACCTTGAAGAATGTATCATCGGGCCAACCCGTTGCAAAGAACTCTCCCGTGCAGCCGGTAAACCAGTTCTCTCTCCTCACGCAAGAACATTCCTCCGTTGCTCCGGCTCGTGTTTGCATGTCGGCATCTTCTTCTCCGATACTCTCATCCAAAAATTGGAAAATTCCGACCCTCGGCAATCCTTACATAAGGGCAACATTCGCGAACTACTTGCTTTTATAGAGGAAATTAACCATGCCGTGCATGCGGCACTCCTTTTCCAGCAAGGAATCATCCCAAAAACTGACGAGGATTATATCCTTAACTTGGAATTGCAAGCTGCTGTTGATTCTTACCTGATTGTAATCCTCTTCGCCAACAAACTAATCGGCAACCGAGAGCTATCAAAAACTGAAAAAGATTGGCTCCGCTATGAATGTTTCAGATTTTGGATTCGACAAGGACAAGACCAAAACTCATCTCAGACCAACAGACGTTATTTCGAAACCAATATCCTCGCAGCAATTTATACAAATTGGCTCGATACCCTTCGTCCCAGCGATCGTTTGGCAGAAATCCGTGCTTTTCAAAAAAAGAATTACCGCGAAAAAAAACAACATATTCTCGAAATGACAAATACCCATCATTAAGCATCAATTAAATGAAGTCTGTCGCTCCTTCAACGAACCCTACATTACGATTCAGCCAAAAATCGCCGTAGCTGGTTTTCAAGATTCAAAAAATTTTGCCGGAGGAGAGGAACGCGGGAATGCGCTGAGCTAAGGTCAGATGCCTTTGCTGCTATCTCAATTTCATACGCCGTTTCGCGCAATGCAATGCCACCAACTATCGAAGCAGCTCCCTTTATCGAGTGTGCCTTAATTGCTGTCAGAGAGGCATTATTGTTGTAAATATGGGTTTCCAAAATTTCGATTTGTCGGGGAACATCTTGCAAAAAACCGGCAACAACTTTTTTTGCAATTTGAATGTCGCCTCCCAGCCGTTCCAGCATCGCTTCGCGCTCCCATACTGGAAAAGTAGGTTGTGAAAGTGGCTGGATTCGCGAAAAAGTTGCAGAATTATCAAAAGGCGAAGCTATCTCAGAAGAAGATCCTAGCCAACGACGAATCGTCTCTGCAAGTTCCACAAAGGAAACAGGTTTTGAGAGAAAATCGTTCATGCCAGCCCGTAAACACTTTGCTCGATCCCCTGGCAGCACATTCGCCGTTAATGCTATAATCGGAATGTTCCGCCAAAGCACCCCCACCGGCTGCGACCGTATTGCCATTGTAGCTTGGATCCCGTCCATCTCGGGCATGTGCATGTCCATCAATACGAGATCAAATGCCTTTGTCCTCAAAAGTTCCAGCGCCTCAACCCCATTCCTAGCACTTGCATAATCCAACCCAAGCCGCTCCAACATAGCTTGCGTCACTTCACGGTTCACCAAATCATCCTCTACAAGGAGAACCCTAACCCTTGGCAGTTCTAAATTCGGCGCCTTCAACTCTTGTGCGGATTCGCCAGGAATTTCTGCTTTCAGCGGAACCACTACCGGAGACCGATTGATAATCTCATGCAGAGTTGGAACAAGCGAAAGTGGCTGCAAAGGTTTCAGTAAAAAAGAATCAAAACCAAGTTCTTGCAACTGAGGAGTTGCAGGAACACCACCAATCCGGCAAAGAAGTATTAACCGCGGATGACAACTATTCCCTTCACACTCAATCGAACGAACTGCTTGAACAAATTCTGAGAGATTCAGATTCTCAACATCCGCATCAAGAATTATTGCTTGAAATGGCTTGTTATTCAATACTGCTTCCGCAATGAGTTTCGGTGCCGCACTAGGATCCGTTTGCAATCTCAACTTAATCCCATTTGCCAGAAGACGAGCGTAAAGCCCTTGATAGAGATTCTGAGATGGCGAAACAAGCAATACTTCAAGCACTCCCTTCGGAGAAACCGCACTGCTTTGTGGTCTTGCATTCTCAGGGACTATTGGAATCGAAAACCAAAAAGTTGAACCTATCCCCGGTTGGCTCTCAAGTCCTATTTTCCCACCCATCAGCATCACTAATTCTCGGCAGATAGCCAGTCCCAGCCCTGTCCCTCCATACTTCCGAGTCGTGGAAGAATCAGCTTGCGTAAATTTTTCAAAAACTTGCTGCTGTTTCTCCTTCGGTATCCCAATGCCTGTGTCGCTCATCGAAAAACGAACAAACCTTGTTCCGCCTAAAACTGCACCCTGGCCACCCTCCTTTGGCTGCTCAAGTTCAATCCTGAGATGAACATTCCCTTTCTCAGTAAACTTTAATGCGTTGCTTGCAAAGTTCCCTAGAATTTGAAGTATGCGCGTCGGATCACCATAGAGCTCTTCAGGAACGTCCGGCGCAACTTCAACAGTAAATTCCAAACCTTTCTCTTGAAAAGGATATGCAAAAGCATCCAAAAAATCATCCAACAAGTGACCTAACTCAAAGTTAAGAGGATCAAGCTCCATCTTCCTCGCCTCGATCTTCGAAAAATCAAGGATGTCATTCAATAACTTGAGCAGCGATCGAGCACTATTATAAGCAAGTGTTAGATAACGACGTTGATTCTCCGCTAACGGAGACTCCAACAAGAGTGTCAACATCCCAATTATCCCATTCATTGGGGTCCGAAGCTCATGGCTCATGTTAGCAAGGAACTCACTCTTAGCTTGATTTGCAGCTTCGGCAAGTTCTCGGCTCTTTCGCAACTCCATTACTACTTCTAGCCGCCGATACAAATTCGCAAGCATATTTGCATACAAACCTAGCAAACGTCGCTCTGTCTCGTTGATGAACCGCTCCTCCTCCGTCCAAGCAAATATTATCGCTCCAGAAGAATTAACTCCCAATTTCGTAGGCAAAAACGCGAGACTGTGTATCTCATTCTTTTCTAAAACTTCACTTATCTCTTTCGGATTTGCTGGATTTGAACTGAACCAAAACTCATTTTCTAACTGCTTTTTAGTTTCCAACCAATTCTTCTGCAACCATTCTATGATTTGAACCATCTTTTTTAAAAGAACTTTGTGATCCCGTTTGGAGTTAGTTGGGGATGCCCAAAAACTAACTAAAGAAGTATCTCCACTTTTTACTTCCGTATTAAAAATTGCTGCCCAGTTTGCATTGAGAAATTTTCCAATCGTTCGCAACGAAGATTCAATTTTTCGCTGTGATTCTGCCCCTGAAACGTTTATGAACTCAAATCCCATTTGGGTCAGAATTCCGAGCATTTCTGCCTCTTGCTCGGCTTTTTTCTCCATGAGGGAGCGTTCTGTTATATCACGGGAAATCCCTAGTAACCCAAGTAAATTCCCTTCAGAATCAGTAACTGGTGTCTGGATTGTTTCGAATAACAGATCATCACCCGCCGCAGAAAGAATTCTCTCTTCAAATCGTATTGATTTTCTTTTCTCCAAAACAAACTTATCCTGAAGTAACCTCTTTTTAGCAACCTCAGGCGGGAAAATTACCAAATCACTTTTATTTATAAGCTCATCGGGATTCTTTTGAAAGAGCAAACAAAATGCTGGATTTACGATAAAGTAATTTCCATCGGGCTTTTTACAGTAAATCGGATCAGGTATTGAGTTTAATAGTGATTCCAGTAAACTTGCTTGTAAAATCGCTTGTTGTTCTCGCTTCTTACGTTCGGTTATATCCTGAACAATCGAAATTACCCGTTGGGAGTCAAATCTTTTTATCCTACAATAATAATTTTTAACAACATTGTTTAATGGCAAATCGTAATCAAAAGTAACCTCCTCTTCGCTCTCAAAACTTAACCGTATTTTTTCCATCAAAAAATCTGCAAATGAACTTTCAAAAATATCATAAAGGCTCCGTCCAACTATCTGGCTTTTTGGAACCAACAAAAGTGACTCGTCAGGCGCATGGCAATTAAGAAAAACTCCTTCTCTGTTAATTAAAAAAATTAATTCATTAAATGAATTCAGTAATGTTTCAACTTCGGATTTGCTTTTCGATAGTTCCTCACGAAATTGGCGTTCTGCATTTAATGCAACCTCTAATTGTTGGTTAATTGCCCGGAGTTCGGCAGTCCTCTGAGCAACTTCCCTCGCAAGGGCAAGGTTTTGCTCAAGAAGGGGAAAGCGAGAAATGCTAGCCGAAGAAAATTGCTCAACGCGATCCATTAATGCTGCAACCGTTTTCCGCAAAGCCTTTATTTCTTCCCGTAGTTCAGCAGTTTTTTCGCTATCTTCACTCATGGTTGGGGAGATGCCAAAGTGCCTATGGCTATTGCCGTTAATGTTTGGTTGACATGGAGACCTTCAACTTGTTCTCCGTATGTCGAGAAACCGATTATCGGTAAATCCTTAAGGAGTAAATTAGCCCGTTGAATCTCCCCAGCACGAAGCAACTCTTGCTTCCGTAAAATGCAATCAGCAGCTAAAATCAATTCCAAAGAATCAAAACGACATCGTAAAACAGCAAGATCACTTGCAAGACATGGTAGCAACGGCTGCGTCTGCGCCAATCGCAATACTAAACCTCGTTCTACAGCACTATAAAATACAATACTATGATCAGGATTCACTTTCTGGATGGAACGAACAAACTGACGATCCCCAACCTTCAAGACCAACGGATAAGCGGCAAACCTCTCCACAGTCAATTCACTGGGAGCTAATTTTAATAACCGGGCATACTCCAATGCAGCAGGTCGCCCATTGATTTCATAAACCAGCCGGCGCGAAGAATCAGCTTCCGTTATAACTAGCCGCTCGTTACTCGGCACAATATTCTGAACATGCAAAACTTCAAAATAAAGTGAAGTGTCAAAGACCAAAGCTAAACCTGCACCCGTATGAAATTCTCCATCATAGTAAACATAAGTTGCATTAAACCGTAAATTGTCGCCAGCAGATCCTCCAACAATAGGAATGCCCTGAAAATATTGTGTTAAGCACGTTAATGCACTCTCCTCTAATCCAGATAATCCATCTAACAGCACAAATACAAACCGTTTTTTTCCTAAGGGCAAAGGGGCTATGTGCCCCAAAAATTCATCAGGATTTTTACAAAACTCATGCAACGGTTTCAAAAGTCGGGCTTCAAAACTCAGCTCGGGTGATGGGAAGCCGACGGCCACTATTCGTCCATCACAATACCCTAACCCCTGAATTATTTCTCCTGCTGTCGTGCACCCAACCGCAGGACATGGCAGATAATCATTTAAACATTTTCCTAATACCTCTAATTTCGTTAGGGATGAAGTAAAAAATAACGCTGCTTGACAATCTTCACCTAAATCCTTTGCTATTTTTTTGGCTGCTGCCAAAGGATCCTCTGAACTCGCCTCAGAAAAAATTACTAAAGGGTAATTATCCTTCACTGAATAGACCGAATTTTAGGAAATCTAAAGAAATTATTGAACTTATGTTATCCTTCTTTAATTTAGTCTTCTTTCTTAGGTATAATTTTCGAACAAATTTTCCCATCAGCAAATCGGGTATAAATTACCTCGTAATTGACTGCCTCAGAAGCTGAACAGATTAATCGGTCATCTTCACCAAAAGTTAATGTATAACCCCTCTCTAATGATTTCTGAGGGCTGAGCGCCTGTAATAACTTCATTCGCGATTCTAGCCGATTCCGGTAAGAATCTATAACTGTCCTTCCACACATTTGAATCCGGCGGTCTATTTCTTGTAAGCGTTTTTTTCTTTCCTCTGCCCACCGCGAAGGATGATAAGCACGTAAAAGCTTTATTGATTTAATTAATCGTTCTTCAAGTCTCCTTAAGTAACTTTCTTTAAGAGCAAAAAGTTTCTCCACTACATAATCAAGCCTTTGACGGTAGGGAATTATTATCCTATCGGGGTATCGGATCAAAGGACGTGAGAAAACTAAGCTCGTTCGTTGTTTAAGTTGTGTATAGCGTTCCCGAATTCGCAAATTTAGAGCTCGTAGGATATTTCCCAAGTTTTCTCTCATCTCGACAGCTCTTTGAGTTACTATCTCAGCTGCATTGCTTGGTGTTGCTGCACGAACATCTGCTACGAAATCAGCAATCGTAAAATCAACTTCATGCCCGATTGCACTTATAACGGGAACTGGAGAAGCAGCGATTGCCCTGGCAACAATCTCCTCATTAAATTCCCAAAGATCTTCAAAACTTCCTCCTCCACGAGTCACCACTATTACTTCCGGGTATGTATTTCCTGAAGGAAGAATTGTCAACAATTCAATTGCCTGCGCAATCTCTACTGAAGCTCCATTGCCCTGAACTCGGCACGGACTTAGAATAACTGTTATGTGCGGATTGCGTGCCCACAAAACTTTTAAAAAATCTTGTAATGCAGCAGCTTGTGGTGATGTTACAACCCCAATACATCGAGGATATGCTGGCAAACTCCTTTTGCGTTCAGAAGAGAAAAGTCCCTCCGCCTCCAGTCGCCTTTTAATCTCCTCAAACCGAGCAAGCAACTCCCCACGCCCCGCTAATTCAAATGTCCTGACATCCAATTGATATTGACTGCGACCTTCATACGTCGTTACCTCCCCTGTTGCACGAATCGTAACACCATTCTTCAGCAATTCAACTTTCGTCCTTCTCGCATTTCCTGAAAATAATGTGCAAGCTAACTGCGAATTCTGTTCACAAAGCGAAAAATAGTAGTGCCCCGCTTGGCTTCTCGAAAAATTTGTCACTTCGCCCTCAACTGTAATTTCACCAAATTCTCCCTCTAGAAGTCGCTTCAAGGCTGCATTAAACTCAGTAACCCTCCAGATTTTCTTCCCTGACCCAACCTTGAACTTTCTAGTTGTCCCTTCTCCCTCTAAAACTTCCCTATCTTCCTTAACTTCATCCTCCCTCCCAAAATCAAATAACGAACTTGCTATCTCATTCTCTTCTGAGTTCAACCCCCCTTCTTCAAATTTGTTTTTATTTCTTTTCAACTTTTATCCTCTATTATACCCCCCTAAAAGTTCCATAACTTACCTTTTTCCATGTCCAGAAAAACTTGTTGACTCAACATGTAAGAAAGAGGAGGATCCGGCAAATCCGAATCATCGAGGATCGGAAGTTTCTGCCCAATCGTCTTATCCCAAGGTTGCTCCTTAGCTATGGAAATCGGGGTCCCTACCCTCACTAGCTCAAATACCTTACGTGCCGAGTGCAAAGGCATCCTCACACATCCCATTGTGCTTGGGTATGGTTTGACAAAACCCCAATGAAAACCATAACCTGGCTTGTAAAATTCTATCCAATAAGCTAAGGGATAACCAGCACCAGGCTCACTAATTCGCCGACGGTATTTCTCTTTGTTTCGAACGATAAATTTACCATGTGGGGTAGGGGAGTTGGGCTTCCCAACAGTAACGGGAGTTGCAAGCAAAACCCTATCTTCTTCCACTATGTAAAGCTTTTGTGCCCCCGTGCTAAGTTTCATCTCCACTTTCTTCAAATCCTTCGGTCTATCAACAACCGGATGAAATTCTAACGAAGTAACCTTCCTTGAAACTGTCTCACAACCAGTTAGTAGAAATTGAAAAAAAACAATAATTCCCACTAAGATCAACTGAAAATAACTAACCGATATACAACCAACCATTTCTCTTTTCCCCATCATCTCAAAAAACTATTCACAATCCTTGATAATAAAAAACCTTTATTAGTAGATAGCCTTATCTTCTTTAAGAAATGCCGGAGGGATTCACCCCCCGGCATTAACTTTTTTGAACTTTTTGGTTTTGTTGGATCCAACCTAACCAGTCATTCTGGTTACTTCTTGTAAACCGTAGGTGCCGGTGTGCTGGGTGCAGGCTTGCTTGCACATGCTCCAAGACTCAGAACTCCGGCAACAACGGTCAATGCAACTAATAATCTCATAAGTTTCATTTTCTTACTCGCCTCCTTTCTTCGCTGGTTGCGTCAACTATCTTCTAAAGCTAATAATAACCTCACAGCAAGCTTTTCCTTCAACAATTTCTTCCCCAAATCTCAAGCAGCCAAAACTATAGCACAAATTTTTATGTTTTTTTTCAAAAAAATAAATAAACCTCAAAAAATCACAAATATAAAGACATATTTATCTCTTTTTTTACTCGTAACTTCCTTTACTTACCACAATTATGCTCTTGCGCAAACTTTTGAAACCTTCACAGAAACCAATCAAAATCACCCCAAAAAAACTCTAATATGGGGAGTTTTCGCATTCCTAGGAGTCGAAAAAACCACTTCTCAATACCAGCCAATCGCAGATTATCTCAACCGTGTCCTTCGCGACTACAAAATCGAACTTCGCGTCCTTCCCATGGACGAAATAAACCAGGGAATCGCCAATAACGAATTCGACATTGTAGCAACGAACCCCACACACTTCCTTGTAGTTCGACGCAAATTCCCATTGACAGGCGTCATTGCAACGCTCGTCCCTCTCGATCCATCTGGTCGCCCACTCAGCCAACTCGCCGGCTGTATTTTGACACTCGCAACAAGGACAGACCTCTCCGACATCCGCCGCTTCCGTAACTTGCGCCTCGCTACACCTAGCCAAAATCACATGGGGGGATTCCGCGCACAAGCTTACGAATTCTTCCTCGCCGGTAACCCTATCGAAAAAGCCTTTTCTAAAATCATCGAAACCCAAACCCACCAAAAGGCTATTCAACTCCTCCTCAATGGCGATGTTGATGTCGCTTTCGTCCGCAGTGGCGTCGTCGAAGAAATGATCGCTGCAGGCCAGCTCTCCCCCAATGACATCAAAATCCTTAACCCCATCCATCATCCAAATTTCTCCCTTCTCGCTTCCACACGACTTTACCCCGAATGGCCCATCTTTGCTTTACCAAAAACCAATGAACACGCTATCCGCCAAGTCGCCTCAGCTCTCTTCTCGCTTGAACCAGATGCTCCAGAAGCCCGCCAAGCGCGCATCGCCGGTTTCACCATCCCAGCAGATTACCTCGAGGTGGAGCAGCTCGCTAGAGCCCTCCGCTTACCTCCCTTCGACGAAGAAAACAAAATTTCGCTTAAGGAAATATGGCAACAGTATTGGCAAGTTATCCTTGGCTGCTTCGGTATCCTTACGGGTTTTTTTCTCGCTATCCTTGCTCGCCTCAAAGCAAATCAACGCCTTCTCCAAATCCAAGCCCAACACCATCAACAACTCCTCGCTGCCAATACAAAACTTGAAAAAGCACTCGAACAAGCTCGTCTCTCTGCTCAAGAAGCAGAACAGGCCAACCGGGCAAAAAGCGAATTCCTCGCAAACATGAGCCACGAAATCCGAACTCCCATGAATGGCATCCTCGGCATGAACGGTCTCCTCCTCGATACCCAACTAACCCCTGAACAACGCCGTTACGCTCAAATTACCCAGAGC
>JAOAAX010000121.1:252-570 GCA_026418675.1 Chthoniobacterales bacterium | reverse complement strand
ATATATGCCAGTGCAAATAAATTACAAGAAGCTCTTCATGCATTTAAAGAAGCAGAAAAATTAGCGCCGGAAAATATGCATTATAAACGGGTGCTGGAAAAATTTCAAGAATTAATGAGAGATATTGATAGGGCGAGGAAGACAGGGATATAAAAAGCATTGCGGATTGGTGATTGGTGATTGCGGATTGTTGGTTGCTGATTGCTATTTGCTGGTTGAAACAAAAATCTCCTCTCCCTCGATGGGAGAGGAAAAAGGAGAGAGTGAGGAAAGGCATTTCCGATTGCCGGTTGCCGGTTGCCGGGTTGGATGGTTTGA
>JAOAAX010000121.1:0-242 GCA_026418675.1 Chthoniobacterales bacterium | reverse complement strand
GCAAAGAAATTTTGATTGCTGGATGAAAAAAGCCAAATGTCAAATGCAAAATTCGAAATAATAAATGAAAAATAAAGAAAATAAGGAGTTTTATGTCAAAAATAATAGGAATTGATTTAGGCACAACAAATTCTTGTGTTGGAATTATAGAGGATGGGAAACTGCAAATAATACCAAATGACGAGAATTTTAGAACAACTCCTTCTGTTGTTGCGTTTACAAAGGATAATACAATTTTAGTG
>JAOAAX010000120.1 GCA_026418675.1 Chthoniobacterales bacterium | reverse complement strand
GCACCCCTCCTAATTGCGTTTCAAATTTAAAAAAATAAAGCTAAAGATACAACGGGAAATTTTAAAAATACTAAAATTTGAAGGTTGAGGCGGAATTTAATTTAGAAATTTAAAATAGTTAAGGTATAAAGGTTTTTTCAAGATCTATTTATAAACCTCCTGAATTTGAGCACTTAATTTTAAAAGGTTTACTTCCGCAACTTTTGCTTGATAAAGGGCTGAAATTAGCCTGCTTTCTGCATCAATGTATGTTTTTTGAGCTTCTCTTAATTCAAGCGGTGTTAAAACACCAAGACGATATCGTTCTATTGCTATATCAACATTTTCTTTGGCTATTTCAAGATTTTCTTTCTCAAGTTCAATTAACTTTAAACTCGCACTGTATGCTTCGTAAAATTTCAAAATTTGTGCATTAACATTATTTTTTATCTGCTCAAGTTTTATCTCACTGTTAAGCATCTCTATTTGGGAGTTTTCATATTCTCTCACCGAGTTGAAACCATTAAAAAGATTAAATGAAAAATTGAAACCATAATTTAACCCAAGATTTTGATTTGATGCAATGAACCCAGCTTGTGAG
>JAOAAX010000119.1 GCA_026418675.1 Chthoniobacterales bacterium | reverse complement strand
CAAGAGACGGACAAGAAGTTTCAGGCGACGGACAAGAAGTTTGAGTCAACGGACAAGAAGATCGAGAAGTTGGCGGACCAGGTTGAGCGGACTGAGCAACAGGTGGAAAAAGCGGAGAAACAGATTGAGAGATCGGGAAAACTGATAGAGGAGTTGAAGCAGACAGTGGAGAATTTGTCGCGACGGTTTGGGGACTTGGGGAATCGGTTAGGGGAGTTTGTGGAGGAGATGATCAAGCCTTCGCTGGTGCGCTTGTTTCGGGAGCGGGAATTAGAAGTTCACGAAGTTTGTGAACGCGTGCGAGCTCTGCGTGGAGGGGAGAGCGTGGAGGTGGACATGTTGGTAATCAACGAGAGGCAGGCAGTAGCGGTGGAGTGTAAGAGTCGAGTGACGGTGGAAGAGGTGAGGAGGCACGTGGAGAGGCTTGCGAGGGTGAGGCGGTTGGTTTCGTTAGTTAGTGGGAGGGAGTTATATGGTGCAGTGGCGGGGATGGTGGTGGAGGAGGAGGCGCAGAGGGTGGCGGAGGAGGAGGCGCAGAGGGTGGCGGAGGAGGAGGCGCAGAGGGTGGCGGAGGAGGAGGGGTTGTATGTGTT
>JAOAAX010000118.1 GCA_026418675.1 Chthoniobacterales bacterium | reverse complement strand
CGACAACAGAGCAATGCTTTCGATCTTCAGGCTCCCCGACTTTCATAAGGGGATTGAGACTTCACCGGTACGTGCCCATTCAAGGGTACACGGCTTCAGGCTCCCCGACTTTCATAAGGGGATTGAGACATACACCTTGGCGTTGTGCATCGTCGATAATGTCCTTCAGGCTCCCCGACTTTCATAAGGGGATTGAGACTACACCGAGCCGCGATAGGCTTACTACTTTCTTCAGGCTCCCCGACTTTCATAAGGGGATTGAGACATGATATTGGGATTTCATAATCACCATTTTCTTTTCTTCAGGCTCCCCGACTTTCATAAGGGGATTGAGACGCTAGTCGACCCAAGGTCGACTCCTGAAACTTGACTTCAGGCTCCCCGACTTTCATAAGGGGATTGAGACCTCCAGGAGCGGTTCCCTCAAGCCCATGCACTGCTTCAGGCTCCCCGACTTTCATAAGGGGATTGAGACTGCGCCCGTCAAATTCGGCTACCCATTTAGCGCTTCAGGCTCCCCGACTTTCATAAGGGGATTGAGACGAACAGCAGCGGGCCTGACCGGTCGCCGCCTTTATCTTCAGGCTCCCCGACTT
>JAOAAX010000117.1 GCA_026418675.1 Chthoniobacterales bacterium | reverse complement strand
TCCTGCTGCTTCCCGGTGGCTCGACTTACCGAAGTTGCCTGAAATTGTGGACGCTCCTGCAAGCACATTGGGCCGAAGAAGCGGCACTCCGTCAACAATTCCTGCAACAGCCTTCCCCAGAGACCAACGCCGAATTCATCAACGGCCAAGTCGTCCGTCACTCACCGGCGAAGGCACGCCATATCTTGGTTCCCGATAATGTCTTCCGCATTTTGAGTTTGTTTGTGCTTTCGCGTCAGCCGCGGGGTGGTATGTCTCCACGAAAAAGCTCTGGTTAGCTTTCCGCGGAGTGACTACGAACCGGACGTGGTTTTTTACCGTGCGTCCAAGGCGTGCTTGATTGAGCCTGAGCAGATGCGGTGCCGATTCCGGACTTGATTGTGGGGGTTTTGTCGGAATCCAGCGAGCACTTGGAACGGGGAGTGAAGATGACCGATTATGCGCTGCAGGGGTTGAAGAATACGGGATTGTGGACCCCTTGGCGGCAACGGTGGAGGTTTTTGAGCTTCGGAGCGCGACGTAGGGAATATCCGCCGACAACTTGCAAGGCCGGGAAAGAGCGCGTTTGCAGCAAAGTTCTGGCTGGGCTAGAATTTCC
>JAOAAX010000116.1 GCA_026418675.1 Chthoniobacterales bacterium | reverse complement strand
GCTTCAGGCTCCCCGACTTTCATAAGGGGATTGAGACCGATACCTTTTCCTTCCCAGTAAGCCCAAAGGGCTTCAGGCTCCCCGACTTTCATAAGGGGATTGAGACGGTGCGGTGCACCCCCCAAACCCCCCAATTTTGGCTTCAGACTCCCCGACTTTCATAAGGGGATTGAGACGCGTTCCGCGGCTACGTGTGCCACGGAGCGGCTTCAGACTCCCCGACTTTCATAAGGGGATTGAGACGGCCATACCCTTTGCCCAATCTGTACATTGAGGTCCTTCAGACTCCCCGACTTTCATAAGGGGATTGAGACTCGCCACACGGCGTCGGTATCAACTTCCTCGTTTCTTCAGACTCCCCGACTTTCATAAGGGGATTGAGACACCTTGGGGTAGCATGCATGGACCCTCCTTCACTTCAGACTCCCCGACTTTCATAAGGGGATTGAGACGCCAAATTTTCTTGAAGATGTCTGCGACATCCCTTCAGACTCCCCGACTTTCATAAGGGGATTGAGACTTCCAGCGCCAGGCTGGGCGCTTTTCCAGTCCTCCCTTCAGACTCCCCGACTTTCATAAGGGGATTGAGACATCCCTAGAGG
>JAOAAX010000115.1 GCA_026418675.1 Chthoniobacterales bacterium | reverse complement strand
AGGCTGCACAGTCTTTTATTATATAGAGATTTTCTTTTTGTTCATCATTTAACTGAGACATGAGGGTTAATTCAGTCATTCCTATAATTCCGTTAAGAGGTGTTCTGATTTCATGGCTCATGTTGGCCAAAAATTCACTTTTAGCACGGTTTGCAGCTTCTGCAGCCTCCTTTGCCGTCTGTAGTTCCTCCAGAATACTCAATTTGAATGCAGATTTTTTCAGGCTTGCTTCTGCCTCTTCCTTGGCTTTTTTCAGTTCTTCTACTATCTTTTCATTGTCCGTACATATTTCTCTTTGAAGCTTTTTCTTTTGGGCAAACATTCTATAAACTGAAGCTCCTATGCGCATGAGATTATTTTTAGTTATATAATCACTGCACCCAAGCTTCAATAGCTCCATGGCATAAATTTCATCCTGAGGGTTCATAAGTGCAATAACAAAAGGCCTGTTCCCCTTCAACTCTTCACTTATGGCAAGAGCTTCATATGTCGTAACCTGCTGCAAAGTAAAATCACTTAGTATTAAATCCCATTCTGAATTTTTTAGGGCGCTAATAAATTCACTACGGGTTCCGACTTTTTTTGAGTCAACGGCAAATCCGGCC
>JAOAAX010000114.1 GCA_026418675.1 Chthoniobacterales bacterium | reverse complement strand
CTTCAGACTCCCCGACTTTCATAAGGGGATTGAGACCTGAGATATAGTACTCTTCAAAGTCTTTGGGTAGCTTCAGACTCCCCGACTTTCATAAGGGGATTGAGACGGATGTAAGCCCCAGACCCCGAGTTGAACGCCTCTTCAGACTCCCCGACTTTCATAAGGGGATTGAGACATGCCACCCTCCCCTATCAAGACATAGTTGCCGCTGCTTCAGGCTCCCCGACTTTCATAAGGGGATTGAGACGCCTAGGGTTACGCGTAGGCCGCATCACCAGCTTCAGACTCCCCGACTTTCATAAGGGGATTGAGACGACCAGCTCAATGTCGCAATTTCTGTCTTGCCAGTCTTCAGACTCCCCGACTTTCATAAGGGGATTGAGACGCCGAGGCCGTGACGCGTGCCACCGCTCCAGATCTTCAGACTCCCCGACTTTCATAAGGGGATTGAGACAGGATGTGCGTCGGGGCCGTTGTGTTTTACCTACCTTCAGACTCCCCGACTTTCATAAGGGGATTGAGACTTTCTTTATTCTATTTGTTGTCTTTTCTTTTTCTCTTCAGACTCCCCGACTTTCATAAGGGGATTGAGACCTGAGATATAGTACTCTTCAAAGTCTTTGGGTAGCTTCAGA
>JAOAAX010000113.1 GCA_026418675.1 Chthoniobacterales bacterium | reverse complement strand
GTCTGAAGCTCGGCATCGCGGCCGAGGAGGGCCTATTGCCGGTCTCAATCCCCTTATGAAAGTCGGGGAGTCTGAAGGAGGAAACTTATCGATAAAAATCGGCGTGATAAGTCTCAATCCCCTTATGAAAGTCGGGGAGTCTGAAGAAGCTGGAAGTCGACGCTGTCATGGCCCCTGGGGTCTCAATCCCCTTATGAAAGTCGGGGAGTCTGAAGCCTCGTTTGAGGGCTGGGAGGTCATCGTGGACAGTCTCAATCCCCTTATGAAAGTCGGGGAGTCTGAAGACCGGCATCGAGTGCAAGTGCCGGCCGGACTTGTCTCAATCCCCTTATGAAAGTCGGGGAGTCTGAAGCTCGTTCGAGGGGTGGAATGAAATTGTTGATAAGTCTCAATCCCCTTATGAAAGTCGGGGAGTCTGAAGCCCATGAATGGGCCACCGATTGTAGGATGTTGTCTCAATCCCCTTATGAAAGTCGGGGAGTCTGAAGCGGAAGGATCCGGCCGGCAACGATACCTATCTGTCTCAATCCCCTTATGAAAGTCGGGGAGTCTGAAGTCAACTCAGTTATGACGAAGAAAAAGGTGCCGTGTCTCAATCCCCTTATGAAAGTCGGGGAGTCTGAAGTCTACCTCATGGAAGCC
>JAOAAX010000112.1 GCA_026418675.1 Chthoniobacterales bacterium | reverse complement strand
CCCCAAGTCTCAATCCCCTTATGAAAGTCGGGGAGCCTGAAGGTATATGCCATCTCTAAAAGAGCTCTTCGGGGTCGTCTCAATCCCCTTATGAAAGTCGGGGAGCCTGAAGGAAAACGGCCCGACTTATGCAACCCAGGTTGAGTCTCAATCCCCTTATGAAAGTCGGGGAGCCTGAAGCCTTCATTCCAGGAATACTATATCTGCGACAACGTCTCAATCCCCTTATGAAAGTCGGGGAGCCTGAAGCGAAAACAACCGCATCGTCGGCCTTGCCACCGAGTCTCAATCCCCTTATGAAAGTCGGGGAGCCTGAAGAGCGAACAGCAGTTGACAGAAGTCCTTCGCCGTCTCAATCCCCTTATGAAAGTCGGGGAGCCTGAAGGCTAAAAAAGAATATCCACCAATTTTTGGTGGATGGGTCTCAATCCCCTTATGAAAGTCGGGGAGCCTGAAGGAAGGGGAGGCGATTGCCCGTGTCCGTATCGCAAGTCTCAATCCCCTTATGAAAGTCGGGGAGCCTGAAGCCAGCAATGGTATGGGGGAGAGTATGAAAGTTGTCTCAATCCCCTTATGAAAGTCGGGGAGCCTGAAGCTGCAGCAACCAAGGGGTCTTTGTCAAAGACGTCTCAATCCCCTTATG
>JAOAAX010000010.1:24145-65369 GCA_026418675.1 Chthoniobacterales bacterium | reverse complement strand
GTTGTATGGGTGCGAGGAGGGCATTGAGAGCGACGAGGAGGATGAGGAGGGAGAGAATGGCGAGGGAGGGATTGAGCCAGAGTGAGAGGAGTGGATGGAGGTGGCTGTTTTTTTGGTTCATGATTTTTGGGAGAAATAGGTTATGGGTTAGAGCGGTAGGAGTTGAGGAGGACAGAAGTGGAGATGAGGCCAAAGGCGATGAGACTGAGGAAGTAAGCGATGTCGCGGAGGTCGAGGATGCCGCGCTGGAGGGAGTCGAAGTGATACATGATGCTGAAGGAGGCGATGAGGTCAACGAGCTGTTGGCTTGCCCAATTGACGAGGAGGTCGGTTATTGGGGGCCAACCTGCGAGGACGAGGAAGAGGCCGATGGTGAGGGAGAGAATGAAGCTTATTACTTGGTTGCGTGTGAGGATGGAAGTGAAGGAAGCGATACTGAGGTTGGAAGCTGCGAGGAGGAACGAGCCGAGGTAGCCAGTGAGGATGGCTCCGTTGTCTGGATTGCCAAGGTAATTGGCTGTTAGTGGCATTGGGAAAGTGAGGAGGAGCGCAATGGCTGCGATGGAACAAGCGGCGAGGAACTTGGCAAGGATGGCATGCCAAGGGAGGATGGGGAGTGTGAGAAGGAGTTCAATTGTGCCTTGGCGGCGTTCTTCGGACCAAAGGCGCATGCCAATAGCGGGAGCTAAGATGAGGAAGAGCCATGGCATCCAGCTAAAAAAGGGGAGGAGGTCAGCTTCGCCGCGTTGGAGGTAGCCGCTTACAAGGAGGGGGAAGAAGCCTGCAAGGGTTAGGAAGATGATGAGGAAGATGTAAGCGATGGGGGAAGTGAAGTAGGAGATGAGTTCGCGTTTGTAGAGAGAAAGGAGAGGTTTCATGGGAAGAAGGAGGGGCTAATTTTGTGTTGTGTCAGGAGTAGTAATTTCGCGGAAAACTTCGTCGAGGCGACCTTCTTCGATACGGAGCTCAAGGAGCTCGAATTTTGTTGGATTGTTTGCGAGGGTTTGGGTTATGGCTAGGGAGAGGTTGTGGAGTGAAACATCCGGTTTAGGACGGATGCGGAGGGAGTTGTTTTCGTGGAGGATTTGATGGACTTGGGGGAGGTTTTGAAGGGTTTGGGAGCAAAGGCTAGTTTGGTTTTCTTCTGCGAGGCGGAGGATAATGCCTGCGGAGCGGGAGCGGGCTTTGAGTTGGGCTGGGGACCCATTGGCAACGATTTGGCCGCGATCAATAATAATGGCACGTGTGCAGGCAGCTTCGACCTCTTCGAGGATGTGGGTGGAGAAGATTATGGCTTTCGAATGGCCCATGCGACGTATGAGCTGGCGGATTTCGTGTTTTTGGTTTGGGTCGAGGCCATCGGTTGGCTCATCGAGGATGAGAGCTGGAGGATCGTGGAGGATAGCTTGGGCGAGCCCTACACGATGGCGGTAGCCTTTGGAAAGGGTTTCAATGGATTGCTGGAGGACGGGTTGGAGGAAACAAGCTTCGATGGCAGAATCTACTGCTTTGCGAAGGGAAGGGCCTTGGAGGCCCCGTGTTTTGGCACAAAATTCGAGGAAATTGCGGACCTGCATATCGGAATAAGCTGGAGCATTTTCGGGGAGGTAGCCGAGGTTGGCTTTTGCTTTGACGGGATTGCGAAGGATGTCGAAGCCGTTGATGCGAGCAGTGCCTGCGTCGGGAAAAAGGAAGCCAGTGATCATCCGCATAGTGGTTGTTTTGCCGGCGCCATTTGGGCCGAGGAACCCGAGGACTTCGCCAACAGAGACTTGGAAGGAGATATTTGCTACGGCAATTTTATTGCCGAAGGATTTGCGCAGGTTGAGGACTTCGATCATAAGAAGTGTCGTGAAGTGAAGGTGGAGAGTGATGAGAAAAATTTAAGTGTTTTGTGTTTTGTCAAGGATTTCCTGATAAAAAAATGACTTATGTATCCTTAATTTAGATGGATGGTCGAATGGGAACAAACGGGTTGAGGGTGGAGTGGGGATTGTTTAGAGTAGGGGTGATGAAAAGAGACGAAAATCGCGAAAATTTGGCACGAGATATTGAGAGGCAATTTGAGTTTGATTTTTTACGGGCGACAGAATTGGCGGCATTGAATACGATGCAATGGTTAGGGAAGGGGCAGAAAGAAAAAGCGGATGAGGCAGCGTGCGACGCGATACGAGGGATGTTTGATTTGATGGAAATGAGAGGGGAGGTTGTGATTGGGGAAGGGATCAAGGACAAAGCGCCTGGGTTGTTCAAAGGGGAGCGAGTTGGGACGTGGACGGAAGGTTCGCCGATGTTTGATATAGCGGTTGACCCGATTGATGGGACGACGAATGTGAGCAAGGGGATGCCGAATTCGATTTCGTGTATAGCTGCGGCTTTGAAGCAGGAGGGTGAGGAGAGGTGTTTGCAGGATATTCCGGCTTTTTATATGAAAAAGTTGGCGTATCCGTTGGAAGTTCGGCGTGCATGGTTGATGGATCCGAGTTTACCGATTGATGTGGATGCTCCGATTGAGGAGGTAATAGAGGTTACAGCGAAGATCCTTCACAAGGAGGTGCGGGATGTTGTGGTTTGTATTTTGGACAGGCCGAGGAATTATGAGTTGGTGGAGGCGGTGCGGCGGAAGGGTGCGGCAGTGCGAATGATTTTGGATGGGGATATAGCGGCTGCCTTGGCGCCGGCGATGGCGACATCGAATATTGACTTGTATGTTGGGATTGGTGGTGCTCCGGAGGGGATTTTGTCTGCAGCAGCTTTGCGGTGCCTGGGGGGAGGGATGCGTGCGAAGATTTGGCCACGAGACGAGGAGGAGAGGAAGTCGCTGATTGCAGCTGGCTGGGGTGATTATTTAGACAAGCAATTTATGTCGAAGGACTTGGCTCGTGGGGACAATATTGTTTTTGTGG
Source organism: Chthoniobacterales bacterium (assembly GCA_026418675.1). Taxonomy (GTDB): domain Bacteria; phylum Verrucomicrobiota; class Verrucomicrobiia; order Chthoniobacterales; family DYNR01; genus JAOAAX01. The sequence continues at coordinate 62,463 of JAOAAX010000010.1, read as the reverse complement.
CGACTGGGATTAGTAATAGTCCGCTTTTGCGTGGGGTGGAGGTGCGCGGGAAGACAGCGATTACGCATTCCGTTTTGATGCGTGCACGGAGTGGGACGGTGCGGTTTATTGAAGCGCATCACAATTTAGAGAGGAAAACAATTCATTTGCGTTCGACAGGGAGAGAGAGGCGGATTTGATTGGGTGAGTTTTAATGGGTTTAGTGAGTGTCGGTTTTTCTGGGGTGGGGAAGGTAGGCCGGACAGCTAATTTTTAACACATTTTCAAATAGTATGTTACGTATTTCGGATCGAGAGCTTATGGAAGGAATGAAAGTAGAAGTGAAAGATGAGGGGTGTGTATTTTTCTCCTCTTGGGGAGGTTATTTTTCAGGGGAGGTAAGGGGAGATGGGGGTGAAGTTGAACGCATTGTAAGGAGGGAGGAGGTAGCGGAGGAGTTCAAGTGGGATTTGAAGAAGTTATATCGGGATGATGAGCAGTGGAGGGAAGAGTTGAGGAGGTATTGTAATCTCTATCCACGGATTGGTGAATTCCGCGGGCGGTTGGGAGAAGGAGCAAAAGTTTTGGCAGAGGCATTGGAGTTGGAGAGGGAAGTAAATGAGCTTGGGGAGCGTTTGAGCCAATACGCGGCTTTGCGAGTGGCGGAGGATAGCGGAGATTCCCAGGCGCTAGCATTGGAGGCGGAGCTCCAAGCCGTGCAGACAAAGGTCGGGGAGGCTTTTGCTTTTTTGCAACCGGAAATTCAGGCGTTGGGAGATGAGGACTTTGAGGGATATCTGGGATCGCCGGAATTGGAGGAATGGAGGATTCCGCTGCGGAAGATTCGGAGGATGAAGCCCCACACGCTAAGTGCGGCGGAGGAGAGGATTCTGGCACTTGGAGCTTCTGCCGTGGGTGGCCACGGGGAGGCGTTTTCGCAGTTGCTGAATGTGGATCTGAAGTTTGGGAGTGTGCGGGATGAAGATGGGAAGGAGCGGGAGCTTTCGCAGAGTTCGTTTAGCTCTTTTTTGGTGAGGCGTGAGAGGCGTGTTCGGGAGGAGGCGTTCCGGAAGTTTTACGAGCAGATTGAGGGGCATCGTTATACGTTGGCGGCGCTGTTGGCGAGTTCAGTTCGAGCGGACGTTTTTTATGCACGGGCGCGGAATTTTGGGAGCTGTTTGGAGGCGGCGTTGTTTTACGATGATATACCCGTGGAGGTTTATGAGAACTTGGTTCGGACGGTGCGGAGTAGGTTGGGTGCGTTGTTTCGGTATTATCGACTGAGGAGGCGGGGTTTGGGCTTGGAGGAGCTGCATCATTTTGACTTGTATGTGCCATTAGATGGGGAGGAGGAGACCGACGTTTCCTGGGAGGAAGCAGTAGAGATGGTTGTTGGTGCTGTGGAGCCACTTGGGGAGGATTATGTGCGGGAATTGCAGCGGGGTTTGACGACAGAGCGTTGGTGCGATCGGTATGAGAATAAAGGGAAGCGAGGTGGGGCTTTTTCGTATGGGACATACCGGAGTTTGCCGTATATTTTAATGAATTATAAACGGGATGTATTTGCGGATGTTTTTACGCTGGCCCACGAGGCGGGGCATTCGATGCATACGCTTCTGGCAAGTCGGGCGCAGCTTTTTCAGAATTACCATTATCCGATTTTTCTTGCGGAGGTGGCTTCGACGTTTCATGAGCTGCTGTTGACGGAGTATTTGCTTGGGCGGACGGAGGACCGGAAGATGCGGGCATTTCTTGTAAATCGGCAGTTGGATGATATTCGTGGGACGATGTTTCGGCAGACGATGTTCGCGGAGTTTGAACTGGAGGTGCATGGGATGGAGGAGAGAGGGGAGGCTGTGACTTTGGATAGCCTGCGGCGGGTGTATCGGGGGTTGTTAGAGGCTTACTTTGGAGGGGAAATGGTAATTGATCGGGAGTTGGAAGTGGAGTGTCTGAGGATTCCACACTTTTATAGTGCGTTTTATGTTTATAAGTATGCGACGGGGCTTTCTGCAGCGGTGGCATTAGCGAAGAGGGTATTGGAGGAAGGGGAGAGGGAGAAGTATTTGAGTTTTTTGAGAAGTGGAGGGAGTAAGTTCCCGTTGGAGACGTTACTGGAGGCGGGAGTGGATTTGCGGACGCCAGAGCCGATTGAAGCGACACTAGACTTGTTTGAGAAGCGAGTTGTGGAGCTGGAGGAGTTGATGGGTGTTAGGAAGGAGATTGGGGGATGAATGCCGTAGAGGCATATCGGCGGCTGGAGGAGCGGTCCTGGCGAGTGGCTTTGCTGGGGAGTGTGGCGGGAGTGTTAGGATGGGATCAGCAAGTGAATTTGCCAGCGAGGGGTGGTGAGTTTCGTGCGAAGCAGCTTGCGGAGATAAGCCGGATAGAGCATTTGGCATGGGTGGATAAGGAGGTTGGAGAGTGGTTGGAGAGAGCGTGCGGGGAAGGGGTTGAGGAATTAGCTGCGGGAGTTGGGAAGTCGGTAAGTGTGGTTGCTGGGAATTTGCGTGAGTGGCAGCGGCGTTGGAAAAGGAAGGTTGTTTTGCCTGAAAGGCTTGTTGAGGAGTTGGCCGAGGCTGGGGCGAGGGGATTTGAGGCGTGGGTGGAAGCGCGAAAAGAAGCGAGTTTTGCTTTGTTTTTACCGAGCTTGCAGAGGATTTTGGAATTGGTTCAAGAGAAAGCGGATCGCTGGGTTGAGGCAGGGTTGGCAAGAGGACGATACGATGCTTTGTTGGATGAATATGAGGTTGGATTGGGAGAGGAAGAGGCTTTGGCTTTGCTCGAGCCGATGGTAGCGGAATTGAGGGAGCTGGTAGTTGTAGGAGAAGAAGTATGTGAGAAAGGGAAAGGTGGAGTGCCATCTGGCCCGTATCCGGTTTCGGCACAAGTAGCTCTGAATCGGGAAGTTGCAGCGGCAGTAGGTTTTGATTTTGGACGTGGACGTTTGGATTGCTCGCCGCATCCTTTTTGTTCCTCGTTGGGGCCAGAGGATGTGCGGTTAACTACCCGATACGATGAGGGGGATTTTACGAGTTCGTTGTTTGGGGTTTTGCACGAGGTGGGACATGGGTTGTATGAGCTTGGATTGGACAAAGAGGAATATGGGACGCCTGCAGGTGAGGCAATTTCTTTAGGTGTCCATGAATCGCAATCGCGTTTGTGGGAGAATTGTGTTGGGAGGAGCTTGGAGTTTTGGGAGAGGTGGCTGCCGGTTGCGAGGCAGTATTTTCCTCAGTTAAAAAAGGCTACACCGGAGGGTGTCTGGCGGCATGTGAATCGGGTTGAACGTGGCTTTGTGCGAGTGGAGGCGGATGAGGTGACTTATGACCTGCATGTAATTCTGAGGTTTCGGATAGAGAGGTTGCTTATTAAAGGAGAGCTTTCTGCGGAGGATTTGCCGGCAGCTTGGAACGATGCTTTTCTGGAGTTGTTTGGAAAGAAAGTTCCGAATGATGCGGTTGGGTGTTTGCAGGATGTTCACTGGTCTGGTGGTGGGTTTGGCTATTTTCCAACTTACACGCTAGGTAACGTTTACGCGGCGAATTTGTTTGCGGCAGCGCGCCGGGATATAAGTGGCTTGGAAGAGAAACTGCGTTTGGGAGACTACGGCTGCTTGCTGGAATGGCTGCGGCAAAAGGTGCACCGCTGGGGTAGCACAAAGGTTCCGCGGGAGCTTATTGAGTTGGCCTGTGGGGCGAGTATTGATTTAGGGGTGCATGTTGGAAGATTGAGAGAGAAGGTTTTAAAATTGGATAAAATTGTATAAAATACCAAGAAGTTGTTTTTTATTCATCCGGGATGCCTGTTATTCGCTGGCCGCGTTGGCGTGCTGGTGCAAGACCGAGTTTCCCTGGTGAGCGGACGAAATCCCAGAATTTTAAGGTTTGTGGGGACCAGCTGAGTGAGGATGCTTTTTCGAGGGCTTGGGAGAAATTGAGATTTGTGCGATAAAGGAGTTTGTAAGCGGTGGCAATTTCGGTTCGGATCTCTTGGGGGATGGCGGCGCGGCGTAGGCCGACGATGTTAATACCTGCGAGCAGGTTTTTTCCTCCACCGATGGTGTAAGGTGGGATGGATTTGCTCCATGCAGTTCCCCCTCTGACCATCGCGAGGTCACCTACGCGCATGAATTGATGGAAGACGACATCACCGCCAACAACTACCCGGTTGCCGAATTCGGTATAACCAGCGAGGAGGACGTTGTTGGCCAGGATGCAGTTGTTGCCGAGGGTGCAGTTATGGCCAATGTGAACGCCAACCATGAGGAAGTTGTCGTCGCCGATTGTAGTTGAGGAGTTTTCTTTTGTTCCGCGATGAATTGTGACGTATTCGCGTATGACGTTTCTAGCGCCGATGTGGGTGTAGCTCGTTGTTCCTGGTTTGTAGGCGAAGTCTTGGGGTTCACCGCCGAGGTGGGTGCCAAAACCGATAGAGCAGTTTGGACCTAAGAATAAGGGGCCTTGCAGAATGGCATGGGCAGCGATTTTGCAATTATCAGAAATTTCGATATCGCCCTCAACAATAGCGTATGGGCCTATGATGACGTTTTTCCCAATTTTGACTTTTGAGTCTATAATAGCAGTTGGGTGGATTTGGGGTTCGGACATGGTTAAGTGGAGCTTGTGGTGATTTTAACTATTTTTTGATAAGGTAGTTGTGAGTTCGAGGAGGTGTTTTTTGAGCAAATCGAGGCCGATTCCAAATTTTGCGGAGATCGGGATAAGGGGGTGGTTTGGGAAGGCTTGTTGGATGCGGGGAATGTGATGTGTAGCTTCAGGGAGGTCAGTTTTGTTAGCGAGTATAGACCAAGGTTTCCTAGGGAGAGAGGGATCATAAAGGGCAATTTCGTCGCGGAGAGTTACGAGGTCTTGGAGTGGGTCACGTCCTTCTGTGGCGGCAGCGTCGAGGACGAAGAGGAGATGCTGGCAGCGAAGGATATGGCGAAGGAAGTCGTAGCCGAGGCCACGGTTTTGGCTTGCGCCTTCAATGAGACCGGGGATGTCGGCTATGGTAGTGCGGTGGAAATCGTCGAGTTGGACGACTCCAATGTGTGGCGAACGAGTGGTGAAGGGATAGGGCGCGATTTTTGGGTGAGCGTGAGAGATGGCGTTAAGGAGGGAAGATTTGCCAGCATTAGGAAAACCAACGAGCCCAGCGAATGCAATAGATTGGAGTTCGAGCAGGAACCAACCTTCTTCACCGGGTTGACCGCGGGTGAATTGGCGTGGGGCTCGGTTGATGGAGGATTTAAAGCTGGCATTACCACGCCCTCCGCGGCCTCCCCGGCATAGGATGAATTTCTGCCCAGGGAGTGTTAGGTCGACTAGAGGTGTGAGTTGACGAGGGTCAATTCGGTTTTTGCTTGTGGGACAGTGAGTTGGATGGAGTTGATTTCCTAGAGGTTCTTTTTCAAGGATGTTCGTATTTAGGTCAAACGGGAGGGGATTGTTTTCCTGCGGAGGGAGGGAATAAACGATTGTGCCGAGGGGAACCGGGACTTGGAGGTCAGGGGCTGAGCGACCATGTTTGTTTGATCCTTGTCCGTGGGAACCGTTTTTTGCGCGGAGAATTGGTTCATAGTAGAGGGAAACGAGATTTGTGATATCTGGGTCGGCAACCAGGACAACGTTTCCACCATTGCCACCGTTGCCACCATCGGGACCTCCGCGAGGAACAAATTTTTCTCGTCGAAAGCTGCAACACCCGTTTCCGCCGTTGCCGGCTTTGGCGTAAATACGGACCTGGTCAACGAAATCCACAGAGGGAGGCCCTTTTTAAGGGAAAGGGATAGGAGAGATGATGTTTAGCTAAGAATCATCTCATAAAGATCAACGGTTTGGCGGGCGATTTTTGACCAGGCGAAAATTTCTTCTGCGCGGCGGCGGCCAGCAGCACCCATTTGTTGGCGTTTTACGGGGTCGCGCATAAGTTCATTGATGCGATCTGCGAGATCACGAGCAAAGCGGTCTGGGTTGAGTGGTTCAAAGGGACTTTGTGTCATTTGTTGGAGGTTGACAAGGTAGCCAGTCTCGCCGTGGACGACGACCTCTTTTATGCCTCCGACTGCTGAAGCTACGACTGCTGTTGCGCACGCCATTGCTTCGAGGTTAATTATGCCGAACGGTTCGTAGATTGATGGGCAGACAAAGACGCCAGCGTGAGAGTAAAGCTCGATTTTAGATCGGTTATCGAGCATTTCCTCAATCCAAATGATTCCTTGGCGATTGGCTTGTGCCTTTGCAACGGCGGCTTTCATTTCTGCTGCGATTTCGGGAGTATCAGGGGCACCTGCGCAAAGGACGACTTGGAAGTTTGGATCAAGGTATTTAATTGCATTTACGAGGTGGAGAATACCTTTTTGGCGAGTAATTCTGCCTACAAAAAGGATGTAAGGCTCCACAGGATTCACTCCGAGGCGACGAAGGGCGGATTTTTCTTCGACTGGACGGTATTCGTCCAAGTCAATTCCATTGTAAATGACGTGTATTTTCTCCTCAGGGATTTGGAAGATTCGGAAGATGTCGTTAGCAGTTTCGTTTGATACTGCGATAACAGCGTCAGCCATGTGGAGAGCTGTTCTTTCAACCCATAGGCTAAAGTCATAACCTCCCCCGAGTTGTTCGCGTTTCCATGGGCGGAGTGGTTCAAGGGAATGGACAGTGATTACGAACGGTAAACCGTAGTTGAGTTTGGCAAGAATGCCTCCGAAGTGAGTATACCAGGTATGACAATGGACAATGTTGGCGTCAATGTTAGTTGAGTTAAAATCTAAGCAACGCTGGATAGCTCCAAAAACAGGGACGAGTTGTTGCGGACACGTATAACGAGACTTATCTAGAGGAAAACCGGTAGCAAAAAGGTTTTCTTTTTGGACTTTTTGATCTCCAAAACAACGGACTTCGACATCTATTAATTTTGCTAATTCGCGGCTAAGGTTTTCGACGTGGACTCCTGCCCCACCATAGACGTGTGGAGGGTATTCGTTTGTAAGGATTAATGCTTTCATGAGTTAGAGTTAGAATGAGAGATAGGAGATAGCTTTATTGATAAAAAAAAGATGAGCAATCCAGCGGAAAAAATTCAAAATGTCTTAGTAAAGAAAGGCGGTGGAAATTTTTGAAAAGACTTGCGACTTTGCTTAGGTAGGGGTAAAAAGGAGCCAGGATTGCACCGTTTAGAGCGGTGTCATACCCCCATGTCTTATTAAATTAAACCTTTAGTTTTCCATTATGCCTGAAACAGAACTTTTGCGTATAATCAACAAGAGTGTTCCTGAAATATTTCAAACCATGGCTGGTATGAAGACCGAACCAAGGGCTGGATTAGTGGATGCTCCTCGCCCTTCGATATTGCAAGGAATAACTGGTTCAGTCAGTCTATCAGGAAAAGCCTCAGGAGTAGTCTATACTGCATTTTCTCTGAATCTCGCCTCTAAAGTTGCATCGAATGTGCTTGGAATGTCTGACCTCTCGGAAAACGATGTTTCGGATGTTATCGGAGAGTTTACGAATATGATTACAGGAAATTTAAAATCCCAACTTGCAGACAATGGCTATCCATGCCAATTGAGCATACCGACTGTGATGCGTGGAAGGGAAATTTCTGTTGTTGCAAAAAATGCGCCGATATGTGTCAGCAACACTTTTTATTTTCCTGCCGAACAGGAGGAATTAACGGTTTTGGTATTTGCGAAATTTGATTAATTTTATTGGTGGAGAGTGTGGGATATTGTTGCTTGACTTGTAGTTGACCAGGATCCAAAGTAAAAGGCCCATCTTTGAACTTAGAACTTTAGAGAAAACCCATGGCTGCCCCAAAGATTTTGAGTGTTGATGATAGTAAGATGATTCACACTCTTATAACAAAAGCATTCAACCCTTACAACGTTCAGTTGTGTTTTGCCTCGAACGGTGTGGAGGGACTTGCTGCTGCATCGAGAGAATTACCTGATCTCATCATACTTGATGTGACAATGCCCGTAATGGATGGTGTCGAGTGTTTGATGAAGCTCAAAAGTGACTCGGCACTTCGAGATATTCCTGTCATCATGCTAACTGCGGAAGCGGGCAAAGAGAACGTATTGAAGATAGCCAAAATGGGGGTTCGGGATTACATTGTAAAACCCTTCACAGAACAATTGTTACTTGAAAGGGTTTCCAGAGTTATTGAATTGAAGCCAAAAGGCTCTGAAACTAAGAGAATTAAGACGATTAATGATCCAGCTACTCTTTTGGTTATAGACGAACACCAAACAATAATAGACACGATTCAACGTGCTGTTGCCCACATGCCATGGAAGGTTCTTGGGACGGACCAGTGTGGGGAAGCAGCACAACTTATTGCGAAAGAACCACCAGACATTGTTTTGATCAGTCTTTCTCTGCCTAATAAAGCAGCGTTAAACTTTTTTCATCTATTAAGGTCGAATGTGCGATCTCAGAATATGCCTGTAATGGGGTTAAGTGTCAAAACGGCACAAGAAGAACAAACTGAAGCTAAAAACGCAGGTTTCACGGGAATCATAACAAAGCCGATCGATACAACTGAACTTGCGGATCGGCTTGCTAGAGCAATGAACCTAGATACTTCTGGCAGGTATTACCGTGAGGAAAATGGAATTTTGTTTATTAAATTCCCGAAAGGTTTATCTCAAAATGGTGCACTCGATTTGGCACAATACATTGAGCCAAAAACTAAAGCACTTGTGGAGGCTGGTATGAATCGTGCTATCCTTGATTTGACTGATTTGGATCGCTTGGAAATTTACATTATTAAGTTGATTGTGCAAGTATTGAATTCTTGTCGAGAGCTGGATATTAAGTATCGTATTGTTGGCTCACCTGAGTTTATTAATCAAGCCAAGGCATACGAGGAAACATCAGATATGAAGATATATCCTTCTTTGGCAGAAGCACTTGCGGATTTTAGCTAAATATCCAAGTTAAACACTTAGCGATGCCAAACACCACCACATCTTTTCCTCCATTAACGCCTCAGTTTCCCGGGATAGTGGTTGGTGTAGCTGATATGAAGGTTTCAAATGATCCCGATGCGATTCTTGTAACCTATGCGCTTGGCTCCTGTCTTGGTGTTACAATGCATGATGGAACCAAAAAAATCGGAGGTCTCCTGCATGTTATGCTACCGGATTCGAAACAACATGCGAATGGAGCTTCTCGTCCTGCGATGTTTGTGGATACAGGAGTCCCTTTGTTACTACAGTCAATGCTCGATGCTGGCGCAAAGAGGGAGAACATCCGATGCAAGGTCTTTGGCGGTGCACAGTTGCTCTCTGCAGATGAATTTTTCCGAATTGGCGCGCAAAATGTTGATGCTTTCTATAAAATTAGCAAAGAGCTTGGTTTAAAGGTTGACGTTTGGGAGGTAAGTGGTCGCGTAAACCGGACAATACGATTACTAAATCGGACTGGGGAGGTATGTGTCCGCGTTCCAGCTCGGCCAGAATTTATTCGGTGAAATGGGAAAATATGTTTCGCTCGAGACGGTTGCGGAACTTACGGATTCGATACCGAGCGCGCCGATTATTCTGCCAAAATTACAGAAGTTACTCAGCCGCAAGCAAGTAAACATTCACGAGATACAAAAAATAATTGAAGTTGACACTGGTTTAGCCACTTCGGTTTTACGTTTAGCCAATAGCGCCTTTTATCGAGGGGAACAGAAAATAGAAACAATTTCGGAAGCGATTTTACGGCTTGGGACGGTTGCTTTGTCGAAGCTTGTTTCGACGATGCAAACTGCAAAATGGTTGAATCAACCTGTTCAAGGGTATGGGTGGGAATCTGGGGACCTTTGTCGGCATTCGCTTTGCACAGCGGTTTCTGCAGAGATTTTCAGTAGAACATTTGGAATATCAACTCCAGATGTTGCCTATACTGCAGGTTTAATTCATGATGTTGGAAAACTAGCTCTTGCTTACGCTGCGTCTGATGCTCTTGAAGAGGTTTTACAGAGCGTTCCCACTGCATATCCTACTTGGGAGAAGGGAGAATTGGGTATTTTGGGGTATAGCTCGACCGATGTTTCCAAAATTCTTCTGTCTCGATGGGGTTTCTCTCAAACTTTAATTGAAGTTTCGGCCTACTATTTGCATCCACTTTTGGCAGAGGAACACGACCGTTCGCTCGTTACTTTGATTCATGCTGCAAAGCACATGTCTACTGCATTGGGCTATGGTGTGGGAGCTGATGGTTTTTATTATGAGGTAGATGAAGATGCCCTAAGAGAAGAGGGATTTGTTGAAGAAAGACTTCAGAAATGCATTCCTCTGATTATTGAAAGAATGGAGGAACTTGTAGCACCCGATGGCACGGTGCGAGCTTTAAGTTAGTTAAATTAAGAAAGTTACGTTCCTGATGGGCGGAGTTTCTGCACGCTGTAAGCATCTCTATGTGCATATTCCATTTTGTCCTAAAATTTGTCCTTATTGTAATTTTTATAAAGAAGGGGCAAACCGCTGGAAAATTCCCAAATTTCTTGATGCTTTAATACTTGAGTCAAGAAAAATAGCTCATCTAGTTGAATTAGAGACTGTTTTTGTTGGAGGGGGAACACCTACTGCCTTAAGTAGCCCGCAAATCCAAAAACTTTTCTTAGTCTTTAAACAATACCTTGACTTTTCCAAAGTGAGCGAATGGACCATAGAAATAAATCCTGCAACCGTTTCTTTAGAAAAAGCGAGGTTACTACTTGAATTAGGAGTGAATCGGGCGAGTTTGGGAGTGCAGTCGTGGGATTCTAGTCAACTTTTAACACTAGGCAGAGTTCATACAATTTTTCAGGCGGAGAGGTCATATAATATTTTGCGGGATGCAGGTTTCAAAAATATCAATATTGATCTTATCTTTGGAATACCTGGCCAAACATTAAAAAGTTGGGAGAAGACGTTAGAAAAAACTTGCTCTCTGAAACCAGAGCATATTTCAGCTTATGCATTAACATACGAAGAAGATACTGAATTTTTCTTTAAACTCAAGAATGGTATTGTCCAGAGAGATGAAGATTTGGAAGTTCGAATGTTCCACTTAACCCAGCAATATCTTGAGGCTGCGGGGTATGTTGGATACGAAATTTCCAATTTTGCCAAGGAAGGATTTGAGAGCAAGCATAATTGGGCCTATTGGAATGGTGATGAATTTTTAGGATTAGGACCTTCGGCATTTTCAAACTTTATGGGTCATCGTTGGCAAAACATCGAAAATACGGAAGAATATACAAATCGAGTTCACGCAGGGATTGATCCGAAAAATTTTGATGAAATTGTTGATTATGAAATAAAACTTAGGGAAAAAATTGCATTTGGATTGAGGACGAGGGTGGGAGTGCCAAAATTTTACCTTGACGAACAAAAATCTGGACCGCTTATAGAAGAAGGTTATCTTGAAGTATTTGGTGAAAATGTTAAGTTATCTCAATTGGGCAAGATATTAGCTGATGAAATTGCTGCAGAATTGATTCCTTAAACAAACCTTATAGCAGAAAACTTTCCTTAAAATTCAAGAGCGAAAAAGAGCCCCCAATTTTTTGCCCAGTAATATGCTTGCACCTAAAATTGTAACGGCTAAGAAAACCATAGCCCAAACTCCTAAAGCGCTTGCAACGTAACGGCCTTCACCGAGTAATTGGAATAGTTCATATATAGCTTTCGTTATGGGATAGTCCACCTGTTTTTGGGCAAGTAATAGAGAATCGGAAACTTCCAGCATGGCAAATGAAAAAGCAAGCATAGCGCCGGCAGTAAGGTTTGCGGCTATCAAAGGCACAGTAATTTTACGAAGAGCTTTCAATGGTGGACAACCTAAGTTCTGAGCAGCTTCCTCGAGTGTAGCGCTAGTTTGTTGAAAACCTGCAGCGGCAGATCGAACGACGTAAGGCAAGCGACGGATTGCGTAAGCAATAACCAGAATTCCTAATGGGTCATTTGTTGGGTTTAAGAAAGAAAACAATTTTCCATCTTGTGTCATTGCGAGATAACCGAATGCTAGAACAAGACCCGGCACGGCGAGGGGTAACATTGCCATAGCATCAAGGATTTGACGCCCAGCAACATCTGAACGCACAACAACATACGCAATTGAAATTCCTAAGAAAATATCCAAAACTGTGGCTAGTGCTGCATATTTGAGACTATTTTGAATGGAGGGCAGAGCAAGGCTATGTCCTAAAGCATCCTCAAACCACTTCAATGTCCATCCGTTTGGTAAAATCGTGGCATACCAATCATTGGAGAGGGACACGAGAATGACGCCTATGTGGGGCAGAATGGCTACAAATGTAACTAAAGCAAAAAAACAAGAGCATAATAATCCAAAAAAGAGGCCTGGATTTCGTGGGCCACCTTGGCTTGTTGCTTTTGCCATCATAGCATAACCCTGTCGCCCAAAAAGCATTTTACTTGCGAAGTATATTAATACAGTAGTAAATAACAAAACCGCCACAAGAGCATAGGGGAATGGATTTCCTCCAATGTCTTTGATCCCATTAAAAATTTGCACTGAGGTAACTCTATGGAATTCAAACATTAGTGGCACCCCCAATTCCGTAAAAGCCCAGATAAAAACTATGGTTCCTCCAGCGAAAATTCCTGGCATGATGAGAGGTAAAGTAATTTTGCGAAAACGTCGCCAACCGGTGCAGCCAAGGTTTGCGGCTGCTTCCTCCATAGCAGGATCAATATTTGCTAGTGCGGCAACAATGTTTAAGTAAAAAATCGGATACAAATGAAGTGCATTCATGATAATGACTCCAAACATTCTGCCTTCTCCTAACCAGTCAAATGGTGAATTTGGATTCGCTAATCCGATCCATTCAAGGAAGGCATTTAACGCTCCGCGCTGCCCTAAAATTTGTTTGATTCCGATTGCTCCGACAAAAGGGGGCAAAATCATGGGCACTAAGATCAATGCTGTTAATATGGTCTTGCCTGGAAACAGGAAACGGTCGCTGATAATTGCTAGAGGCAATGCAATAGCTAAGGAAAGTAAAGTGCTCCAGAAGCCCATTAAAAAAGAGTTCCACAATCCCTCGAAGTAGATTGGGTTGCGAAAAACTTCGACGATAAATTCCAATGTCCACTCACCAGATGGTTTTACAAATGCCCCTTTTAAGGTTTCCGCAATTGGCCAAAGGAAAAAAAATACAAAAAATAGACTCGTAATTCCAAAAACAACCCAAGCAAGCTTTCGGCTCATTTTTTAGCTATTATTCGTGCGAATCACAATCCTAACTCGAATTTATCTTCCTGCATATAAACGGAATGTAACAAAAACGTTACCTTCAAAAAAGGACACGTAGCGACGATAAAAACCCAGTTTTTATTCCAGAGGGCAAAGCAATCTTATTTACTAAATTACTAGATCGTTTTGGTGAACGAGATAGTAGTGCCAAACTTACTGAGAGGTGATATCTAGGTAAACTCGAATGCCTTTTTTCTGGCCAGCGGCTTGTAGAAGTGAACGCATTGCTTGAACAGTCTGCCCACCGCGGCCTATGACTCGTCCAACATCACTCTTTCGAAGACAAATGTGAAAAGTTACAGAACCGGCTTTTTCGGTTTTTGTTATTATTGCGTCTTCTGGATGCTGAGCCAATTTCCCGATAACATATTGAAGGAATTCTTCCATATAAAATGGCCGGGAAGCCAGCATGTTATTGTTTCATATCAAATTGCGCAAAAATACAGGTAGTTTATAAAAATTGCCAAAATTGACTCAATTGGAAATGTTTTTTTTGCGAGCTTTGTTGAGGATGCTTGTTACGGTTTGCGAGGGTTGCGCACCAACCTTGAGCCAATAATTGGCGCGGTCCAAGTCAATCACAAAGTTCTCACCTGGGACTTTTGGATCGTAACGGCCAATTATTTCAATAAATTTGCCATCACGTGGGCTTCGCTTATCAGCAACAACGATTTTATAATGGGCGCGTTTGTTTGCACCCTCACGACGAAGACGAATTGAGACTGCCATAGTTCTTTGGATTAAAAAGTCGTTTTTGTTTTTGGTAATTTCATAAAGTTTATAATTTGGGAAAATGAGCAATTGGCGGTAAATGCTTCATGCGCTTTAGCAATTTTTGCAGACCACCAGCTTTGCGCATCATTTTCCGCATTTGCTGAAATTGTAGCAGCAGGTTGTTAACCTCAGATAGGGTAACTCCGCTGCCTGCGGCAATTCTTCGGCGCCGCCTTGCGTTAATAATTTCCGGCTTTGCGCGTTCCTGAGGTGTCATGGAGAGAATGATTGCCTCAGTTCTCCGAAATTGCCGTTCGTCAGCTTTGAGTGTGTGGATTTTATCTAAACCAGGCAACATGCCAAGAAGATTTTCAAGTGGGCCCATCTTTTTTATTAATTGCATTTGAGCCAACAAGTCATTCAAATCGAATTTAGCCGAGGCTAACCGGCGTTGCATTTCTTCGGCTTCGCGTTCATCTATAGCCTGTGCGGCTTTTTCGACTAAGCTTACCACGTCGCCCATTCCCAGAATTCGGCCAGCTAAGCGCTCAGGATAGAAAAACTCCAACTGATCGAGTTTTTCCCCTGTTCCACAGAATTTAATCGGAACTCCTGTAACTTTGCGTAAAGAAAGGGCTACTCCACCTCGCGCATCCCCATCGAGCTTTGTGAGGATGCAGCCGGAAATTCCAACAACAGAGTGAAAACGTTCAGCTACATTAACTGCAGCTTGTCCGGTAGCAGCGTCGCAGATCAATAAGACTTCACTTGGATTAATCGCATTTCGCAAATTAACCAACTCTTCCAGGAGTTCTTCATTTATTTCTTGTCGGCCCGCAGTATCGAAAATAGTGGCATCAAAACCTTCTCTCTTAGCCCATTCCTGAGCTGATTTTGCATTGTTTATGACGTTTTTTTCTCCTTTTGGGGGAATCCAAACTGGTAGTCCAAGTTGTTCTCCAAGTGTTGCCAATTGTTCGATTGCAGCAGGACGCGCTAAGTCGCATGCAACGAGTCCAACTCGCCGACTTTGCCTTTGTAGGTAACGACCCAACTTGGCTGCAGTGGTTGTTTTGCCAGCTCCATTTAAGCCAATTAGGAGGATATTTCCTGGTAGTGCTATCTGAACTTGCTGAACTTGACCACTTTCGCCTCCTCTAAGCAATGCAACCAACTCATCATGAAATATCTTCACCACCTGCTGCCCGGGCGTAACACTGAGAAGAACTTCCTCACCTAATGCCTTTTGCTTAACAGTGTTTACAAATTCCCTTGCAACTTGATAATTGACATCTGCATCCAAAAGTGCCATCCGCACTTCACGCAAAGCACTTGAAATATTTGATTCTGTAATCCTTCCCTGACCGCGCAAATCCTTCAGCACGCGTTGGATTTTTTCAGATAACCGCTCAAACATATCCTTTCCTTCAGTTTCGCAATTTCCTACCCCCCTGCAAGTGAGTTTTCTATTCAAATATCAATAAAGCGCAAAAACCTCTTCCCCCTCGCAAGGCAATTTTTTTCTTTTCCAACTAAAACCTGAATTCCAATTGACAATTTTTGGCAACATTGGCTTTTTTAGCGGAGTGAAGAAGTTCCTTCCAACGTTGCTTGCTGCAGCAATTCTCACCACTATCGGCTGCACAACCCTTTCCAACCGCCGCGATTTGTATTTTCCACAAAAGGTCGAAGGCCCTTATACGCGGATGCTAAAAAAGTGGACAAAGAAGTCTGCAACTAACCAAACATCCATCGAAAGCGATTCTACTTCACAGTCCAAGCACTCTTTTTAACAAAGTTTTGTTGAACTTTTATCACCCTATCACACAAAGATCGCGATCGCACCTTTTTCAATTTTGCTTTGCACATCGCTTAATTGACCTCAGCAATTTTGGTGGTGTAAGACTCCCAATAACTAATTCCTTCTCCACCTAGCGAACCCCCTCCAATGTGGACCTTTGTTTTCTTTGCCCTCTTTATCGGCACTTTAGTAGCCTTGGGAATTGTTCTCGCTGCTTTTACAAAAAAACTGGCCGAACTTGAAAAAGAACGTGCTGACCTCGAAGTCGAAGAAACTCGTGTCTTTGATTTCCTTCACGGTTTAGGAGAAGCTTTTTCTGAAGGAGTGCGAACGGCCGACCTACACCGCTTAATTGTAGAGGGAGCTATCCGAATTCTTGAAGCCCACGGCGGAGCGCTCTATCTCGTTGACAAAAACGAAACTGCTCTGGTTCCTGCTTTTGTCTCGAATGGTTGTCCACCCGTCGTAGAACTTCCCAAGCATTTACTTGAGCAATTACCGACTAATCCGCATTCCCTTCAAAGTTTTATTAGTATTCACAGTGTAAAACGTGGTGAAGGAATAATTGGCAAAGTTTGGGAGTCTGGCCAAGTTCATGTGTTACAAGGCCCGGAAATCGCTTTTCAGGATGGACGCGACCCAAGTTTACAGGTGCACTCTGCCATCATCGGCCCGCTTCAATACCGCCGAAAGATTCTGGGAATTCTAGTTTTAGCAAACGGCCCTATGAGCACACCATTCCGTAAAGACGAGATTTCTCTCTTCAAAACTATTGCTGAGCAATCTGCCTTTGCTCTCTACAACGAGGCAATTTACCTCCAGGCAAGTGAGAAAAAGCGCTTGGACCAAGACCTTCAAACTGCCCGCGAAATTCAAAGCGTCCTACTTCCTTCCTACTCCCCAAACTTCGAGGGCTACGAGATTGCAGGAGTAAACATTCCTGCCCATCAGCTCAGTGGTGATTACTTCGATTATATTGAGATAGATGCGAATCGGCTTGGTATTGTAATTGCGGATGTTTCAGGGAAAGGCATAGGTGCATCATTGATCATGGCTATGTGCCGAAGTGTTCTCCGCAGTCAGGCCACCGGTGCTACCTCTCCCTCAGAAGTTTTACGGCGCGTCAACAATCTCCTCTATCCCGATATGAAAGAGGACATGTTTATCAGTATGGTTTTCGCTATCCTTGAGAAAGATAAGCCGTTCATCTCCTTATCGAGAGCTGGTCATGAACCGCCTCTTCTTTGCCATCGCAATACCCTCGAAGTCGAAAAAATCTTACCTCGAGGAATGGCTCTCGGCATTGACAAAGGTCCCGTTTTTGACAGGATTATTGAGGATACCGTTATTGAGCTGGCTCCTGGCGATACTTTTATCCTCTATACCGATGGTGCTTGTGAAGCTCTCGACGCAAATAGCATGGAGTTCGGCATCGCTCGGCTTATTCAGAATATCCAAGCCAACGCTAATAACGGTCCTCGGGAAATCGTTAAATCTGCTACCCAAGAAATTACAAACTTTATTGGCAACCAACGCCAATATGACGACATAACTATTATCGCAATCCAAAAACTATGAGCAATTCGCGAAGAACTGCAAAAATCCACTACCCTTCGGCTCAACCCCAGACTAACCGCAAAGATTCCCATACCCCATCAAAGACATCTTCCGACTCTTTTTCAACTTCACAAGCCTCAACCCAGCAAAGTGAGAATTTCCCTGCACAAACAACACATTCTCAAATCCTTGAAAATCAGAAACATTCTACTTCACTACAATCTCAAACCCTTCAATCGGACCATTCACACACTGACATCCCACAGGAATCTTCTAATTCTCAACCTCTAGATCCAAAATTAAAAAACGTTGACCCCAACTCATCCAAATCAACTCACGTAATTCAAGAGGAACAAAAGGAAAAATCCGAGTTAGCTCCTCCCTCTCCTTCCACAGAGTCATCTTCCACACAGCAAACTCCCCAGCAGACCGATTCTCAACTCGAAACTCTTAAAGCCGAACTGCGGAAATATTACGAAATAGCACTCCGCACTCAAGCCGACTTCGATAATTATCGCAAGCGAATTGCTCGTGAGCGCGAAGAGTCGATTCGTTACGCAAACGCTGCTCTTCTCGAACGACTTCTTCCCATCCTTGATAGTTTTGAGCTCGGTCTTCAAACTGCTCGCAAAACCCCTGAAGCTGAGCCTATTGCAAAAGGTTTCGAACTTGTTGAACGTCAACTTCAAGATTTCCTTCGCGAGTGTGGGGTAGAGCCAGTTGATGCTGTAGGCAAACCCTTTGATCCAAACCTTCACGAGGCTGTCTCCCAACAACATCATGATCAAATCCCGCCTGGTCACGTTATTCACCAAATCCGCCGTGGATTCAAACTCCATGACCGCCTTTTGCGTCCTGCCACCGTCATCGTCTCCTGTGGCAAGCCACTAGAAGGCGTTACGGCATGAGTAAAAAACGAGATTACTACGAAGTCCTAGGCGTTTCACGCAACGCCTCACAAGACGAAATCAAAAAAGCTTACCGTCGCCTCGCCGTTAAATACCACCCCGACAAAAACCCCGGCAACCCTCAAGCAGAGGAGCTTTTTAAAGAACTCGGCGAAGCTTACGAGGTTCTTTCCGATCCTGAAAAGCGGGCTGCCTACGATCGTTTTGGCCATGAAGCCTTTCGCGTCGGTGGGCGCGGTCATTCCCGAACATGGTCTGAGTTTCATGACCCATTTGAAATTTTTCGCGACGTTTTCGGTTCAGGCAACATTTTCGAACAATTTTTCGGTTCTACTTCCTTCGAAACAGGTGGCCGTCAGCGTGGCAACGATCTCCGATATGACCTCGAAATTACTCTTGAGGAAGCTGCTAGTGGCACAGAAAAAGAGATCGAAATCCAGAAATATGAAACGTGTGAGGAATGTGGAGGCACAGGTGCAGAAAAAGGCTCACGAATTGTCACTTGCCCCATGTGCCGTGGCAAAGGCCAAGTCGTTACTTCCAGAGGTTTCTTCCAAGTTGCACAGACTTGTCCCAACTGCCGTGGTGCAGGTGAGGTGATTGATCGCCCATGCCGTGCTTGCAACGGCGAGGGGCGTCGGGAACGCCTTAGCCGTGTTCGCTTACGCATCCCTCCGGGAATTGATACTGGCGCTCGTCTCCGTTCTGCAGGTGCCGGAGATGCTGGCCGCAAAGGCGGACCACCAGGCGACCTCTATGTCGTCATACACGTCAAAGAACATAAAATCTTCGATCGAGACGGGCAGGACCTCCATTGTAAGGTTCCTATACCTTTTACTACAGCAGCTCTTGGGGGTGAAATACGCGTGCCAGCTCTTACAGGGCTCGTAAATCTCAAAATACCTGCTGGCACTCAGTCAGGTTCCGTTTTCCGAATTAAGGGCCAAGGTATGCCTGTCTTCCAATCCAACCAGCGTGGTGATCTTTATGTCCGCGTTGAAGTGGAAGTTCCCACACAACTTAATTCCGAACAACGTCGCAAACTCGAAGAATTCGCTGAACTTTGTTGCGAAAACAATTCACCCATTCACAAATCATTCTACGAACGTCTCCGAGACTTTTTCACCGGCACCTGAGCCAAAATAGAAAGGTATTTATTTTAATTTCTAAATAAAAAACTATCTATGATTTGCAGTGCTGAAGAAACTATTCGTGCCGAACAAGCTGCTTTTACTGCGGGTGCTTCTGCTTCCGAGATGATGCAACGAGCTGCTCTTGGAGTAGCAAATGTAATTCGCCAATTCTTTCCCAAACCCGGAAATCTTCTTGTCTTTTGTGGGAAGGGGAATAACGCCGGCGATGCAATAGCAACAGCTCGTTACCTTTGTTCAATGGGGTGGAGGGCCGAATTGCGATTTGCCTATCCAGTTGAGCAACTCAACTCCCTTGCACGTCTCGAATATGAAACATTCCTTGCAACTCCCCAGCCTCCACAACCTCTACCATCTTCTCCTAAGGTTATATTAGATGGGCTTTTAGGTTTAGGAGCTACTGGAGAGCCTCGTCCTCCCATATCAGAAGCTATTTCCGAGATTATCCAACTCCGTCAGAGCCAGGGTTATAGAGTTGTTGCAGTAGATTTTCCAACAGGCCTTGATACTCATAGCGGCCAGCCTGCTTCACAATGCGTCCGTGCAGACATTACTGTCGCTATAGGCACAATTAAGACTAGCCATATTTCCGACTCAGCTACTGACTTTGTCGGCCGAATTGCTTTTGTTCCTCTTCCGGAAATCGAACCTACGCCCGAACCCGACATTCAAGCGTCTATCCCTCAAATACTCTTATCTTGGTTGCCGCCAAGAAACTTCGATACTCACAAAGGAAACTACGGACACGTTGGAATTATTGCAGGATCTCCGGGTTATTTTGGTGCTGCTGTTCTCTGTGCGATGGGAGCACTCCATGCCGGTGCAGGTCTTGTTACCCTTTTCCAACGAAGGGACTACTTCCCTCTGCTTTCAGCAATGTGTCCTCCAGAGATAATGGTTCAACCTCAAGAAGATTACCGCAACATTCTCAAAGCTGATCTCGATGTTCTTGTTATTGGACCTGGACTGGTTGGTGAAAATACGAATGAGGTTGGCGAGGTATTTCGTCAGGCTAACATTCCGATTATACTCGATGCTGGTGGTTTCGAAATTTTAGGGGGTCACCCCAAAATTCTTCGTTTAGTCAGTGGTCCTCGCATACTCACTCCACATCCAGGAGAATTTTCTCGCTTTTATCGTCCAACTGCTAAAGATCGTCCATCCATTGTTCGCGAATTTGTCCAGCAATTTCCCTGTGTTCTCCTTTTAAAAGGTGCAAGAACTGTCATTGGAGCTCCCGGGCGCCCTCTATTTTTCAATACTACTGGTTCACCAGGAATGGCAACAGGTGGTATGGGGGATGTCCTAGCAGGGGTTATTGGCGGTCTCGTTGCACAAAGCATGCGTCCCTCTCAGGCTGCAATACTTGGGGCTTGGCTCTGCGGTCGTGCAGCTGAAATTGCACTAACTTCCGGTGAATCCGAGCAATCCCTTATAGCCACTCATATCCCACACTATCTTGGCCAAGCTTTTCATTCTCTCTATTCCTGCGAATTCTAAAACTCGTGGTTTCTTATGAGCTGCCAGCCGATCCCTAACAAAATTCGTCTGGGAGTCAATGTTGACCATGTTGCCACTTTGCGACAGGCTCGCTATAGAGAAATGCTCAACCATCCTAACGCTGAACCTTGCCCTATCCAAGCCGCTCGGGAAGCAGAGTCCGCAGGGGCGAGCGGTATTACAGCCCACCTCCGTTCTGACAGGCGTCACATGCAGGATGCCGATCTCTTTGCACTGCGGAAAGCTGTTCGCACGAAACTCAACCTCGAAATGGGACTTACGGAGGAAATCCTTCAATTTGCGCTCACACTTCTTCCTGATGATGTGTGTATCGTTCCTGAAAATCGCAACGAAGTTACAACCGAAGGCGGACTTGATTGCATTGCTTCCCAATCTCTCCTCCGTGCGGCTATTCCACAGCTCCGCAAAGCAGGTATCCACGTCAGCCTCTTCATTGACCCCATTCCAGATCAAATCCGTGCAGCTGCAGACCTCGGCGCAGAATTTATTGAACTCCACACAGGCTGCTATGCGAACGCTACTGACCCAAATGAGAAAAGCGCTGAGCTCCAACGCTTATACGAAGCAGCTAAGCTTGCACAAAATTACGGCTTACGTATTAACGCCGGTCACGGCCTCAATTACCAAAATGTTGCTCCAATCTGCAAAATTCCAGGTATTGAGGAACTCAACATCGGTCATTCCATCGTTAGCCGTGCCATATTTATTGGAATGGCAGATGCAGTCCGACAGATGCTCGATATTATTCACTCCGCCTCTTGAATAAATATGTCTTTTTAGTCAAGTTTATTTATCTTATTCCTAAATGAGACTTTTTTTAACTCTGTTTGTCTTTTATTTTTCCCTCTTTCCGACCTATGGATTGACCTTTCCTTGGTTCGAAAAACCGCCTCCATCTGGGGAGGAGCCAGCAACTTCCCAGCTCTTAGAAACTACCCCACAACCAACTCCGACTCCTTCTCCTTCTAGCACGCAGGAAACAACACAACCTTCCCCTTTACCATCCCCAACTCCAACTCCTTCCTCAACATCCGCTCCAGGTGAAGTAATCCCGATTCAAACTTCTTCATCGCAAATTCAGACAACCCTATCTGAAAATAGTATTCCTTCTAGCACAACTGAAACAATACCCCCCTCTCCATTTCCATCCCAACTTGAACACATCTCACAACAAACAGAACCTCAGGCATCTGAGGAGCACCAACCTTATTTGCAATCCACTATTCCAACACACGCAGCAAATGAAACTGTTGGAAATGTAACTCAAGGTTCTTCCCCTGTTGATTTTGTTGAAAAAGATGAGAAACTCCTTAATCAAGCAGAGCCCCCTCCCTCTCCAATTCAGACTACTGACAATCAAACTCAGCAGCCTTCCCAGCCCCAAACACATCAATCCGATACAAACAGGCTTGACTCGCTTCAATCCGAGACCACTTCTCCCGATTCCTCCCAGCCCAATGGGCCTCCTGTCGCACATCTCGTCCTAATTTGGTTGGAAACGCCTGGCCAAAAAGAAGCAATCGAGAAAATTGCTAACGCAACCCGAAACTTCGTTGGAACAATTCCAGGTTTAGAATCTGTTATCATTGGTTCTCCCCTAACTAGCGCCCGTAAAGAAGTAGATAGTAGCTACGACGTAGCTCTGCTAATGCGTTTCTCCAGCCAAAAAGCACTCACAGAATACGAAAACCACCCTATTCATCTCGAAGTAGCCCGCAAAGAACTTGCCCCGCTTATTTTCCGTATCCAAGTTTACGATTTCATCATCCAATAAAATGGTAATAAATAAGAGAAAATTAAGGATACTTTTTTCTTTTACTTTCTCTTTTTTTGCTTGTGTTTTAATTTCACTTGGTCGGGATTCTCCTTCCCTCCAATCTTTTCCTGGTTCGCAATTGCTTAAGTTGCCAGGAGATGGTGATAGTTTTTACGTGGAAATACTTCGAAATGGTAATCCAGAAAAGCTACTTGTTCGACTTTATTTTGCCGATGCTCCTGAGTGTGATGCTGGCATGGAAGCTGACCGCCGACGTATCGTCGAGCAAATGCGTTACTTTGGAGTTCAAACTCCACAAATAGTATTAAACTTTGGTCGCTTAGCTCGGGATCGCCGCGAGCAGTTATTAGCAGAGCCTTTTACAGTTCATACTTCCTTTGCTCGAGCTCCCGGCCGTTCGGGGGCCATTCGTGTATATGCCATGATCACAACTTCAAAGAATCAGGATCTTGCAGCAATTCTAATTCGTGAAGGCCTTGCACGCGCTCAAGGGGTGGCGCGTGCAACTCCCGATGAGATTTCCGCCGAGGAATACGCCACCCAGATGGCAGACCTTGAAGCTGGAGCAATGCTATCGCGGAAGGGTATTTGGGCAGAGAGTAACCCCGATCTTCTTGTCGAAGGAAGAAAAGAATGGCGTGAGGAATTAAGAAAACTCCAAGAGCTTTTCGAACCTAAATTCCAACCGAAAATTGATCTTAACGAAGCTACAGCATGGGAGCTCCGCGCATTACCAGGTTTGGGCGAAACACTCGCACAGCGAATTATCCAGGGAAGACCCTACAACTCTGTGGATGAGCTCGTCAGAATTCGCGGTATTTCTCGCGATAAACTCGAAAGCTGGCGCAGCCGACTTACGGTTGGCAACCAAACAACAACGGCAAATTGACCCTAAACAAGTCCGCTAATAACTTACGCACAGTTTTTCCAATTATTCTGGTGGCTTTTTTGGTTGGCACGTTATCTTGGCGCGAGACCGAAAATGGATTGCTAGCAAAACTTGAAACAAATCTTCAGCAATGGATTGCAGAATCAAACGGACAGTATTGGACAAAACCTCTTAAAATTACCGTCGTTTTTCAAGGGGGAATTACTGCTTCAGAACTTTCTTCTCTCGACGTTGCATTATTTATACGGGCTGCAGAGAGACTTGGTGCTAAAGTAGCCGCAATAGCAACACCGAGTTTCATCAATACTGGTGTCCAGATCCCTCAAAATGTTGAAATTCCTGTTATATTAGGCACACTTCTCACTCACTCTCCTATACAAGAGGGTGTTCCTCCACTTCCACTTCCAATCCTAGAATCCAATTGGCATCTGGAACATTTTAACGGTTTTACTTCACCAATCGAAGCAGAGCCAAAGTTTGGCTGTGGCTTTTTGAATTTACCTTCAGGTGTTGCACGCTTCCCTCTTTTTGCCAGTCTCGATGGAAAGATTGTATCTTCCTTCGCACTTGCTTGTTGGCTGGCTTACCAAAATATCGAACCATCAAAAATAGAATCAACAATCCAAAATACGGTTCGTATTGGGAATACACTCCTACCTGTGGCTTCCGATGCAACACTACCCCTGAAGCCAGAAACTTTTACCTCGCTTCGCAGACTTGACATGGACGAGCTAATTCTCGAAGCCGAACGTTCATTCCAAAGCAAAAAAACGATCAGCCAAATCCACAAAGTAGTCGAAGGTTCAGTGATTATTTTGGGAACGCTATTAGAAAAAGCAGACATTCAAGGAGCCACTCAAGAGTTTGGCCGCAGACTTTCATTAGCAGAATATCAAGGAGTAGCGTTGGCATCTTTGTGCAAATCTCTCTCCCCCCGAAAAACTGGTTTCCTACTAAACTTGGCAATTATGCTTTTTATATGCGCAGTCAGCTCATTTTTCTGTTTGGCTGGACGCTTTTCGCTTTGGATCCTAGCTGCGGCGTTAGTTTCTGCTTGGTTATTAGCCGGCTTTGCAATTTATGAAATCACCCAGGTGTGTTTGCCATTAATTTTCCCTGCCACGACGGTATTCGCAGCCGCTATGGTCCGCAAAATCCAACTAGTAAATACAACGAATCAGATAAAAGCAGATAAAAAAGTATAAAAATGCTGTCCTTTTCGACATCTTGGAATCGTCGCCGTCACACTCATGGAGAAGCATTGGTCGAGGAATTGCTGGAGATGGGAATTAATACGATTGAGCTTGGGCACGGATTAAAAGTCTCCTTGCTACAGGGAATCGTGAGAATGGTGGAGCAAGGAGCTATACGAGTTTCGAGTGTCCATAATTTTTGCCCTCACCCAATCGAAATGCAGGGAGATTCTCCTGATTGTTATGAATTTACATCCCACCGAGAAACAGACCGTATCCGTGCTGTTAAGTTGACATTGAAGACACTTGAGCTGGCAGCCCATGTTGGAGCTAAAGCAATTGTTGTTCACGGCGGCCGTGTCCGCACACTCAATGCCTATCAACGAGCTTTGGAACTTATCCAGCAGGGGAAATTCCTAACAAAAGAATTTGGGGACATGAAAATCGAGTTTGTCAAAATGCGGGAAGCCGCAGGCCCACGTCGGCTCGATCGTTTACGGTCAGCTCTCCGTCCCATCCTCTCTGCTGCCCAAAATTTAGGGGTTTTGGTGGGCTTAGAAAACCGGGAAAAATATGAAGATGTTCCATCGGAGAGGGAAATGCTCCCTTTCCTTGACTCATTTAACAGTCCTTACCTTGGATATTGGCATGACTTTGGACATGCTCAAATCAAGGAAAATCTTTGTTACCTTGACCACGCGGAATGGCTAAAAAAAACTGCTAATTACTTAATCGGTTGCCATGTGCACGACGTCCAATGGCCAAATCATGATCATTTGCCGCCAGGACAGGGAGAGGTAAAATTCGATGAATTAATACCTCTTTTGCCAAAGGATATTATTATCGTATTTGAATTAGGCCCTGATTGCGAGCGCGAAGCTGTGCTCGACGCCTGGCAAAAATGGCGTCAGATTTTTGACTCCTAATGATCTGAAGCCGACAGGGAATGTGAAACGAGCCATTCTGACTTTAATTCAAGCCAGTGTTACCATTGCGTTGCTTTACTGGATTTTTCAGGACGTAGAAAAACGGGAATTGATGTGGAAGACACTTCAAAAAGCCAACCTGTTTTGGTTTATCCCTGGACTCGTTAGTGTTGGGATAGCAACTGTTTTGCAAACATGGCGGTGGCAGTGGTTACTTGCAGTTCACAATATCCGGCCGAGTTTTCGCCGGACCTATGGCATGAATCTTATCGGTTTGTTTTTTAATCTTTTTCTACCTGGGGGAACTGGAGGTGACCTTGTCAAAATGTATTATGCCAGCCGGGAAGCACCGGGACGGCGAGCAGCAGCAGTGCTGAGCGTTTTTATGGATCGAGTTGTTGGATTATTAGCGTTGATTGCAATTGCTGCGGTAGTAGGTCTGTTTGCCTTTAGAGAATTTTGGGATCAGCCTAGTCTGCATGGCCTTGTTATATCACTCGGCTTGATTGTATTTGGAGCACTGGGATTTTTGTTCTTTGTATTCGTTGTAGATCGTTTTCACTTGGCTAAGCGACTTCCTCGCTGGTTTCCACTGAGAGGGTTAGTTGTGGAGTTCGCAACTTCTTTTTCTTCTTATGCCCGTTCACAACGTGCTCTATGGGCAAGTTTTCTCGTTAGCCTACCCGCTCATTGTCTTCTTTTTTACTCCTTTTATTGTGCCTCGCAGGCACTCACAGACCAGGTTACTTTGGCTCAGATTTTTCTTGTTCAGCCAATCGTTCAAACAATTTCAGCAATGCCAATAAGTGTTGCTGGATTGGGTGTTCGTGAGCATCTTTTTAAAGCAACGCTTGGAGCGCTTTTTGGTGTTCCTGGTGCAATAGCTGTTCTGATTGGTTTCACCGGCTTCATGTTAACAGTTGCTTGGGGGGCTATTGGCGGATTGATTTATATTTTTTATCGTCCTTCTGAGCATGGGGCTGTCAGTGTGCTGGAGATGGAACGTGAAATGATTGAGTTGGAGGAAAAACTCGTTGAATCACAAGACGCTGATGAAAATGCGATTTGCAACTCCAATGGAAAAAAAGATTCCTGTTTCAAGGATAACTAATTGTTAGCCAAGTTGACATGAAGCTAAGTGATAGACCACGGGTCATCGCTAATTTTGCAATGTCATTGGATGGAAAGATCTCTACTCGTAACCACACTCCAAGCGACTTTACCTCCGAAGATGATAAGAAGAGTTTGAAAAGAATCCGTGCTCTTGGTGACGGTCTCATTGTAGGACGAAAGACTGTCACGGCTGATCGCATGAGTATGAGGGTCGGCGATAAAAATTTATCTCAGGAGCGAATTTTAAGAGGACAAAGTCCAGAACCTTTAAGAATTATTGTCTCATCAGCGGGGTTTTTTGACCCTCGTTGGAAAGTTTTTCACACAGCAGGTGGAAAAATTTTGCTGATTTGTGAAAAAGGAGCGAAGGAGAAGAGCGCAAAATATTTTTATAAAAGAAACGATGTCGAATTTGTTGAGATCCAAAAGATTAATGCATCTAAAATTTTGAAAAAACTAAAGGATGATTATGGCATTGGGATTTTGGTATGCGAGGGAGGGGCTGCCTTGTTTCGTTCTTTTGCAGAGATTGGTGCAGTTGATGAGCTTTACTTGACTTTAGCACCTTGTGTTTTTGGAGGAGAGAACGCTCCGACTTTAACAGGAATTGGTGGAGATTACTTGCCCAGGAAACTACGGTTTTGTCTTCAGAGTTTTTTTATGACTGATAGAGGCGAATTTTTCCTCCATTACCTTTCGCTAAACAAGTGCTAAAACAAGTAGGGCTGGACGAGGAATAACGATTAATATTTCTTTTTTATGGGTTTTTGCAGAAGTCTAGTGTGGGTTTTGTTTTGCATTTTGGGAGTATTTGCAAGTGGTGTGTTTTTATCGCCAATAGCTTATTGGATTTGCCAGTGGATGGCAGGGCATGGGTGGTTTGAGGAATTAGCGAGGTTCCCTTTTCATCGTTACTTCACAAGGACTGTGCAAATAACGGCAGCCGTTTTTCTACTCATCACATTGGCCCGGTTAAAGATGTGGCGGCTTGTGGATTTCGGGTTAAAGAAAAATCCGTTGTGGTGGAAGGATTGGTTAGCTGGATTTGCATTCGCTTTTTTGCCATTAAGTGTTTTTTTTCTGATTGGATTATGGAATGGATGGTTTGCTTTACGGAGTGAGATTCAACTTGAGGGTCTTGGGAGGATTGCGTTGTCTGCGATATTTGTTGGTTTTTTTGAAGAAGTTTTATTTCGCGGTATTGCCTTTGGAATTCTAATCCGATTACTCGGAAGCTTCTGGGCTGGAGTTCTCGTTTCTGCTTTTTTTGCGTCTGTTCATTTTCTTCGCCCTGGAAACAGAGTCACGAACGAGGTCAATTGGCTTAGTGGCTGGCATCAAATGCTTGCTGTATTTGATTCGGTTCCCGAAATGCCCCTTCTTGCATGGGGGTGGGGGACTCTTTTTTTTATAGGTCTAATTCTGGCTTTTGCAGTTAATCGAACTCGCTCCTTATGGCACGCATTTGGCTTGCATGCGGGATGGATTTTTGGACAGCAAGGAATAAATTTTATAGCCAAGTGGAGCTTTTTAGGGGATTTGTCAAACGGCGTTTTATTACTTGGCCCAACTCTAGTAAGTGGCATGGTTCCTACTGGAGTTATTCCGCTGCTTGTTATAAGTGGGTGCGGTATTTTGTCCTGGGCATGGCTGCGTCGAAGGTAATGCGATTTGTAGAGAAAAAATTTCCTTTTGTTTTTGGGGACAAGGGAAGCGGTCGGCTTTGGCCTGGCAGAACCTTTTTTCAAACGTTTAAAAGCGGTTTCCAAGGATGGGCTGAGGTTTTATTGGATTTATTTTTGCCGGATGAATGTCCTGTTTGTGGGGGGACGCTTGAGAGGGGCCAGAACTTTTGTAGGGAGTGTGAAGCTGAACTACCCCAAATTGGGGATCGGCGGTGTGCGATTTGTTCGCAACCTTTTCCTGGAATGGAGCCGGGCGATGTCTGTGCTTCCTGTAAGGAAACGAGGTTTAACTTTCGGAGAAATGTTTCCTGTTTTTCACGAAATGAGGTCACATTTGGTTTGATTCACCGGCTGAAATATAACGGTGAAGGTTGGTTGGCACGTCCATTGGGGAAAGCTTTGGCAAAAATTGTCGAACGAGAGGGCCTGAATGAAGGGTGTGCTGGTTTTGTCCCAGTGCCACTTCATCCAGTTCGAGAAAGAGAAAGGGGTTACAACCAAGCTGATCTTATTGCAAAAGAGTTAGGCAAAAGCTTCAAATTGCCTGTTTGCCGTCTTCTTAGGCGAGTTATTGCAACCCCGAAGCAAACAGTTCTAACTCGAGCACAAAGGAAGAAAAATTTGAAAAATGCTTTTGTTGTCCAAAATGATAAAAAAGTTTCTGGTAAGCGGTGGATTTTGGTAGATGACGTTTTCACAACTGGTTCGACGCTCGACGAATGTGCCCGAATGTTGCGATTGGCTGGAGCGGAGGATGTGAATGCAATTACTGTTTGTCATGCTTAGTTGCGAATTTGGTAATAGAATGTTAAAAATAGACTTTAATATCAGTTATTCAATAAACCAGGAGATACCTTTTTGCAGGTTCTCGGCAGTTCGAGTTTCAGAAGCGAGTAACGTTCGGCGAGGGACGGGCTGTGCATGGCCATCGCAAAAAAGAACTGGGAGGGTTTTAGAATTACGAGGCAAACCAGGGGCTGTGCTGATTTCATGAGGCAATAAGCCAGGAGAAAAACCAGAGCCTTCGGTTAGGAAGATGACGTTTCCGGGCAAGTTCAATTCTTGGATCCGATAAGGGCGCGATGTTGGATCTGGTTGGAGGGCTCGGTTCATAGCCCATGTCGAGTAAACTTGAGATTTGTCCCAAACTCGAGGTTTGGATGCACGTGGACTAGACCATAAAGAGGGACTTCCAGGAGCTGGGTTATTTCCATTCCGGATTAGTTCGGACAAGGGAGGCTGGGAGAGATAGGGAGGAAGGACTTCAAACCAGGCGTATGGCGAATCTTGAAAATTCGTGCCAACCTCGGGAAGAAAATTGTCATTATCAATAAGGTAGAGATTAAGAGCGATGCCCCACAGTTGCAATTGGCGAAGAGCACGGGCATCGCGAGCAGCAGATTCCTGCCTCTGGAACCAGAAAAAGCCAAAAAACAGGAGTGCCGCTAGGATTAATAAAAGCAGTATTTGGCGAAATTTCATTGATGGTTGGGTTTGTGAATTTGCCAGCCATCAGGAGCAGCAAATTTTGGTGCAATTAAAGTGCCACCATTATTAGCGGCAAAATTATGGGTAAAGTTGGCAAGAAAACTGAATTCTGACTCCGAAACAATTTGGAATTGAGCCTCAAGATTAAGCTGTTGAAGAGCAATTCGAGCTAAAAATTCGGGACAAATAACTGTGTGTTTTTGGTTGGAAGAATGATCTTTTATGGATATTATAGTCCAATCTTTATTTTTTGACTGGAGTATTTGTAATTCTTCAGCGGAGAGCGAGAGGGAGACGAGAGGAGAGTTCCAAGGAAGAGCGCGATAAAGGTGACTACTTGTTACAGTTCCCGAAGGCAGGGAAGAACGAACAGATTGAATTGTATAGATAGCAGCAGTGGCATTGGGAAGCGATGTGAAAGCATTTAGAACAAGGTTGAGGATTTGGTTTTCGCTTATTGGTTGAGAAGCTTCACCAATCGAGATGTTCGCCTTACGGATGGTTTCTGCAAATGATTCTATGCGAGCTATGATTGCAGGGTCGGGAGGAGCGACGTTTGCTGTCATTGGAATGATCTGTTGACGGAGGACGCGCCAACGGTTGTTCTCGCGTTTAAGGTCGAGACGAGCAATTGTGAAGCCGCCATTATTGCGAAGGATATTTTGAGAGATTGGAGGATTCCAATCTGCTGGTCCCGCATCAGCCCACGCATCCAGTTTTTGTCTGCCATAGACTCGTTGAGCAAGAATGGCATCGACACCTGCTTTGAGAAGGCGTTGAAGGAATTGCGTTGGCTGTGAGTTCGGAGCTTCAAATTTTTGCCAAGCAAAGAGCACAAGGGAATCGGCAGGAATCTGCCCAAGAGAGGCGATTTGAGATTCAATGTTACGGACAGGTTGAATGCCGGTTTGTCCAGCAAAGGAAACTGGGAAGCGCTCCGGATATTGAGCGGGATCTGTATCGCCGTAAAAGTTTGCTATTAAATAAACAGAGAAGCGATCGTTAGGACGAGAGATTTTGGCAGCGGTTGGAATGTTAGGTATACAAGGTGAACCATCTTTCTTGATGAAAGGTATCAGACACGGGACCTGGAGAGACTCGATTTGCAAAGGTTGAATGGAACTGTCAAGGTTGCCCAGTAAGATTGCATCGTAGCGAAGGGCATTGAAGAATTCTATTACATTGGAGGAATTTGTCGTAAAAGAAGCAAAGGATCCCTCCAGGCTGTCGCCTAAATCAATTAATATGACCTGAGTTCCTTTTTTGGAAGCTTCTTCGCGGACTTGGCGAATATAACCCGCAAGATAAGGGTAGTGTTGAAGAGGGGCAATCCCTTGCAAAGAAAGAGGGTAGATATTGCCCCGAATCCGACCTGTGTGAAGGATAATGACATCGGGGGTGCTATCAATAGACTGTCTATGACATGAGGATGTGAAAAGGGCGAATATGAGAAAAAAGAAGCTCCAAATACGGTGAGCACACATGCAAGAATTTGCTGCGTTAGTAATTTTTATTATCAAGTCGGTTTTTGTAAAAAATTTGCAATACCCTCATGGAATCCGTTGAAATGACCTAACCTAGTAGAGTTGTTTGCTTTGTTGTGTGTTTCAGGAATAAAGATTTGGATTTCAACCAAGGATTGACAAAATTGTTCAGGTTATTATAAAGGTTAAGATAAGAAGAAAGAAAATGGGATGCGTGCTTTGTTATCATCTTCTTCAACTACCAGGGAAAGCAAAACATTTCTAGTTTCGATTTGGGTTTTAGGGTTTATAGCTGCACTGCAATTCGTCGCGCTTGTGTGGAAAGTTTTGCCAAATGCTATAATTCGACCAAAGACTGAAATTCAGTCCGATCCTGCTGTTTCTCATCAATCTAACTCTACCATAACAGACCATCCAAACGTAGTTAGACAAACTGCATCAGAATTCCCCTATGAGCAGTTGTCTCCAAATTTAAATCAGACTTCAAATGAAAAAGACCTTGTTAATTCAAAAACCAAAGGCTTTTTTGAAGGTGCAAGTTCTCCGAGTTCCCTACAAATGCAACTTGCAATGGCCAGAGTAAATGAAGCTGAAAGTGCTTCTAGAGTCGGGGATTGGCAAACAGTGCTAAGAGCTATCTCAGAAGCAGAAGCAATTTTAGGGGAAGAACCTCGGCTTATGCTCCAAAAAGCCTTTGCACTCGAAAGAATAGGTCGTGAAATGGATGCTGCAGACTTGCTAGTAAAAATTTTAAGTAGGAGTGATTTGGATTCGCAAACTCGTCAAGAGGCCCTTCGTTTGCAGGATTGGGTCTCTCAAACAATCGAAAATATGGAGCGTTCCGGAATCTCTCCTCTTCCACCAACCCAAACTCAATACTTGCAGGAAGTTTCTCAGAATCAGCCATCAATGCCAATCCTTGAGGAAATTGGCCTTCAACCCGGAGCAACTTTAGGTATCGTGGATATCCGCCAAAATAATGGCGAAAACAACACCAAAAATTTTCGCATCGCAGTCAAAGCACGTCCAGGTGTCAATGTCCGGGCTTCGGACACTAACGTTTTAGTCCGGTTTTTTGAAAAAACTGCAACCGGGGAAATCCTTCAATCTAAATCTCAAGCTTCTTCTGAATGGATTAGCCCACCCGTAGATTGGGCAGAGAAAGAACCTGAAATTCTAGAAGTAAGATATTCTCTAAATCCCAAAAGCAAAAACACCTTCTATGGATACACGGTTGCTCTCTATTATAAAGACGAGCTACAAGATACCAGAGCAGATCCAGGCCACCTAGAAAATGATTTTCCCGCAGAGCTCTTCCTGCAAAATTCTATAACAACTCCACCATGAATATTCTGATTGTTGAAAAAACGACCGAAACTGTTAACTCACTTGCAAGTGCCCTACAGTCTGCTGGTTTTTCCAAGATTGCGAAAGCTACAAGTCCTGCGGAAGCAAAAGCCGTTCTAGGTCAATTTGGTCCGGTAAATCTTTTAATTGTTGATTCTTTTTTTGCAAATGGTGAGAATGGCTTTGAGCTTCGTGATAGCTTGGCTTCCATTTTTCCAAATCTTCAGACCATTTTTTTGACCGAGTATGATTTGAGTGATTACCAATCTTACGTCGGTCAATCTGTAGTTGTTCCTAAGCCTGTAGATACAAATTACTTATGCGAGTTGGCTCGATACTATCAACAATATTACTTTCCGCCTTCTCCCCAACCAACTACAGAGCCAAAACTCCAACCGGAATCGCAATTCCAACCTAAAGAGGAACCCAGCAGCCTCCAAGTTGCTCAAGTTGCTCAAAAAGTCTCGGAGGAATCGGCAGAGTTACGCTCTGAACTTTCAGAAACTTCATTGCAATCCGCTAGGACTTCATCCCTAGAAAAACAAGAGTCAACTTTAGTAGCGCAAACAACTTCCTCCATTGAGGAGGCTAAAATCAAACCAATACAGAGCGTTGAAAAAACTGGTCCGTTAGTTCCTAGCCAATCTCCTCAAGCAAGCATTTCTCCAGTTTCGACGGAAGAAGTCAGACAGGTGGGATCTTCCGAATCTACTTCATCGGCAAC
This sequence comes from Chthoniobacterales bacterium, assembly GCA_026418675.1. Classification (GTDB taxonomy): domain Bacteria; phylum Verrucomicrobiota; class Verrucomicrobiia; order Chthoniobacterales; family DYNR01; genus JAOAAX01. The sequence continues at coordinate 28,947 of JAOAAX010000010.1, read as the reverse complement.
TTCCTCAACTTCGAAACCAAGGACAGAAGTATCCCCAATTGGAGCTTCTACTATTAGTTTACCTGCTGAACCCTCTTCTGTTTCTTTACAAGGAGGCCCAAGTGCAAAGGTTCCTGTATCTCAAGTCGATGCTCCTTCTTCACCGAAACCTGCACAGGCTAGAAGTGAAGCAACACCTTCTGTTTCAATTTCTCCAAAGCCTACCATTCCCGCAACTAAACCTTCACAACCGGGTGCTGTGAAAGTTATCCAGCCTTCGATTTCGACCAAACCTACACCGGCCCCAGTTTCTAAACATGCTAAAGTTCCAGCAACATCACCTGCTCTCCTATCCCAACAAGGACGCGATACCGAACTTCCCCCTGATTCACTCGTCGGGAAAACCCTTGCAGGTTATACCATTGAGGCAAAAATCGGCGAAACAGCCTATGGGAGCATTTATCGTGCTCTACAAGAAAACATGAACCGTAAGGTTCGTCTCTATACTTTAGACCCTGCCAAGCAACCTGGCCCTGAAGGCATTGAGAAATTCCGAAAAGATGCGAGTGCCAAATCTCGGGTTCAACAGGCCAATATTCTTACTGTTATTGAAGCGTGCGAAGCTGATGGCATTCACTTTTTCACTACTGAATACCTCGCCGCATCTTCCCTCGAACAATTTTGTTCTGCAGGAAACAAAATTCCAGCTCGAACTGCACACTCAATTTTGCAGGCAGTATCCAACGCCATGTCTTACATGGTAGCCCAAAATATCCGCCACAATCCCCTAACTCCAAATAGTATCCTTTTGGGCGGTTCTAGTGGTATTCGTCTCTCTAATATTGCTGCTCTTGAACCTACTCGTGAGCTGCAGGAAGCCGAGGAAATCCGTTCTATCGCCGACTTTATTCTAAAAAATCTCACACCAAATGCAGATGCTGAAGTTCCTGGTTTGACCCAATTGCTGCAAAAAGCTGTTGCTGGAGCTCCTGAAGCAAGTTCTTGGCGAGATTTAGCTGCTAGCACTGCTGCAATATCTCCAAAAGTTGTTATTGCTGACGCTGAAAAAGTTCATGCAAAGGAAATCATCACACAAAAGGCTCTTGAAGAGGCACGCAAGCGCCAACGTAGGAGCGTCCTCATTACTGGCCTTACTTCATTTACTCTCCTTGCAATCGCTTTTGGTTTCCTTTACTACCTACTTTTTCTAAAGGGCCATCGCTATACCGATTTCAAAAAAATGATTGAAATTCCGGCAGGGGAGTTTATCTACCAGGATGGCCAAAAAGTTAATCTCCCAACATTTTGGATTGCAGAGTTTCCCGTAACAATTGGCCAATATGCAGAATTTCTTGAATGGGTGAAAAACAATCCCGACCGGCTAAACGAAATCAAACATCCTAATGCGCCGTCTGGTAAAACCTATATTCCTCAGGATTGGGCTGACCAAAAATTGAATACAGGCGATATGCCTGGTTACTATACACGTGCGAAAAGATGGGGGAAATTTCGTGGCGGCGATCTCAATCTTGATTCACCTGTCTTCGGAGTAGATTTTTACGATGCATGGTCCTACGCCAAGTGGAAAGGTATGCGCCTTCCAACGGAACAGGAGTGGGAAAAAGCAGCCCGTGGAACGGATGGTAGAATTTATCCCTGGGGCAATGAACCCAAAAACGAGTGGGTCAATAGCGGCCAAGACTTCCACCCAAATCCTGAAAAAGGTGGAAATGTAGATGGTTGGAAGAGATGGTGCCCAGTTACTGCCATGCCAAAAGATGTAAGCCCCTATGGGGTTCGTGGTATGGCAGGGAATGTTTCCGAGTGGACAGATTCATGGGATGAAAGTCCCTCTCTAGGAATGAAGGTTCCCGTCATTCGTGGAGGTAACTGGCAGAATCCTGATTATCGTTTAACTCGACGACTCCTCGTCCGCATGGCTGAACAGAGTGATATGGCTCTTGGTTTCCGTTTGGCTTCTTCTGTTCCTCCTGATCAGGTTAAACCTCTCAAATAGCCTTCTTGGAACGTATGATACGTTGTGCCAGCGGAATTTGCCGCAGCACTGTCTATTTCCAATTTTTTTTACTTATCGTCATCTTCATTTTTGCTTTTTTATTTGCTAGTTATGGACAGCTTCAGGTTACTATTTCCCTACCAAGGTTGCTTTACATTCGCTATGAGCCAATACTTGTAACTGTTGCTATTACAAACCTCAGTGGCCAGTCACTTTTACTTCAAGACACTGCAAATATTCCTTGGTTCCAACTTCAAGTGGAGAATTCCTCCGGCTTACCTGTGCCTCATCGCGTCACGGGGATCGGACTTGACCCAACTCCTATCAAACCCAGCGAAACCATTCGACGCACGATTAATATTACTCCACTTTTTCGTCTGGATGATTTTGGTTCTTATAGCATTCGTGCTACGGTTTTCGATCCAGCCCTCAATCGCTTTTTTTCGAGTGGCTCTTTGAAGTTTGAAATTACGGAGGGGCGGGTCCTTTGGCAGGAATTAGTAGGCCATCCTTCCGACGGAACTCAACGCCAGCTTACTCTCCTCTCCCACCGACTCCCTAACAGCACTGCACTTTACCTTAGAATATTGGATCCAGAAAAAAAACGTCTCTACTGCACCTATCGTTTAGGTCCCCTCGTCACTTATGGAAAACCTGAGATTGTTCTGGACAATGCCAATCGTCCTCACATCCTTCAAATGAATGCTCCTCGTTCTTACCTTTATTCGCATATTGGTTTGAATGGCGAGATCATTAAGCGAGAAATCTATATCCAGACAGATCGCTCAAAGCCAACAATTGAACGCACTCCGAATGGTGACGTAAAAGTTGTCGGTGGTGCTATTATGTCTCCAGAAACTCTCGCCGCATGGGAAAATCTAACAGCAAATCAAACTCGTGCTTCGGAGCGTCCAGTCCAATTACCTCCAATTGCCCCAGAAAATCTTGAAGAAAATCCTCGAAAAAAGTTTTTTCTCTGGCCCTTTGGCAAGAAGGAGTCATGACCTCGATTTAAGAAAAGAGAAGCATCAAGCTTAAATCATCGAAAAATTTTTTTATTTACAAAAACTTTGCAATTTAAAAAACCATGTTAGATTTTTAAACTATCATGCATAGAATAATTTCTCAGTTTTTGTTCAGGTCTCGAATGACATTCTATTCTCTGATTTTTTTGTTCATTTTTCTCCCTACAGCCCAAGCTTCATCAACGGAGTTTGAGCTCTTAGCTCAGCAAATACGTCGTGAACAAATTCAACGACTCCAACCACAAGTTCTTATTCCCCAAACTTTGGCTACGGGGTTTATTCGCTATCCTTGGAAAAAAAATATCATTACAACTGTTTTTTGGATTGGTGAAGACCCATCCCCTAATAATCCAACTCCAAATTACAAAAGTTCATGGGATCCCGAATGGGTGAAAAACTATGGGGGACTCGACGATCCTAATCCCTCAGCCCGTCGAAATTACATCCCAATTAAATTTATCCCCCGTTTAAACCCCTTTTACATTGCTCTTCCCTACAATGATGTAACGATGGGGACAACGAAGCCCGAATCGCGTCGCATAATTCCATGGTTCCGTCAAGCATTTGAACGGGAAGGCAAATCTGTTTGCAAAGGGAGATGGGTAGCGATCCGTCATGGCAATCGTATAGCGTATGCTCAATGGGAAGATTGTGGTCCTTTTCGAACTGATCATTGGCAGTATGTTTTCGGCAATGAGCGCCCCTTGCCAAATCTAAACCAAGGTGCGGGACTTGACGTTTCTCCTGCCGTTCGTGACTACCTTGGCCTTAAAGGTAAGGACGTATGCGATTGGAAATTTGTGGAGTTCTCAGATGTCCCCTATGGCCCTTGGGCAAAATATGGGGAAAACAACACGTTTGTTCTAAAGCGTCGGGGAGTAGATTTGTGGGTTGCCGACCGCAATAACGCTTACAACGCCCAAGGCCCTCGCACTCGTTAAGAGTTTAAATCTCACGTATTCGATGCTTTATGAGTAAATTGCGAATTGGTTTTATCGGGGCTGGGGGAAATACTCTTGCCCGCCACATTCCTGGTTTCCTATCTGTAAAAAACGTAGAACTTGTCGCTGTCGCCAATCGCTCGATTGAATCAGCCCTCAAAGTAAGCCTCGAGTGGAACTTCCAACGTGCGGAGGAAAAATGGGAGAACATCATCCAATCGAGTGAAATTGATATCGTTTGCATTGGCACTTGGCCCTCGACTCATGCACAGATGACGGTTGCTGCCCTCAAAGCTGGAAAACATGTCCTTTGTGAGGCTCGAATGGCTGCTAATTTTGTCCAGGCCGGACAAATGCTTGCTGCAAGCACAGCGAACCCTCACCTAGCCGCTTGGCTTGTCCCTGCTCCCTTTACGCTTGCTCACGATCAGGTTGCCCGAAATATTCTTTCTTCAGGTCAACTTGGTAAGCCCCAAAAAGTAATTGTTGACCAGAGAAACAGCATGTTTCTTGATCGTTCTGGGCCACCGCCCTGGCGTCTTCTCAGCCAACATAGTGGAGTGAACATCCTCACTCTTGGGATTTACTACGAAATACTTCAGCGTTGGCTTGGCACTGAGGCTACTCCAACTCATGCTTATGCATTCCGCCGCTCAATCCCAGCCGATCACCCTTGGCGAGATGTTGACTTACCAGAATTTCTCCAAGTTGCAGCTGTTTACCCTGCACTTGATAATTGCCCACTCGAGATGCACCTTTCCTCCATCCACGAAGAAACTCCAACAAATTATATATCCATTCAATGTGAAGCGGGGACATTATTTTGGGATGGTTCTACAA
>JAOAAX010000010.1:0-24135 GCA_026418675.1 Chthoniobacterales bacterium | reverse complement strand
GTTCTACAAACACCCTTAAAATTTTAACAAAAGATGGTCAAATTAAAGAACACTACCCCCCGCCACAATACGACCCTTGGCGTGTTGAAGAGGAATTTATAGAAGCCGTCCGAGCTACCATCGAGAAGCGTCCCTTTTCTCCGACTCAACTTACGTCATTTCGGCAGGGTGCTGCTTATATGCAGTTTACAGAGTCCGTTTACATGCTCATTCAGGGCAAATTTTAAAACGAGAATTTGCAAATAAGCTAATTTGAAAAAATCTATTCTGTTAGCGAAGAGGGCGTGGGTTGCACTCTGGTCGGTTCGAAAACCTCATACATATCTTTTTCGTTTAGTTTTTTTGCAATCTCTCCTGTTTTTTGCCAAACCATTCCAGTTTCCGAGAAAAGAGTTCCTTTTCTTATAGCTGCTCGTATGGCCTTTCGTAGCGAGTAGCTGGATTTATTTTTGTGTTCAACATTGACAACAATTACCCGCAATCGATTGGGGCTGAGCAATTGATAGGCGAGCAAAAGATATTTCGGTTTTTCGTTTGCTTGTGTTAGCTCAACCGTCAAAAATTTTACACCACCGATACGGGAAATCCAAGCTCTGTGTTGTTTGGGCTCACCAACTCTGCCTCGACTGTCTCTTTCTTCAATCTTTAGACGATAACGGCTTGAGCTGGAAGGTTCTAATGTTGCAGTAAGGGTTTTACCATCTTGAGTTTTATATTCCCATCTACCTAACAACCACGTGTTGATATTCCTTGAGGGTGGGGTAGGGGCAACTTCGTAAATGCACCCACCCAGGATTAACAAAAAAACTGCTAAAAAAACTCGAGCTAAAAGCCTAAATCTCCATAAGTTAGCATCCCTCAAGGAATTCAAAACCATCAAAACTTTAAAAGTATAGAACATCAAATCCAAGTGTCGTCTGGGATTACACTATTCTTAGGAATGACTACAATCCCATCTCGAATATAGAAGCCATCGCCATCCAAGTCATGTGATTTTCCTTCAGGGGTTATTACAACGCGGTTCCCTATCCGAGCATTTTTATCAATAATTGCTCCGTTTATAACACAGCCTTGTCCAATTCCTATTCGAGGAAGCCCAGGCTCTGCGGGTGTAATCGCTTCGTCTTCATAGAAGTCAGCCCCCATAAGGATTGTGTTCCGAATCACTGATCCTTTTTGAATGATGCTTCGCAGTCCAATGATACAACGTTCGATAGTGCAATCCTCAAGGATACACCCGTCCGCAATTACTGCGCGGTCAACATTCGCTTTCCGAATTATGCTCGCAGGTAAAAAACGAGGCCGACTGTAAATAGGACGACCCGGTTCATAAAAAGAATAAGGCGGATTAGGATCCGTCAGGTTAAGATTGGCTTCATAAAACGATCGAATTGTCCCAATATCTTCCCAATATCCCTGAAAAACAAAAGCAAATACCCGGTAATTACCAATTGCCGATGGGATTATGTGCTTACCAAAGTCGTCCATGTCATTGTCAAGACACTCCCGCAAGACGTTGCGGTTAAAAACGTAAATCCCCATCGAAGCCAGGTAGAGTTCTTCCGTTGAGGGTTTCCCAATAGAAACCAACAGGTCAGTTGGGATTCGTAACGAATCGAGCAATTCATCCGTTTGTGGTTTTTCGACAAAGCGCGTTATCCTTCGATTTTCGTCCGTTTGCATGATCCCGAAACCTTTGGCGTGCGAACGCATTACCGGAATTGTCGCTATTGTTAGATCAGAACCAGTTTCAATGTGTTGTCGCAGAACTTCCCTGTAATCCATGCGATAAAGTTGGTCGCCACTCAGAATAAGAAAGTAATCTACATTCCGCTCCAAAAAATATCGCATATTCTGACGGACAGCGTCCGCTGTTCCTTGATACCAACGTGCGCCTTCAGGGGTTTGCTGGGCAGCTAATATTTCCACGAAATTTCTTCCAAAGTGATCGAATTTGTAACTTGCGTAAATGTGTTGATGCAGGGAAGCACTATTGAATTGGGTTAAAACGTAAATTTGACGAATGTTAGAATTTAAGCAATTCGAGATAGGAATATCCACAAGTCGGTATTTTCCCCCAATTGGCACCGCCGGCTTTGCACGCTCCTTTGTAAGCGGGAAAAGGCGAGTTCCAGCACCGCCTCCCATGATTATAGCCAATGTTTTCTGAGCAGGAGACAATGAGCTTATGCTAGAGGGTTTCATAATCGAAGTTATCACCCACAAAGCTAAACTCCAACCCTGTGATTGTCACCGTAATTTTGTTCCTCCTAATTCGATTACAAAACTGAAAAGTGGAGATGAGCCGCTCCCTCGCAAATGGAACCCCCCATTTTTAAAGCTCAACTTCCATCAAGTCCGTTGCTTCGATTATTTCTTTAGCTTTAGCTAAAGCTATTTGTAAATCGGATAAAATTTCAGCCCTATTTTCATAATACTCTTTACCTATGTGGGTGATAAACAGCTTCTTCAAAACCGCATTTTTCAAAGTCTCGCTGATGTCGCTTGGTGCTAAATGAGCAAGCTCTACTATCACAATCCCCGGCATATTAGTTTCTATTAACCTCAAATCCTCGGGCCCAACCACATCCGAACTGTAAAAAATTTTCTCTTTTTCCGAGTGAATCCGAAAGCCAAACGATTGCCGTCCGTTTGAAGAGTCATGTTTCGTCTCGTGAGGCAAAATCTTAAACCCGCCAACTTCAATACTCTTATCCTGGATAATTTCCTTGATTTTTAACTCGAAAGGTAAATTATCTGGATTCAAGGAGAGAGTTTTCAGCCAATTTGTAATTGGTTCCTTGAGATACTGTGGGCAATGGAGTTCGACTAGTCTTTTGTTTCCCGAAAGAGCAATGCATTGAATAATCAAGGGCAAACTGCAAATATGGTCTGAATGACCATGAGAAATTACTATCGCCCGCAAAGAAAGAAGACAAATTTTTAACTTGGACAAATTTCCAACACAACCATCACCAGCATCAATCAAAACCCCTTCCACGTCCTCGTCACTACCTGTATTTTTCGTTAGCAACAATAGCGAAGTCTTTGCACGGTCCGAACTACAATCGCCAGCCCCTGTTCCCAAAAAAATCAGTTTCTGCTTCTTCATTCCTAAGGCCTTTCTAATTGTTCTTAATTGTAATGTCGGTGAAGCTCCAAAACGAAAAATTCATCAAAGCCATGATGTTGGCTTGAAGTGGTTTCCTTTCGCCGTGCGTTTGCGAGAACAAATTCTCGCAGAGATACAAACGAATTTACTTCCCACCCTAATTTTTTTGCCCAACTCACCAAATCATCAAAATTCACGTCGGCTGTAATATCCTGCATGCCAGGAAAAAAACATACTCCAGGCCAATTCCTCCTCTCGTGTCGAAAATAACTCCGTAAGGTTCCTTGTGGGCGTCGTCGGTAAATTCTCTCAACATCTCCTCCGTAATCAATAATCAGAAAAACACAGTTTTTTGCCAACATACTCCATTTTTTGAACCATATAAGGAAACTTTCATGGGTTTCTACACGCTGTCCAATCCCAAAACCACAGTGGCGGAATACGTTTGACTCGGGAAGGCTTGCCGGTTCTAGCAAAACCTCCTCTATCTGTTGCCCATCAATCTTCAGACCAACTTCTTTCCAACCATCTGTAGTTAATTGCCATAGCGAACAGGGGAAAGCATCTACAAACTCATTGCAGAAAAAAATCCCTTTGCCGCCACTCTTGTTGAGAACTTCTTGGGGAGAATTCCACCAGGATGCCCTACGAAAGCGTAATTTCTCTTTCTGAATAGTGATAAGCCGCTTCGATGATTCCACAAGATGTAATCTTTCAAGCCATCCTCTCAAGCCCATCGTCTTCAGTAAATCGAATGCCAAATCGCCATTCCCAGGCCCTAATTCGCAAAGTGGAGCAGACCTGAGCGGTTTTTTCGCTTTTTTTGTCCTTTTTATCCAATTCTTTATAGAAACAGTAATTAAGTCACGATCTTCTTTAAAAGAACTAAACGTCGAAAAATCTCCTCTCCGCCCAATGCTTTTGATTGATTGGCTATAATATCCAAATTCAGGATCATAAAGAGCAAGCGACATATATTCCCTCCACGGTAGAACTCCACCCCAAGCCGCTTGCTGGGCTAAGATTTTCTCGAAAATCGGGTGCAAAATTTCTTATGCCGCAAGTCCACCCCCATTCGTTACCATCGCAGGATCTGCCATTTTTCTACTATCCTTCCGTCGAGTAAAGGAGGGGGAGTGACCGTAAATCTGTCGAAAGACACGGTGAAATTGGGAAATCGAATTAAATCCCGACTCAAATGCAATTTCCGTTACACTTTTACGTGTAGAAAGGAGGAGTTTCATTGCATGTTCTGCACGAAAACGCGCAATAAATTCAGTAAAAGTCAAACCTGTTGTGTGACGGAAAAGACGCGAGAGATGCCCTGAGCAAACTCCACAGTGCCGAGCTACTGTTGCAAGGTCAATTTGCTGATGCAAAGCCCGCGAACGAATCAATTGGCAGGCTTTTTCTACTGGTGCTGGTAGGGAAGAAGTAGGTTCAACAACATGAGATGTTAACCGTGCAGAGATGTCACGAACTGCCAGCCGTATCCAATGGATATATGCATCCAAAAATTTTACTTGAATTATTGGTGTTTGAATCAATGCCGATCGCAGTTCCCGTATTGGCAGGTGCACACCTGCGGAACTTAAAAATTCTAATGCTCTCTTCTCATCTTGTGGGGTAAAACTTTCAGTAGTGCGAAAGCCTCCAAAAACAAGATAGCCTACATTTAATCCGCTCACTATAAATGGCACCGCTATTTCAATTAGTCCTGCATCGCAACAACGTGCAACAAACTCTCCATTTGTATCCCGTAAAAGTTGATTACGAAAATTGATGCACAGTATTCTTCCGCGCTCATTTTCAGATAAAATTTTACAGAGTGGACTGGAATTGCTGAAACTACCTTCTGTGCAACTAGAGAAAGGCTGATCCATTAATCGTAAACTTAAACCTGTTGCTACTTCAAAATGCTTCCGAAATTCGTGCCACTCAGAAAGGGAACAAAGTCGCTCGTAAAGAGCACGGCGAATAGTCGTCGTCATAGCGTTCCACTAAATAAAACCAAGAGTTTTTCTTCTCTTTACGTTTTGTAACATCAAAAAATGCGAAAAAAAAGTTCAGGAATGCGTGGACATTGAATGGACGTATAGGTAATTTTAAAAATTGTGAATATAAAAGACCAGCCAATCCAATTTAATTGCACAGTTCTTCGCGACGGTCATCAATCGCTAGCAGCAACCCGGATGACGACCGAACAAATGTTGCCCGTCGCACCTTTGCTCGACGAAGCCGGTTTTTCCGGCTTGGAAACGTGGGGTGGTGCAACAATTGACTCCTGCTTGCGCTTCCTTGGCGAAAACCCTTTTGATCGTCTCCGCAAACTCAAAGAGGTAGCACCGAAAACGCCTCACTTGATGTTATTGCGCGGCCAAAACATCGTCCAATATACAAGTTTTCCGGATGATGTTGTGGAGGCATTTGTTCGTTGCACTGCTGAAGCTGGTTGTGACATCTTCAGAATTTTCGATGCGTTGAATGATCCAGAAAATTTACGCACTGCAATTGCTGCAGTCCGTGCCTGCGGTAAACATGCCCGCGGGGAAATTTGTTACACAACCAGCCCTGTTCATACATTGGAGCGATTTGTCGAATTTGGTTGCAAACTTGCCGAGATGGGTTGCCATTCTCTCGCAATAAAAGACATGTCTGGCATCATTACCCCTTATATGGCTGCTTCGCTTGTCCGTGAATTAACGAAGCAAACAGGGCTTCCCGTTACTTTGCATAGTCATGATACGGCAGGCTTGGCAGCCGCTTCCTACATAGCAGCTACAGATGCTGGAGCTTTGGCAGTGGAAACATCCATTGCCCCATTTGCCAACGGCACAGCGCAACCCGACACTGTTCGTATGTTGGCTCTGTTAGAAGGCAACCCGCGCCGCCCAACCCACTTTAATCTCGATCTCCTTCAGCAAATCCGCGAGAAATTAGAAAAAGTCTATGCCGAATTAAGCGAGTTTACAAGTCCGGCAAATGAACGCAACGACCCGGATATTCTCGCATTCCAAATTCCGGGAGGAATGCTAAGCAACTTTCGCACCCAGCTCCGTGAATTAAAAATGGAAGACAGAACGGAGGAAGTCATGCGTGAAGTTCCAGTAGTCCGCGAGGCCCTAGGGTGGATACCGCTCGTCACTCCTACTTCTCAAATCGTAGGCACTCAGGCCATGCTGAATGTAAAATTTGGCCGTTGGAAGAACTTTGCCCCAGCTGCCATGGATATCGCATTAGGCAAATACGGGAAAACTCCGGGCCCCATTGACCCAGAGGTCAAAAAGCTTGCTATTAAAAACTCCAAGCAAGAGCCAATTGACTGTCGGCCAGCTGACCTTTTAGAACCTCGCATGGAAAAAATCCGCGCGGAACTAGCGGCAGCTGGCTTGCCTACAACTGATGAAGCCTGTGTTCTTTATGCAATGTTCCCGCAGCAAACAGTTGCGTGGTATAAAGGAGAACGCCCTGCTCCTTCGCCGCCCAAGGATAAACCTAAACCAAAGTTGGAGGGTGCCCGCAAAATCAAAGTTTCTGTCGGGGATCGTTCCCTAACAGCAATCGTAGAGGAAGTTCCATGAGCGCAGGCACCTCAGATACCACATCTTCAATTGAACGGATCCAAGCACTCGAGCTACGCGTCCAACAACTCGAGAATGAACTTAATTCACTTCGGAAACGGCTCGATTTTGAACTTCCCGAAGTTCCATGGGCTGTCATCTGCGCTGCCGTTGCTGCTGTTCTTCCGGATGTAGAAATTAAAAGTATCTCTCGAATCTTGCCCGATTCTCACCCTGAAATCATTGTTCAAAATCTCTGGAGTGTGGGAGGCAGGCTTGATCTCTTTACTTCCCATAGAATCCGATAATGACCTACTCAAACCTACCAAACACCCGATATGTATATCGCCCACTGTAAACAATTACCTTTCTTGGTTCCAAATGACATTGCTGAACTGCTCGATTCGGCTCCTGCCGTAAAAGTTGCAACCTCGGTTCAAGAACTCGTTGAGTTGGCTGTCCTAGGAGCAGATGAGAACGGCTACAAAGAGGTAGCTTACGACGTTCCGGGGGTCGGACGGGTTGTCGAAGCTGTCGTTTGTAAAGTCAAAAATGGCATAAGCGCTAATTACACGGAGGCCTACATGCGTCGCCGCGATCCTGACTGCATGGTAATCGGCGATGATAAACCCACCGATAAACCAACCTTTCGAGAACGCTTCGGAACAGATTTCGAACCCCTCCGTCAACAGACTTTCGCTTGGCTCCGTCAACAAAAATTAGCCGTCTTTCCCTTCTATGCTGGAGTTAAAGGCAAGGGAACTCATGCGATTGTTATCGCTCCTGAAAACGCTGGTTTCTTTGCATTGGGGCTTGCTCTCCTCCAAGGCATTCTCTCAGTAAAAGAAATTCCCGCGGACTTTTGCCCAAAAGCAGCAATCTACGTTGCTCCGCCTTTTCGCCATACCCACTTCCAAGGCAAGCAAATTGTCGTCCACAACAGATTAGAAGGGAACCACGAGCTTTTTAGCTATAATCTCTATCCTGGTCCAAGTGCGAAAAAGGGGATTTACGGTGTCTTGCTCAATCTTGGTGAGCAAGAGCATTGGATTACGATGCACTGCTCCACAGTGCAAGTGATTACCCCTTATGATAATCGAATTGTTATTTCTCACGAAGGGGCAAGCGGCGGCGGAAAGAGTGAAATGCTTGAGCATGTCCACCGTCAACCAGATGGCTCGCTCCTCCTTGGTAAGAACCTCAAAACGGGTGATATCCGCACTTTAACCATTCCACAAACCTGCGACCTTCGGCCAGTCACAGATGACATGGCTCTGTGCCATCCCACGTTAAACAAGCATAAAGGTAAACTAACTCTCATGGATGCCGAAGATGCTTGGTTTGTTCGAGTCAATCACATAACTCACTACGGAGTTGATCCTCATTTAGAAAAACTAACTATCCATCCGCCCGAGCCTTTACTTTTTCTCAACATCGATGCGAAGCCAGGTTCCACAGCATTGATTTGGGAACACATTGAAGATGCTCCAGGGAAACCTTGCCCGAATCCACGAGTCATTCTCCCGCGAGAGATTGTGCCAGGGGTCGTAAGGGGGGCAGTGGATGTGGACATTCGCAGTATGGGAGTTCGCACGCCTCCTTGCACCGCAGAAGTTCCAACCTATGGTATTATTGGAATCTTCCACCTTCTCCCGCCGGCCTTGGCGTGGTTGTGGCGGCTGGTTGCGCCGCGCGGTCATGCAAACCCGAGCATAGTCGCAACTGAAGGGATGAGTTCCGAGGGAGTCGGCTCCTATTGGCCATTTGCAACTGGCAGACGCGTAGATCATGCCAACCTAATCCTCCAGCAAATCCAGGATTGTAGCAAAGTCCGATACATCCTCACCCCAAATCAACACATTGGAGTTTGGCAAGTTGGCTTCATGCCGCAATGGATTTCCCGCGAATACCTCGCGCGGCGCGGTGGCGCTTACTTCTCTCGGAGCCAAATGAAGCCCTCTCGTTGTCCCCTCCTTGGCTATACTCCCGGCAAAATCATCGTTGAGGGACAAACTATTGGCTCATGGTTTTTTGAAGTTGATCAACAACCCGAGGTCGGCCCTGAGGCTTACGATCAAGGGGCAAAAATTCTCCACGATTTCTTCCGCCGTGAGCTCGCCAAGTTCCTGGTGAACGATCTCATGCCCGAGGGACGCAAGATTATCGAGTGCTGCTTGGATGGCGGCTCTCTCGAAGATTATGAAAAACTTCTTCCCCTCGAAACACTTTCAGAGGACGAAGAATAAATTTGGTTTATCGTAACTTCCTTTCTAAACGAAGAACTTCGATCCGCCACTCAAAAAATCTCAAGTCGCACTGAGCAGCGCGTAAAATCTTAAAGAATCCACAGTATAGACTAAGAAAATTTAAGCTTGCCCTGAACACGGTTTGGGAGGGTGGAATTAGCGGTAAAAGCTTTGTTCTTCCACAATTAAAAAATATCTTAAATTTTTTGAAGTTTGGATCTTCAAAAAAGCAAATCTTCTTTCGTGAATTTTCTAAGCCGCAGCCCTTTACTTTGTTAATTTTTACTTTTATCGGTCAAAAAAATTAAACAAGAAAAGTTCCAAGTATCCTACTGGAATTTTGAATTTTCTCTTTCGATTAAGGTTCTACTTGCTGACGCTGTTGAGCAGAAGCTTCCAGCTGAACCCATGAACGTTCCGCTGGAGGTTTATTTGTTAACGATTAATTTTAGTTGGGAATCTTGGCGCTTGCTCCACGTAAGCGATGCCTTAAGGACAACATGATTTATGGCTGGGATCGAAAATGCTCACCAGCTCTAGCCAGTTGAGGAGAGAGAGGCCGATAAGCTGCACAAGAAGAGCCCAAATTTTCGCCTCTGCGCCCCCTGCAAACAAGTTGAAAAATTTAACGGGTTTCTAGCTCACTTGCTCACATGGGGCAAGCGGTTTTGTTTGTAATGCGTGCAGTTGGAGGACGCTAAAAAGTATTTAATAATATACCCTGCCGTGCCTCCTAATACAGCGAGATAATCGCCTGAACCGGTAACGTTTCCAACAGCACTCGTGCCCCAGATCGTCGTTGAAGTGGTCAATCCCCGCACATTAACCCATTACGCATGATCACTACAGCACTAAAAACCAATTGCTAAAACCACTTGCGCTGCAACTCGTTGTCGGATTCGCTTCCTTCGGAGTCAAGATAACAACCATCACAAATAGGGCTAACCAGTCGCGACAAAGGAAGAAGTGCGCAACTCGGCTGTTCGTTGCTCCACTGCTGTTCTACTCTAATAGTTCTCCTACAAAGAAGGCCACAACCCAACCCCCAAAACTGCAGAGCCTTTTTTACTACAACCAGCTTTTGAATTTCCGGATGTAGAACCTCTTTAAAAATTGTGTCAGCAAGCAATAACAAAGCAGCAGTGTTGGCAGGAAGAGGAAATACCCCGGCGGCAGTGGTTGCATTTTTAGCGCTGGCGCCAAGGGCGAAAATGGAATCCAAATCCCGATAGCCATGATGACTGCCGTGCAGAGCATCACGACCGGCGCTGCCGTGCTCTGGATGAAGGGAATTTTCTCCGTGCGAATCATGTGAACAATCAAAGTTTGCGTCAGTAAACCAACCACAAACCACCCCGACTGAAAGAGCGATTGCTTTTCAATTGAATTAGCCCCAAACACGTGCCACATCACCACAAACGTCGTAATATCAAAAATTGAGCTAATCGGACCGATGCAAAGCATAAAAGTCGCAATTGTTTTGGCTTCCCATTGACGTGGGCGCTTGAGAAATTCTGGATCCATCCGATCCCACGGAATGGAAATTTGCGAAAGATCGTAGAGAAGATTCTGCACAAGCAATTGGATGGCCAGCATCGGCAAAAAAGGCAAAAACGCACTAGCTACGAGCACACTAAAAACATTCCCAAAGTTCGAGCTGGCCGTCATTTTGATGTATTTGATGATGTTGCCAAATGTCCGGCGGCCTTCGAGCACCCCACGCTCCAGCACGAGCAAACTTTTCTCCAAAAGAATCAGATCAGCTGCCTCTTTTGCAACGTCCACCGCATTGTCAACAGAGATCCCCACATCGGCCTGCCGCAGGGCAGCTGCATCGTTGATCCCATCGCCCATGAAGCCCACCGTGTGGCCTCGCGCTTTAAGGGCTTGCACAACGCGCGCTTTTTGGTCGGGGGAAAGTTTGGCAAAAATGGAAGTCCGTTCCGCTAATTCGCCCAATTCCTCATCGGGCACATCCTCTAATTGAGCTCCAGTGATCACGTTTTGAACCTCAAGCCCTACATCGCGGCAAATCTTTCGGGCAACCGTCGCGTTGTCTCCCGTAAGAATTTTCACGCTTACCCCGTGTTCACGTAGCAAACGAAGTGCTTCGGAGGCAGTCTCCTTAGGTGGATCGAGAAAGGCCACAAAACCCGAAAAAATTAAATCGTTTTCATCTTTTATAGAAAAAGCTTCTTCGGTCGCTGGCAAAGCTTTATAAGCTACGGCTACAACCCTGAGGCCATCTTCGTTGAGGTCATCCCGCAGAGCCTTGAGTTCACGGATCAACTCTGGCGTCAACGCAACAACCTCCGCCCCATCCTCCATCTTGGTGCAAACCTCTAACATTTCCTCCACTGCCCCTTTACAAACCAACACCTTCACTCCACTGCTTTGTTCCAGCACGACCGACATCCGCCGCCGCGAGAAATCAAAGGGAATTTCATCCACTTTCCAAAAGGAGCTAACTAGTTCCCTCAAGCCAGGTGTTTCATGGGCATGCTCAATCACCGCTCGATCGAGGAGATTTTTAAGCCCCGTCTGGAAATAGCTATTGAGGTAAGCCCATTGGAGGACGCGATCGTTTTCCTCACCATGTCCATCCAAGTGTTTGATGAGCACGACCTTATCTTGAGTGAGAGTTCCGGTTTTGTCCGTGCAAAGAACATCCATCGCGCCAATGTTTTGGATGGCATTGAGTTGCTTAACGATCACCTTTTCGCGTGCCATGGCCACAGCGCCGCGGGCCAGGTTCGCATTGACAATCATAGGAAGCATTTCCGGTGTTAACCCAACCGCGATCGCAATCGCAAAAAGGAACGAATCCATCCAATCCCCCTTGACGATTCCATTGAGGAAAAACACGATGGGAACCATAACCATCATAAAACGGATCAGGAGCCAGCTCACCCGGTTTACCCCCACATCAAAAGCCGTTTGCGGCCGTTGACCCATAATTTTCGCAGCCATTGCACCAAATACCGTGCGGCTGCCGGTAGCGAGCACCACCGCCTTTGCTGTCCCACTTACGATACTGCTCCCAAGGAAGAGCAGATTCGGCTGCTCAAGTAAATTGGCTACCGCTGGCCGCGATAACCCATTTGCTCCAGAACTTCGATGGTTTCTTTTCCCTTTTTCGCCAGCATTTTCCGGATTGCTTTGCAGAGGCGGTGTGGGAGAGGACAGCAGGGGGGGCTGAATGTTTTTGATCCGAGCTGGGTCCTCGAACTTTTCTACCGGCATGGCTTCCCCCGTCAGGGCCGATTGGGAAACGAAGAGATCGCGCGATTCCAACAAGCGCAAGTCGCCCGGCACCATGTCGCCTGCGGATAACTTTACAATATCGCCCGGCACAAGCTCTTCCATCAATATATCCGACGCAGCGTTATCCAGCACGTTGGGGTCGCGTTCTGGGCGGCTGTCGTTTTCCGCACGAATCACCGTCACCTTGTTGCGCACCATTTTGCGAAGCGACTCCGCTTGCACCTGCGACTTCAATTCCTGCCAAAACCGCAACCCTGTTGCCACCGTGATCATCGTGGACATGACAATCACCGCCTTCAGGTCCTCCGTTACCAAAGACACAATCGCAAGAAGAAACAAAACGCCGTTGAAAGGATTGCAAGCAGCATGCCACAGCAAAACCGGCCATCCCGGCGGGCGCTTCGCTGCAATTTCATTAGGTCCGAATTCCTCCAAACGGCGCTCGGCTTCCTCCCACGCCAGCCCTTCCGCAGAGGTTTGCAACCGCTGCAAAACTTCTGCGGGGGAAGAAGCAGCCGCTTCATTTATGTTCAATTTTAAATCCTTTAGGGAAATAGCTTCCGTTTTCACGGCCTCATTATTAAGATCATAAATAAATTTTGTCAGAGGAAATTCCCTTAAAGTTTCTTCATATTTGCCTTCCCTTCTAACCCATGGAAGCATCAGCCAAAATGTGCTCCCATGCTCCGGCTTGCTTTCAAGACCCACCTTCCCACCCATGCGATCCATTGCTGCCTTTACAATTGCTAATCCAAGACCTGTTCCTCCTTCCTTGCGAGCACGAGCCTTGTCTACACGATAGAATCGCTCAAAGAGCCGCGGATGATGTTCCAACGCGATACCAGGCCCTTCATCTTGCACCGAAATTTTGACCCAGCCTTCACTCTCCCGGTTCGCCTGCAGTCGAACCGCTTTACCCGCTGGGCTGTAGCGCAGTGCATTCTGCAGCAGATTCATCATCGCAAGCCGCAACCAAAAGGCATCCGCCAGCACACAAAGCTCCGCAGGGCAAGAAATTTCGATCTTTTGGTCCTTTTCTTCCGCAATCAGGGCGAAAGAATCAGCTACCTCCTCCAACAAACCCCGCACACCAACCGACTCCAGTTGCACTGCCTCAGCTCCCCCTTCCATGCGTGAAAGCAAAAGCAGCCGATCCAGCAACTGGTTCATCCGCTCAGCCTCTTCCAACATGCTTCCGATCACATCCTGCAACGCAGCGGGATTTTTATCCCGCAGCCCTACCTCGCCCACAGCGCGCATTGCAGACAACGGCGTCCGCAATTCGTGTGACGCATCCGCTGTAAACCGTTTCAACTCCCCAAACGAATTTTCAAGTCGTTGCAGCAGCTGGTTGATCGCAGTAGCCAACCGGCCAATTTCGTCGTGCGGATTACTGATTGGCAATCGGTTACACAAGGAAACCGCCGAAAGGCGATTCATACGATCGATGATCCGTTGGATCGGCCACAAAAGCCGCCCTGCAACAAAATACCCCGCTACAGCAAAAAGCAGACCCGCCGCAGGCAAACCTACTGCAAGCACTTCCAAGACAATCGCTCGTTCTCTCGGTTGCCAAACGCCCGTAATCAACGCCGCCATCAAGCAGAGGACCCAAACTACCACCCCCGTCCCGGCGAACCAGCCTGCTAACTTAACCCGCAGAGAGCGCTGTTGCCACCATTCCTTCATCCTTGCTCCCCTTCGCGCAAAACGAAGCCAACTCCGCGAATTGTATGGATTAGCCGCCTAGCCTGCCCCTCATCCACTTTCTTTCGCAAATGAGCTAAATGCACATCAATCACATTATCTAGTGGTGTAGCGCGGTTCACCTCCCGCCAAACATCGCGGGCAAGCATCTCCCGCGTAACTACCTCCCCCGGCTGCCGCACAAAGTAAGCGAGCAGATCAAATTCCCGCGGCGTTAGGTTCAGCTCCCGACCGGCCCGCCAGGCACGGCGTGTCTCAAAATCAACCACCAAGTCCGCGACCATCCGTCGCAGTGGTTCCACCGATGCCCTGCGCAACAGCGACCTCACCCTTGCCAACAACTCCGGAAAAGCAAATGGCTTCACCAGGTAATCATCCGCTCCACTTTCTAGGCCACGCACCCGATCTTTCACCGCATCTCGTGCCGTCAGGAGCAACACGGGCACCCGCTCGCCCCGCGCCCGGATAGCCTCAAGAATCTCCAAACCATCCCGTCCAGGCAACATCCAATCCAACACCACCAGGTCAAAAGCCTCCGTGCTCAGCAGGAAAAAACCCTCTTCGCCTGTCGTAGCTATGCTTACCTCAAATCCTTCGCGCGAAAGTCCCTTTCGCAGCGCTCCTGCGGTCTTCTCGTCATCTTCAATAATCAGCAAGCGCATAGTTTTTCCCCTCATCACGAACAACTTTCTTACAATCCCCTGAAAAATCCTCTCTATGGCAACCAAATTTTTTCTGAATTTTTCTTAAGAAAAGATAATTCTTCTGAACTCAGCTGTCTAACAATATTCCATTCTTCGAATCGTATTTTTTTCCAACTCTAAAACAAAAAAATCTTATTTCCAATTATGGAACAATAAAAAATCTCCAACTTACGGGCTTTCCAACCTACAAATACTAAGACTCGCCTAGAAATCCAAATCCTGATCTTGGTAATAATTTCTCAAAAACTATCCTAAACTTCCACTAATAAAGAATACTATTCTAATTCTCTGAGGATAATTGGATTAAACATCCTAATCCCATATTTTTTTCCTAAAACCTCTTTATTTCGCTGACCATAAAATCTCTCTTCTCTAGCTAAAGATTTCTTAAGCTAAAATCGAAGAAATCTTCAGAATTTTTCTTTTGAACAAAACCTTCACTCCCCTAGCATTTAAAATTAACTCCAAAGATACTCACCTGGAGGCACATGCTTATGCAAAAATTCCATAACGAAGATTTTTTCTTCCCTCCTTTTTGGCGAACAAAAGCGGACAGCCAAGTTCAAGGCGACCAAAATCGCTACTTACTTGCAAAAGGTATTCCGATCCGCCCAATTCGCCCAATTCTTTTTCCGCTGCACCGTGTTGCCAGCGCTTCCTTCCAAAGCCTATGTTCAGGCAAATTCCCATCTTGGCTTCTACGTCTTACAAATCTTGTTTGCTCAAAACACTCTCCCCAATTTTCCAAACCCACCACAATTACCTTTCTACTACCTCAAATCAGCTCCTTTTTCAGAGCGATCTCATTGAATTTCCTCCTCCCTTGCCCAACACCCCCAACGAAGCCAACCCCATGACCACCCCAGAATTACTTGTTCAGATTTTCCATTTCCTTGATCGAGGCCACTGCCCCACGCTTCGCGATAACCTCCGCCGCATGACATTCGACTCCCTCCGCGATCTGTTTCAAGAAATTCCTCCTCGCGATGCTATTTACGTCCTCGAAATCATACCCCACGCCAAACGCACAACCCTCGCCACCCTTCTCCCCAAATCTTTCCTCGAAGAAATTCGACAGGAAGCATACGCTCACTTCCTCATTGAGCCTCGCAAGCAAAAGCCTACCATTCGCAAACACGTGCAACCTTCCCAGGGGCTGCTCAACCATACCCTTGCCCATTGGCGCGAATTCCTAAAAAGCCGACCAGTTCTCAATTCGTCCGGAATTTACCTTCTCGACCCGGCAGGCCATCCCACCGGAATACTCAACCTCTACGACCTTTGCCGTTTCGTTCACCAACATCACCAAATCCCAATTCCACGCCCGCTCCCTCCAAAAGTCTCCCCAAACGATTCCGCCGAAGCTGTCTGGAAATTAATGATCCGCGGTTGTTGGCACGAACTCCCCGTCGTAAACTCCCGTGGGAAATTTTTAGGCGTTGTCCATTTATTCGCTTTGGCAAATCTCATCCATCCCAAACCAAACCCTAACCCGCCCTCTATTAATTGCTGCTCAGTGAAGCCTTTTGAAACTTTTGAAAGATGCCGCGCAATTTTCAATAAACTTCTCTCCATCCTCCAAAGAACCATTCAAACTGCATGCTCCAAATGAGATTTACATCCAGCACCTCACTTCCTCCACAAAAGACCCCTCGTGTCCAAACCACACCGTCTCTTCTTTCTCCACCTCGACAATCCTTCTTTTTAAAAACGCAACGAACCTTCTACCCAAAAACTTCCTGGTCACGCTACGAAATCCTTTCCTTCCAAATGTTTGCTTGGCTTTGGGTTGCTCTGCTCGCCATCGTCCTCACGCTCCACATTTTGAACTACCACCGCGAAACCCAAACCTCCTCGACGTCAAAAACTCACACTGCGTTTTACGGACTCCCCGCGAAATCCCCAGCTTCCGCGTCCCACCCTCCCGAAAAGCAAACCGACGTAGCCAATCCTTCCTCCACTCCTCCCAATCCCCCCACTAACCTCTATCCACAAACCCCATGAACCCTACCACTCGCCAACTCCCCACCCCTGCTTGGCACCGCCTATTCGGCGAAAACGACACCCAATTGCCAGCCATCCAACAACAGAAAAGCTGGCAGCTCAACCAAATCGGCCCGCAGCACATCTTCGAAGACGCAAACACAACTTACTTCCGCATAGATGCTGTCCTCGCCAGCACCGATGGCTTCTTCTCGGAATCCTTCCTCCTCCTCTGGAGTGGCAAAGAAATTTTCTCTATCGAGCCAAGCGAGGGCTCACGCGTCTGCGAATTAGCTGCCACTCGCTTGCAGCAAACAGACCAACCCCCCAGCCCAGAGGATATCCTCCTCGTCATCTTGCAAACCGCTAGTGACATGGCGGATTCCCTCCTCGAAGCCATCGGCGACCAGCTCTACCACTGCCTAATCCAAACCAACGCAGTCCTCAGCAGCCTCGAAAGCAAAAAGAAAGATTTCGGCGTCAGTGACGTCATTACAACCCAGCTCAACCTCGGCAAAATCGAATCCCTCCTCACTCAGGCCATGGATAACCAACTCATCCTCGCCCGTATCGCCCGCCATGCCGCAGCAATTTGCCTCACCTCCGACCCCCAACTCAGCGCCCGCTTCCGCTCCCTCGTTGCAGACATCGAGGGCACTGGCGAGCTCGTCGAATTTGCCTACCAGCGCATCCGCGTTCTACAGCAAAATAACAACCTCGCCCTGGCCGTCAAGCAAAACCAAATCATTAAAATCTTCTCCATTGTGGCTGCCATTTTTCTCCCGCCCCTGCTTATTTCCACTTATTATAGCATGAACGTCGTAAACATGCCCATCCTCGAGTGGCAATACGGTTTACCGATGGTCATTATTGCTTCCTTCCTCCTGGCTTTCATTCCACTCATCTATATCAAAAACCGCGGTTGGCTACGCTAGATTCATAGAACCCAAAAACTACCTAACCCTTCCACACCATGAACCCAAACAACCTCAACAACCTCAACAATCCACAACCCCAGGGACTCGTCTGGAGCGAACGTCTCGACATGCGCGGCTTAGAAACAGCAGGCGTCGAAGGGCGTCGCCAAGCCATTCAAAGCGCCCAATCCAGCCGCCCCAAAATCACACCCATCGAACGCGAAATCTTAGTAGCAGTCATTGTCCTCTACGCTGCAATCCTCGGCGGCTTCGCATTCTTCCATATCTACGGTAGCTTACTCGCCAATAAAGCCCCCGCAGAACAGTCTACCGAGCAAACCATTCCAGAAACACCATAAACCTTCCAATAATATTCCACCACCAACCATGCCTCCCGACTCCACCACCACTCCAACAACTCCCCAAGGAAAAGTCTGGTCTCGCATCACCACAGATGACATCGAGGGCAGAAAATTCCTCGTCAATCTCCTAGGCAAAGACCCTTTAGATAACCCAGCCGTCAGCGCCTCCGAATCCAACGAGCATGTCCTTCTTCCCATCAAACTTCCCCTCCGCCAAAATGGCTACTACGTCGAAACACACCTCTGCCTCGTCCTCGGCAAAAAGTGGATTGCCACCCTCGAAGGCGAAAAACGCCTCTCCCTCCTTGACCGAATCGAATGGGATTTCGCTTACGACACTTCCCAAGACTCCCCACCTTCTCCCTTCGCTGTCGGACTCGACATCCTCGACGCCCTCAACGCCGGCGCCAATCAAACCATTGACGGAATCCTCTCCGCCCTAGATCAGCTCGCCGAAGAAGTCCAAGAAGCCACCGGCGGATTTCAACTGACCGGACGCCAGCCCGGCGTTGCCGACATCGCCGACACCGCTATCTCCCTCGCCGAAGCAGAAGAGCTCATCGCCAATGCCGTCGAAGGCCAACTCATGCTCGCACGCGCCCTTCGCTGGCTCGACCGCTTCGCCGCGGGCCATCTCGATTCAGAAATCCGCGAATCTCTCGGCCAAGAAATCGAAGGCAACAAGCGCCAACTCCTTTTTCTCCATGAAAAAATCCGCAGCCTTCAGCAATCCCTTCTCACCACCCTTGACCTCAAGCAAAACCAAGTCATCAAACTTTTTGCTGTCATCACCGTTGTATTCACCCCACCCACCCTCGTTGCTGCCTTTTATGGTCAGAATTTTGCACACATGCCCGAACTTGCCATTCCCTGGATGGAATGGGCAGTCATGGCAATGATCTTCCTCTCCGCTGTGGTCCCCCTCTGGTATGTCCAAAGCAAAGGTTGGCTGCGATGAATCCCTCCTCTCCAACTCCTACACCCAATCCCCGCTGGACACGCCTGCGCGTGCGCAACATGCAGGAGCTCGGCAATTCCCACACAGACCTCTCCACAAGCGTCAACCCAGATTTTGAGGCTGGCCAACCCCTGCTCCTCACGGCAATCGGGGTCCGCAACGGCACCATTCACCGCCCACAGCTTGCCCTCCTCCTCACCCCCAGCCACTTATTGACCGCAGAAGAAGAAACTTGGTTCGACGACCTCGACAAAGCCGCCATCCCTGGCGCCAAAAGTCAACCTCCCCCCACATCCCCACACCACCTCGCCCTCGCCATCTTAAACTATCTCCTACGCGACATAGACCAAACCTTAGATTACACCACCACTCGCCTCAACCATGTCGCAAACGGCATAGCCAATCTGCTTACCCTCTTCCAGGCCGGAAAACCTCCCGGCCTCACCGACTTGGCAGAACTTGAGCACCCCCTCCTCCTCTGTAACTCCCTCCTCACCGCAGCATCAGATGCACTGGCCAGCCAAGAAACCGCAGCCCGCCAAATCCGCCGACTTGCCCTCCGCCAATGCCGCGACTGCCTATCCCACCTCGAGGAATTACAAGCCGCCCAGCAAACCACCCGCCGCCGCATCGAATTCCTCATCGAACGCCAACGCATCCTGGCCCGCTCCAGTGGAGAAGTCGTCGCTTGCAGCGACATGACTGTCACCAAAATATTCACCGTCATCTGGGCCATTTTCATCCCCGGCACAGCTCTCATCAACTGGTATGGCCAAAACTTCCAATTCATGCCCGAACTCTCCTGGGGCGGCTCCCTGTGGACCCAACTCCTTGCCACACTCTTTCTCTCTATCGTCCCCATTTGGGTCATCATCCGCAGCGGTGCCCTCCGTTAGGACAATCGGACACAATCCCCCCGCCCCAACGGAACGGCATTCGACAGCCCAAGGCATGGCCCTGGGTTTAGCCCCAACGGGGCGGCATATGAAAGCCCAGGGCAACGCCGTGGAATTCGCCCCAACGGGGCGAAATATGAGAGCCCAGGGCAACGCCCTGGGTTTACGGACCCAATCAAAAAATTTCGCCCTGAAGGGGCGAAACAAATCGTGTGGTTTAATTTGGTCGGGATGTTGTGTGAAATGTTCCGCCCTTTCAGGGCTTCGTTTTAATACGGGCATTGTATCCCAGGGCGATGCCCTGGGCTGCCATATGTTGCCCTTTCAGGGCGAGGGAAGTTTAATTCTCACCGTTGTTTTCAGTTTTCCTTTCAGAGCTAATTTGTTCCTTATATATTCGGCCCTTACGGGATGCGAATTATATCTTGCCCTTAAACTCAAGATCGTTACCGTGGGTTTGATATATTCCGCCGTTTCAGGGCTTTGATCTAATAGGGGCATTTTTCCTAGGGGCTGCCATATGATGCCCTTTCAGGGCGGCGTAGTGTTTTTTTTCGAGGTTATACCCCGGGCTTTGGCCTGAATTAATTAAGATTGTTGTGCACCAATAGTGCGGATTATATGTTTCTGCGAAATGGGTTATTTTTTGTGGTATGGGGTGAGTTTCTAAAAACTTTGCCTTGGCAGATTGTGGTGTGACAATCGCACTTTGATTTTTTGGATAGATTATTTTAGTAGGTGAGTTCCAATTCTCGTAAGTTTTCTTTAGCTGGAGTCGTGTTTAGCTTTGGTGTTTTTTTCGGTTTTTCCTCTTATCTTTAAGTGAGAGCTTTTAAACCTTCGCGATATTCTTTCGCTTTTTGTTGGAGGCCGTGCTGGAGGGCTCCTTCTTCTGAAAGGCCGTGCTCGGCGGCGTAGCGTCGGACGTCTTCGGTGATGCGCATGCTGCAAAATTGCGGGCCGCACATGGAACAGAAGTGGGCGGTTTTTGCAGATTCGTGCGGAAGGGTAGCGTCATGGTAGGCGCGGGCGGTCTCGGGGTCGAGGGAAAGGTTGAATTGATCTTCCCAGCGGAATTCAAACCGCGCTTTGCTTAAAGCGTCGTCGCGGTATTGGGCGGCGGGATGGCCTTTGGCCAAGTCGGCGGCGTGGGCGGCGATCTTGTAGGCGATGACGCCGGCTTTGACGTCGTCTTTGTTGGGCAGGCCAAGGTGCTCTTTAGGGGTTACGTAGCAAAGGAGGGCACAGCCATACCAACCAATGAGAGCTGCCCCGATGCCGCTGGTGATGTGGTCGTAGCCGGGGGCAATGTCGGTGGTGAGCGGGCCAAGTGTGTAGAAGGGCGCTTCGCCGCACCATTCAAGCTGCTTGGCCATGTTTTCTTCGATCAGGTGCAAGGGGATGTGGCCCGGGCCTTCGTTCATGACCTGCACGCCGTGTTCCCACGCGCGGCGGGTGAGCTCGCCTTGGACTTGGAGTTCGGCGAATTGGGCTTCGTCGTTAGCATCGGCGATGGAGCCGGGGCGCAGGCCATCGCCGATGGAAAAAGAGACATCGTAGGCGGCACAGATTTCGCAGATTTCGTCCCAATGGGTGTAAAGGAAGTTTTCCTGGTGGTGGGCGAGGCACCATTTGGCCATGATGGAGCCGCCGCGGGAGACGATACCCGTGAGTCGGCGTGCGGTGAGTGGGATGAAGCGCAAGAGCACGCCCGCGTGGATGGTGAAGTAATCCACGCCTTGCTCGGCCTGTTCAATCAGCGTGTCGCGGTAAATTTCCCAAGTGAGCTCCTCGGGGCGCCCACCAACTTTTTCGAGGGCCTGGTAGATAGGGACAGTGCCGATGGGCACAGGCGAATTGCGAAGGATCCACTCGCGGGTAGCGTGGATGTTTTTGCCAGTGGAGAGGTCCATGACGGTGTCGGCGCCCCAGCTAATAGCCCAGCGCATTTTTTCGACTTCTTCCTCGATTGAGGAGGCGATGGCGGAATTGCCGATGTTGGCATTGATTTTGACGAGAAAATTGCGGCCGATGATCATCGGCTCGAGTTCGGGGTGGTTGATGTTGGCCGGGATGATGGCGCGGCCGGCGGCAACTTCCTGGCGGACAAATTCGGGGGTGATTTCGCGCGGGATGCGCTGGGGAAAGCGGCGGGCAGTGGCAGGGCGGTAGGTTTCGTCGCCGAGGGCGGCAACAGGGCGCTCGAGATCGCGCGCAGGGCGCATGTTCTCGCGGATGGCCACAAATTCCATTTCCGGCGTGATGATGCCTTGCCGGGCATACCAAAGCTGGGTGACCGGGTGGCCGGCGGAGGCCCGCAGAGGGCGGCGGCGCGGAGCAGTGATTCCCTCAAGGCGGAAGCCTGGCTCATCCTGGCGGCGGACGCGGGCTGCAGCGCGGTGAGTATCGGAAAGATAGCCATCGTCTTCGGGGCGGACGGGGCGGCCGTCGTATTCAGCGACATCGCCGCGGGCAAGAATCCAAGGGCGACGCAGTGGCGGCAAGCCCTGCTCGACGGAGCCGTGATAATCCGGGTCACCCCAGGGGCCCGAGGTGTCATAAACGCGCAGCGGCTCGTTGACTTCGATGCGCCCGTCGGAGTAGCGGGTGGGCGAGAGTTGGATTTCCCGCATGGGAATACGAATTTCATGATAAATTTGTCCAGAAACGTAGATTCTATTACCGCAACGGGAGGAGGGACTCTTTGAATTGTTGTTATGATTATTTAGGCGGGCATTCATAGGCTTCAGAAAACTTGTTGGGCGGAATTTCCGGACCAATCTGGGTAGGAGAAGCAAATGTGGTTATTAGCTGCCCACCAAATTGCTGAACTCCCTACGCCGGCATGATCCGGATCAGGTTCCAAGGGTTTCCGGCATGCCTTAGTGTGGCATAACCGGCTCTCAGCCCAAAGGGCTCCCCTGTCAGCTATATTAGTTTGATTTTACACCATTCGTGTAGGAGTCAATAAAGTGTTCCATTATGGATAAGGAAATATCAAAAAAAGTGGAGTAATAAATCTCAAAATTATGGTGAGATTGACAGGATAATCGTTAGTGAAACGAAGGCAAGGATGGTGCTGACTGCAACGGCAGCAGAAGTGACGGTTGCGTCGCCCCCCATCTCGCGAGCCATCGTGTAAGCGGTAGATGCCGTCGGAACGCCTGCATAGATCATGACAATCCGTCGGTCTAGACCGGTGATATTCAAGAGCTCACATCCTGTCCATGCCATAAAAGGTAAAAAGAGAATCTTTACACTGACTGCTGCGAAGATGGAGCGGTAACGGCCGCCGAGTTGGATGCGGACAAATGCTCCGCCAATGCAAAGTAACGCGACTGGTAGCGCAACTCCTCCGAGAGCCGCAAAAGCATTGTCAATTGGACGTGGTAGTCGAATGTTTAGAGCTGCCATGAAAACGCCAATCAGGCATGAAATGAGGAGGGGATTAGTAGCAATGGAACGGGCAAGTTCGAGATAACTACGTGGGTCGCGCCAATTTTCGATGCGTTGGAGGCAGAAGATAGCGAGGAAGTTGTAACTTGCCGTAAGTGGACCGAAAACGAGGAGGGCAGTTCCAATTGCATTTGTGCGGATTTCCTCGGGGAGGTCAGCCAATGAGTAGGTGATAATAGGTAAACCAGCGAAGGCGAGATTTCCGCGGAAAGAAGCCTGTGCAACACTTCCAAGTGAAGCTTTTCTTGCGCCAAGGAGGAGGGCAATGATTGGGCCGAGGAAAATAGCAGCAATTGTACAAACAAGAAGGAGAAAGAAAAGCCTCAGTGTCTCACCAAAAGGGATACGGACATCTGAAATGCTGCGGATAATAAATGCTGGTAAGGCAACCCAAAAGGAAAGCTTGTTGAGGTCAGTGAGGAATTGTTCGCCGAGGAATCGGATTTTTGTGAGTGCCCATCCGAGTGCTATCAACAAGACAACCGGCAGGAGAGTGTTAACGGCATGCATGGAGAATTGGATATAAAAAAACCGCCCTCCATCGAGAAGGGCGGTTTATAAAGGACTTAAAGATAAATTCTTTATTTATCCCATTTTATGTTTTTCATGGAACCAGTTTCGAGGAATTGACGGTGGAAGATAAAGGCGTTTTTGAGAGTGCCTGGATTGTGGCCATCTTTGACTTCGCGGCAATAGCGCTGGAGGTCTTCACGGTAATCAGGATGAGCGCAATTATTGATGATGATTTGAGCGCGTTCGAAGGGGTCTTTCCCACGGAGGTCAGCGACACCGTGTTCAGTTACGATAACCTGAACTGAGTGTTCGGTATGGTCAATATGGCTGCAAAGAGGGACGATTGCGCTGATGTTTCCTCCTTTGGCCGTGCTAGGACAAGCGAAGATAGATATGAAGGCGGCTCGAGTGAAATCGCCGGAGCCTCCTATACCTGTCTCTTATACACATCTCCGAG
>JAOAAX010000111.1 GCA_026418675.1 Chthoniobacterales bacterium | reverse complement strand
AGGTGGAGGGGGTACCACCTGCACCCCCTCTACGGTCTCAATCCCCTTATGAAAGTCGGGGAGTCTGAAGAGCCAACGGATCCGGTCCGCCCGACGTTCGACGTCTCAATCCCCTTATGAAAGTCGGGGAGTCTGAAGCCAAGAAAGGAGCGCAAAATGATTGAGATTGTGTCTCAATCCCCTTATGAAAGTCGGGGAGTCTGAAGCTAATAGAGGGGGTGCTACCCCCTCAAAACTGGTGGGGTCTCAATCCCCTTATGAAAGTCGGGGAGTCTGAAGTAAGCCAACAACGCCGGAATGGAACCCCTACGAAGCGTCTCAATCCCCTTATGAAAGTCGGGGAGTCTGAAGTTTTCCGCCTCTATGAACCCTCCGAGAAGGAGGGGTCTCAATCCCCTTATGAAAGTCGGGGAGTCTGAAGGCAAGAGCAGAGGCGCCGTCACTGTAGTGCAGCAGTCTCAATCCCCTTATGAAAGTCGGGGAGTCTGAAGGCGGATGATCCCGTCGGTCGTGGACGGTTTCAAGTCTCAATCCCCTTATGAAAGTCGGGGAGTCTGAAGTCGTCATGGCCAACGGCATGGCGCTCGCCGCGGTCTCAATCCCCTTATGAAAGTCGGGGAGTCTGAAGGACCGCCCGCAGTTGTGGAG
>JAOAAX010000110.1 GCA_026418675.1 Chthoniobacterales bacterium | reverse complement strand
CCCAGAGCTTACGCTCTGGGAGCAGCGCTTCAGACTCCCCGACTTTCATAAGGGGATTGAGACTGCAAGTGGTACCCCCTCCACCACGAACCGCGCTTCAGACTCCCCGACTTTCATAAGGGGATTGAGACCCGAATTTGATAATCGCTCCCACTTCGGTAAAGGTCTTCAGACTCCCCGACTTTCATAAGGGGATTGAGACAATCTGCGGGGAACCTTGTGGCCGCGTTCCGCGCTTCAGACTCCCCGACTTTCATAAGGGNATTGAGACGTTGTGTATATGTATTTTTAATGGTATGGTATTTCTTCAGACTCCCCGACTTTCATAAGGGGATTGAGACCGTTGTTGTCTACTATAGTAGACCACCCCTCGAAACTTCAGACTCCCCGACTTTCATAAGGGGATTGAGACATATCCCACCCCTCAAACGAGGGGGGGAGAACCTTCAGACTCCCCGACTTTCATAAGGGGATTGAGACACTGCCGCCGCCTCGTGGGCGGCGGTCCAGCCCTTCAGACTCCCCGACTTTCATAAGGGGATTGAGACGGGTGGGGAGTGAGGTTGACTACCTCACTCATCTTCAGACTCCCCGACTTTCATAAGGGGATTGAGACTGCAGCTCGGCCGCGAACTGGCCGAGGCGCTGCACTTCAGACT
>JAOAAX010000109.1 GCA_026418675.1 Chthoniobacterales bacterium | reverse complement strand
GTGTAGGGGGGTTTGTCTCAGCCTTCAGACTCCCCGACTTTCATAAGGGGATTGAGACTGGGGGGTGCGACGCACCCCCTACACCACCGAGAACTTCAGACTCCCCGACTTTCATAAGGGGATTGAGACGGCCGCGAGGCCGAGGAGGGCGACCTTCTCGGTGGCTTCAGACTCCCCGACTTTCATAAGGGGATTGAGACCCCAAAAAATTCTGGGGACTCTGCTCGTCAGAAGCTTCAGACTCCCCGACTTTCATAAGGGGATTGAGACACCAGTTTTGAGGGGGAAGTACCCCCTCAATGACTTCAGACTCCCCGACTTTCATAAGGGGATTGAGACTGGGGTGTTATTTGCAGCCCGCGGCTGCAATGCAGCTTCAGACTCCCCGACTTTCATAAGGGGATTGAGACGACCGCCTCAACTGGCGTGTCCGCCCCGTACCGCTTCAGACTCCCCGACTTTCATAAGGGGATTGAGACTTTTTTACAAGCATGGCCCCATCAGACTCGTACCCTTCAGACTCCCCGACTTTCATAAGGGGATTGAGACTTTTGAGGGGGTAGCACCCCTTCTATTAGATATTTGTCAAGTCCCGTAAGATTGTAAACACGTCTATTGAAGAGTTCGGGCTGTTTGTCGTACCAGTCCTGTCTCTTATACACAT
>JAOAAX010000108.1 GCA_026418675.1 Chthoniobacterales bacterium | reverse complement strand
ATGCTGGAATGATTGTTACAATTTTTAGTTTTTTAAATCCTTGGGCATGGAAACTGACACAACAACCCATATTTACAGGGCAAGCTCCCGGGGAAGAGCCAAACACCCTCTATGGTATAAGAAACGTTGCGGTTCTTTTCGCCTTTATTGTGTTGTTTATTGGACTCATTCCCACGTTTGTTTGTAGAGAGCGTTACTACTCGAAAGCTCAAAAACAGAAAAAGGAACCACTTTTCAAGAGCTTAAAATTAACGTTTCGCAGCAAGCCTTTTCTGTTAATGTTGTTAATTATTTTGACGATGAATTTGGAGGGATTAGTTATGGGCATGGGCGGTTACATAACACTTTACCATGTTTTTAACGGAGACAAGATTTTTGCGGCAACCTATACGGGGATTTCTGGAACGATGGGAGCGATTTTGGGACTTTTTAGCATCCCTTTATTTGGTGCTCTCGCAAAAAGATTTGGAAAGGAAAGGTCGCTACTTTTGGTTACATTAGGACATATTTTGATGGCACTTTCCATTTTGGCTTTTTATAATCCGAGCTTTCTGAAATTGTTGGCAGCCTTTTTCGAGAATTTCATTCAAACGTTTCTATCACCTCTTGGGGCCCAGGTTAAATTGGATTATCGCTGGTTCGCAATGATTCCTGGAATTTTTAATGGATTATTG
>JAOAAX010000107.1 GCA_026418675.1 Chthoniobacterales bacterium | reverse complement strand
TAAGCGGACAGCCCGCGAAATAAAGGATATCCGGGAGGTCGCGACTGAACAACTTATTAGGGATTTGCTCCCTGTTTTAGATAATTTTGAAAGGGCACTACAGCATGTTTCTGACCCGGAGGATGCATTTGTATCAGGTATCCGAATGGTTTTTGCACAACTAAAAGATACTCTTATGGCACGCGGTTTGCTACCTATAGAAGCGACAGGACAACCGTTCGACCCGAATGTTCATGAGGCGTTAGCCCAGATAGAATCGGAACATCCGGAAGGAACGGTGGTCCAGGAATATGAAAAAGGCTATCTGTTAGGCAAACGCATACTGCGACCTGCAAAGGTTGTGGTAAGTAAACCACCTGAACAGAAAGCCTTAAACAATGGTGAAAATAAAGAATGACAATCAAATTGTTCTAAAATGAAACAAATTAGATTAAAAATTTAGCAAAAGGAGGTTGAATGACCTATGGGAAAAGTTATAGGAATTGATTTAGGCACAACAAATTCTTGTGTCGCAGTTATGGAAGGCGGTGAACCTGTAGTTATTCCAAATGCGGAAGGTAGTCGGACTACCCCTTCTGTGGTAGGGTTCACAAAGGATGGAGAACGGTTAGTGGGTGCGATTGCAAAACGGCAAGCAATAACCAATCCTCAAAATACTGTTTTTTCTATCAAACGGTTTATGGGTCGTCGTTATCATGAAGCCACAGAAGAGATTAAGAG
>JAOAAX010000106.1 GCA_026418675.1 Chthoniobacterales bacterium | reverse complement strand
ACTCTACACATCTGACTCCCTTGAATCCCTCAAGTAAAACCTCATCAAGTTCAAGCTCCTCAACTGCACCTCTTTCTCTTGCAAGATCCATAACTGTTGCCTGACTTTTTCTATGAAGAATGAGCCTTGTAGCATCTGCCTTTGGATCACAACCTACAATCATACATTTGAACCCTGCTTCAGCAAGGGCAGCAACAGTGTTTTGAGTGGTGGTTGATTTTCCAATCCCACCTTTTCCATAAATTGCTATTTGTCTCATGCTAAAACCTCCCATTTGTCTTTTTTGTTCATACCATCTTTCCTCAAACTTCATGCCAACTTAAATCACATTGAATTTATTGATTTTTTCTTTAAAATGCGGAATAAGACTTCAACACTTTTGTGTTATATTACTTCATTTTTGTATACACTTACATTTTTGGCTGATACTTTTCTTTATTAGATGTATCCTTGGCAAGATTGAATTAGTATCACTAAAATTCCCCTTTAAGGGCAGCCGTTTACCGCGTAGAAAGTGCCTTTTTATTTTGGTGTTAGTGTTGCTTGGGAATTTGATGCAGGAATCTCTTATGAGATATTTATTATAGAACCGTTAGCAAGACAATAAAGAGATACTTATCTACATAAATTCCAATAAATCTGTATCAACTCTTTTAATAAGCAGAAAAATTCCACATAATTAATAATCTTACCCCAGGAAAAGTGAAAAATGATGTTTCCTTCTGATGAGAAATTCTCTGAGAGCGATGTAAGGATAGTCTCATATGCTCTTACATGTGTAA
>JAOAAX010000105.1 GCA_026418675.1 Chthoniobacterales bacterium | reverse complement strand
CCTATGTATCGCCCGCACCATTGCCGTGAAACCTGAAGTGATTTTGATGGATGAACCTTGCTCGGCCCTGGACCCCATCGCCACTTTAGGGATCGAAGACCTGATGCGCGAGTTGAGTCAGGAATATACCATCGTCATTGTCACCCACAACATGCAACAAGCAGCGCGCGTCTCGGAACGCACCGCGCTATTTTGGTTGGGCAAGCTTATCGAGTACGACGAAACGCCCCACATATTTACCCACCCGCGGGAATCGCTTACCGAAGCTTATGTCAGCGGGCGCATGGGATAAGATGAAATTCGAGCTTTTGCCAACAAGAGGAGCTATTTGGCCAACTGGCCGCGTGCATACAAAACCTTCAGCCCAAAAGGAGTGACATTATGGTACGCAGTCTATTAGATCAAGAAATTCGTCAGTTACGGGAAAAACTCCTGGAAATGGGTAGTTTAGTGGAGACGGCAATTGACCGCGCCGTAACAGCCCTCAAAAACCGCGACGCGGCCTTGGCCCAGAACGTTGTGGAAGGGGACGAGCAGATCAACCGTTTGCGCCACGAAATTGAAGAATTGTCCATCGAAACCATTGCCACCCAACAACCGATGGCCATTGATCTACGCATGATTTTCGCTATCACCCATATCGCCGTCGAGCTGGAGCGCATGGGTGACCACGCCGCCGGCATTGCGAAGTTAGTGTTGCGTATTGCCGATCAGCCCCTGCTCAAACCGTTAATTGACATTCCGCTCATGGCCAAAACCGACCGCGAAATGATTTTTGGCGCACTCGATGCTTTCGTCAAACAAG
>JAOAAX010000104.1:443-832 GCA_026418675.1 Chthoniobacterales bacterium | reverse complement strand
TCATCCATCAGCTCTTTGCGGATCCAGTACCCGGCAATCTCTTCTCGATCATCGTATTCAACCGACAGATCATTATAAAGATTAATGCGCGTCTGCACCACCGCGCCACATCGACCGCAGCGCACATGCAACAACAGAAAAGGCGTCTCTTCCGCCCGTCCGAATAACCGCCGCAGCCATTGCATCGCTTCGCTCCCGTCCAGTCCTGCTTCTCGGTAACACGTATCATAGCGCACTCGCTGCTGGCCGGCAAATCTCCCGTTCCCTATTTGTTACGCGCGTTGGTGCTCAGCAGTGATCTCCGCCCAACGACCCATTTGCATAAAACCACAGATTGTGCTAGAATGCTCTGCGCTGAGCGATAGCTCAATGCCGTCGGTACGCGCCGG
>JAOAAX010000104.1:0-433 GCA_026418675.1 Chthoniobacterales bacterium | reverse complement strand
GCTCAATTGGCAGAGCAGCGGTTTTGTAAACCGCCGGTTCAGGGTTCAAGTCCCTGCGTCGGCTCCATCACATGCGCAAGGGTCGGTACCGAAGTGGCCAAACGGGGCGGTCTGTAAAATCGCTGGCTTACGCCTTCGCAGGTTCGAATCCTGCCCGGCCCACCAAAACTGAATAGGGCAGCGCCAACGCAGCTCTATTCGTTTACGCCTACGTAGCTCAGCCGGTAGAGCACGTCTTTGGTAAAGACGAGGTCACGGGTTCAAGTCCCGTCGTAGGCTCCAGCCGACTACAGTGGCGAGCGAAGCGCGACGCTCGTCCGGCTGCTCGTGCCAGTCTTGCTGGCACGAGCGGCATCTTTTCGCGCCTTGTCTTAAGGAGCAACAGATCCATGGCCAAGCAGAAATTCGAGCGGACGAAACCGCACGTAAACGT
>JAOAAX010000103.1 GCA_026418675.1 Chthoniobacterales bacterium | reverse complement strand
CCCCAGTACTGGGGGTGCAGGACCCCCTCTACTCTTCAGACTCCCCGACTTTCATAAGGGGATTGAGACAGGACAAGCCCCCCCTCTTCTCGGGCACTCACTTCTTCAGACTCCCCGACTTTCATAAGGGGATTGAGACTTCACATATGTGATACTCCCCAAAATTCTTGGGAACTTCAGACTCCCCGACTTTCATAAGGGGATTGAGACTCGGGATGTTAATCCCGGCGAACATATCATCTGCTTCAGACTCCCCGACTTTCATAAGGGGATTGAGACCCGATCTTGCCGACCCGTCGCTGGCCTTGCTGTTGCTTCAGACTCCCCGACTTTCATAAGGGGATTGAGACCTAGGGGGTCCGCCGGACCACCTGCACCCCCCCTTCAGACTCCCCGACTTTCATAAGGGGATTGAGACAAGGCGGCTCTTTTTGTTGCCGAAAGATCTCTAACTTCAGACTCCCCGGCTTTCATAAGGGGATTGAGACGGCAATGAGATCGGGTAAAGATGCATTTTTGGCCTTCAGACTCCCCGGCTTTCATAAGGGGATTGAGACGACAAAATCCATACCATAATATGGCCCTCTCTAAACTTCAGACTCCCCGGCTTTCATAAGGGGATTGAGACAAGCCGCCATGCGGCGGTTTACTCTGTACTTGTCTTCAGACTCCCCGGCTTTCATAAGGGGATTGAGACTCCAGGCTTAACAGATCCAGGGCCGTGTTTTCCTTCAGACTCCCCGGCTTTCATAAGGGGATTGAGACTCGGGTTGCTCTTGGGGGGTTGGGTTCTCCTGTGCTTCAGACTCCCCGACTTTCATAAGGGGATTGAGA
>JAOAAX010000102.1 GCA_026418675.1 Chthoniobacterales bacterium | reverse complement strand
TTTGCCAAGCAACAATGAATTGATTGAGATTGTCAGCTTCTGGGAGAAACTCATACTTTCCGTAAGAACATACATATTAACTGGATCTTCACAGGATTGGAAAAAAGTTGAAGAAAGTATTAAGGAATTCGAGAATTCCGTCTCTAAAGCTTCAGAATTATTCGATAAATACCCTTCTATATCCGAAATAAAGCCAATTTTTGAAAGTTTTCGCAATTCTTACAGTGAATATGTAAAAATAGTTTATGATAACCATGACTGTTGGGAAAAAATGAATTCCAGTGTTCTTTCATTTCAAAATGAGTCAGAACAATGTATTACATCTTTTGGAAGATTACTAAACAGCTTGAAGTCTGAAATTCATTCAACCCTCAATTCAAATCTATCACTATCCCTAATACAGGAACGAATTAACCATTTATCCGACGTTAGTTACATCACAGAGCAACTCAATCAAATCATCCAAGCTTTTTACCATGCTCTAAATAAACGCGATTATTCTTCTTTCAAAGAGAGTATAAAAAATCTGGAAAAAATTAAACAGAAAGTTCAACATTTAAAAAATTCTTTAAACAATGATACACTTCTCCAAATGCTTGTTCAATCTGAAAAAAATATTAATGAATTAGACAATAATTCGAAGCTATTTGTTGAAAACTATGAAAAACTAAAAAATACAAGTGAAATACGTGCAAAATTTTATAATCAAACTTCACAAGAACTTAAAACATTACTGCAAAAAAATGGATTTTTTATTCTTACACGTGCCGAAGGAATCGTCACCCAACTTTCCACTACTTCTCAGTTTGCTTTCTGGGGAATGCTCATTGCCTTAGTTCTCGGGATCCTCATCTCGCTCTGGATCATCCGGAGCATCGAAAGCGTGCTG